>CAYRUF010000022.1:0-64615 GCA_964427375.1 uncultured Desulfatibacillum sp. | reverse complement strand
GATAGCAAGTTTACACGAAGAACTGTCAGCTTTCTCCCGCCCAAACACCAAACACTAAACACCAAACACTAAACACCAAACACTATCTCTTCATCTGAACTCCAACGCAACCACCGTGCTTTTGGGCGAGGTGGTGATGATCCGGCCTTCGTCCAGGATGACGGCCGCAACGAGCTCGTCGGCGCCGTCGTTGTCGAAGTCGCCGATGGCGAAATCCCGGATGCTGCCGCTGATCTTGCGGGTCTTCCATTCCGCCGCCAGCCCCAGGCCGTCCCAGAAGAACGACATGATCTGGGATTCGGCAAAGCTCCTGAATTTTTCGAGGCGGCCGCTGGCGATGTCGTGGTTCTTGACGGCCATGATCTTGGTCTTGCCGTCTTTGGCCTGCTTGATGGGGATGAGGCGCATGGGCAGATAGATCGGGTTTTCCACATCACCCTGATCGGTGCGCTCCCCGCCGAAAAATAAGGTGCTGCCGCCGTATTTTTCAGCGCTTCGCCACTCCTCCTTGCCCGAGGGCTCGAACACGCGGATGCGGTCCTCGCGGTCGTAGGCGACCACGGTTTCCTTGTGGCCGTCCATGATGTCGGCAATGGTCAGGCCCAGCACGTTCAGCGCCACCCCGACGTTGACCGGTGTTTCGGGCTCGTATCGGCCGTTGCGCCAGAGCATTTCATAGATGCGGTTGCTGTGGGGGCTGCCCATGCGCGACTCCTGGCCTAAGAGGATCTTGCCCCGGTCGGGCAGGCTGCTTACGCGAAAATACCAGGGGGCATTGTCCACGATCCGCTGGTACGTCTTGCCGTCATGCTCCAGGACGAAGGAGCTCAGGCCCTTGCGGGTCGGGGTCAGGCTGGTGACGAAGATCTCGGGTATGCCGTTGCCGTTGATGTCGGCGACATCAACGCCGATGTTGTAGCCCTGGCCGCTCTCGGCATATTCGAACACCTGGAAAAAGCGGTCCTGATCCTTGCGGAAGATCAATAACGTCTGAGGCGTGAGGATCACGGTCTCGATTTTTCCGTCCTTGTCCACGTCCCCCAGGGCGATGCCGTTGAAGAGATGCCGGAAGCCGGCGCTGCGCCAGAACTGCGGCGACAGCTCGCGCCCGCCCGTGCCCTCCTCCGTAACGAACGGCGACCCCAGCCCGCCCTCGGGGCCCAGCCCGCCGCCCTGCTTGAACATCTTCTCGGGATGGGCGGTGGCGTCCGGCGGCTTGGGCTGGGACGCCGGCGCTGCGGCCGGGGCCTTGGCGACCGCTCCGCGGCCGAACATCTTGTCGTTGATTTCAGACGCCATCTGATTCACCCGGGTCACGATGCCGCCGGCATCCTCGCTCTGCTCGAAAAAGCTCATCGTCGGCTTGGCCCCGGTGACGTCCACCATCTTGGAGTCCACGCTGATGCTGTTTCCCAGCACCGTCAGGCTGCCAAAGAGGATGAAATCCGCTTCCAGCCGCTTGCCGAGGTCGCGGGCGTTGGATTCGGTCACCGCCCCGCCGGCGGCGCCGAGCGCTTTTTCCACCTGCTGGCGGCTGAGGACGTTGGTTTCGTTTTCCTTGTAAAGCCGCGAGGCGAGCATGTCGTAAATGCCGTCGCGCAGGAAGCTCATGTCCTTTTCGGCGTTGACTTTGAAGGGGACGATGGCGACCTGCTTGGCAGCGTTTGCATAGCCACCTGATGATACGAACAGGATCAGGCCTGTAAGGAGTATGTGAATTAGCTTTGTTCTCAAGCTGGGACCTCCCTCTTTCGTTTAATGTTTAAGGTTTAAAGTTTAAGGGGAAGAAGCCATTGCGCAGTTGCTTTAAACCTTAATCTTTAAACCTTAAACTGCTTTCTAGATTTTTTTTCAAAAGCTCGTTGACCGTCCTCGGATTCGCCTGGCCGCGGGTGGCCTTCATGACCTCGCCGACGAAAAAGCCCATGAGCTTGGTCTTGCCGCCGCGGTAGGCCGCGACCTCTTCGGGGCTGCGGTCCAGAACGCCCTGGACGACGGCTTCGATGGCGCCCGTATCGTTGATTTGAGACAGACCTTTCTCGGCGACGACGGCGGCGGCGGTCTTCCCGGTGGCGGCCATCTCATCGAACACGGCCTTGGCGATCTTGGCGCTGATGGCGCCGCCGTCGACCAGCTTGAGCAGGCCGGCCAGAGCCGAGGCCTCCACCGGCGACCGGTCGATGGCGATGCCCTGGGCGTTGAGCAGCCCGAGCAGCGGCCCCATGATCCAGTTGCTGACCGGCTTGGGCTGGGGAAAGTCCGCGAGACAGGCCTCGAAGTAGTCGGCCAGCTCGCGGTCCGAGGTCAGGACGCCGGCGTCGTAGGCCGGCAGGCCGTATTGCTCCACGAACCGGGCGCGCCGGGCGTCCGGGAGCTCCGGAAGCGATCGCCGCAGGCGTTCGATCCATTCGGCGTCGATGACCAGGGGCAGCAGGTCCGGGTCCGGAAAATAACGGTAGTCGTGGGCTTCCTCCTTGCCGCGCATGCAGACGGTCTGGCCGCAGGCGGAATCCCACAGCCGGGTTTCCTGGACGACCGTTCCGCCGTCCATGAGAACGTCCTTCTGGCGGCTGATCTCGTATTCGATCGCCTTTTCGACGAAGCGGAAGGAGTTCAGGTTCTTCAGCTCGGTTCGGGTGCCGAGCTCGCGGGAGCCCTTGGGACGGATGGACACATTGGCGTCGCAGCGGAAGCTGCCCTCCTCGAGGTTGCCGTCGCAGATGCCGAGATAGCGCACGATGGCGCGAAGCTTCCTCAGGTAGGCGCCGGCCGCCGCGGGCGTCTCGATGTCCGGCTCGCTGACGATTTCGATCAGCGGCACGCCGGTCCGGTTGAGATCGACCCGGCTGACCGGACGGTGCGGGTCGTGGGAGAGCTTGCCGGCGTCCTCCTCCATGTGGATCCGCCGGATGCGCACGCGCTGGGGCCGGCCGTCCACCTCGATGTCGATCCGGCCGTTCTCGGCGATGGGCAGTTCGTACTGGGAGATCTGGTAGCCCTTGGGCAGGTCGGGATAGAAATAGTTCTTGCGCGCGAACCGGCTCTCCGGGGCGATCGTGCAGCCGGTGGCCAGCGCCAGGCACAAGGTGAAGTCCACCACCGTGCGGTTGAGGACCGGCAGGACCCCCGGCATGCCAAGGCAGACCGGGCAGGTCTGGGTGTTGGGCTCGGCGCCGAACCGGGTCGAACAGCCGCAGAAAATCTTGGTATGGGTCTTGAGCTGGGCGTGCACTTCAAGACCGATGACGGGTTCGAATTCCATTCAAGCTCCCACAAAAAAACAGACTTGTGTCGGATCGTTCAATGAAGCTGAAGTGTTGTCCAGTGGGAGCGGCATCTTGCCGCGATAGTGTCGTGGCTGGAAGCCACTCCCACAAAACCCGCTCTTCCTGCCGCTTTTTCGGCGGGACGCAGAAATTTCGAAAATTGATCTTTGATTCATGAAAGCACTATGGTTTTTATTTCGGAATCTCGTATCTTGCCAGATTATGTGGCGATGTCAACAGCCCGTCCCAAAGGTCTAGTCCTCCAAATCAAACGGCTCGAACGGCTCCGTCGGCGCGTACCACTGAAAAAAATGGTTCATGATGAACTTGACCGTCCGCTTGTTGACGTGAAAATTCTCGCGGCCTTGGGCAAAATAGGTCCGGCCGGTGAAGGGCTGGTAGATGGTTGCCATTTCATAGGCCGGAAAATAAAAGGCGTTGTCATGGCGGGAGACGAATTCGTCGGCGGCCGCCCGCAGGGTGCTTTTGGAGTTGCAGCTGGCGCTGATGACGTCCAGGTCCCGCCGGAAGGTCGCCCAGAGGTTCACCGGGGAAACCGTGACCAGGATCCGGCAGCCGGGATTGTGCCGGGCCAGGATGGCATGGATGCGCTCGAGGTTGTCCAGGTTTTCGGAGTGCCGGCTCACGCGGAATTCGTAGTCGCGCAGGTCGCCGCCCTCGTTGACGTAGGGACCGGCCGGCAGGCTGATGACCGACCCGTCCCGGCGGTCCTGCCACACCTCGGTCAGACCCAGCGTAAGGATCAGAACCTCGGCGCTCTGCAGGGCGCGCCGGGAGTGTTCGCGGTGCTGCGCGAAGTCGGCTTCGGCCTCCGCCCGGTCGCCGTACAGGATGACCCGCCGGTAGGGGTCCTGGATCCGGCCGGAGCGCGGAGCCTGCCACCAGCGCTGCTGCGGTTTCCAGGTTTCGAAGGTGTACTCGAAGATCTGCCGCATGCAGAAGGTGTTGTACACGCGCTCCCAGGCCGCGCTGGCGTGCACGGCGGCGGGGTGGCGGGCTTCCTCGGCGATGTACGTGAACCCGCGCTGCAGCAGGCGGCGCTTGATCTCGCGTGCAAAGCAGGAGCCCATGGAGGCGATGCGGGTGGCGCGCGTGATCTGAAACCCCTTTTGCGGCGGACCGGGAAAGCGCCCATCGGCCGGCGGGTTGTCGTAAGAGCCCGGCCACACCTGCCAGCTCTCGAAGCGGTGGACGGGGTGGACGTCCGAACGAGCCATATCTAATTTCCAGTTTATAAGGATACGGAAAGAATCAAATCCCCCTTTTCCCCCTTTGTCAAAGGGGGTTGGGGGGATTTCGAACCGACCCATTCCAATGGACCTGCTCACTTATACCAGATCAACAGCAGCAGTTAAAGGCTTAGGGTTGCTCAGGTTCAACGGTTCCCGGTTCAGCGGTTTAACCGACGCTCATGCTTTTTAGCCGTGAACCGTGAACCCGAAACCGTGAACCGGAGCGAAGGCGGGATTCCTTGACAACCCGCATGAAATTTCACTATAAAATCAAATCAAAGGCGCTTTTTTAAGCGCCTTTGATTTGGGAGGGGCATGGCCCGCAATTCGACCTACAACATCCTGATGTATTCCCACGACACGTACGGTCTGGGACACATCCGCCGCAGCATGGCGATCGCCGCGCACCTGCTCGGGCCGCGGGTGAACATCCTCATTCTGACCGGTTCGCCCATCGCCGGCCGCTTCGCCTTTCCCGAACAGATCGACTTCGTGCGCATCCCGGGAATGATCAAGCGCACCAACGAGGAGTACCTGCCGTTGTCGATCAAAATCAACGCCCGCCACGCCCTGGACATCCGCAAGAACATCATCACCGCCACCGTGAAGACCTTCCAGCCCCAGCTTTTCATCGTGGACAAGGAGCCCTTGGGGCTGAAGCGCGAGGTGCTGCCGGCCTTGCAGTGGCTGCGCCGCTCGCTGCCCGGCACCCGCACGATACTAGGGCTGCGGGACATCATGGACGATGCCCAAACAACCCGAGAGGAATGGCGGGAGAAGGGCGTCTACCAGATCCTGGAGGAGCTTTACAGCGAGATTTGGATCTACGGCAACCGCGACCTCTATGACCCCATCCGCGAATACGGGATTTCGGATGCGGTGAGCCGCAAAATCCATTTCACCGGATACATCCCCCGCAAGGTTCCCTCGCCCGAGGGGGTCCAGAGCATCCGCAAGGAGCACGGGCTCCAGGACGAGGACAAACTCGTGGTGGTCACCACCGGCGGCGGCGGGGACGGTTTCGCCGTGATGGACACCTACCTGCGGATGCTGGAGTCCGCACCCGGGGCGCAGCCCTTCAAGAGCATCCTGATTACCGGTCCGTTCATGCCGAAATCGGAGCGCAAGAACATCAACAAGCGCTCGCGCAAGCTCGGCGTGCGCATGTACCATTTCTACCGGCAGATGGAGAAAATCTTCGCGGCCGCCGATGTGGTCGTCAGCATGGGCGGCTACAACACGCTCTGCGAGATCCTGAGCCAGGGCACCATCAGCCTGGTGATCCCCCGCGAAACGCCGCGCCGGGAGCAGCTGATCCGGGCCCAGACCTTCCAGCGCCAGAACCTGATCGACTACATTCCCTGGGACCGCCTGACCCCCGACCTGCTGCGTGCCAAGCTGATCGAGCTGTTATCCAATCCGGCCGCGCACCGGGAAGCCATCGGCGCATTCGCGCTGACCGGCATCGAAACCATGAAGCAGCGCCTGCAGGATTTCCGGTGTCACAAGCCATGAACGCCGCCGGCCGTCCGGTGCTGGGCATGGTGCTCAAAGGGTATCCCCGCATCTCCGAAACCTTTATCTCCAATGAAATTCTGCTGCTCGAAGAGCTGGGCGTTCCGGTGCACATCTTTTCCATGCGCCGCGGCCGTGAGAGCTTCACCCACGAGAGCGTGACCCGCATCCGGGCCGGGGTGGACTATCTGCCGGAAACGTTTCTGCGGCATGCCCACCGGCTGCTGGTCAACAATCTGTGCCTGGCCATCCGCCGTCGGCGACGCTACGCAGCCGGGTGGGCCGTCGCCCGCCGCCGCTTTCAGCGCACCCGCAACCCGGCGTCCCTGCGCCACTTCCTGCAGGCCGGCTATCTCGTGAACCGGTGCCTGCCGGGGCGGGGGGTGGTGCACCTGCATGCTCATTTCGCCCACTCGCCGACCTCGGTCGCGCTTTATGCATCCGAGCTGAGCGGGCTGCCCTTCAGCTTTACCGCCCATGCCAAGGACATCTACACGTCGGAGGCCGCCCAGCTGCGGGAGAAGATCGCCCGGGCCCGCTTCGTGGCGACCTGCACGGACTACAACCGCCGGCACCTGCTCGAGCTCGCCGACGGTCTGCCGACTCCCATCCACCGCATTTACCACGGGATCGACACGGCGCTTTTCGCGAACGGCAGCGGCGGCCGGTCTTCGCCATCCCCGCCTTACCGCCTGCTGACCGTGGCGCGCCTGATCCAGAAGAAGGGGATCCCCACGGTCCTGCGGGCCGTGAAGCTGCTGCATCAACGCGGCGTGCAGCTGACATACACGCTGATCGGCGACGGGCAGGATCGCGGGCCGATCCTCGGCTGCGTCCGGGAACTCGGTTTGGATTCGGTGGTGGAATGGCTGGGAGTCCAGCCGCATCAGGTGGTTCTGGAGCACTACCGCCGGGCCGACCTATTCGTGCTGGGATGCGAGGTTGCCGACAACGGGGACCGGGACGGCATTCCCAACGTACTCTTCGAGGCCATGGCCATGGGGGTTCCGGTGGTGGCGACCGACGTATCGGCCATCCCGGAGCTGGTGGAATCGGGCCGGACCGGTCTGCTCGTCCCGCCGCGGGAGCCGGAATCGCTCGCCGCCGCGCTGCTCACGATGCTGACCGATGCCGGGCTGCGGGGGCGGGTGATCCCGGCCGCCCGGGCGCGCGTGCTGCATGATTTCGACCACCGCGCGCTGGTGGGCGCGCTGGCGGAGATCTACCGGGAAGCATTAAGCGAGGCGGTTCGTAAATCCCCCTAGCCCCCTTTGTCAAAGGGGGAAGAGAAAAAGAAGACATCGAGTTCTCAAAGGGGGAAGAGAAAAGGAAGGCATCGAATCGTCAAGGGGCGGAAAATAAGCTATCGGGCCGACCGATTTTAGCCGCTGAAAAGACGTGCGATCCGCCATACCCGGCTTTATGCCTGGAGGCCGGCGCTCAGGCTATTTTCAGTGGGAGCGGCCTGCCTGCGTGCGACGCATAGGCAGGCATCCTGCCGCGAAGCGATCGTGGCTGGAAGCCGCTCCCACAAGGGCAATTCCCATCCAAAAGGAATGGGGCGGAGCCGCCGGTGCCGGTATTAGGCGCCGCCGCCGGTACCCACCGCGAAGCCTTTCGGCGTGAGGCCGGTGGAGGAAGGGGTTCCGGCGATCTTCGCGAGGTACGTGTCGCCGAGGTCGGCGATGTGCTCATCGACGTTGTCGAAGTAGTTGTAGTGGATCTGCTCCTCGTCGATGATGGTCTCGAAGAGCTTCATGCTGATGCTGTCCCCGTTTTCCCGGCAGACGGCGGCGAATTGGTTGTACACGTCGATGGTGTTGTCCTCGAGCTTGGCGTCGAAGGAAAACATGGCTTCGACCTTCTGGCCCTTCTGGACCTTGGCGCCGTGCTCGGTGACGGGCTCCCCGCCCAGCTCCTTGACCCGTTCGGCGAACATCTCGGCATGCCGCATCTCGTCGATCGCGATCAGCTTGACCTTGCCGGCCAGCTCGCCGTAGTCCTTGTCATCCAGATTGTAGTGCTGATTCATGTACTGGTGGATGGCATGCAGCTCCATCGCACGAGCCTTGTTAAGGACCTCGATGACTTTCTTCTTGCGTTCTTCCCGGGGTTTTTGAGCCATGGAAACCTCCTTGCGGAATGGGTTCAAAACATAACTTCACTCACGTCGTTGATCGAATTCACTATATTGCAGGGGCGCTTGTCAAGCCGTCTTTTAGGCGCCGGTGCGCTCGCTGCCCGAACCCTGCGGCTCTCAGGCGGATATCAGGCCGAATTCCGCGGGAGGTTCATTTTTTCAACCCAGCGGTAGAGCGGCTCACGCCAGCGATACGCCGCCAGGACCAACATTAGACAGGCCGCCCCGAGGACCGCCACTAGAAAATAATTCCGATCGTAGACCGATGCCCCCTGGAGGCTGAGCATCAGGGTACCGGGCATGCGCCCGATAAAGGCGAGGACGGCGAAAACCTTTATCGGGAGGGTGGTCATGCCCAGGGCCAGGCTGAGGTAATCCTTGGGAAACCCCGGGATGATATACATCAGAAGGACGGCGATGACCCCCTGGCGATTGACCATCCGGTCGATGCGCTTGAATTTTTCTTCCGGAATAAGCCGCCGCACGAAACGCTCGCCCAAAAAACGGCCGATGCCGAAATTGATGAGCGACCCGACGCCGAGGCTGACGCTGGAGTAGATAAACCCCCGGAGCGTACCGAAAACATAGCCGCCGATGAATCCGGTCGCCTCCCCCGGAATCGGCGCCGCGACCACCTGGGCGATCTGAACCCCGATGAAGACCAGGGGCGCCGCCCACCCGTAAGACTCGACGGTGGCGCGGATCCACTCCCGATCGGCTATGAGTGACAGCCAGCGCCGAATCTCCTCCCGGATCGACGGCGACAGCAAGAGCACGGCCAGCATCAGAGCGGCTGCGGCCGTGGGGATGCCGATGCGGGTGAATTTGGTCATGGGGTCTTTCGGCATTCGTCCGAGTCGTAAACGCGGGGCATTTCAGCCCGAGCCGGGAGGCCATCGGCTGGCATCGGCGTCTGCGTTGGCTTATAGTTCTAATCATAGGATTACCTGTACGCAACCCTAACTGCAGACACGGAAGGGGAATATGGAGCGGCAGCCAAACGGATCGCCAAAATGGTTCATGCTGGCGGGAAGCATCAACATGTTTCTGGCCGTGGCCTTGGGGGCCTTTGGGGCCCACCTTCTCAAAAGCCGGTTGCCGCCGGACCTGATGGCGGTTTTTCAGACCGGCAATCAATACCACGTCTATCATGCCTTGGGGTTTTTTGCCGTTGCAGCGGCCTCGAACGTCTTCCAACGATCGCGCCTTATTTCCGGGAGCGCTGCGTTTTTGGCGGCCGGGCTGGTTCTTTTTTCGGGAAGCCTCTATGCGCTGAGCTTCACCGGCCTGCGCTGGATCGGCATGATCACGCCCTTCGGCGGCATGTCCTTCTTGGTCGGCTGGCTGCTGCTGGCCGCCGGCGTCTGGAAGGGGCGGTGATTATGGCCGTGCAACCGGGTTAGGCCAGTAGCGCAGTGAATCCCGCTGATCTGAAGTGGGAGTCCTTGCTCAAGGCTTCACGCAGACGCAGTTCTTTCATTACGATGAAGCTGAAGCAATCGGTGAAAGACCACCGATTCTCCATGTGTTTGATAAAGGAGATCTTCGTTTTTTCGAACCGTTCCGTGTCCATCCAAATAACCCGGCACGCTTTGGAGGCAGACACCGAATGGAACAAGGCCGGGATGACAGTTGAGCAGCCCCGTGCCATCAACAAGGTTGCGGTCTCATCCAGAACGTAATCGGTCGTTACAAACCGCAGTTTTTTCTTGGCCGCTTTTCGCATGGTATCCTGGGCGTGGTCGTACTGGGCGTCGCCGCGAACGAGCAGAGCGTAAAACCCGCTGGTGTCTATGAAGATTTCAGCGGCCATAAATTTCGCGATCCATCTCTTCGTTGGTCAGCGGGTTCCCATCAACCGCAAGCTCTCCTAGAGCATAGATGGGGTCATCCGATTCGATTCGTTCCTGGCTGAGAGGCTCGATCCGTGCGATGGCCCGTCCTCTTCGGGTTAAAACGATGGTTTGTCCGGCGGCTACCTCCTTCAAAGTGGCCTGCGCATTTTTTCTGAATTCCAAAAGGGTCACCGTTTTCATCTTAAACCTCAAAGATTGAAAGTAAACTTTAACTTTAACTTACGCCAAACCACCGGACCTGTCAACGGAATCATCGGGTGGCCCGGGAAAATTGATTTGAGTTGACACCGTAGGGCCGCCTTTCTATAGTTCGCCGCCGGTCGAGGTTCATCAACGGCGGGATACGGCGCGCGGCGTCCTCCGCTAGCCAATAAAATCGATCGACTCCACTCCTTCCGATCCCCCCTTTGGCAAAGGGGGTAGGGGGATTTTCAAATCGACGTCATTGAAGAGGAACGGAACTCGCATGCGGATGCTTTCGCTTTATTTCGGCCATGATGCCAACCTGACCCTGCTCGAGGACGGCGTGCCGGTGGCGGTCCTGGAAAAGGAACGCCTGACGCGCATCAAGCACGACCAGGGCCCCATGGACCTCGACGCCATTCTGGAGGCATACGGCTGGACGCCCGACAGCATTGAGGCGGTCGTCATCAACCCTTATCTGAGGCCGGCCCGGGACGGGAGGCCGTTTCAATGGATGCTCGAGGGCGAGACCTACGACCAGCGGCCGGACTACCAACAGGACGGCTGGTCCGGCCCGCCGGAAGGGCGCATGAGCCGCCACCGCATCCGGCTGTTGGGACGCTGGTATGACGGCTACGCCGTGGATCATCATTTGGCGCACGTCGCCGGGGCGCTGTTCACATCGCCGTTCGATGAGGCGGGCATCCTCACGGCCGACGGCAGCGGCGACCTGAGAGCCTGCGCGCTGGCTTGGGGCTCCCGCCACCGCATTCAGGCGATCGAGTACGGCTGGGGCTACGAGAAGAAGAAAATGCAGCTCAACATCGGCGCCGTCTGGGCCTCGATCGGCCAATACAACTTCGGCATGAAGCGCCTGGAGGGCGCCGGCAAGCTCATGGGGCTGGCGAGCTACGGCACCCCGCAGGACGAGATCGTTGCGGCGCTGAAAGAGCAGATGCTCTATTACCCCTATGCGCCCTTCCAGACCTACAAGTTCGGGATGGGCGACGAGCTGGCGCTCGACCCCCAGGACCGCTTCGCCCAGGACCTCTGCGCGTCGTTGGAGAAGCTCACGACCGATCTCTATCTGGAGGCGGCGCAGCGCCTGAAATCTTGGCAGCCGCTGAATCGCTTGGTGCTGACCGGCGGCTGCTCCATGAACTGCATCGCCAACACGGCCGTGCACCGGAGCGGTCTTTTCGAGGACACTTGGGTGCCCGCGCAGCCGCACGACGGAGGCTTGAGCCTCGGCCAGGCGCTCTTCGTCTGGCATCACGTGCTCGGCAACCGGAGAACGCCCAAGGCGCTGACGCCGTACCTGGGAACCGATGCGGGCGAGATGAATCCGGAGGTGATCCCGGACATCGTCCGTTTTCTTGAAGCCGGCAAAAGCGTCGGGCTGTGCTACGGCCGGGCGGAGTCCGGTCCGCGCGCGCTGGGCCACCGCAGCATCCTGCTCGATCCGCGCATCCCCGACGGCAAGGACCGCCTGAACCGGGAGGTCAAGCACCGCGAATGGTACCGCCCGTACGCGCCCATGGTCCTGGGCGACTGGGGCGTGCCGAGCAAATACATGTCCTACATCGTCCCCACCAACGCCGCCGAGGTGCCGGCCGTGACGCACGTCGACGGCACCACCCGGCCGCAGATCGTGGACGACGGCGACGACCCCTTCATTGTCGGGCTGCTCAAGGCCTGGCGCGAGAAGACCGGCTGCGGCCTGCTGCTCAACACCTCCTTCAACTGCCAGGAGCCCCTGGTCAACACTGTCGACGAGGCCCGCGCCACCTGGATGCGCACCGGACTCGATGTGCTGGCGACGCCGAAGGGGATCGAGGTGAAAGACGGATCGAAGGTCGGCGATGGTTGAAAATCAACCATTGTATGGACGATTTTCGGATATAATTTATATTTATTTATTTGTTTTAAAGCGTATAATGATATATAAAAGCAAATAAAATGCTATAAAAAAGTGAACAGACTATGGATCCGATTCTGAATCCATTTTCACCCGGTGCGGGGTCTCCTCCCCCGGAATTAGTCGGTCGAGATGCTGTCTTGGAGCAAACGCGCGTTTTGCTTGGCCGTGTGCGAAACAGGCGACCTGAAAAAAGCATTCTGCTGACCGGGCTGCGCGGTGTCGGCAAAACCGTATTGCTGAACGAAATGGAGCGCCTTGCCAAAGACAGCAGTTACCGCACTATATCAATCGAGGCCCACGAAGAAAAACCTCTTTCATCACTTTTGCCTCCCCACCTGCGACGGCTGCTTTTCGATTTGGACCGAATGGCTGGTACTGGCAACAAGGTCCGCCGAGGCCTCGCTGTTCTTAAGAGCTTCGTTGGAGGCATCAAGATCAAAGTGGCCGACGTCGAGTTCGGCTTAGACATCGAACCGGAACGTGGTTCTGCGGATAGCGGAGATTTGGAGGCGGATCTGCCCAACCTCTTTACAGCGCTGGCAGAAGCGGCCGAAGAACGTCAGACCATGGTGGCCATTCTTATAGATGAAATCCAGTATTTCAAGCAGTCTGAGCTGAGCGCCCTGATTATGGCTATGCACAAGATGCAGCAGCGGCAGCTCCCGCTCGTTCTGCTGGGAGCAGGGCTGCCAATTTTGCCGGGTCTTGCAGGCGAATCAAAATCCTATGCCGAGCGGCTCTTCAATTTTCCGAACATCGGGCCTTTGTCGGAGCCTGACGCATACAAAGCTTTGAGAGAACCAGTCAACGCGGCCAATGTGGAGTTTGAAACCTCCGCGCTTCAGGAGATTTTCCGGCTAACCCAGGGGTATCCCTACTTCATTCAAGAATGGGGCTATCAGGCATGGAATCGGGCCTCGGTCTCGCCGATCACCCTTCAAGTGGTGCAGGAGGCGACTATAAATGTCATTAAACGTCTCGACGAAAATTTTTTCCGCGTTCGATTCGACCGACTCACGCCGCGCGAAAAACAGTATCTACGAGCCATGGCACACCTTGGTCCTGGCGCTCAACGTACCAGCGACATCGCGGACACACTTGGAGTGAAGATTACCACACTTGGCCCTGTGCGTGCCAATCTCATCAAGAAAGGGATGATCTATAGCCCTGCCCATGGCGACATGGCCTTCACCGTCCCGATGTTCGACGAGTTTATGCGGCGCACAATACCGGAATTTAGTGCAAGAATTTCAAGCCGGCTTCTCTAGATGAGTTCGACGTTCGGCGGGCTATTGAGTTGCGCTGGCCAATACCGTGGAAGAGTCCCGTAAGACCTGGACGCGCACCGGACTCGATGTGCTGGTGACGCCGAAGGGGATCGAGGTGAAAGACGGATCGAAACTGGACGCTTGAAAGAGGGCTCAGAAAACCGTCAATAGCGGCGGGTGAGGGTGCCGGAAACCCGCGGCGACAGCCGTTTAGAGCATTCCGGGCACCAGCGGTGGTGCTCTTTCGTGTCCGGATGATGGTCGACGGCGCGGTCGTGGGCGATCTCCAAGAATTTTGGGGTGGCAAAGCGCTTGCCGCAGCCCTCGCAGGTGGCCAGCGGGTGGCGGCCGATCACTTCGTCGCGGATCGAAATGGTTCGAACGCTCTCATCGTCCGTGATCCGGATGACGTGGGTGGGGCAGATGTTGGCGCAGGTGCCGCAGCCGATGCAGCGGCCCTCTATCGGTTCGATCAGGCGCTGGCCGTCGCGTTTTCCCAGCTTGAGAGCCTTGGCGCCCACGATTTCTTTACAGACGCGCTCGCACAAAAGGCAACGGATACACCCATCGGGAGCCGGATCGATGCGCAGACCGAACTCCTGGGCCAGATGGATGAGCCGCTCGGATTGTGGGGCTTGTTTCAGGAGGGCCCGCATGGCTTTTTCGCGGGCGGCCTGAATGGCCACGCTCTCGGTCTGCACGACCAGGCCGGGGTGGGCCTTAAGCAAACAGGCCCGTTTGAGCTCCGGCGGCTTACCGGGGGTCGCGACTTCCACCGTGCAGAGGCGGCAGACTCCCACCGTTTTGTGCAGCGCGGGATGAAAACAGATCGCGGGCAGGCGGACGCCCGCACCCTGCAAGGCCTTCAGAAGGTTCTCTCCCTCTTCAACGGCCAGCGGACCGCTGTTGACCGTAATCGAAATCATAGCGGACATCGTCATTCGGCAATCAGCCGCAGGCAGTCCTGCGGGAACCGGTGCGTCCCCTTGCCTTCGATGCTGACCTCGATCAGGGCGTCCGGGTCGTTCTTGGTGGTGTCCGGATCGGTGATGATGCCATGGCGGCCGACATACTGGTCCATGTGCTCGCCCCAGCTCTCATCCTCCGACTTTCGGAAGATTTCCACTTTCTGCCCTCTGTGAAAGGCCATGGCAACGCTCCTTGTACAGCCGTTTCAGGCCGGCTTAAGCCGGGTGGTTTTCCGTGTGAACCCGGGCGGTGTGCCGGCGGGCGCAGGCATGGCAGAGCCTGCGGTCGGCGACGACCGGGCTGACGTCTTGGGTGCGCTTCTGCAGGAAATCCAGATAGCGCTGCGGCCCCAACACGGCGCCGCATTCCATGCAATGTTCAAGCTTCTGGCGGTTGAGGATCGTCCCGCAGTAGGACAGGATGCGTTCGTCTCCGCGATCGATGATGCGGATGGCATGATTGGGGCAGTTGGCCGCGCAAGCCCCGCACAGGATGCAGCGCTCCGCGGTCACCCGGAAGTCGGTCGGCTGCGGATGATCAAAGTTGAGGAACCCGAACTCCAGCGCGTTGATGCCCATCATGTCGCGGCAGACCTCCACGCACTTGCCGCAGCGCAGGCAGATGTCGCAGCGCAGGCAGCGCCGGGCCTCCTCGCGCACGACGTTCTCGGTGTAGCCGAGCTCCACCTGCTGGAAGGTGGTGCGCCGACGCTCGAGATTGAGCAGCGGCATCTCCGGCCGCCGCAGCGTCATCTTGGTGCTGGCCGGAACGTCCATCCACTCCACCCGCCGGCGGCGCACCGGAACGGGCGGCATCTTGGGCTGGGGGATGCCGGACAAATAGCGGTCGATGGCCTCGGCGGCGCGCTTGCCCGCACCGATGGCTTCGACCACCGTGGCCGGCCCCGTGACGGCATCCCCCCCGGCGAATACCCCGGGGATGGATGTCTCCATGCTGACGGTGCTGGCCTGGATGGTCTGGCGCCGTGTCCACTTCAGTCCCTTGAGGTCGCTTAAGCACTCCAGGTCGATGCGCTGCCCGATAGCGGAGATGACCGCGTCAGCGTCGATGACGAAGTCGCTGCCCTCCATCGGCACCGGGAACAGGCGCTCGCTGTCGTCCTTCTTGATGAGTTTGGCGCGGATGCACTCGATTCCGGTCAACCGGCCGTCTTTTCCGACGATGGCCTTTGGAATCGTCAGAAACGACATGTGGATGCCTTCGTCCTCAGCCTGTTCCACTTCCTCGACGTCGGCCGGCATTTCGGCCCGGGTGCGGCGGTAGGCGATGGTGACTTCCTCGGATCCAAGGCGCAGGCAGGTCCGGGCCGCATCGATCGCCACGTTGCCGCCGCCGACGATGACCGCATGCTTTCCGGGGATCCGGCGATCCCCGAGCGCGACGCGGCGCAGCAGGTCGACGGCTTCGATCACCTGGGGAAATTCGGTCTCGCCGGGGATATTCAGTTTGAAGGACTGGTGGGCGCCGATGGCGAGAAACACCGCATCGAATCCCTCGGCTTTGAGCCCGTCGAGATTCATGTCTTTGCCGTAGCGCCTGTTGAAGCGGAACTCGACCCCCAGGTCCTCCAGCATGGCCACTTCGCGGTCGATGACCTCCCGTGGCAGCCGGTAGCGCGGAATCCCGAGCATCATCATACCGCCCGCCACCGGCAGGGCCTCGAAGACGGTGACTCCGTAGCCCTTCAGCGCCAGGTAATAGGCTGCGGTCATTCCCCCAGGGCCGGCGCCGATCACGGCGACGCGCTTGCCCTTTTCGGGCTCTTTGGCCGGGTTGCGGTAATGGCGGTCGGAGAGCGCCCGCTCGGCGGCAAACGCCTTGAGAAACTTGATCGAAATGGGCTTGTCCACCCGGCCGCGCACGCACATGAGTTCGCAGGGCCGCGTGCATACCAGCCCGCAGACCCAGGGAAACGGGTTGTCTTGGCGGATCACCTCGATGGCTTCGGCGTCGTGGCCGCGGCCGATGAGGTTCACATAGGTGGGAATGTCGATGCCGGCCGGGCAGGTCATCTGGCAGGGCGCCGGAACCAGCCGCACGCAGTCTCCGGTGGCGCAGTTGTGGGTATCGATATGGCTCTGGAACACCTCGCGGTGCTGTCCCAGCGAATCCCAAATCATCCTGGCCGCCGCGATGGCGCCGGACGAGGCCTTGTCATAGGACAGCTCATCCGACAGGGAGGCGATGGCCCCCAAATGGTCTCCGCCGGCCCGTCCCCAGGCGACATCCGTCAGCAGATCCAGGATTTCCTCTGCAATCCGCCGGCTGCGGGGGTTGGAAAGCCCGCCGGACTCGATGGCTTCGCGGAGTCCGGAGATGGTTTGATTGACCGGGCAGGAAATGTTTTGCATGTATTATCTATTTCCAATCATTTTACGGGCAGCGCCGGCGGCGGTCTTTTTCATGGGGTTTGCCATGACTCACGGGTGCAACGTTTAAAGTTTAAAGTGAACGCCTATGTTCATTGGTTCCTGTGCCACCTTCACGTTCCTAAACAGAAGTGCCTTGAACTTTAAACTTTCAACCTTAAACCTTAAACCAGAAGCTGTTTCATCCTATCTGATTCTCCAGACTGGCGATCACTTTCGCATGGCGCTCGCGGCGGATCTGGGTCATGTCCTCCACCTTGCCGAAATGCAGGCAGTGGGTGGTGCAGATCGTGGCGCAGGCCGGTTTCAGGCCGGCGTCGATCCGGTCCTTGCAGTAGTCGCATTTGACCACTTTGCCGGTTTCAGGGTTCCACTGGGGCGCTCCCCACGGGCAGGCGGTGACGCAGGTCTTGCAGCCCACGCACAGGCTCTGCTCGACGTAGACGATGCCGTCTTGGGGCCGTTTGCGCATCGCACCGGTGGGGCAGGCCGCCACGCACCATGGGTTCTCGCAGTGGAAGCACGGCATGAATACATAAGACGCCCGCGGCAGGCCGTTGACCATCTTGGGGGCCACGTGGATCACCTGGCAGGGCTTAGGGCCGACCGGCAGGGCCTTGTTGCTCTTGCACACGATCTCGCAGGAATGGCATCCGATGCAGTTTTTGGTGTCCTGGAACAGGTAATACTGGCTCATCCTAAAATCCTCCTGAAACCTTCTGGGCTTCTTTTATGCCGCCTGGACGGTCACAATGGTATCGTGCAGGGCCGGGCTGCCGCCGACCGTGTCGGTGATGTTCTCCTCCAGCATGGCATCCGAAACGCCTTTGTTGTAAGAGCGGGCCGCGAGCTGGGCCTGGTGGCCGAAGCCGTGCAGCATGAAGACCGAATCCGGGTGGATGAAATCCGTGACCAGGGCCTTGATCTGGCCGGAGCCGTTCTTGGAGGCCACCGTCACGAGCCCGCCGTTCTTGATGCCCAGCGCCGATGCGCGTTTGGAGTTGATCCAGAGCATGTTTTCCGGCATCAGCTCGCTCAGATAGGCGTTGTTCTGGGTGGAGACGTGCGTGTGCAGCGCGTTGCGGCCCGTGATCAGCCGGAACTGATTGTCCTTGTAACTCGGAACCGCCGCATACGGCGGAAATGAGGGGAACCCGGCGTTCTCGAGCAGCGACGATTTCAGCTCGATCTTCTTCGAAGGGGTCTTGAATTTCAAGCCCTCCTGGCGGTCCCACAAGATCTGCTTGTCGGTGTAAGCCACGAAACCGGACTTCTCGAAGTCCTCCAGGGTGAATCCCGTGCCCTCCAGCTGCCAGCGCACCAGCTCCTCGCTGTCCTGGTACGGGAAGAACTCGCCGATGCCGATGCGCTCGCCGATCTGCTTGGCGATCACGGCCCAGTCGCGGGTGTCGTAGCGCGGCGGGACGGCCTGGCGCCGCAGGAACATCTGCGGCTTCTGGCCGTTGGCCTGCTGGACGCAGTCGGTGCGCTCCAGATAGATGGACTCGGGCAGGATCACATCCGAATGCCAGGCAATGTCGCTGTAGTTGATGTCGATGGTGACGATCAGATCGAGCTGGTCGAGCGCTTTCTTGGTGAGGTTGCTGTCCGGCATGGACATGAGCGGCTCGAAGCGGTAGACGAACAGGGCCTTGACCGGATAGGGGTCCTCGTTCAGGATGGCATTCGGCAGCATCTGCGGCACCCCATGGTCCGGGTCCGGCAGCGGGAAGTCCTTGGTGCCGACCTTGTCGGCCCGGGGCACCTTGATGGCCGGAAACTTCTGCTCGGTCAATTTGCGGGCGGGCTTGCCGCCGACCTCGCCGGGCCCCTTCTTGAAGAAGATCCCGCCCTTGGCCTCGACGCTGCCCATGAGAACGTTCAGGATCAGGATGGAGCGGCGCAGGTAGATTTCGTTGGCGTGGTGGGCGCCGCGGTAGCCGAAGTGGAAGATGACCGATGGTTTGTCCTTGCTCATCTCGCGCGCCAGGGCCACGATCTCGGCAGCCGGAATGCCGGTTTCCTTCTCCGCCCACTCGGGCGTGTAGGACTGCACGAAATCCTGCAGCTCGTTCAGGCCGAGGACCCACTTCTCCACGTAGGCGGCGTCGTAGAGCCGCTCCTTGAGGATCACGTGCATGAGGGCGTAGTTCAGGGCCAGGTCGGTGCCGGGCCGGATCATCCAGTAGCGATGGGCCTTGGTGGCGGTGATGGAGACGCGCGGGTCGATGTAGGTCACTTTGGCGCCGGCCGCCATGGCGTCTATCAAGCTATTGACCTCTTTGACCGCGATGGCTTCGAACAGGTTGCGGCCGTAAAGAACGATGTGTCTGGTGTTCTTGTAGTCGATCCCGATCTGGGCGTCCGTGTATCCGAACAGCGAGCGGCAGGCCGTGTTGACCGAGCCTTTGCACAGGGCGTCGTGGGTGAAGTGGTTGGGCGAACCGATGGCCTTGAGAAAGGTCTTGCTGACGTGGGTGGACAGGTTGGTTCGCTCGGTCAGGGCGACGCTGTGCCCCCCGTGCTTTTTAATGACGGCCTTAAGCTTGTCGGCGATGTAGTCCAGGGCTTCGTCCCAGGTGGCTTTGCGCCACTGGCCCGAGCCGCGTTCGCCCGCGCGGATCATGGGCGACTGCACGCGCTGGGAGTCGTAAAGCAGGGAGATGCCGGCCGAGCCGCGCGGGCACAAGCTGCCGTCGATCCCGGCCACCTTGGGATTGCCTTCGATAAAAGTCACCTGGCCGTCTTTGACCGTGACCTTGATCGGGCATCGAATCGAACACATGAAGCACATGCTGTATACGGTTTTCTCCATTTTTTTAAGAACCTCCAACCTGTTGTAATAAACCTTAGCGCTGATGAAATTCGGGGTTCCGCTTCCGGCCGGGGAACCATTCTATCCTCGTCGGAAGAAATCCCAGGAGTTACCAGCAATAACCATACCACTTGAAAATTCTTTCCAGCGGGCAGGACTGATATTGGATTAGCATTTTTTTTGAGGATTTTAAATGGGATAGAAATGCTGCCGGGAGACGTATTCTGTTGAGTTTGAAATGCCATTCCTTCAAATTGAAAAATATGAAATAAAATTATTGCAGTGAACTATTTTTTTTGCAATTATCCGGCAAACGTGACTATCGTTGAAAGGGGTTAGGGATAGCGCCTCCATCTTCTGTTGTGGGTCTGCCGGACGCTCGAATTTGCTGCAGCGATGCGTGTTTCCAGATGAATTTTGAGTTCTAACGATTAGTTATCATGCGCATCCGCTCCATTTTATCCGACGCCGGCAACGAGTTCTACCCGATTATGAACAGTTGAAGGTTCGTCGATTTCAATGGCATACCACTTGCTAATCCCCTACGGGACTTGCAGGGTGATCCTTACCAATAATGTTCCGCAAGACTTAATTTTGGATCCGATTGGTTCACAACCAGCGGATCAGGCTGATATTCAATATCCAGCCCTTAGGCTGGCCACTAGGCAGGAGGGATAATGAAGCAGATCGGTTCATTCAGAAAATGGAGTTTAGTTGTAACAGCGGCAGTGGCGTTTGCCCTTGTCGGTGCAACCAACATGTGGGCGCAAACCCAGCCGGCCGCACCGGCGCAGCAGCCGGCCGCGGCCGAGCAGAAACCGGCGGAAGCCAAGCCCAAGACCGTCGGCAGCGATCTGGGCCTCCCGGCAAAACTGGGCCAGGAAATCGCCAAGGCGCCCGAGGGCAAGGGCAAGGGGCAGATCGACCCGAGCGCACCCCGAGGGGCATTCGGCATTCCGGGCGCCCCGCAGATCGGGTTTGTGCTCGCCTTCCTGTGGGCCACCTGGGTGGGCTGGATCTTCTCGACCGTAGGCGCTTTCGGCGGAATCATGGCCGGCGTGGGGCACATGACCGTATACGGCCTGGGCGATTACGTGCGGACGTTCCGCGACACGGCCCCCGGCCTCAACAAGACGCTGACCGACAGCCTCCGGACATCCAACCAGTTCCTGGTCGGGCTGTCCTCCATCCTCAGCGTCATCAACTATTTCAAATCCAGACGCATGTCCTGGCCCCTCGGCCTTGCCTTGGGTGCGGGGTCCATCGTCGGCGCCTATCTGGCGGCTTCGCTGACCGGCGGCAAGGTCAGCTTCAGCCAGTACCAGGGCTGGTTTGGCGTCTTCGTTCTGGTGGTGGGATTCGTTCTGATCTACGAACTCACGCCGAAGGGCCAGGCCGGCAAAAAGGCGGCCAAGGCCGCGGCCCAGGCCTTTGAAAAAACCGTGAAGGAAAAGGCGGACATTGCATCTGCCGGCGTCACCATCAAATCCTTCGGCGTCACCAAGGCCACTATGAGCTTTTTCGGCACCGAGTTTTCGTTCAGCCCGATCGCAGCCTTCTTCGGCGGCGTCGTCATCGCGGCGATTTCGGCCTTCATCGGCGTGGGCGGCGGTTTCCTGTACGTGCCGTACCTGACCAGCATCGTCGGCCTGCCCATGTTCGTGGTGGCCGGCACCTCGGCCCTGGCCGTCCTGATCAGCATGATCACGAGCATCGGCACCTATATCACCCGGGCCGGCGCCGGCATGGACTGGGCCCTCGTTGGGATTCAACTGGTGGGGGTCTTCGTCGGCTCCATGATCGGACCGCGAACCGCCAAATACATCCCGGACAAGTGGCTCAAGCTGATTTTCATCGTCCTGGCCCTGTACGTCGGCATCGGATACTTCAGCAAGGGCTTCTTCGGACAGGCTTGGGTGCCGATGTGATCTAAACCGGTTGGAGAACCGCAAGCCGAAGCCCGGGCCTGGCTCAAGGCCCGGGCTTTTTTCCCTCGTCGGCGCGCGGGTCTGATTCGCCATGCAGCATTTCCTTGACCCCGGCATCTTGCCTTTCTATCAACTGACGGGCATCCCCGGCCTCGACGGCCTGATCGGGACGTTGGTGCTGGCCTTGATCGTGGTCGTCATCGGCGAGTTCACTATTTCGTTGGTCTTCCGGGTCAACCGCAGGCATCTCGACAAGCTGAACCAAAAGCTGAAAAAGTTCAGCGACCTCTCGCAGGAAGCCCTGCGAATGGGCGACGAAGTCAGCTACCAGGCGCTGAACAAGCAGGCCAACGATGCCTACGGGCACGTTTTTTTCAACAAGTTCGGGCTGTCCGCGGCCGCGCTGTGGCCGGCCTTTTTCGCCCTGGATTGGATGCAGCCGCATTTCGCGGAAACCGGGGTCGCCGTTCCCGGATTCTCTTCCGGCATCAATTACGTCGTCGCTTTTTTACTCTGCTACATCCTGGCGCGCATCGTCTTCGGCCGATTGAAACGGCATCTGCCCTACTTCAAGGGGCAGTATCGGATGCTCCAATCCTACGGCAGAAACCCCGCCGGATCGCCGAGTGAGCCGCCACCCGGCGATCCGGCCGCCTGAACCAGCATTTGGGCGCAAAGAGCGGATGCGCGGCTGTCGAGGGGGGAGTGGGGCCGGCCTGATCGCTGCGAGCAGATCGGCCGAACCTATCCCGACCTTTGGAAAGCCTCGCGAACATGCCGCTTCGAGCTCAGCGAGAAATCTTTCGGCTTCAATGCCCTAACCAATAGATTTCTCCCGGTGGTCGAAATGACAGATTCACTTTCAAGCAATTTGGGTCTTTTCGGTGGAAGCGGCTTTCCACCCGCGATGATCGAGGCTGAAAGCCTCTTCCGCAAAAAACCGTTCTTGCCGATAAAATGGCGCTGCGCGCCATCGCTTGCTTAGCACGATCTTTTACGAGTTCATCCAGCTTCGCTATTTTAAGCATGCGCAAACGACGTCTCATCCTGCGGGTTTGCTCCCTGATTGCGTTGGCGGTCCTCGCCGGTTGGCTGCTCCCGGAGACGGCGCTGGCCGTGCAGGAGCACGGGGCGCCGGAGGGCATCTATTCCCACCAGGGCGCGCATTTGTTTTTCATCGCGTCCATGGTGCTCCTGGTCTACTGGCTGCGCCAGCGGCGGCTGGTGCGCGAGGCCGGCTGGCGCTACATCCAGTATGCGGCGTTCTTTTTCATCCTGTGGAACGCGGATGCATTCACGGCCCACTTCCTGGACGAACAGTCGGGAATCCTGGATACGGCCATGGCGGCACCCGATAAAATCAAAATCGAGGTGGGTGAGAATCTCACCGCGCTGGCCTGGTTTTACTACATCGCCAAGCTGGACCACTTGTTGTGCGTGCCAGCCATGGCGTTTCTCTATGCCGGGCTGCGGCGGCTGCTGAAGGATGCCGGTCAGCGCCGCGCGGGGATGGGGTCGCCATGATCGCCTCCTTCTGGCCCATCGTTGTCGTGGATGTCGGCGGTTCGATGCTCATGATCGTCCTATCTTTTCTCTGCATCGGACTGGCTCATCGGCTGCGGCAGGTGGACCCTCAAAACGTCATCTGGACGTATCTGTTCTGGCTGTGCATGGGGCTGGCGGGGTTTGCCGTCTCGCGTTCCGCCGGCCACATCGTCAAGCAGGCCCTCGTTCTTTCCGGCCAGAAGGAGATCTGGGCCGAGATCCGCCCCTTCAGCGGAGCGATCAACACCTTCATGTTCGTCTTTCTGGCGTCCGTGACTCTTTTTTTCGAACGGGTCTGGCGCATCTACGAACAAATCACGACCGATAAGGCGGCGCTTCAGAAAGCCCACGCGGAACTCCTGCACTTGAACCAGAATCTGGAGGGCATCGTGCAGGAGCGGTCGCAGGCCCTGGCCGTCTCGGAGCGCCAGTACCGGCGGATTTTCGAGGTTTCGCGGGACATGATCCTAGTGGTGGATTCAAAGGGGCGCATCGTCGACATCAACCCGGCCGGCTGCCGCATGCTGGGCTTCGACGGCGCCTCGGAGACGCCCAAGGGCGAGCTGTTCCAGACGTTCTTCGAACGGCCGGCGGACTGGGACAAACTGATGGCTTCCGTCCTCCGGCAGGGGTTCGTGCTGAACACGGAAGTGGTGCTGCAGCGGCGCAACGGGGCCGGCATGCATGCGCTGATCAGCGCGGGTCTGGACAAAGAGCCCCTGGGCTATGCCTTCTCGATCCATCTGCAGGTTCGCGACATCCAGGAGCGCCATCAGATGCAGGAGCAGATGGCCCAGGCCGACCGGCTGGCATCCATCGGCCAGCTTTCCTCCGGCGTCGCCCATGAAATCAACAATCCGCTGGGGGTCATCCTCGGCTACACCCAGCTGATGCTGCGCTCCGAGCCGAACGACACCGGGCGCTTCAAAGACTTGAAGACCATCGAAAAGCACGTGCGGCACTGCAAATCCATCGTCGAAGACCTGCTGAACTTCGCGCGGCGTTCCGAGCCGAAAAAAGAGAAAGTCGACATCCACAAAACCATCGAAGAAGTGCTGGGGTTCATCGGCCAGAATATCGGCTCCAGCCGCATCGATTTCCAGACCGACTTCGACCGGAGCATTCCGCCGGTGGTGGTGGATGACAAGAAAATCCGGCAGGTGTTGATCAATCTTCTGATGAACGCCCGGCATGCCGTCGGCACCCAGGGGACCATTCGGGTCTCCACGATCCGGCGGGTTGCAGAGGGCCAGCTGGAAATTCAGGTCACCGACGACGGCCACGGCATCGAGGAAAAACATTTAAAGCACATCTTCGATCCTTTTTTTACGACCAAGCCCACCGGTGAAGGCACCGGGCTGGGGCTTGCGGTGAGCTACGGCATCGTTAAAAAGCACGGCGGGGAGATCCGCGTCAAAAGCAAGCCGGGCGAGGGCTCGACCTTCACGGTCGTTTTGCCCGCCCGGGAAAAGAATGCGGGTGAAACCGAATGAAGCGTTCGATTTTAATCGTCGACGACGAACAGGACATGCTCGATCTGCTCAAACGCAGCCTCGAACCGGACCTGGACTGCCGGGTCGCCACGGCGACGTCCGGGGAAGACGCCCTGAAGCGGCTGGCTGCGGGCGCGTTCGACCTGGTTCTGGCGGACATCAAGATGCCGGGCATGGACGGGCTCGAGCTGCTGGAGATCGTCAAGCGCAACAATCCGCAGCAGACGGTGGTGATGATGACGGCCTTCGGCCAGATCGACACCGCCGTCAACGCCATGCGCAGCGGCGCCTACGACTTCATCACCAAGCCCTTCGAGCACGACGCCCTGGTGCTGCGGCTGGAGAAGGCCCTGGAGCGCAGCGTCTTGATCCAGGAGAACCGGCGGTTGCAGCAGGCCTGCGGCCCGCTGGCGGTCTTCCAGGACCTGGTCGGGAAAAGCGCCGTCATGCAGCGGCTGTATGAATCCATTCAGATGGCGGCCAAGACCGAGCTCACGGTCCTGATCACCGGGGAGTCGGGAACCGGCAAGGACTTGAGCGCCCGAGCCGTCCACGCGTTGAGCGCCCGCAGCCGGGGCCCGTTTGTGGCCGTCAACTGCCCGACCGTGCCGGAGAACATCCTGGAGAGCGAGCTGTTCGGCTACCGCAAGGGCGCCTTCACCCACGCCACCGAGAATCGGCCGGGCCTGTTTCAGGAAGCTCACGGCGGCACCATCTTTCTGGACGAGATCGGCGACATCAGCCCCAGCATCCAGACCAAGCTGCTGCGGGTGCTGCAGGAGAAGGAAATTAAGCCGCTGGGGGACACCCGGTCGATCGTCGTGGACGTGCGCATCGTCGCCTCCACCAACCAGGATCTGCGCGCCAAAATCGAGGCGGGCCAGTTCCGGGAGGACTTCTTCTACCGGCTGAACGTCCTGCCCATCCGCCAGCCGAGCCTGCGCGAACACCGCGAGGACATCCCCTTGATTGCAACCTATCTGCTCGAAAAGCACTGTACGCTGATGCATCGGCCGCTCAAGCGCATCACGCCGGAGGTGATGAATCTCTTCATGGGGCTGGAGTGGCGCGGAAACGTGCGGGAGCTCGAGAATCTCATCATGCGCGGAATTTCATTTTCGGCCGGTGCGGATATCCGCGTCGAGGATGTGGGATGGGCGGCCGGAGAAGCGAAGCCGCACCCCGGCCGGCTGGATTTCCAAGGCCTTGGATACAAACAGGCCAAGCAGCACTACCTCGAAAAATTCAACCAAGACTACCTGGGGGAGCTGCTGTCGAGCTGCAGGGGCAACGTATCCCAAGCCGCCCGCATGTGCGGGCTCGAGCGCCAGGCCCTCCAACAGATCATGCGCCGCTACGGGATCCGGGCCGAGGGCTACCGAAATTAAAAACCCGGCGGGAAACGCCGGGTTTTAGTTGCGGTTTGACCGCGAATCGATCAGGCGAGATCGGTCCCGCCCTTCCACAGGCAGCTGTCTTCGGGGCAGAACACGTTGAGCCAGAGCCCCTTGTCTTTCTTGCCTTCGATCCCCGCCGCCTGCAGCGTGACGTTGCCGTCCTTGCCGATGCAGGATGCGTCCGGGCAGTGAACTTCCAGCCAGACGCCGTTTTTGCCGGCCGCTTCGGCCGATTTCCGTTTGTCATCCGGCAGGCTCGCGATCTCGCTGCCGCTCAGAGCCCGGGCGTTGGGAAAATAAAACGCGAGTCGGTTTTTATCGCTGGTAGCCATCGTAGCGCTCCTTGGTTGTGGTCATGAAGGCAACTTCAATTCAGACGCCTGTAATACGCTAAATCAAATTGGAGCGATGTCAATGCTGGACGGTTCACGGTTCACGGCGCAGGGTGCACCGTTAAGCGGGTTCTGGCAGCCGTGGGAGTGGCTTCCAGCCACGATATTATCGCGGCCAGATGCCGCTCCCACAAAAGAAAAAAACTTCCTTGAATGGGCGCCATTCAAATCCCGGCTGCCATCCATCACCGTGCGCCGTGTTCCGCTTTTCTATTTTCCCAACCCGGCCGCGAGGAACTGCATGTCCAGCTCGTTCAGGCATTCGGCGCTCGGCACGGTGGTGCGGGTGTCCCAGCCGAGCCGCTCCAGGAATTCCTTGGCCAGCGTGCGATAATCCACCGTGATGTTTTTGACGTTGCCTTCCCTGAGCGGCGGTTCGCCGACGATGCGGCCCGGCATGTTGCGGTCGAGCGGGTTGAGGCCTTCGCGCAGGTTGAAGGCATGCCGCATGGTGTAAATGCGGGTGCCGGCTGTAATCACCCGCTTCAGGTCCCAGGCTTCGCCGGTGGCGGCGGCCAGCTGTTCGATGACGGCCTGGAAAGGATAGCTGAGATAACCGAAGAGGCACAAGCCGGCGGCGTTGACCACCTCCACCGCGGCCACCAGGATGTGATGGCCTTCGGCCTGGCCGGAATAAGTGTATTTATCCGCCGAAGGGATCTCCAATCCCGGTCCGGCGACCAGCTCCCCGCCCTGGGTATGGCGTGCCGGGGTCGCCGTCAGCCAATAGGTCGAGGCCAGCCCCGGAGTGAATTTCGGGTCGTGGGCCGGGATTTCCTCGCCCTGGATGTGCACGGCGTATTCGGTGCCGATCTCCCCGAGCTTTTTCCAGGCCGCCCAGACCCCGTCCGCCAATGCGTTGCCGAAGCCTTCGCGCCGGCCGATTTTCTCGGTCAACGCGACGATGGCGGCGGCGTTGCCCCATTTCAATTCCAGGCCGTCCGCCTGCTCCCGGTTGATCAGGCCGTTTTCGTAGCACTCGACGGCATAGGCGATGACGGCGCCTACGGAAATCGTATCCATGCCGAGGTTGTTGCAGATTTCATTGACTTTGACGATGGACGGCAGGTCGTCGTTGAGCAGGTTGGACCCGAACATGGCGAGCGTCTCGTACTCCGGCTTGTGACCGACGCCGTTGTTGTGCTCGAGCGGAAACCGGCCATTTCTCTGAGCCACCTTGCCGCCGCAGGCAATCGGGCAGTGCCAGCAGCCGTAGGCTTTATACCCCTCCAGTCCGATGACCGCATCGTCGCTGATCCGGCGGCCGCGCTCCGAGGGGAAATCGGTGGTCCCGGCGCCGCCCCAGTTCTTGACCGGGCCGTCACCGCTCAGGATGGCGTCGTGAGTGATGCCGGCCGTGCCGTATTTCTTGAAGACCTCGAAGGCGCCCGTGGCCTGCTTGAGATAGTGTTTGCGCAGGTCTTTCATCTTCTGCTCGTCGTGCACCGGGACGGACAGCTTGCCCTTGACGACGACGCACTTCAGCTTCTTGGATCCCATCACCGCGCCCAGCCCGGAGCGTCCGGCGGCGCGCTCTTTGTCGTTCATGATGCAGGCCGTCAGCGCCAGCTTCTCACCGGCCGGCCCGATGGAGCAGACTTGAATGCTCTTGCCGTGACGTTGCACCAGCAGGTCCTCCAATGCGGTCACCCCCAGCCCCCAGAGGTCGGCGGCATCGCGCAGCTCGGCTCTGCCGTCCTCGATGAAAAGATACATCGGTCGAGGCGCCGCTCCGGAGAAAAACACCCCGTCGAACCCGGCGAACTTGAGGTGCGGTCCGAAGTGCCCGCCGCAGTTGGCGTCGCCCCAGCCGCCGGTTTTCGGAGACTTGCCGACGGCGACGAAGCGCGATCCGATGATGGCCGGCGTGCCCGTGAGGGGCCCGGTCAGCAGACCCAGGATGTTCTGCGGCCCCAGGGGGTCGGCACCTTTGGGAATGCGGTCGTAGAGCAGCCGCGCCCCGACCCCGTAGCCGCCGATGTAGTCTCGGCAGATCGGCGGATCGATCGGCTCTTCCGAAAGGATTCCCTGGGACAAGTCGACGTTCAGGAATTTACCCATGTAACCGTTGGCCATGGCGGTCCTCCTTCTGTTTATGGAGCAAATTATAATGGCATAGAGCAGAGAGCAAAGGGTAAAAGGCTATGGACTCCAGTTTTCTGCTCTATGCTCCATGCCCTATGCTCTATGCGGCGCAGCTCAATCATCCCCCCGCAATCAACGGGATGACATACACGTCATCTCCGTCCTTCAGCTCGGTCTGGAATCCCTGGCGGTAGCGGATGTGCTCGCCGTTGACGAAGACTGCCAGGGTCTGGCGCAGCTGTCCGTTTTCATCGCACCAGCCGGCCGTCCGCTCCGGGTAGGCGCGGTGGACGCGGTCCAGGAGTTTTTCGACGGTCGGCAACGGGTCAGCCAAACGGTTTGAGAAAAGCAGTTCGGATCCCTGGGCGAGGCGGATCTTCATGAGGTTTTTCCTGAGAGCCGTCGCTGTGAGAACATTGACGGCGCCTGCGATGGAAGGAATGGAGGCCGACGACCGCACCATGCCACGAATTCGGGCACAAGTCAAAGAGCAGGGCAGCGGCGGATCATACGGCGATCCACACCGCCAGCACGATCAGGGAGACGATCGTGACGGGGATTCCCACCCGGGCGTGGGCGCGGAAGGAGATGTTGACGCCGCAGGCCGCGGCCTGCTCGATGACGATCAGGTTGGCGATGCTGCCGATCGTGATCAGGTTGCCGGCGAACGTGCTGGATACGGCCAGGGCATACCATTGGTCGAGCCGGGACGGTTCCAGGAACCGGATCAGCAGCATGACGGCCGGAACATTGCTGACCAGATTGCTGAGCACGACCGAAATCCCGCTCAAGGTGAACAGGTCATGGAGGTCCACCCCGAAGTTTCTCAATTGGGCTAGGAGGGCTGCCGGCAGCCCGGTCGCCTCGATGCCGTGGACAAGGACAAAAAGGGCGCAAAACAGGGTGATGAGGTGCCAATCGACCAGTTGCAGCATCTCGCGGGATTTCAGGCGGCGGCTGCACAGCAGGATTCCCGCCGCCCCGATGGCGCTCATCTCCCGCGGCACGGCGGTCAGGAACATCGCCAGCAGCAAGCCGACCACCCCGAGCCCCTTGACGCTCTGCCAGCGGTCGAAGCGCGGCAGCGTCTGGAGGATCGGCCGGGCATCCGGAGTTTCCTCCCGCCGGTGGAAGTCCTTTCGGAAAAACCAGCACAGCAGCAGGTAGCTCAACAGCAAAGCGGCTGCCGCCGGCGGCGCGCACCAGAAGAAAAACCGATCGAACGCCAGCCGGCCGACCTGGCCGATCAGCATGTTCTGGGGGTTGCCGATGATGGTGGCGGCCGACCCGATGTTGCTGGCAATCGCCAGCCCGAGCAGGTAGGGAACGGGGTTTCGGCGGCCGGACAGCAGAGCCAGGGTCAGCACGGGCGTAAACGCCAGACAGACGATGTCATTGGCCAGCACCGAGGAAAGCACGGCGCTCGTCAACATGGCCACCCATAGAAAAAAGCGTGGATGAACCAGAACGGAAGTGATCCAGAAAGCCGTGCGCGTATAGAAGCCGCCGAGCCGCAGCTGGGCGGAGACGACCATGAGCGCGTAGAGGAGCACGATGGTCGGCAGGTCGACCGCCTGCACCGCCTGGGGCAGCGACATCGCCCCCGCCACGATCATCGCGATGGCGCCCAGGAGCGCAATTCCGGTGCGGTCGAGCATCAGGCCCGGTATGCGTCCGAGCGCCACGCCCAGGTAGGCCGCGATGAAGATTGAAAGCGTTTGAGTCATCCCAGGGCGTTCCCCTCGCTGATTCCGGCCGCGAATCTGACCTGCGGGAACGCTACGACGGCAGCCATCGCATCTGCATGCCGGTCTATTTCTTCAGCAAATCCCGAATTTCGGCCAAGAGCTCCTGGTCCCGGGTCGGCGGCGGCGGCGGCGCGGGGGCGGTGGCCTCCTCCTGCTTGGACTTCATGATCCATCCGAGGAACTTCACGATGAAGATAAACAGCGCCAGCGCCACCACGATGAAGTTGACGATCTCGCCGATGAACAGGCCGTAGGGAACCTCTTTGCCGTCGAGGACAAATTTCCAACCTGTGTAGCTCTGCTCCCCCGGCATGATGATGCTGACCAGCGGCATGATGATGTTTTTGACCAGCGATTCGACGATTCTTCCGAACGCCGCGCCGATGATCACGCCGACCGCCAGGTCGATCACGTTGCCCTTGAAAGCGAACGCCTTGAACTCTTCAAACAGCGAAAACGCCTTCTTCGTCGGATCCAATGAACCCAATTTTTCGATCTCTTTTCCCAGTCCCATGCTTTCCTCCTTTTTCTCCAGCAAAATACCGTCTATTATGGAACCCCCTGGCGATCGCAAGGCAGCCTATAACGGCAATAATACCTTGGCAAGGTTTAATCCCCGCGGATCAGCTGCAAAACTTCCGGCAGCAGTTTGCGCGTGGTGCTGATGGCCTCATTGCCGTAGATGGTTTCCTTTCCGGACCAGTCCCCGAAATACCCGCCGGCCTCTCGCAGGATGACCGGAAAAGGCCCGCAGTCATACGGATTCATCACCGGATCCAGCATGAGTTCCAGTCGGCCGGAGGCGACCAGCGCATGGCCGTAGGCATCCGACCAGCCGACGCTGTGATAGGCCGCGGCCAGGATCCGCTGCCAGGCGGCTTCCCTTCCGGCGGCTTTGAAGCTGGCGGCGTTGGTGAAGGAAACGATGCCGCGCGCGAGGGCCGGGGTTTCGCTGACCCGGCACAGCCGTCCGTTCAGGCGGCAGCCGAGCCCGTCGGCGGCGCACAGCATTTCATCCAGGGCCGGGAAATAGGCCGCCCCCACCGCGACCCGGCCCTCGATCTCCAGACCGAGGAGCACGGCGTAGAGCGGCACGCCGCGCACGAAGGCCTTGGTCCCGTCGATGGGGTCGATCCACCAGCAGGGCGCGGCGGTGTCGGCGCCCCGGGCGCCGAACTCCTCCCCGACGATGCGGTGCCCGGGATAGCGGCTCTCGATGCGCGTCCGGATCAACTGCTCCGCGTTGCGGTCGGCGGCGGTGACGGGCGTGTCGTCGGGTTTCATGTCCGGCTGGAGCCCGGTTTGAAAATACCCGAGCGTCAGGCGACCGGCCTCATGAGCGGTTTGAACCGCGAAATCGAGGTATTCGTGCAAGCGGGACGACGTCATGATCGCTTCACTTTCGTCAAAGAGGGGCCTCGGGCAAGGTCATTGGAGCCGACCCATCGGGCTGCCCAGATTGGCGAACATCCGCTCGCGCCAGAGGTCCTCTTGGGCAATGCAGACATCGCCCTGGTCGTCGCGCGTGGCGACCACGGTGCCGAACTCTTCGGGTTTGACCTGGGCGCATCGCATGCCCGTCCAGCTGGCGAAATCGGGCTGGACCGCTATAAAGCGCTCCATGGCGGCCTTGTCGACGGGGATGAAGCAACCCAGATCCGGCAGGTAGATGGTGTCTTGCTTTTTGCGCGGGTCGTGGACGAAATAGGCGATCATCGTCATTTCTCCTGGTTGCAGGGTTCGATCGAGTGGCACCACTATAATGCATTGCGGCGCGCTTGGCGAGGCGCTGCTGGCGAAAAAGCCATGATGGAAGCCGATGCCGGTACTCGCTGCAGGGTCCGCCGCCGGAAGACCGCAAGGACGGGCTTGGCCGCAAAGTGGAAAAGATGGCTCCGGCAGCGGCAGTCGCTCGCGCCGAAGCGGGGGATGGGGATGCCGGCTCCGGGCAAGCCGGCGATCGTCTCGGCCCACAGGTGCTCGCGCGGGACGGGATCCGCGCTGAACCAAATATCTTGCAGGGAGGCGGCCGGCCGCAGATAGTCGATATGCCAGTGCAACCGGCGCAAAGCGCGCAGATGGCGGAGGCAGCGGGACTTCAGCCCGCCGGGTCCGAACGCGCTGCCGACGTAGATGTACCAGCCCGGGGGGATCCGGCGTTCGCCCAGACGTCCGATCCGCAGCTTCCGGCATCGTGGACAGGCCAGCAGGAGGGCATACGTGCCGCTCGCGGCGGGAATCTCAAAAAACGTCCGTGGCCACTTCGGCATGCGGTTTGCGGCTGTTGGGAGCCTCCATGGCGCGCAGATCCTCGGGCAGCTCGGAGGCGTCTCCCAAACGACCCACGGCGATCGCCGCCATGATGTGAAATTCGTCTCGCGAAACCCCCAACGTTTCATAGGCCTTGTCCAGATTGAAACCGGCCATGGCGTGCGCATACAGTCCGAGTTTGCGGGCCTGGAGCGCCAGCGCCATCCAGGCGGCGCCGGCATCGTAGGGCGCGTGGCGGTTCTCCTGGCCGGTTTTCTGGAATTTGCGCCGGGCCAGGACGAACATCAACAAAGGCGCCCGGCCGGCCCAGAGCTGGTTTTTGGCCACGAGGCAGGCCACCAGCTTCTGGCGCTGCTCCGGCGCGGTGGCGTAGACGAACCGCCAGGGCTGCTCGTTGAAGCAGGACGGCGCCCAGCGCGCGGCCTCAAAGAGCGTCTGAATTTCGCGCTCCGTGAGCGGATCGCTCAAAAACGCCCGCGGCGACCACCGGTCTGCAAACATGCTGTCGATGTCCCAGTCGGGCGTCCGGGCATTCGACGGTTTGGCATTCATGCCGCTTCCTTCGCTTTTTTCTTTTTGGGCCGGACCTTGCCGTGCGTGCCCCGCCAGATTTTGCCTTTTTTCGAACGTTGATCCCCTTTGCCCATCAGGTTCCTCCTCGGCCGTGGTTTGATCGGGTTTGTTGGCCCGCGCTTATATCACAGGCCCAGCCTGGAATTCAACCGTTCCGGTCCATTTCCCGGAATTCCGATCGGCTGCAGAATCCGATCCAGAAGGCGCTCGATCCGGCTCTCGGCCTGGACGAGTTCTTCCGGCCGGTTGAAGCCGGATGACAGCTCATGCAGGATCGGGTCGAGAGCGGAGGGGGCCGCCCCCAGCCGCGCATAGTCGATCGGCGGCTTCGGGTACAGGCCGTCGTTGAAAAAATAATTGCCAGGGCCTCTGGCGCCCGGCAGCCGGTGGGGCCAGTCGAGTTTGAGCGCCAGAAATTCACGCACGGCCCGGCGGGAATCGGCATGCGGCAGAACATCGGTCGGGGACAGGAGGCGGTTTAAACGCTTTTCGATTTCGCCGAAAAATGCGCCCAGCAGCCGATCCTCGGTGATCACGAGGCCGTAGAGGTACCAGTCGATGCCAACCGCTTTCACGATCTCCTTGTGGGACGCCGACAGGTTGCGGTAGGAGGGGCAGAAGTAGTCGCGGCAGGCCAGGCCCCCGTAAAAACTGAGGCCGCGGTAGTCGATGCCCTCGTTGCCGTCGGCCATGGGATGCAGCAGGCATCCCACCCGGCGGCGGTGCCGATCGATAAATCCCAAAAACGGGCAATGGTAGAAATCGGGATAGGGTCGCGGACGCGGATCCCGCCGTTCCATGCGCACCTGGAAATCGGTGATGGCATCCGCGTCCCGCGGAATCCCCCGAAAGGCCGCGGTACGGCCGGCAATCAGACCCTCGAGCGCTCCCCGCGAGGCGTCGGCGCAGTTGTACAGCCCGCAGCAGGCCCCGCAGGAGACTTCATCCCCCACCTGACAGAGGTAGACGCCGCCCGGAGGTTGAGGCTGAACTGGGCTCTGGTGCCTTTGAGGATCGATTTCCATGTTTTTGATGGTAGCCTTGCGAACAATATTCGAAATCCGAAGCGCGAAACACGAAACAAATTCGAATGTTCAACAAGAAAATGACCAAAACAGTTTGGCCGCGGTCTGAGATGGGTTTTATTTTGTTTCGGCCATTTGGCCATTCGGATTTGTTTCGGGCTTCGGATTTCGTGCTTCGAGTTGGATGCCGTTATCGCCATTCGAGATTAACCCGCCATCCTCCTCTGCCATTCGTACAGCGCCACCGCCATCGCGGCCGCTGCATTGAGCGACTCCACCTCCGGGCGGATGGGAATGCGCACGGCGCGGCGGCGCCAGCGCTCCGGCAGACCCGGGCCTTCCAAGCCGGCCAGCAGGCCGAAGGCCTCGGGAAACTCCGCCTGCCGGATATCGGTTCCATCGGCCGAGAGCGCCACGATCGGCAGCTCCGCCGAAACGGCCCCCAGGGCCGGACCGGAGCGCAGCGGCAGGCTCAGCACCGACCCGCCCGAAGCGCGCAGGGCCTTGGGGTGGAAGGGATGGGCGCTTTCCGCCAGCAGAATCGCCTGGGCGGCGCCGAACGCCGCGGCCGACCGGATGGCCGCGCCCACATTTTCCGGGTCCTGAAACGGGATCATCACGCTCGCCCCGGGCGGGAAGCCCTCCGACGCCGCCCAGGGGCGCATGTCCGGAACCCGGATGAGCAGCAATGGGGCGCGGGAGCCGAAGATGTCGAGGTCCCGAAGCAGTTCGGGGGCCAGCTGGTACCAGGGCAGATGAGCGGCCGTGTCCGGAGGCAATTGATCGGGGCGGCTCACCCAGGCCCGGCAGCATCCGGGATGAGCGGCCAGAACCTCTCCGACCAGCTTTTCGCCGGACACCAGGGCCTGCCCGCTTTTCTGGATCCCGCGGCCGGTCAGCGTCTTTTTCAGGTCTTTGAAAACGGGATTCTGGTCGCTGGTGATGGTGCGCACGGTCCGTCCTTCCATGGCTCTGGCCTGCCGGCTGTAGAGCGGCTCGTCCATTCTTCGGTACACGACCAGCCGCCGGGCGTGGCCGGTGCCGGGGATGCGGTAGGGTCGATCGGAGACCTGGGTGAACGTCCCGGAGAATCGGTCCTGGGCCCTGACGATCTCATCGTCGCAATGCGGGCCCTTCATGAGGATCACCAGTCCGTTCATGGCCAGGCAGCCGGCGACACGCTCCAGGGTCTTTGCGATCGTCTCGACGGCTCGGGTGATCACCCCGGCCACCGGCGTCCCGAAGCGTTCGGTGATCCGGGCCGGCTCGACACTCAGGCCGGGAAGGCCGAGCCGGGCGACCGCCTCCTGCAAAAAATCCACCCGCCTGCCGCGGCTTTCCGCCAGGATGATTTTCAGCGACGGCCGGTAGATTTTGAGGGGAATCCCCGGCATGCCGGGACCCGTGCCGAGATCGAGCAGCGGGGAGGGCAGCTCCAGGAGGTCGGCCGGCAGCATCGAGTCCGCATAAAGCTTGAGAACCATGTTGGCGAAGTTGTGGACCCGGGTTAGGTTCAAGTCGGCATTGCGTTCACGCAGCAGGCTGTGATAGGCCCAAAGCTGGCGGAGTTGAATCCGGGAAAGGCGGATGCCGCAGGATCGCAGGACGGCGTCCATTTGGGCCACATCCGGCAGGGTGCGACGTGATGAGGATAATGGCTTCTTTTCGAACATCATGCGGGCTCGGGTACTGCCATGATTTCATTTTTGCATGAGCGCTGGCCCGTGTTCCATGAGGACAACCACCTGCTGGTTCTCTACAAGCCGGCCGGACTCTTAGCCCAGGGAGATGAGACCGGGGCCGCCAATCTGCTGGACCTGGCCAAGGCCTGGATCAAGCAGCGCCACCACAAGCCGGGCCGGGTCTTTCTCGGCCTCGTGCACCGCCTCGACCGCCCCGTCGCCGGCGTCATGATTTTCGCGCGCACGTCAAAAGCCGCCGCGCGGCTGAGCGCCCAGCTGCGCACTCGTCAGCTCCGGAAAGTTTATCTCGCGGTGGTCGAAGGGCGGCTGCCGTCGGAGCGCGGGCAACGGACGAATCACATCGAGCGCCAGGACCGGCTCAGCCGTATTGCGGCGCAGTCGACGCCCTCCAGCCGCGAGGCCCGGCTGTCCTACCGGGTGCTGGAAACAGCCGATGACCGCCGCCTCATCGAAGTCGAGCTGGAGACCGGCCGCAAACACCAGATCCGCCTGCAACTGGCGCACATCGGCTGCCCGATCGTGGGAGACGTGCGCTACGGCGCCCAGGCTCCATTGCCGGCCCGCCAGATCGCTTTGCTGGCCCGGGAGATCACGCTGGAGCACCCCACGCGCCGCGAGACGCTGTCCTTTACCTGTCCGCTTCCGAGCGGCTGGCCCTGGCCGAAGGCCGAAATCCCCGCAGATGCACCGTTATGGAATTGGGAGGATTATGCCCCGCTTTGCGGGGCCGTTTTAAGTTTTAAGTGTTAAGTTTTAACTCAAAAACAAGGGAGGTTCGAATGCCTCTTTTGGCCCCCATGAGAAATTCTTCCAACTAACTTCAAAATTTATGAATGATTTCAAATAGCAATTTTCAGTTAGTCTGGGGATAAATCCCCGCCGCGGCGGGGTAAGACGCTTAACACTTAAAACCTAACACTTAAAACCATCTTCTATCTCGTCAGCTGTCTGTACTTGATCCGGTGCGGCTGGTCGGCTTCCGCACCGAGCCGCTTGCGGCGGTCGGCTTCATAATCCGAGTAGTTGCCCTCGAACCAGACCACCTGGCTGTCGCCCTCGAAGGCCAGGATGTGGGTGGCGATCCGGTCCAGGAACCAGCGGTCGTGGCTGATGACGACCGCGCATCCGGCGAAATCCTCCAGCGCCTCTTCGAGCGCCCGCAGGGTGTTGACGTCCAGGTCGTTGGTCGGTTCGTCGAGCAGCAGGACATTGGCCCCCGATTTCAGCATCCGCGCCAGGTGCACGCGGTTGCGCTCGCCTCCGGAGAGCATCCCCACTTTCTTCTGCTGGTCGGACCCCGAGAAGTTGAAGCGCGCCGCATAGGCCCTGGACTTCACCTGAATCTTTCCGAGCTCGATGACATCCTCGCCGTCCGAAATCACCTCCCAGACCGCCTGGTCGGGGTTGAGGCTGTCGCGGCTCTGGTCGACATACGCCAGGCGCACGGTGTCCCCGATCCGGATCGTGCCGGAGTCCGGCTGCTCCTGGCCGGTGATCATCCGGAACAGGGTGGTCTTGCCGGTGCCGTTCGGTCCGATGACGCCCACGATGCCGCCGGGCGGCAACGAGAACGTCACTTGGTCGACCAGCAGCCGATCGTTGAATGCCTTCGACACGCCCTCGGCTTCCACCACGAGATTGCCCAGCCGGGGGCCGGGGGGAATGTAAATCTCAAGATCCTCCTGGCGTTTGGCGCTGTCCTGCGACAGCAGCTTTTCATAGGCCGTGATCCGCGCCTTGGACTTGGTCTGGCGGGCCTTGGGGCTCATGCGGATCCATTCCAGCTCGCGCTCGAGGGTCTTCTGGCGCTTGCCTTCGGCTTTTTCCTCCAGTTGCAGCCGGGCCTTTTTCTGCTCCAGCCAGGAGGAATAGTTGCCCTTCCAGGGGATGCCGCGGCCGCGGTCCAGTTCCAGGATCCAGCCGGCGACGTTGTCCAGGAAGTAGCGGTCGTGCGTCACGGCGATCACCGTTCCGGCGTAGTCCCGGAGATGGTGTTCGAGCCAGGCGACGGTTTCGGCATCGAGGTGGTTGGTGGGCTCGTCCAGGAGCAGGATGTCCGGCTTGCGCAGCAGCAGGCGGCAGAGCGCCACCCGCCGCCGCTCGCCGCCGGAGATGACCTTGACCGGGGTGTCCCCCGGCGGGCAGCGCAGCGCGTCCATGGCCATCTCGAGGCGCGAGTCGAGATCCCAGGCATCCAGGGCGTCCAGTTTTTCCTGGATGGCGCCCTGGCGGGCAAGGGTCTTGTCCATTTCTTCATCGGACATGGGCTCGGCCAGCTTCTCGTTGATGCGGTTGAACTCCGCCACGAGGTCGACCGTCTCCTGGACGGCCTCCTCGACCACGGCGCGCACGGTCTTGGAGTCGTCCAGTCGCGGCTCCTGCTCCAGGAGGCCCACGGTCAGCCCGGGAGAGATGACGGTCTGGCCGACGAACTCCTTGTCCACGCCGGCCAGGATGCGCAGCAGGGAGCTCTTGCCGGATCCGTTCAGGCCCAGAACGCCGATCTTGGCGCCGTAAAAGTACGAAAGCGATATGTCCTGCAGCACCGGCCGCTTGTCGTAAAACTTGCTGACTCCGATCATCGAATAAATGATCTTGTTGCCGGGGTCACCCATGGCGTTATGCATTCCTCCATAAAAAAGGGCCGCTGGCATGCGGCCCCGTGCAGCTCAATCGCGGTGCGGGTCAACCGGGGAACTCGATCTCGACTTCCTCCTGCCCGCCCTTGGCCTGGACCTTGACCTTCAATTCGAGGCTGTCGTTGCGCATCCCCAGGGCCAGAACGGTCTTGCCCTTCTCGCCCTCGATGTGGGTGATCTCGCGGACGGCGGCCATGATCTGCTGCCCCACCTCTGCGCCGGGCGAGGGCAGCTCGGTCTCGCGGTATTTGGCGAATACCTTGAATTGGCCCTTGGCGTCCCGCTTGATGGTGATTTCGTCCGCGTTGTGGTTCACCCCGTGCAGCGCCGCCAGCGCCAGCCACTTGAGGGCGGCCTCCTCTTTGTCCTTGTCCTGCCCGAGGGTGGACATCTCCTTGAGAGGGTCCGTGGTTGCGTAACAGTCGCAGAGCTCCTGAACCTTCAGATGCAAATTACGCTTCTCCTTCATGCACACACCTCCTTTTGGCGATCATCGGGTGGGTTCCCCGTCGAGACGTTAGTCACTGTTTGGCACAATGCAAGCACCAGGTCAATTTGCGATTTCGATCGGCTCCACATCGAAAATCAAGAGGCTGTTCGGGCCGATGACGCTGCCGGCGCCGCGGGGTCCGTAGGCCAGCTTGGACGGCACCCAGAGCCGGTACTTGCCGCCGAACTTCATGAGCTGGAGGCCTTCCGTCCATCCGGGGATGACGCCCGCGACGTCGAACACCGCCGGCTGGTTGCGGGCGTAGGAGCTGTCGAACTCCTTGCCGTCGATCAGGGTGCCGCGGTAATGGACCTTCACCTTGTCGGTCTGCTTGATGCCGGCGCCCGTGCCTTCCTTGAGCACCTGGTACTGCAGTCCGCTGGCGGTGGTGACCACGCCTTTCTCGGATTTGTTCTTGGCCAGGAAGGATTCCTCGGCCTTCGCATTCTGGTCCGCCGCGGCCGCCAGCTTCTTGGTCTGCTCCGCCTGCATCTGGGCTGAGAACTCGGCTTTGACCTGCTCCTCCTCCTCAGGCGGGAGCGGCGACTGGCGGTTGTTGAGGATGTCCTGGATGCCGCGCATGAACAGGTTGAGATCGATTTTAGACGGGGACTCGTTCAGCCCCTGGCCGACCTCCCGGCCGAGGACATAGCTGAGTTTGTCCTGAAAGGTCTTAAGTTCCTTCGGCGGGGCGGCGGCTTTGTCGGCGGACCAGGACGGAAACGGAAGAAGCGCCATAGCCAAGACTAACCATCCATATACATATTTCATTCGATGCTCCCTTCTTTTGAGCGCAATGCTCAGGGTTAAGTAGGTAACGTCGGCCTCTCAGCTTCAATATGAATTGCTGGGCGCCCATGCGTGATGCAGACCATCGCTGGGTTGGGTTTACCATATTTCCGGCAGGCTGCAAAGCGCATGCGGGGCGGCCAGCCCCCTTCTCTTCAGAAGGCCCTTTTCCCGGCGGGTGATGGGTCGTCTGGTTTTTGACGCCTCTGGCTCTGCTCCCATTCGATTCGGCGGCTCAGGTTCTCGGTGAAGTAAATGAAGACGTGGTGATCGCTGCCGCCATACACGTTCGGCACCAGCGACACCACCAGGATATCCTGCTCCTTGCGCCAGATGAGGGATTGCCCGTTTTCGATTTCCCATGGAACGATCTGCGGGGGGCCGTGCTTGGCGCGCAAGGCGTCGACCAGTCCGGCCTCGTCTTCCTTGAACCGGATGCGGAAGACCAGCGGAGGCCCGTTGGATCCATCGAAAACCAGCTCGACATAGTCGAAGGGAGTCTTTTTCTGGCGGGCGTAGCGGTACATGAGCTTGATCTGATCATGCTCGACCCGTTCCCCGGGCGGGTGGTTCAGCCGGCGGTTGATGGCCTCCAGATCCGGCAAATGCGCCGAAATAAAACCCTTGTAGTTGCATTCCAGGTCGATGATGCCGCGCCGCTCCAGGGCGTCGTTGCCCAGTTTCTGGGACAGCTCCCGGCGGAGCGCATCGGAGAAACGGGAATTGCGGCCGACATCCAAAAACGTAAAGCTTTCTGGCCCCGCCGGCGCCGGCGCCGGGGCGGGCGGCGGGTCGCTGCAGGCCCAAAGGGAAAGCAGCATCACGGCCAGGGTAAGGCCGCCCATCCGCCGGAGTCTTTTCGCTCGGGCACGGCTGCCCATCCGCAACGGTTCGATACCCATCATCGTTTTCGATAAATCCCTTGCCCGGCCGCCGGCCGGATATCGCCGATGCCAAACGGAAAGGTTCCATTCCGGCGGTCGCGGAGGTAGGTTTGCAGCGTCTCGGAAATGACGCGGAAGGCAATCTGATCCCAAGGGATTTCGGCCTCCGTGCAAAACCTCACCTCCAGGCTCTCTTTGCCGGGTCCTTCCCCCGCATCCGCCACCCGGCCTCTAAACATGAAGTAGATCTGGTTGATGTGGCAAATATTGAAAAGCCGATACGGGGTCAGGTCATCGACGCGCGCCCCGGTTTCTTCACGAGTTTCGCGCTCGGCGCAGGCGGAAACGGATTCGCCGTTCTCGAGGTAGCCGGCCGGCAGGGTCCATTTTCCGTAGCACGGTTCGATCGCCCGGCGGCACAGCAGAATCCGCCCCTCATGCTCCGGGATGCATCCCACCACTACCCGCGGGTTTTGATAGTGAATGGTGCCGCAAGCCGGGCAGATGAACCTCCCGCGGTCGTCGCCGGCCGGCGTCGCGAACTCCAAACGGCTGCCGCAATCGCTGCAGAATTTCATTGGACACCCATCAAGAGGAAATCCGCGTCCTGGCGATCAATGGTCTGCCGGTCGATGCTGCCGGGGACTTCCGGCAGAAAAACCAAAACGGGCAGCGGCGAGCGCAGGCGGATCTGACGCGGCACCGCTCCTTTCTGCGCGTGGCCGACGCCGGTGAGGATGACCATCGTGGTATCGGGGCGGGACCTGAGAAACTCCAGCGCGTGAACCGCCATGGCGTTGTCCCAGACCATCTGGGCTTCACAGAAAAAAGTGAAATTCATGTTGCCGTGGGCGTGGGCGCCGTAAACGCTGCGGATGTAACGCATGTATTCTTCATCGATTTGGCAGGTCACGTCCGCGAGCTGGCCCCGCTGGCCTTCGGTCAGCGATTGGAACCCGCCCCGCGCCACCTGCCGGGTGATTTCCCGGGGGACATTGAGCCCGATCATGGGGATCCCCGATGCGCGGGCGTACTCGAAAATGGGTTGGTAGGCGGGCCAGGGGTAGCCCCAATTGTCATGGAAGATTCTTTCGAATTCCTTGGGCGGGATGTCTCCGGAAACCCAGCGGTCGAGCGCGTCCTGGCTGTTTTTCCGGAACATTTCGAGCCCGACCGCCACCCGGGCGCCGGCGGTGTGCATGGCCTGGATCACCCGCAGCTGGGCGCGGTGGTGGCCGGCATCGGTGTGCTGCTCTCCGACCACGATGATCCGGCTCTGAAGGAGTTCCGGCATCAGCTCCGCGAGGGTGGTAGGGCGCATCGCGCGCAGGTCGAAGACCGGCTGCGCAACGTCCGCGGCTGCCGGTCCGGCCAGGATCGCCAGCAAGGTCAAGCATGCCCCCCAAAAACTTCTCATGAAATCAATCCCACCGATGAAGGACCGGCGAATGGGTTACCGCCCAGGCGCCCTTGTCCCGGTTCTGGCCGTCTTTGAACGTGAGGTAGCTGTAGCGGCCGTAATGAGTGATCTTGGCAGCGGCGCTTTCAGCCGCCGCCGGCGGACCCGGCAGGAAGATCCCCATGACCCGCAGGGGGTCGCCGGGATGCGGCAGGACGCCGAAAAACGTGTCGGCGTCGGCCGGAACGTTCGCGCCTTGCATAGAGACGCCGTCTGCGGTGAACTGCAGACCGGCCGGCGCCGTTCGCAGAAAACTTCGATCGCGCGGCAGACCCACCCAGATGATATCCCGGTCTTCGAGGCGGCCGGGGCCGATCTCATCTTCATCAACCACTGCCGGATGGCGCAGCCCCAGCGAGCGGGCGATGAGTTCGGCCAGCCGCGGGCCGCTGCCGCCGGCCTGCCTGCATACCACCATCATGATGGACGGAGAGCTTTTCAGAGAGTTTACAGCCGGCGGGATCTCGGCGGGATCGAGGCGGCGCAGGGTATGACCGTCCGGATCGACCGTCAGCCGCTTCGGCTCGGAAACCCCCGTGAATTCGAACCGGCCGGAGGCCTCGGACAGGCGCACGGTTTGATCCAGGCGGCGGCCGCGGGTTTCGAGGCTCACCTCCATTTCGACATTAAAGAAGGGCTTCTCCTGCGCCAGCCGGCCCGTGACGGCCGTCCCGCCGAAGGCGGGTTCATCCCTCACGTCTTCCAGACGCACCCGCGGGGCGCCCCTGCGCTTGACCCATTGGTCAAAGTAGTCGTTTAAGGATCGCTCCGACCGGCGCTCAAACGCCTGGCGCAGGTCGTCCCAGGACACCGTTTGGAACAGCCGCTCGCGATAGACGTCCCGCAGCGCGCCCCAGAAGGCGTCCTCCCCGATCCATCGACGCAGCATGTGGAACACCATGACGCCCTTGTCGTAGCCCACGGCCTTGGTGACCGGGTCGGTGCGGCTCAAAAAGCGCGAGAGCGGAAAATCCTTCGCCGGAGGCACCAGGGTCGAGTAATTGCGCAAGGCCTGAATTCGATAGTCTTTGGCTTCAGCCGGCGATTCCATTTCCCGGTAGAGGTAATCGGAAACGTAGGTGGTCAAGGCCTCGCTCCAGTTGCCGGATTCATAATCGACGTAAACCCCGTTCCCCCACCAGCAGTGTGCGATTTCATGGCCCAGGCTGGTGGAAAGAATGAAGGGCAGGCGCAGCACACTGCCGCCGAGCAGCGTGTAGGAGGGGAAGCCGAAGCCGGTGGGGAAAAAATTTTCGACCACCGCGAACTTGGGAAACGGATAGGGTCCGAAAAGCTCCGAATAGAGTTGCAGATACCTGGCGGTGGCTTCCAGGTAGGCCGGGGCCAGGTCCTGGTTGGGTGCCAGTAGATAGGTGGCGGCCGTGACATCGCCGACTTTTCGCTCCTGCACCTGGTAGGCGGCGGCCGACAGGGCCAGCCCGCGGGCGGCATGGTCGATGCGCCACTCGGACAGCGTCCACCCGTTCTGGGTCGCATGGCCGAGGCATTGGCCGGACGTGACGGCGATGATGCCGTCCGGCGCCTTGACTCTCAGCCGGAATGAATCCTGGCCGTCCACCAGGTCGGGGTACCAGCCGGCACCGGACAGCAGAAAGGTGCCGGCCGTCGATATGGAAGCGGTGACGCCGAAACCGGGATTGTCGGTGTTGAGCGGCTGGAGCGGCACGGGATCGTTGAAAACGGCCTCATACGCAATGACGACCTCGATCGTGCGGCGGCGTTCGTCCGATTCGATGGGGATTTGCAGCTCGGAGTTTGAGAACTTGAAGGTGCGGGGCATGCCGTCCGCTTCAACCCGGATTTGGGTCACCCGATCGGCAAGCGAGAACAGCAATTTGTGCCGGTCGTCGACACGGATGCTCATCCGGTCATGACCTATCAGCATGTGGGCGGAGGGAACCAGCTCGATGGAAAGGTCGTGGTGCACCTGCAGGGCGGCAGTCCCTGCCGGCGGCAGGGCCGCACTCGAAATCAGGAGGACGGCCAACCACGCCCAGATGATGACCGCAGGGATCGGCAGGGAGGCATTCCGTTTTCTGTCCGGATGATCGCACATGGTTTTACGGTCCGATTTTAACTACCATATTCCGTTTGTCAAAAACAGTCTTCATTATCCAGCGCCTCTGGACAACGCCCGCCACCCCGTCTGGTGCGCCATCCGACCGTGGAGTGCTCATGCTTTATTTTTCGAGCGGATTGCTATATAAATGGAATGGCAAACCGTCCGTCAAACCCCCAACTCCAAGCCGGAGGAATTTACGAATCATGGCCGCCTCGAAAAGGAAAACCAGACGCTACCTGATGGTGGGACTGATGCTCGTCTGCATGCCCGGTTTGCTTTGGGATGCGGGGCAGTTCATGGCGGAGCGGCGGGCCATCCGCAACATAGGCCCGAGCGAAGACGCGTCCGGCTGCGCCGTGGGCAACCGCTGGAATGCCGGCTTCGGCTCCGGTGTGGCGTATGCCGCCGAATCCAATCAGCCGGCTCTCGTTCGCAAGAAGCTGCCGGAGCTGACGCCAGCGGCACCTCCCAGGGCCGAACCCCCGCCGGCCCCGGCCGCCCCGCCCGCGGCGACGGAGCCGGAGACGCCCAAAGCGGTCGCGGCCTCCGAGCCGGCTCCGCCGGCCGCCGCACCGCTGCCCGAGCCGGTCCATGTTCCGCCTCCGCCGGCGGCGCCTCCGGCTCCGGCCAAGATCGAAACGCCGAAGCCCGAACCCGCTCCCGTCAGCGTTGGGCGTGCGGCCTATCCTTTTTCCATTTTGCTTTCGAGCTGCAAAGAAAAGGAAAATGCCCTGGCCGCTCTGTCCGGGTTCCGGCAGACCGGAATGACGCCTTACATCGTGCGCACGGATCTGGGCGGCAAGGGGATATGGTGGCGGACGCTCATGGGCCACTATCGAACGCTCGCGGAGGCCGCTCAGGCCAAGAGCGCGCTTAGACTTTCCGATGCCGTCGTGGTGAAAACCCCTTACGCCAACCTGATCGGGCAGTATGGATCCGAGGCCGAAGCCGCCGAGGCCGCTCATCGGGTTACTCGAAAAGAGGTTTTCCCATACGTGGTGAAAGGGCCGGGACCTTCATTTCAGCTCCTGGCCGGCGCCTTTCCCAGCCAGCACGCCGCCGAAATTCACCGGCGCGAACTGGACGCCAAAGGGGTCTCGACCCGCACCGTGCAACGCTGAGGGGAGCGAAGCGAATATGGCAAAGACGGCAGCGCCAGAACTTAAAAATTACATGCGCAAGGAAACCGCTCTGCTGATCAGCCTGCTGGCTTTGGCGGTGGGTTTTTTCGGCGGAGTGTTTCTGGGGGTCTACAAATCGGGTCCAGGCATCCAGGGCATGCCGGCCGGCGGCACCGCCGCGGCCCAGAAAGATCTCCAGGATCAGATCGCGGCCCTGGAAAAAGAAACCCGGCAAAATCCGTCGAATGCCGCGGCATGGGTCGAGCTGGGCAACGCCTATTTCGACAGCGACCAATACGAGCAGTCCATCCAGGCCTATCGCAAGGCCCTCGATCTGAAACCGGACAACGCCGACGTGTGGACGGACATGGGGGTCATGGAGCGCAAGGCCGGACGCCCCCAGGAGGCCGTCAAGGCTTTTGACCAGGCCATCGCCGTCAACCCGAAACACGAGGTCTCAAGGCTCAACAAAGGCATCGTCCTGTTCCACGATCTGCAGGACGCTGCGGGAGCCTTGCGGGCCTGGGAGGGTTTGCTGGAAATCAATCCGACGGCAATGGCCCCGGGCGGGGTCTCGGTCGACCAGATGGTCCAGAGCCTGAAGAAGCAGCCGCCGGCGAAGCCCGAGAAGAAGTGACGGCTCAAGGATAGGATCACAGGGTTCTGGGTTCAGGGTTCAGGAAAACCGCTGGCGATGACGCAAGAATTCCAATCTTTCTCACGCACGAATGAAACCGGCTATCAGCGATCATATCCCGACGGTTGTTTTTTCTGAACCCTGAACCCCGAATCCTCCCAGCCCTTCAGTTATGGGGATACCGGCTGCCGTATATCTCCTGAACCTCTTCCCGGCTGAATTCGTAGGGCGTGTTGCAGTTGTGGCAGCGCATCTGGACGGGAAAGGGTCCGTTGTCCCGCAGCTCTTTCAAGTCCTGAATCGGCAGCAGGGTGAGCAGGCGGTGCAGGCGCTCGCGGCTGCAGTGGCACATGAACTCCACCCGGCGGTCGGATAGGATCTGCGGCGCGTAGTCGGCGAGGGCCTCCTGCACCACGGCTTCGGGGGTCGGTTCACCGGAAAACACCGCTCCCAGCGACGGAAAGTTCAGAACGCGTTTTTCCAGCTCGGCGGTCAAATCGTCTCCGACGCCCGGCAGCGCCTGAAGGAAGAGACCGCCCGCCCCGACGGCGTCCCCCGCCCGGTCGAATTGGATGCTCAAGTTGAATGCAGTCGGGATTTGCTCCGACGTCAGGTAGTAATGCGCCAGGTCCTGAGCGATGTTGCCGTAGCGCAGTTCGACCTGGCCGGTGAACGGCTGTTTGGCGTTCTGGAGATGCTTCGTCACCGCAAGAACCCCCGCCCCGAAGAACCGCGAGAGGTCGAAATCCTCCATCGGTCGGTCGATGGGGATCGGCACCCGTTTCAGGTAGCCCCGGACTTCACCGAATGCGTTCGCCTCTACGCTGAGACCCTTAATGGGCCCGGAGCAGTTGATCTGCAAGGCCACGCGATCGTCGCCCTTCAGGCCGACGGCCATCAGCGCGATGCCAAGATACGCGCGGCCCAGCACCAATGTCTCCAGGATGCCCAGCTCGTGGTTGGCGCGCATCTCGTTGATCATGCGCGTGCCGTTCAGAACGGCCCCGCGCAGGGCGCCGTCGGCCAGCAGGAAGGCCGTGATTCGATCCCGCGCACTGGCGCGGTACTGCTCCTTCAGGGTATTACCATAAGGTTTCTTTTTTCTCATTCAGATTATCAGAACTCCAGATGCTTGGGCGTGCGCGGAAAGGGGATGACGTCACGGATATTGGTCACGCCGGTCGCCATCATCAGAAACCGCTCGAAGCCCAGTCCGAAACCGGCATGCGGCACCGAACCGAACCGACGGATGTCGAGGTACCACCAATAGCTTTCAGGTTTCATGCCGTTTTCCAGAATCCGTCGCTCGAGCACGTCGTAGCGCTCCTCGCGCTGGCTGCCGCCCACGAGTTCACCCACCCGGGGGACCAGGAGATCCATGGCGGCCACGGTCCGGCCGTCATCGTTCAGGCGCATGTAGAACGCCTTGATCTCCCGGGGGTAGTTGTAGACGATGACGGGTTTCTTGAAGTGCTCTTCACAGAGGAAGCGCTCGTGCTCGGTTTGCAGGTCGACGCCGAAATCGACCGGAAACTCAAAGGCGCGCCCCGATCGCTTCAGGATGTCGACGGCATCGGCGTAAGGCAGGCGCTCATAGGGCTGGGCGGCGATGGCCTCCAAATTCGCCATTAATTGCTTGTCCACGAATTTGGCGAACAGGTCGAGGTCTTCACGGCAGTTCTCCAGCACATGGGCGGTCAAGGCCTTCACCAGCTCCTCGGCGAGGTCCATGTTGTCGCTGAGATCGGCAAACGCCATCTCGGGTTCGATCATCCAGAACTCGGCCGCATGCCGCGGGGTGTTGGAGTTTTCGGCGCGGAAAGTCGGCCCGAAGGTGTACACCCGGCCCAGCGCGCTGGCGAACAATTCGGCTTCGAGTTGGCCGGATACGGTGAGGCTGGCTTCCTTGCCGAAGAAATCGTCGGCAAACGCTTCCTCGCCTTGGGCGGGCCGGGGCGGATGGAGCGGAAGGGTGGTCACGCGGAACATCTCGCCGGCGCCTTCGCAGTCGGACCCCGTGAGGATCGGGCTGTGGAGGCAATGAAAGCCGCGCTCCCTGAAGAAGCGATGGACCGCGAAGGCGGCCTCGGAGCGGATGCGGAACATGGCGCCGTACTTGTTGGTCCGCGGCCGCAGATGGGCGATCGTGCGCAGAAATTCGTCGGTGTGCCGCTTCTTCTGAAGCGGGAAGGCCTCCGGGTCCGCGCCGCCCAGCAGCCGCAGCCCGATCGCCTGGACCTCCCATTTCTGCCCCGCACCGGGCGATTCCACCAGCGCCCCCTCGATCTCCACGGCGGCGCCGGTCGTCACGGCCGTGAGTTGGCCGAAGGCCGGGAGGGTTTCATCCACGATCACCTGCAGGTTTTTGAGGCAGGAGCCGTCGTTTATCTCCAAAAATGAAAAGCCCTTGGAATCGCGGCGGGTGCGCACCCAGCCGCTGACCCGGACCCGGTCGAGCGCCGCAGCGCTGTTCAGCAGGTTTTTGATCAGCATTCGTTTCATGGCGTTTTCCCGTTAACTGTTGCGCTTAAAAATTTGCCGGATCCTGGCGATACTTCGGGTGGCCCCCAGCGCCGTCATCAGCAGGATGCGGGCCTTGGGGCCGGAGAGCCGGCCGCCCAGGATCACGCCCTTCTTGGCCAGATCGGCCCCGCCGCCGGCATAGGCATACATCGGCCAGACGCCGCCCTCGGGGCAGCGGGTGGTCAGCACCACCGGAACTCCCCGGGCGATGGTTTTTTCAACGGCGGGGACCAGCCCCGGCGGCACGTTGCCGGCCCCGAAGCCCTCGAGCACCAGGCCGGCCATCCCCTGGTGCAGGAGGTGATCGATCAGCGCTCCGTCCATGCCGGTGTAGCAGGAGATCATGGCCACATTCGAGTCGATCCGTCGGGTCCGGATCAGCGGCCGCCGGATGCCCGCCGTCGGAGAAAAGGCCCGGGTCAGCCGGACGTCTTCGCCGGCTACGTAAGCCACCGGCCCGCTCTCGGGGGCTTCGAAGGCGTCGATGTTGAGCGAGTTGATTTTGACCACTTCCCGGGCGCTGAAGATCCGGTCCGTCATCAGCAGCACCACGCCGGTTTCCGGCGGAAGCGGCAGCACGCAGGCCCGGACCCCGTTCAGCAGGTTGCGGATCCCGTCGAACCCGGTTTCGCTATAGTAACGCATGGATCCCGTGTAGACCACCGGCTTGGAGGATCGCAGCGTCAAATCGGCCATGTAGGCGGACTCCACCAGCACGTCGGTGCCGTGAATGACCACCGCACCGATCACCGCCGGCGCCGCCAAAGCCCGGTCCACGTCCCGGGCGAGCCGGAACATGTGTTCGGGCGTCATGTGCGGGCTCGGCAGGTTGGACCAGAGCACCGGCTTGAATTCCACTTCGCGGAGGTGCGGACGCAGTTCGGCGAACAGACGGTCGAATTCGTCGCTGGGAACCACCCCGCGGCGGCCGGCCTGGGGCCGCATGGTGATGGTGCCGCCCGTAAAAAAAAACGGCAACCATGGGCCTCGGTTCGCCTGGATGAGTTTTCATGCCGGGACGCCTCCCATTTGGCCATTCTGCGCTGTCTATGATCGTGTCTATCACAAAACACGCCGCGTTTCACGCATCCCAGCGGCGTTATAGAAATGTCTTGATCCTGGCGGTTTGAACATGCTGTTTTCTTTGGTCCGTTTTTTTCCCCCAGCCTATTTTTAAATTTCCCTTCTTCCGGTTTTCTTCCCCCGTCTTCTTGGCAGGATTTTGTTCCGTTTGGCCCGGTCCAGCCGGGCGGCAGCGACCGGCGCTTCGAATGGCCGGGCTCGATCCGGGAGGCGCAGGCCCATTTGGAAGCATGCGGTGTGCCCATCGAGCTCGGCCCGGTCCCCCGCCTCGGCGCCCGCGGCCAGGGCACCACCATCTGCTTCCGCTCCTGTGAACCGCCAGGCAAAGAAGATAGACATCGGTGATTAGACTGTGGGCGATGACTGCGGTTGGATCGAGGAAATCGCGGATGCTGATGTCGTCTGGCCAGAATTGATGTCCCGGCGCTTGACACAGCTTTCGCAGGATGTTCAGCACGGCCGTGGCGTCGCCAGGTCGGTTGGGGTAGTTGGGATGGCAGGCGATGCGGACAAAGGCATTTTCGGTCAAGGGACACGCCTTCCACGTCAGGCGTTCCACCGACCAATATCACCCTTCCGTTGACAGGGCGCGATGACTGTAATACTAATACTGGTAATACCAATGGGAGGCGTCCGATGCGCATCACGACCAAGGGGCAAGTCACCATTCCCCAGCATATCCGTGAGAAACTGGGCATTACACCGGCCACGGAAATCGAGTTCGTCGAGGAAAAAGAAAAAGTATACATCGTCAAAAGACCGGGCACCAGCAAGAGCCGTCATCCATTCCGAAAACTGAGAGGTGTGGCGACGGTCCGGATGACCACGGATGAGATCATGGCGCTGACCCGTGAGGAATCATGAAAGGCGTCCTTGTCGATTCCAATGTGATTTTAGACGTTTTTCTAAATGATCCCAATTGGGCCGATTGGTCGGAAGGAGCGCTGGAGGAGTTGAGCACCGCCAACCGCTTGTTCATCAACCCGATGATCTACGCCGAAGTATCTATTGGGTTTGAACGCATCGAAGAACTCGAATCCGCGCTGAGATATGCCGGGTTCATTTTACTCGACATCCCCAAAGAGGCCCTTTTTCTGGCCGGAAAAGCATTTCTGAGATACAAGAAGCGCCGCGGCAGAAGACGATTCCCGCTGCCGGATTTTTTTATCGGTGCGCACGCCGCCGTCATGGAATTGGCCCTGCTCACCCGCGATGCCCGCCGATACCGATTCTATTTCCCGTCGGTGCGTTTGATCAGCCCTGATCAGCATGGATAAAGCCCATGACATTCAACACGTGTTCTTCTCTGGAACGATCATGCCTATGCGAGTGGACGGAAGGGATTATCAAATCGATATTGCAGGTGAATCGGAACGGTTGCGAAGCGGTAGGCAAAAACAAAGGGAAAACTTCGAACTATCTCCTTCCGGACCAGGACGACCCCTTAACTTTCAAGCGTTCCAACGGCATGGCCATCCGTCCGGGTCCGAGAGGTTCAAATGAGGCCTTCCTTTCAAAATGCGTTAGAATGTGATCAACTCCCGCCAGGATGATTGCATGCGCTCGAAAACCCCCGCCCATGTCAGCGGCTCAAGGCGGCCGTGCGGGTCGGACGGCCGGCCGCATTCCAGGCTGCGGGCGAGCTGGCGGTTCAGGGCCTCCGCCAGGCGTTCGACGAAGGCCGGCAGGTCCTCGGTCTGAGGCGTGTCCGGGCCGATGAGCCGCGGCAGGGGGACGCGCTCCACCAAACCCTCCGCACACAGCCCCTCCGGCATCCAGGAATCCAGGCCCGGCAGGTCGCTCGTCACCACCCGGCAGCCGCAGGCAAGCGACTCGATCACGACCAGCGGCAGCCCCTCGAAAAAGGACGGCAGGACGAAGACGTCGGCGGTCTGAAGCACGCGGGCCAGCTGCTCCTGCGGCAGCGCCCCCAGGAAGACGACGTTTTCCAGATCGGCGGCCTGCCGCCGGATGACATCGGCCCCGGCGCCGCCGGCCGAGCCCGCCAGCAGCAGCTTGACACGCTTGCCCGCGGGCGGCCGGATTCTTCGCATCGCCTCCACCAGCCAGGGCACGCCCTTGGGCGCGCTGATTTTTCCGGCGTAGACGACAATCAGCTCTTCGCGGTCTCCAGCCGGTGCGCAGGCCGGATCGCCGTTGAAGAGGTCTTCGCGGAAACCGGCGCCCACCACGCGGATGCGCGCCTCGGGAATCCCGTAGGCCGCTGCAATCCTTTCCCGGTTGTCCAAATGCAGGGCAAAGGCGCGATCCACGGCAGAGCAGGCCGGCACGACGAAGGGCGCGAGCATGGCGGCGTTCTGCAGCTGGCGCAGCTCCGTGCCGTGGCTGTAGGCGCAGAGGGGCGTGTCCGGGAAGAGCACCCGCGCCAATGCGGTCAGCAGCCAGAGGTGGTTGGACTGGATGACGTCCGGCTGGAAATCGGCGGTCGCATCGGCGAGCGCGGCCGTGAAGGCCTGAAGGTAGCTCTCCAGCATCTCGGCGGTGAAGGCGGAGAAGCGCGTGGAGGGATACGGCATGATGTCGCTCATGCCGGGAATCGCAAACGCGACCGGCGGCCGGTCGAAACGCACGGGAAACACATCGTTCGGCGCCAGCGGCGGCAGGTCCGGCAGGGGCTCGGAGCCGGGCAGGCCGATGACCGTCCGCTGGCGAAAACCGGCCGCCGCGCCATGGCGAACCATGGCGAGCAGCGCCACGCCGCTGCCGGTTTGCCCGGGCTGTTGGGACAGGAGGTGCAGAATTTTCAGCGGTTCTCCGGGCCGGCGCCTCCGCCGCCGGTCAGACGGACGGAATCCACGCAGCCGCCGCACCAGATCCCCGCCGGCGTCCACGGCGTTCATGATGCAATCACCCTCACCGGCCCAGCGGCCCGCACCCACGGATCCGATTGGAGCGAAACCAGCGACCGCCGCTTCCGTTCATGCGAAGTTGAGAATCATGCTGTCCTGGGCCCGGTAGGGCTTAAAGGGCAGCCCGGCCCTCTGCGCGACATAGCCCGGCACCACCACTCCGTTTTCGAATTGGGCGTAGTTGACGAAGGTGCGGCCGTCGATGCGCACTTTCATCCCTTCCGCCGGCCGCTTCAACGGCACGATGGCATAGACGTCTCGGAATTGCCGTTTCAGGTCATGATACCCCAGGCGTTCCGCCCGCTGGCCGATGTTGACTTCGCAGTAGTGCCGCGAATCGTCCGATATGGACTGGCGAAACTCTGCGCCGATCTGTTCCAGGGTTTTCTTCAGATAATCGTTCATGGGTCGCTACTCCATTTTCAGGTCGAGCTGTTTTTTCATGCGGTAGGCGCGCTCAAAAAACGTTTTCAGCTTCTGCTCCACGGCTCCGAACACCGTTCCCGGCGAAAAATGGCCGTCGTCGTCCGCCTGCCCGGCGGGAACGCCGGTGAGCACCTCGATGCCCTCCGCCACCGTCGCAATCCGGTAAACATGAAACTGCTTTTTCCGGACGGCGTCGATCACGTCCCGGCGCAGCATCAGGTTTTGCACGTTGGAGCAAGGAATGATCACTCCCTGGGCGCCCGTCAAGCCCTTCTCCCGGCAGACCTCGAAGAACCCCTCGATCTTCTGGTTGACGCCGCCGATCGCCTGGATCTGGCCCTTCTGGTTGACCGAGCCGGTGGCGGCGATGCCCTGCCGGATCGGGATGCCGGACAGACTCGAGAGGATGGCATAGAGCTCGCTCGCCGAGGCGCTGTCCCCGTCGATTTCATCGTAGCTCTGCTCGAAGGTGATGCTGGTGGAGAGGCTGAGCGGATGGTGCTGGGCGAACACGCGGCCGAGGTAGCCTGAAAGAATCAAAACGCCCTTGTCATGGGTGCGGCCGCTCAGATCGGCCTCGCGTTCGATGTTGATGACGCCCGGCTTGCCCATGAACGTCTCGGCCGTGATGCGCACCGGCCGGCCGAACGAGTATTCGCCGATCTGGTAGACCGCCAGGCCGTTGATCTGCCCGACCACGGCGCCGTCGACGTCGATCATGATGGTGCCGTCGCGGTAGGATTCGTGCACTTTCTGTTCGTAGAGGCTGTAGCGGAAGCGATGCTCCTGAAACGCCCGGACCACGTGCCGTTCGGATATCACCCGGGCCTTCTGGCTGCGGGCCCAGTAATCCGCCTCCTTCAGGACTCCCAACAGCGGGCCGAAGCGGATGGACAGCTTGTGCTGGTCGGAGACGTATTTTTCGCCGAACTCGACGATGGCCGCCACGCCCCTGGGATTGAACGGCAGGAGATGCTCCTCGCGGCAGACCCGGGCGATGAAGCGGGCATACAGCTGCACCGAATCGGGGGTGTGCGCCACCTCCTGATCGAAGTCGGCCCGGACCTTGAAAATCTTGTTGAACTTGGAGTCGAAGTTTTGAAGCCACTCGAACGCCTCATAGCTGCCGAGCAGCAGAACCTTGGCCTCGAGCGGGATCGGCGCCGGGCGCAGCGAGGTGGTGCCGAAGGCGGATTCCTCGGGAACGTCCTCGATGGACAGGCTCTGGGTCTGCAGGGCGCGCTTGAGGGCCTCCCAAACGTACGGGTGCATGAGCAGCGATTCGATCTCCATGATCAGGTAGCCGCCGTTGGCGTTCAGCAGGGCGCCGGCCTGCACCAGGGTGAAGTCCGTGTTGACCGTACCCATATAGGCGCGTTTCTCGATGCGGCCGAACACGTTGAAGTAGGTGGGGTTGCTTTCGAAGATGACGGGCGCCCCCTTCATCGGCTCGCGGTGAACCAGCACGTTGACTTGGTAGTTCTGAAAGGGCGCTTTGGGAGGTTGCGGGCACTCGCCGGCGGCCGGCGGCTCGCCCTTTTCGGCCGGCATGAACAGGTTGAAATTCTCGACCATGTCAGCCTGCAGATGGTCCAGATAGGCCAGGACCGGCTCGCGGTCCCTGAAATCGAGGCGGAGGGGCCCCAGGCGTTTTTTGACGAGCGCGATCACGGCTTCGTTCATGACCCGTTCAATATCGGCGTGCAGCTGCTGGGTCAGTTTCTCGATCCTGCGGCCGGAGGCTTCGATCTCCGCCTGCATCTGCCCGACCCGGACGTCGATGTCCGCCCTCATGGCGTCCGGCAGCTTCTGATAGTCCTCTGCCGCCAGAATCTTGCCGTCGACGATCGGTACGACGGGATAGTCCTTCTGGGAGGAATCGATGTGCAGGCTGCGCTCCGCAGCGAAGCGTTCGATCTTTTGAAAGATCGCCTGCTGCCGCGAGCTGAACCGCGCTTTGATTTCGGCCACTTTTTTCAGGTGGGATTCGGTTTCGAAGGCCTTGGGGATTTCTTTCTTGAGATCGTTGACGATCCGTTGGATTTTCTTGGCAAAAGAGGTCCCCCGGCCGGGCGGCAGCGCGATGGCAATCGGCCGGAATTCATCCTGAAAGTTGTTGACGAGGCACCAGTCGTCCGGCACCGGCCGGGTCCGGGCGTGGCGGGTGGCCAGATCCCGGACGATGGTGGATTTGCCGGTGCCCTCCGCGCCGGTGACGAAAATATTGTAGCCGGGGCTGCGCATGTTCAGGCCGAACTCGATCGCCTGAACCGCCCGCTCCTGGCCGATCACCACGTCCAGAGGCGCCAGCTCCGAGGTGTCCTTGAATTTGAAGGCGGCCGCTTCACAAACCCGGCGCAGCTCGCTCGGCTTGAGTTCCAGGCGTTGGGACATGTCACGCTCTTTCGTTGGAATGGGTGAGATACTGCTTCAGGCTTCGAGCGGTATGGGACGTCCGGCTGCGTTTCAACAGCTCTTTCGGCGATCCATACGCGACGAGATGCCCGCCGTCCGCTCCGCCCTCCGGTCCCAGATCGATGATGACGTCGGCCTCCTTGATGATTTCGAGGTTGTGCTCGATCACGGCCACCGTGTGGCCGGCGTCCACCAGGGTCTGAAGCACGTCGATCAAACGCCGGACGTCGGCCAGATGCAGGCCCGTGGTGGGTTCGTCGAGAACATAAAACGTGTGCCCGTTGGGCGGCTTGGCCAGCTGCTCGGCCAACTTGATGCGCTGGGCCTCGCCGCCGGAGAGGGTCGGGCTCGGCTGCCCCAGCGTCAAGTAGCCCAGCCCGACGTCGCACACGAACTGGACCGACCGGCGGATCGGCGGGATCGCGCTGAAAAAGACCACGGCTTCGGCAAAGGTCATGGACAGCACATCGGCAATGGTCCGGCCCTTGTACAGCACCTCCAGGGTCTCGGGGTTGAAGCGTCCGCCGCCGCAGACCTCGCAGGGCACGTAGACATCCGGCAGGAAGCTCATCTCCACCTTGGGCCGACCCTGGCCGCTGCAGGCTTCGCAGCGGCCGCCGGATACGTTGAACGAAAACCGTCCCGGGCCGAAGCCGCGAGCGCACGCGGCCGGCGTCAGGGCAAACAGCCGGCGGATGTCGTCCAGAAAGCCGATGTAGGAGGCGGGCACCGACCGGGGCGTGCGGCCGATGGGGCTGTGGTCGACCTCCAGCACCCGTTTGACCGCCCTCCATCCGCTGATGTCGCGGCAGGTCCCGGCCGTGTCCTGCCGGTCGAGCAGCCGGTTGCGCAGGCCCTTAAAGAGCGTCTCCTTGAGCAGGGAGGACTTGCCCGAACCGGAGACCCCGGTGACCGCGATCAGCCGGGAGAGCGGGAAGTCCACGTCGATGCCCTTCAGGTTGTTGGCGGCGGCGCCCAGCAGGCTGATTGCCGGAACGCTCCGCCACGGGCGCAGCCGCGAGGTGATGCGCCGATCGTGGCCGTCGATCAGGGCCCCGGTCACCGACAGCGGTTCGCGCCGGATGTCCGCCAGGCTGCCCGCGGCCACCACCTTTCCGCCGTCACGGCCGGCCCCGGGGCCGAGGTCGATGATCGTGTCGGCGGCCCGGATGGTCTCTTCGTCATGCTCGACGACCAGGATAGTGTTGCCGCGGTCGCGCAGCGTTTTGAGGGCGTCCACCAGCACCCGGTTGTCCCGGGGGTGCAGGCCGATGGTGGGTTCGTCCAGGATGTAGCACACCCCGGTCAGGTTGGACCCCAGCTGGGCGGCCAGGCGCACGCGCTGGGCTTCGCCGCCGGACAGGGTGTCGCCGCTGCGGCCCAGCGCGAGGTAGGAAAGCCCCAGCTGGTTCAGAAGCGCCAGCCGGGACCGGATCTCCGCAACGACGGGTTCGGCCACGGGCTTCTGGTGGGCGGGGAATCTCAGGCCGCGGATGAGCTGCTGCGCTTCGCCGGCGGGCCGCTGCACCAGATCCCAGATGGAACGGCCGCCGATCCGGACCGCCAGGGCCTGGGGTTTGAGACGGCTGCCGCCGCACGAACGGCACACCGGCGCATCCCCGGCCGTTTCATCCGTCTCGTCGGCGACGGCCACGCCGAGCCCGTTGCAGGCCGGGCAGGCGCCGTGTCGGCTGTTGAAGGAGAACAAGCGCGGGTCGAGCGGCTCCCGCCCGATGCCGCAGGCCGGGCAGACGCCGTGCAGGCTGAAGATCTCCTCGCGGCCGCGGGCGTCGACGAGGCTGATGTGGCCGTTGCCCTCCTCCAAGCCGCGGGCGATCAGTGCGTCCGCGTCGCGGGCGGGGAGGCTTCCGATCACCAGTTCGATGGTGTGTTCGTGGTAGCGGGAGAGGGCCATCCCGGCGGCCAGCCGGGTGAACCGGCCGTCGATCCGCGCCTCGCCGAACCCGTTCTTCACGGCGCGGTCGAGCACTTCCTTGTGAAAGCCCTTGCGGCCCAGCACCTTGAGCGCCAGCAGTTTGGCCGAACGCCGGCCGTAGCGCCGGCGGACCTGCTCGACAATGACCGCCTGGGTTTGGGCGGCCAGCGGCCGGCCGCAGCCCGGGCAATGCGGCACGCCGAGCTTGCTGTAGAGCAGCCGCAGGAAGTGGTAGGTTTCCGTCAGCGTGGCCACGGTGGAGCGCCGGCTGGCATGGCTGATGCGCTGCTCGATGGCGACCGTCGGCGCCAGCCCGGTGACGAGATCGACGTCAGGCCGCTCCAGCACTTTCATGTACTGGCGTACGTATGGGGCCAGGCTTTCGAGATAGCGGCGCTGGCCTTCGGCGAAAAGGATGTCGAAGGCCAGCGTGGATTTCCCCGATCCGGAAACCCCGGTCAAGACGACCAGCTGCCGGTGGGGCAGCGTCAGGCTGATATTCTGCAGGTTGTGCTCGCGGGCGCCTCTCAGCTCGATCACGCCCGCGGCCGAAGGGGCGTGATATGCGTCGGCCGCCTCGGCGATGCGCGGTGCGATGGCGGGGGCCGTTGGTTTCAGCCGGCCCGGGTCGCTGAGATAGGCTTTCAGGAACCGGCCGGTATGCGAGCGCTCGACCGCAACGATGGCTTCCGGCGGCCCGGCCGCGACGACCTCGCCGCCGGCATCTCCGCCCTCCGGGCCCAGGTCGATCACCCAATCGGCCGTCTTGATCACATCCATGTTGTGCTCGATCACCAGCACCGTGTGGCCGGCTGCGACCAGACGCCGCAGGCAGCCCAGGAGGGTTTGGATGTCCTCGAAGTGCAGGCCGGTGGTGGGTTCGTCGAAGATGAACAGCTGGCGCGCCGCGCCGCCCTCGTCGGCCCGCAGGTAGCGCGAGAGTTTGAGGCGCTGGGCTTCCCCGCCGGACAGCGTGTTGAGCGACTGGCCGAGCCGCATGTAGCCCAAACTGACGTCCGCCAGCGGCCGGAGGGCACCGATCACCGCCTGATCCTCTGCGAAGAACTCCAACGCCTGGTCCACGGTCAGATCGAGGATGTCGGCGACGGTCCGGCCGCGGTAGGCCACCTCCAGCACTTCGGACCGGAACCGCCGGCCGTTGCAGTCCGGGCAGGGCAGATAGACGTCCGAGAGGAACTGCATCTCCACCTTTTCGAACCCCTCGCCGCGGCAAGTTTCGCAGCGGCCGCCGGCGACGTTGAAGGAGAAGTGGCTCGGGCCGAACTGGCGGCGGCGGGCGTCGTCGGTCTCCGCCAGCCGTTTGCGGATGGGATCGAAGGCCTTGGTATAGGTGAGCGGATTGGCCCGGGGTGTGCGGCCGACGGCGCGTTGATCGACCAGGACCACGTCGTCGATGTAATCGAGGCCTTCCAGGCTCCGGTGCCGGCCGGGCCGGCCTTCGGGATCCCCTATCGCCCGCTTGACGGCCCGATAGAGGACGTCCTCGGCGAAGGTCGACTTGCCCGATCCGGAAACGCCGGTCAGGCAGACCAGGAGGCCGAGCGGGATGCTGATATCGATGTCCTTCAGGTTGTTCTCGGCGGCGCCGCGGACGGTGAGCCATCTGGCGTTGGGGGCCCGCCGTTGGCCGGGCACGGGGATGCGGCGCAGGCCGCGCAGATACTCGCCGGTCAGAGAGCCGTTCACCTCGGCCGTCGGCCCGAAGTACATCAGCTGGCCCCCGCCCTGGCCGGCTCGGGGCCCGAGGTCCAGAATGAAGTCGCTTTCCCGAATGATTTCGGGGTCGTGCTCCACGACGACGACGGTGTTGGCGAGGTCCCGCAAACCTTTGAGGATGCGGACGAGGCGGTGGTTGTCGCGCGGGTGCAGCCCGATGCTGGGCTCATCCAAAACGTAAAGGGAGTGGACCAGGGACGATCCCAGCGCCGAGGTCAAGGCGACCCGCTGGACTTCGCCGCCCGAAAGTGTGCGGGACTGCCGGTCCAGGGTCAGGTAGCCCAGACCCACGTCGCGCAGGTAGGCAAGCCGGCGGCGGACCTCGTCGCGGACCATGCGGCCGGCCTCGTCGCCTTCGGCCACGGCCAGGCGGTCGAAGAAGGCCAGGGCCTGATCCACATCCAGCGCATAGACCTCGGCGATGGTCAGCCCGTCCAGGCGGTAGAGTCGGGGCTCGTCCTTGAAGCGGGTTCCCTGGCAGCGCGCGCAGACATCGTAGCTGCGGTAGCGCGAGAGGAAGACTCGCACGTGCATTTTGTAGGTGCGGTTTTCGAGCCAGCGGAAGTAGCCCTCGATCCCGTAGTAGGACGGCGTGCCTGCGATGATCGCCTGTTGCTGGTCGGGCGTGAGGTCCCGAAAGGGCCGGTCCAGCGGGATCTTCTGCTTGCGGCAGAACGCCGCCAGGTCGTCGAACTCCATGCGCCCGTCCGATCTCCGGCCGAACGGCTTGATGGCGCCGTCCGCCAGGGACCTCGATCGGTCGGGGATGATCAGGTCCAGGTCGATCCCGATGGTGCGGCCGAACCCGCGGCAGGCCTCGCAGGCGCCGATGGGACTGTTGAAGGAGAAGAGGTTGGGCAGCGGCGCGCTGTAGCTGATCCGGCAGGCGGCGCATTCCAGCCGGCGGCTGAAGGCCGCGTGGCCGTCCGGCGGCAGCCACACGTCGACGCGTCCGCCGCCGAAGCGAAAGGCCAGCTCGATCGAATCCAGCGCGCGCTTCTTTCCATCGGCCCGGAACAGCCACCGGTCGGCGACCACGGCGATTTCGGTTTCGCCCGGATTCGGATTCCACTCCTCGATGGAGGCGATGCGGCCGCTGCGATAGAAGCGGTCGAAGCCGAGCGGCATCAGCGTGCCGCGCAGTTCGTCGATTCCGGTTCCGTTCAACGGGTATGGAAACGTGATGATCGCCGGCGCGCCGTCCGGCAGGTTTTGCAGCCGGCGCCAGACGTGCTCCGGCGTCTCGGGCTCCACCGGACGGCCGCAGGATCGGCAGTGCAGGCGTCCGAGACGGGCGAAAAGGAGCTTCACGTAGTCCGTGATCTCGGTCATGGTGCCGACCGTAGAACGCGAGGTCCGCACCGGATCCTTGCGGTCGATGGCGATGGCCGGCGGGATGCCGTCGATGCGCTCCACCTGGGGCCGGTTCATGCGGTCCATGAACTGGCGGGCGTAGGGCGAAAAGGTTTCGATGTAGCGGCGCTGCCCCTCGGCGTACAGAGTGTCGAACGCCAGCGAGGATTTACCCGAACCGCTCACGCCGGTCACGACGGTGATCCGATTCAAGGGGATTTCCAGGTTCAGATTTTTGAGGTTGTGCTGGCGGGCGCCGATGATCTGGATGCAGTCTGGTTTCATCATCAGATAGAAATCCGGTCCCGTTTGAAAAATCGTTTTCAAATCGTGCGAAGTAAGGTAATCTTAAAAAGGTGGATTTGCAAACCGACTCGAATGACTTGCCTGCAGCTTGTCGAATGCCTATCATCCAGCAATTCTTGATTCATGCCGTCATCGTTACCATCCCGAGAGAATAGACGGTGCGGTTGCTTCAGGCCGCATTGGAAAGGACACCATGGATAGACGCTTCAAACGGTTTCGCATGCTCGTGCTGATGGCCATGTGGCTGGCCGTCTTCCCGGGCAACTTGACGGCTGCAGAGGAGGCGCCGCTTCCGCCCGATGTCGTCGCCGGAGCCGAACATCTCCTGAGCCTGGCCGGCCCCGGCAATCAAGAAGCCTTCCAGCCCGAGCGGATTGCCGGACTCATGGCGTTTGTCGCCCGATCCAAAAAGAACGGGGTGCTTTTTACGGCGGAGTCCGGCAACGGCTTCTCCTCCAGCTACAACGAAGTCGATGTGCGCATCCGCCTGGCCGATCTGCTTCAGTATGCGTTCAACCCGGCGATCCCCTGGTTTGCCACCAGCCCGGCCTCGCTCCGCAGCTCGCAATGGAAACAGACCGAGAAGCCCTGGACGAATCTGCCCCACCTATGGGATCTGCTCGGGAAAACCGATGCGCCGGCGGTGATCCGCGGGCGGGAGACGGTTGAAAACACGCCGGACATATTTTCCGGGGGATACTACCGCTATGACCTTCACCGCACGCTGATCGTATTCAACAGCGGGTCGCGGCGGTCCGTGATCTCCATTTCCAAGCAGGCGGATGTATCCGACGTCGGCCGCAAGGGCTATATCGTTGGAAACGACGAGGACTGGAACTATTTTTATTCCGGCGAGCCGGGCCTGAACGTCACCGGCCTGGGCTGGGTCAAGTCCTACATGTATGACTCGGCCGGGATTTCGGTTTACACCGAGGCCGACCAGGACCCGGTGCTGGTGCGCGCGGCCAGCTTCAAATGGCTGCGGGCCGGCTGGTCCAGCATCAACATGGTCCAAAACGATCACATCTACCAGGGCATGATGCGGTTCGCGCGAGCCTTCAAAGAAATTATGGAATCTACGCGGTTGCCGTCCGTGAAGGCCTTTGAGAGTGACTGCCGGACCATCGCGGGGTTTTCGGATTCCGCACTGCGGGAGCAAATGACCTCCTACCGCCAGCTGCTGGCCCGGCGCGCGGAAAAGCTTGACGGCGGGGCCCGCCGCCATCTGCCGGAGGCTTTTCATTCCGAAGGCTACTGGCAGGGGCTGAAGCGGGAGGAAATGGAATCCACCCTGGTGTTGGAAGCCCTCAAACGCTACCTGGGCAAGTCCCCCGCAGACGGGCGCACGCTGACCTTTTTGCCGGCCCCTCAGCCCCCACGCCAGGGCGGCTAACGCCGGCGCCGTGGCGGCGACCGACGCTGCGTCCGTTTCCGCGATGCCGGGCAGGACGCCCGCCAGATCGATCCTGCCCGCCGGCGCTCCGCCCGCGCGCCGGCAGGGCCGGATCCGCAGCGACGGCCGCAATCGGCTTTGGACTTCCGGGTTGACGCCGTGGCATCGATGGTTAGATTGGCTAAAAAATTTCCGCTGCAGGCGGCCCCTCCCGGAGGACTCATGAAAAAATCACTTGCCCTATTGGCCCTGATCGTTTTTAGTTTCGCTGCGGATGGCTATTCGACCTCTCCGCCCAAAATGGAAACCTACCCTATCACCAACGCCGAAAGCTACAACACCCATTTCGGAAACATGGACCCCAACCAAGACGGCAAGGTCAACTGGCAGGAATTCAAGGCCTATTTCCCAAAAGCGGATGAAAAAACGTTTTCGGCGATCGACTTGAACAAGGACGGGGCCATCGACCATGACGAGTGGCATGACTTCAAGGCGGCCTACGACTTGAAGCACAAGGACTGACGAATCCGTCAGGGTCATCCTGATGCGCTACGCTCCCATCGATCCGCAGCTTTTCATCGAAAATCGGCGGCGGCTGGCCGCCCGGCTGCCGCCGCATTCCATCGCCGTGTTCAACTCAAACGACATCATGCCCACCAGCGCGGACGGCGTGCATCCCTTCGTCCAGCAGACCGATTTGTTCTATCTTTCGGGAATCGACCAGGAGGAGAGCACCCTCGTCCTCTTCCCGGATGCGCCCGAGGAGAAGCACCGGGAGGTGTTGTTTCTGAGAGAAACCAACGAGCAGATCGCCCTCTGGGAAGGCCGGAAATACACGACGGAAGAGGCAACGGCCGTTTCCGGCGTGAAGGCCGTTTTATGGAATTCGGAGTTCCAATCCGTTTTCAGGGGTCTGGCCACCCGGGCGGAACGGATTTTTCTCAACTCCAACGAACATTCGCGGGCGGCTAACGTCGTGGAGACGCGCGACATGCGCTTCGGCAAATGGTGTCGCGAGGCGTTTCCGCTGCACCGCTACGATCGGCTGGCGCCGATTCTGCACGACCTGCGTGCCGTCAAATCACCCGTTGAGATCGATCGGATTCGGCAGGCCGTGGCGATCACCGGGCAGGCGTTCCGGCGGCTGCTGGGCTTCATCCGCCCCGGCGTCTGGGAATACGAGATCGAGGCCGAGATCTGGCACGAGTTCCTGCGCGCACGCTCGCGGGGTCCGGCGTTTCAGACCATCGTCGCCTCCGGTGCCGACACCTGCACCCTGCACTACGTGAAAAACGACAAGCCGTGCCGGGAGGGAGACCTGGTGCTGATCGATTTCGGCGCCGAATACGCCAACTACGCCGGCGACCTCACCCGCACGGTGCCGGTCGGCGGGCGCTTCAGCCCCCGGCAGCGTGCGGTGTACGACGCCGTGCTGCGGATCCAGAAGGCCGCCGTTCAGATGCTGCACCCCGGCAATACCCTGGAGGCTGCCAACGAGGCGGCGGGCCGGATCGTGGAGGCCGAGCTCATCGGTTTGGGCCTGCTCGATGCCGCGGCCGTTCAGGCCCAACCCAAAGACAAGCCGCTCTACAAGAAATACTTCCCCCATGGGCTATCCCACCATTTGGGCCTGGACGTCCACGATTACGGCGACCGGTTCCGGCCGTTCGAGGCGGGGATGGTGCTCACCTGCGAGCCGGGCATCTACATCCGCGAGGAAGGCATCGGCGTGCGCATCGAAAACGACATCCTGGTCACCGATCAGGGCCCGGTCGATCTCGCGGCAGACGTCCCGCGCGAGGCCGATGAAATCGAAGCGCTGATGCAGCGTTCCCAGGCCTGAAGGGCCTCGGGCAGGCATTTGGAGGAAAGCCCGTCCGCCTTGGCCCGGCGGCTCATGATTCCGACGGATTCCGTAAGCCATCCGGTAGTAACGGGCTCGTAACCGGACAAGAAAAGCGAATATCCAGCAATTACAAATTGCAGAGGGTATGAGAAAATATCAGCTGTGAGCGGCCCGTTCCAATTCTTCACGGATAACCTGACGAATAACCTTCTCGTCGAGTGGTTTTCCTATTTTGGAAAGATATTCTCTTAGGGCCTCATTGATCATTGTCTGGTACCCATATCCTGCTTTATCCGCTCGTGCACGGAAATCGTCGAGGATGTCCGTGTCAAGATACATTGTAACTCTGGTTTTTCCTTTAGTTGGAACAACCTGGCCTCTTTTAGCATTCTCAAAATGATATTCCTTTTTCATATTGTTTCCTTTCCGTTGGTGTCGCCTTTCTGGCCGATATCAAACGGATGGTATCAGCACGGTATGAATAAACAACTGTGATAATTCGACCAACCGCATCAGAACCAATAGTTACAAATCGCTGCTCACTCGCAACGATATGCTCTTCTAAAGTCATGGCCAATGGATCATAAAGCACTATCTCTGCGTCGGAGAAGTGTATCTTATGTTTCTCGAAGTTGATTTCTGCTTTATGTGGGTCCCATGTTACGCGCATGGCAGATGATGTGCATATATTATATGCACATGTCAATAGCTTGTTCAAACAGCATAGGTGTCGTGTCGCGAATATGGACTTTTAAATCGTAACTCGAAACGCGACCCCCCAGCATTTTCCAACCCAAAGACAAGCCGCTCTACAAGAAATACTTCCCCCATGGGCTATCCCACCATTTGGGCCTGGACGTCCACGATTACGGCGACCGGTTCCGGCCGT
>CAYRUF010000021.1:0-68192 GCA_964427375.1 uncultured Desulfatibacillum sp. | reverse complement strand
TGAACCATGATATTACGGCAGGTGATGGCGGTTGTGTCGTAACGTAATAGTTAATCGATAAGCATAGATAATGGCAACCCCAAATTATGCCCAATTATCCTTGCCGATCATACATTGACGCGTTCGGAATTTTCATCAAGAATTCTTGACAAAAAAACCCGAGCGGTTTAGGGTTAAATAGCAAATGCCTAATCCTGAGGATTCTTCAGGAACGGGGGACCCAATTAATTGGGGCGAATCGCTAGCCAGCGAAGGGTAACCTTATCGGCCCTAGCCCATCAGCTAACCTCGTAGGCATCGATGAGGAAAACCTTCGGAATCGAACCGAGGTCTTTCCTCCACCAATTCGATTCCGGAGGTGAAGCTTATGGCAGGCCTGTTTGGCTCGGCGATTGTACCCCATTCCATTGTTCTTCAAGATTCGACCACCTTCCCCCAAAAATGCCGAAACAAATTCCTGATCCGCTTTCGTAGGGTATTCGGAGGTGGGCTGTTTTTGGTTGTGTTGCTGTTGTTCCCTGTTTGCGCTCTCCCTGCGGATGTGACCCTTGCCTGGAACCCCAATGCGGAGAGTGATCTGGGAGGCTACAAGATTCATTATGGCACGGCAAGCGGCAGCTACACGGTTCACGTGGATGTTCACAACGTCACCATTTTCACCGTGACGGGGCTGACGGCCGGCCAGACCTACTATTTTGCAGCCACCGCCTACGATACCTCCGGCAACGAAAGCGGCTATTCCAACCAAGTAAGTTATTTGGTTCCCGCCGGAACAACCGGCGCTCCCTCTGCACCGACCGGCTCTACGGGGGGTTCAACGGGCGCCTCCGGCGACACGGCAGCGTCGACGAACCAAGCTCCCCTAAGGCCAAACACACCATCAGGGCCTTCCACCGCTTCGGTAAATGTGGCAGCCACTTTCAGCACCTCTTCGAGCGACCCCAACGGCGACATACTGCAGTACCGCTACGACTGGGGCGGGGGGGGTGCTCTCCAACTGGGGGGCGGCCAGCCAAGCGCACAGATGGACGGCGGCCGGCCAGTATGCCGTAAGAGCCCAGGCACGCGATAGCCAGGGGGCAGAATCGACCTGGTCGCGTGCAAGGACGGTCACCATTCAGGCCTCCAATACCTCGAAGGTTGCATCGTTGGACACCGACGGCGACGGAGTGCTCGACAGCCAGGATGCCTTCATCAATGACCCGAGCGAGTGGGCGGATGCAAATGGGAACGGTGTCGGCGACAACGCCGACGCCGCCGCGGGCCAAAGCATCCTTGCACCGGATGCGCCGCTTTTAACCTCACCTCTAGATGATTCGGTGGTAAGCGTGACGCCCGTGCTGCAAACCGGCTCGTTTAAAAGCCCAGCTGCCGGTGCCACGCATGCCTGGACCCGCTGGCAGGTGTTCCGCGAAGAAGACGAGGCCTGTTTGCTGGACATACGGAGTTCCGCGGCCCTGACCAGCTTCAAAGTGCCCAAGCTGGTGCTTGATGAAGGAACTCCATTTTTCTGGAGGGCTCAGTTCATAGACTCCAATGGGATCGCCTCCGGGTGGTCTGAATACGAGTATTTCTCCACCCAAACGACTGAAACAGACTTAAATGCCAACGGCATACTCGATGTCCAGGAAGTGCCTTTAACGACAGATTTGAACAAAGACGGAATACCTGATCTTCAACAGACTGTCATCAAGTCGGTCAAGATGGAGGGGACAACGGCCCAGACCGGCATCAGCGTCGAGAACAAGCCTACTGCCATCGCCATAGAGTCGGCTGAATCCGAAGACGCCCGACAACCGGATTTGTATGCCAACAACAAACCCAACAGCATGCCGTTTGGGATCCTCAACATCAAGATTGCAGTGGCGCAACCCGGCGATCCGGCCATTTTGAAACTGTATTTTCTGGAGCCAGCACCGCCGGCCGGAAAATGGTATGAGTATGACGTGGCGGCAGAAAGATGGATTGATTTTTCATCCTACACTGAATTTGCAACCGATCGCATGTCAGCGATAATAACGCTTCGCGATGGTGGTCCTGGAGACGCGGATGGTGTTGCCAATGGAATCATCATTGACCCAGGGGGAATCGGGTTGGCCGGTGATGGGAACATCAGCGACAACGGTTCGGGAACAGGGGATCCATCCGGAAGCTTGAGGGGCGATGGAAGCGCCGGGTCCGGCGGCGGCGGCGGTGGCGGATGTTTTATCGCGACCGCCTCGGAAAATGTCAATCTGGAAGGAAAGATATTCGGCCTTTTCCTGTTAGCAGCGGTTATTTTCCATTTCCTGCAGAAGATCTTCACCAGAAAAGATTCGAAAACCCCCATAAGGTCGATGGCCCCATCATCGGTCTCGGTCCGGAAGAAGACGGATGCAGACGATCGCTGACTTTTAAAGCGATTTTTTAGACCTGATGGATCGTACCGTCGTCATAACGGGATCGTCCGGCTATCTGGGTTCCGCTCTTTGCGCGGACCTCGCGCTCGACCACCGCATCGTGGGGATCGACCGCAGGCCGCCCTCCCCGGCTCTCCGGGAGGCCGCGCCGCGGGCCGCGTGGGAGAACATTGACATTTCCGGTGCCGAAACGGTCTCGCGTGCGTTCCAGCGCATCGCCCGCCCCAGAGGCGGAATCGATTTCGTCATCCACTTCGCGGTCTACTACCATTATGGCCGCGGCTGGCGCCCGGAGTACGATCTTCACAACATCCAGGGCACCCGCCATATCATCGAGGCGGCCTGCCGCGCCGGCGCCGGCCGGATCATCTTTGCCGCCAGCATCGCCGCCCTCCAGCCGCCGCCTCCAGGCGAGGCTCTGACCGAAGACGCCGGCGATACGGCGGGTTTCCCGTACTGCCGGAGCAAGGCCGCCGGGGAGCGGCTGTGCGCCGAGCGGCTTGACGAACTGCCGGCCGTGGTGATGCGGATCGGCGGGGTCTTCAGCGACTGGTGCGAGCTGCCGCCGCTCTACAGCCTGATCCGCCTGTGGAGCCGCCGGGGGCCCATCGGGCGCTGCATCCCCGGCCGGGGGCTCACCGGCTTTCCGTATATCCACCGCGACGAACTGGTGCGCTTCGTCCGTCGCATCATCGAAAAAGACGACACGCTGGGCCGCCACGAGGTGCTGTTCGCCTCGGAAGACGGCTGCACCTGCCATGAAGACCTCTACCCGCTGATCCGCCGGCTCAGCGGGCGAAGCGCCGCCGCCAGCCCCATCCACGTGCCGCCGACGCTGGCCGCCCTGTTTCTTTACCTGAAGCTCGCCGCGAACGGCCTCCTCGCGCGCCAAACCTATGAGCAGCCCTGGATGCTGGCCTACGCCGACCGGCCGCTGCGTGTGGACACGAGCCGCACGCGCCAAAAACTGGGCTGGAGGACGAGGGATGAATACTGTATTTTGAACCGCCTGCCGGTGCTGATGGCGAACTTCCAAAACCACCCTCGGTATTGGAGAGCCCGTAACGTTCTGCGCAACGAGGGGAACTATCAGTTTAGGCGCATAGGGTAGATCAACGACCATCCGCTCCGTCGGCGGACGTTGGTTCGCCGGTGAAAAGACCGGGCGGGGTTCGGGGGTGGGGTTCTGCGCCCGCTGCGGGAAAATGAATGCAGTGGGCCGGGCAGACGTTGTCGGCGCAGGCGGGGATCAGGCCCCTGTCCACGCGCTGATGGCAGAGGTTGCATTTTTTGGCGATCCCCTTGGCAGGGTCGAAGGCGATGGCGTCGTATGGGCAGGCCTCAAGGCAAGCCTGGCAGCCGGTGCAGAGGCCTGAATCCAGCACGACGATGCCGTCCGGCCGTTGGACGATGGCCTCCGCCGGGCAGGCATCGATGCAGGGCGGCTCGTCGCAGTGCCGGCAGACCACGACCTTGAAGCGGAAATCGAACTTGCCGGCGACCATCTTGGGCCCGTCCTCCAGGATGCGGATAAGCTTGACCCCTTCAGCGGCTCCGTTCTCCTGTTTGCAGGCCACCTCGCAGGTCTTGCAGCCCCAGCAGAAAGTCTCGCCTATTGTCAGAGCATGTTTCGTCATGGCTTGTCCGTTAACCCGTGGACCCGTTAACCCGTTAACCCGTGGACCCGTTTACCCGTTTACCCGTTAACCCGTTGGCTGGTTTGCCCGGGTGCACGGGCTAACGGGTCCACGGACGCACGTCGTTTTGCGCGATGCCCCCTGCTCTCTGCCCTTTTTGCTCTTCACCCGATGCCCTATGCCCTTTGCTCTATGCCCCCTGCTTTTCGGGGTAGATCCGGCACAGCAGCGTTCTCACCGGCGTAGCCCCCATCGCCGGATCGCAGCTCTCATAGGAGTTGTCCGTCAGGATGTTGATGTTGGATTCATCCCACCCGTGGCCGGGGTCCCTCTTCTCCGGAAACCACCAGGCGTGCTCGGCCGCGACGATGCGCGGGTCCATGCCGGCAAAAAGCCGGGCGCGCTGCCGGATCCGGCCGCGCGGGGATTCAATGACCACCCAGTCTCCCTCCGCGATTCCCTCCTTTTCGGCCGCCGCGGGGTGGACCTGGACGATCGGGTCCCGCTGCAGTTCCCTCAGCCACGGCACCTGGCGGTTTTCGGTGTGAAAAAAACCCGGAGAACGGGCCCCCGTGATGAGAATGTAGGGATAATCGCGGAAGAGGCCTGGCGTGCGGACCGGGCTTTCGGGCGGTTCGCGGTATCGGGGGAGAGGATCGTACCCCATGGCCTCCAACACGGTCGAATAAAGCTCGAACTTCCGCGTCGGAGTCGAAAATCCCTTTTCCCGGTATTTCATCGGCCGGACCTCCCCGCGGAGGTAGTCCATTTTCTTGAACTCCTGCCAGGTCATTCCCAGGGGCTCGAGGATCCAGTCCAGGGCTTTCTCGAAATCATCCCACCAGTGCTGGCCCTGCCCCACGCGCCGGGCGAGGTCGTTGAGCATCTCGTGGTCGGAACGGCACTCGCCCACCTGGATCACCTTGCGCCGCGGCAGGATGTACCCGTGGCGCTTCCAGAAATCGCCGATGTAGTCCATCTCCAGCCAGGTGGCCGCCGGCAGCACGATGTCGGCGAGCTCCGCCGTGGGCGTGAGGAAGAAATCGGACACGGCCATGAACTCGACTTTTTCCAGGGCGCGGTAGACCTCACGGGCGTTGGCGCGGGTCAGCACGGGGTTCGAGCTGATGAAGAAGAGCATCTTGACAGGGTAGGGCTTCTCTTCGAGAATCGCATCCCAGACGCACTTGGGATTGATGATGGCGAAGTTCCCCGCCAGCCGAAACCGATCGCCGCCCAAACGCTTTTCGCGCTGGGCGTCGGAAAGCATCCGGTGGGCTCCGAATTGGCCGACGTTGCGGATGCGGGGCGGCGTGAAGAGCATCTGGCCGCCGGGGACATCGATGTTGCCTGTCAACCCCATCAGGAACATCAAGAGGCGGTCGTTGTCCGCGCAGTTGATCTGCTGTTCGATGGCGACCCCCCACTGGATGGCGGCCGGTTTGGCAGCAGCGAACAAACGCGCAGCGGCGCGGATCTTCTCCTGCGGGACCCAGGTGATCGTTTCCACGCGCTCGGGAGGAAATTCGTTCACCCGCTCAACGAAAGGCTTCCAACCGTGAACGTGGTTTTCGACGAAACTCCGGTCGTAGAGCTGCTCGTGGACGATCACGTGGAGCAGGCCGTAGGCCAGGGCCGCATCCGTGCCGGGCCTCAGCGGCAGCCAGATATCGGCCCGGGCGGCGATCCGCGTCAGCCGCGGGTCCACGACGATGAGCTTCGCGCCTTTGTTCAGGCTGACGGAAAAGGGCTCGCCTTTGTAACAGTCCGGATTGCTGATGACGAGGTTGTTGCCCCAGACCATGATGCACTTGGGGTCGTTCTCGTAGTCGACGATGGGGTTGGTGCCGCAGGTGATGATGCTGGTCGCGATGCGCGGGCCGTAGCAGAAATGACCCGCCGTGAGCACATTCGGAGACCCCAGCAGGTTGGCGAAGCGGTAAATAACCGCCTCGTTCTCGCGGCCCGTTCCGTAGCCCAGGACGATGGATTCGGCGCCGAACCGCTCCTTGAATGCCAGCATCTTCTCGGCGATGAGATCGAGGGCGTCGTCCCAGGAAATCCGCTGCCACCGGCCGCTCGCCTTGGCCCCGATCCGCTTGACCGGATGGGTCAGGCGGTCGGGATGGTAGGCCAACTGGGCCGAGGCCAGGCCCTTGCTGCACAGGGTCCCGTGGTTGATGGGGCAGTCCGGATCTCCGGCGATCTTGGCCACCCGGCCGTTTTTCAAGTAAACGATGACCCCGCAGCCGCCGTGGCACATGCGGCAGTGGCTCTTGACCACGGCCTCATAGCCGTAGGCTTCCATCTCGCGCTGGACGTTAGAATGGGCGAAATCTACCATCTACGCTGCTCTCTGCCTTCCACGGGCAAGATACTCGATGGGCGCTTCGCGCGATACTGGATACTCGGTAAAAGCAAAATACATCCGATCCAGCATCGAGTATCAAGCATCCCGTATCCCGCATCCAGTATCAGCTAAACCCGTCCCCGCACCGCCTCGCTGACCGCGCGATCGACGAGCTGCTGTGAGCCGCCCCAGGCGATGCACCGGGTGCCGCAAACCGTGCTGCAGGCCGGGGCCCGTCCTTCTCTCAAGCGGTGCACGCACAAGTCGCATTTCACGGCCCGCCCACGTTCCTCGTCGAACTGCATGGCCCCGAACGGACAGGCCGGGATGCACTCGCCGCACCCGATGCAAACCCCCTCATCGATCAGCACGACGCCTTCGGCCGTCCTCGAAATCGCCTCCACCGGGCAGGCGCGCCCGCAGGGAGCCTCGGCGCAGTGGTGGCAGTACACCGGAAAAAAATCCGCTCCCCTTTCGAGCACCCGCACCAGCCGCGGGCCGACACCCAGGCCGTGCTCCTGCTTGCAGGCCACTTCGCAGGCATGGCACCCCATGCAGTCCTTTCTGAAAACCATCAACGCATATTTCGACATGGCCTTTCCTCCCTAGGATTCCTGATGATCGCGCCAAAGCCCACGGACACATCGCACGTGGTAGGCGCTGGTCTTGTAATAGCTGAGCACGTAGGCTCCGTCGAACATAATGATCCACGCGGTGTTCCCATGGCTGCCGAAGGTCGTCGACGACCAGTAGGAGCGGGCATCCCGAAAAGGAACCTCCGCCCGCATCTCGGGCCGGTATTTCGTTCGATCGAGAAGGGTTTCCAATTCCCTCACGGCCGGCAGCCGCCAGTCCGCACGTCCCTCCAGCGAAAGCGACGCGGCGTAGGCCTGGGCCTGATGCCAGTCCATCCGGCCGGCGCATTCCTGCTGCCATTCCAGGCCGGTAACGGGGTCGATCCATATGGTCGTGGGCGCTGCCGTGGACATCCCGATGCACCGCGGGGTCAGCCTTGGGGTCTCCAGCCGGCGACTGCTTCCGGAGCTGCGGCGGGAGAAATGCGGCACAGACAAACCCTCAGATTGGTCGACCCGATGGCCGGGTCCAGGGTCTCATAGGCATTGTCGGTCAGGATGTTGACGTTCGCAATATCCCAGCCGTGGCCCTCCTCCTTTATCTCAGGGAACCACCAGCCGTGTTCGGCCACGATGACCCGCGGGTCGATGCCAGGGTTCAATTTGGCCTTCTGCCGGATGCGGCCCCGCGGCGACTCGATGGCCACCCACTGTCCCTCCGCGATCCCGTGCTGGGCCGCGGTTTGAGGATGGATTTCCACGATGGGGTCGGGGCGAATCTCCCGCAGCCAGGGTTGGGACCGGTTGGCGGAATGGAAAAAATTGGGGATGCGGAGGCCGGCGTTCAGAATGTACGGATACGTCTGGGCGAGGTCGGGCCGGGACACCGGACTCTCCGGAACCTCCGTGTACTTCGGCAGCGGATCGTAGCCCCATTTCTCCAGAACGGTCGAATAAAGCTCGACCTTGCCGGTCGGGGTGGAAAAGCCCCGCTCCTTGTACTTGTGGTAAACCATCTCGCCCTTCAGGTATCCGACCTTCTTGAATTCCTCCCACGTCAGCCCGGCCGGTTCGAGCAGATAGTCCAGCGCGTCCTCCACCGTGTCCCACCATTCCTGGCCCATGCGTTTTCCGAGCTCCAGGAATATCTTGTGATCCTGCCAGCATTCGCCGATCTCGACGCATTTCTGCCGCGCCAGCGCATAGCCGTGCCGCTTCCAGTTGTCGGCCACGTGGTTCTGCTCGAGCCAGGTCCCGGCGGGCAGAAAGATGTCTGCCAGTTCCGCGGTGGGGGTCATGAAGAAATCGATCACCACCAGGAACTCGAGTTTCTTCAGCGCCGCATAGGCTTCCTTCGCGTTGGCCCGGGTGACGACGGGATTGCTTCCGCACAGCAATCCGGCCTTCAGCGGATAGGGCTTTTCCTCGAGAATGGCGTCCCAGGCTTTTTTGGGATTGATGAAGGCCACCCGCGCGCCGAGCTTGAACTGGTCGCCTCCCAGGCGCTTGGCGCGCTGCTCGGCGGAGAGGTCCTTGTGACGCGAGAACTCCGCCACCGTCCGCGTCGGCGGGTTCACGTACAAAACGTTGCCGCCGGGGGCATCCAGGTTTCCGGTAGCGGCCATCAGGCCGGTCAGGATGCGGGTGCAGTCGGCGCAGTTGTTGTTCTGCTCGGTCGGCACCCCCCAATGGATGCAGGCGGGCTTGGTCTTGGCGTACAGCCGGGCGGCTTTTCGGATCAGCTCCTGGTCCACCCAAGTGATCTCCTGGACCCGATCGAGAGGATAATCCTTGACCCGATCCTTGAAGGCGTCCCAGCCGTTGATATACTTCCGGGTGAACTCCGGGTCGTAGAGCTCCTCCTCGAGGATGACGCTGTGGAAGCCCATGGCCAGAGCGGCGTCGGTTCCCGGCCGCAGCTGCAGCCAGAGGTCCGCCCGTTTCGCCAGAAACCCCCGGCGGGGATCGATGCAGATCAGTTTGGCGCCCTTTTGGTATGCCGTCCAGAAGCCGACCCCCTTGTACTCGTCCGGGTTGGTCCACTGGGGGTTGCAGCCCCACATGACGATGCATTGGGGACCGGCGGCGTAGTCGCAGATCGGAAGGTTGCCGACCGTAACGAGCGTGGAGGCGACCCGCGAGACATAGCACATGTGGCCGGCGGTCAGAACGTTGGGGGTCCCGAGCTGGTTGGCGAAACGATACAGGTGGCTCTCGTAGTCCCGGCCGGTGCCCTGCCCGATGACGATGGACTCCGGTCCGTAATCCCTCATCACGGCCTTGAACTTGGCAGCGATCGTATCAAGAGCCTCGTCCCAGGTAATTCGCTCCCATCCCGCGCGGGTCTTTTTCAGGGGATGCAAAATGCGGTCGGGGTCGTAGGCCAGCTGGGTGATGGCCAGTCCTTTGCTGCAGAGCGTGCCGTGACTGATCGGCGAATCGGGGTCGCCTTCCACCTTGACGACCTTCCCGTCCTGAACGTGGGCGATGACGCCGCACCCGCCATGGCAGCTGCGGCAGACCGTTCTGACCTTCTGGATCTCTCCCATCGCGTTTCTCCTTGCCTGGTTTTCGATCTCGGCCACATCCGAGATCCCGTATTCCAATAAGGCGGCGGCCGCCAGGATGCTGCGGCTGTTCTGTTCGACCACGGGAATCCCCTGCCCCAACGCATTGAGTCCCTGGGCCGATGTTTTCACCTGCGCGATCCGGGCCTGCATCTGCGCGAGCGTGGTGTTTTTTCCGGAAGCCATATTCTGCACTCCCCTCTCATCTGAGATCCTTAAATCGTTTGGCTTTCAGCATGTAGCGCTGCAGCGCGCCCGGAGGCTCCGGCACCAGCTGGAAGCGCAGGTTGGTTTTGACTTTCAACCGCTCGCCCAGACGCCCCAGCAGGGCGTTCATGGCCGTCTCGCCCAGCTCCGAATCCGTTTCGAGGCGCAGCGCGATTTCATCCATTACGCCTTTCTTCCGGACAACGATTTCGTATTCCGCCACCTCCGGAAATTCGCCCCGCACCAGCTCTTCGACCGTTACCGGTGAAAACAACACCCCGCGAATTTTCCGCAGGTGGTCGGCGCGGCCGGCGACTTCCCGGATCTTGAGCGACGTACGGCCGCAGCCGCAGCCGCTCCGGCCCTTGCGCACCACATCCTTGGTGTTGAAGCGGATCATGGGAAAGGACTTTCGGCCCAAGGGCGTTACGACCGCCGTCCCCAGCTCGCCTTCGGCGACCTCCCGGCTCTCGGTCTCCAGATCGAGTATCTCGACCAGAAAGAAAGGCTCCATGACATGCAGCCCCTGGCGCTCGGCGCACATGGCGGCCCACGCGCAGGGCTCGGTTCCGCCGATATGGTCGTAGACTTCGGCGCCCCACAGCTCTTCGAGCCGCCGGCGGCTGGCATTCGGCAGGGGCTCCCCGGCGCACAGCATTCTTCGAATCCCCAGGTCGGCCGGCGAAAGACCCATTTTTTCCGCTTCCACGGCCAGGTGCATCCCGTAGGTCGGGGTGTTGAGAAGCCCCGTGGCCCTGACTTCCCGGAGCTTGTTGATCCGGCCGACGGTGTCCAATGCCCCGCCGGGTACCACCATGCAGCCCAGCTTTTCGGCCGCGAAATGCCCCTCCCAGAAGGCGACATAGACGTTGTAGCCGAAGGGGATGAACACCCGATCCGTCTCTCGAAATCCGGCCATCCAGAGAATGTGGCACCATACCTCCACCCGCCACTGCCAGCTCTCGAAGCTTTCCGGCACATAGACCGGCTTGCCGGTCGTGCCCGACGTCTGGCGGAACGTGGTGACCTCCTCCGGCCGCACGCCCAGCAATTCGCCGAAAAGAAAAGGGGCCTTACCGTCCTGAGCGGCGCGCAGATCTTCCTTGCAGACCAGGGGCAGCGCGCGGACGTCTTCCATCGTTTGAATGGCCTCGGGATCAATCCGGTCGTAAAGCCGCCGGTAGAACGCCGAATGGGTTTTGGCGTGGCAGACCATCCGGCGGAAGTTCTTCAGCTGGATCTGCTGCAGGTGTTCGCGCGGCAGGGTCTCAATGAAGGGGTTCCAATAGGGTTGCTGGACCGATCTCATGCGCCTCTCCAGCGAAGAAGACCATGATATGGATCAGTTGACCGCTGGCGAAACACGCGTGCGGCAGTTTCTGCGATAGAATCAGGCGGCACTGTTCGCGGCCGGAAAAGGGCCTTCGGCCGCCTCCAACCGGAAGTTGATTTCAACGGCGATGCCTTTCAAGAGTTCGGCACTTTCGGCGAATCTCTCCTCCGAGAAGTGCCGGCTCAGTCCCGCGGCCCAAATCGCGGCCTGAAAATCAGGTCTGCGGGTGTCCAGCGGGACGGCCAGGGCCACGACCCCATCGATATACTCTTCACGATCAAAGGCCACTCCCTCTGCCCGCGTCCTGAGAATCGCAGCCTTGAATGCCGCCCGCTGGGTAATCGTCCGGGAGGTGTATGCTTTCAGCTGTGCTTGCCCGAGAATGGCCTCGATTTCATCATCCGAAAGCATGGAGATCAGCGCCTTGCCGCCCGCTCCGGCAAACAGCGACAGCCGCATCCCGATTTCCGAGGATATCTTGAGATCCAGGGCGCTGTCGACTTTGTCGATGATGACAGCCTTAAGACCGGCACGCATCCCGAGAAAGGCCGAAAGCTTCGTCCTGCGGTTGATATCAACCAAATACGGGTGAACCGTCTGAATCAATCCGTTTCGCCTGGCGGCGGCGCTGCCGAGCACATAGAGGCGCGTGCCCAGCCGGAAGTGGCCGTCGGGTTGGCGCTCGAGCACGTTCAGATCGGCGAGGGTGTGCATGATGTTGAAGACGGTGCTCTTGTTTAACTTGAGTTTTTTGACAACTTCGTTGATGGTGCAAGGCAGCCCGCTCTGGGCCATGAGTTCGAGGATGGATAGCGATTTATCGACGGCCGGAACTCTTTTAAAACTGGCTCTCATTTTGATCTACAACCAACTTGTTGATCAGCGACAGCCGGTGCGCTCGCCAACGCTCCCGGGTGAATCAAGTAGGGTTGGGAAAAGCATGAATAGGTTCTCTATATAGAACTAATGTTCCCTATATAGTCTAAACAGTAAGCCGTTGTCAAGCGGAATTATGACCCACGCCAACCAAAACTGACTGTTCATCGCCGCCCGAGGAACCGGCGATAGCCCTTGGAGTATTTTGCACCAGCGACAAAACCTCCAAACAACAGCCGCGGAGGGGGTTTGGGGACGCGACAAGATTTCAATTGACAAATCCGCTACGATCAATCTAATTTGTTTTAATTGCTGAAAATCGTTCATTATAGTGAACAAAATGGCGCTCTCGAATCAAGAACCCGATGACGTGAAAAGGAGGATCAAGATGAGACAAACAAAATGGATCTCTCTGGTTTTGGCATTGATCTTCGTGAACGTTTTCTTTTTCAACAGCCCCGCTATTGTTCAGGCGGCCGATCCCATCAAACTGAACTACTCCATCTTTTTCCCAGCGCCTCATAAGAATACCGTGCTCGCAACGGAATGGGCCCAGGAAATCGAAAAGCGCACGAACGGCGCTGTCAAGATCACCATGTTCCCGGGCGGCACGCTGACCCCCGCCGATAAGTGCTATGACGGGGTGGTGAAGGGCATCTCCGACATCGGCATGTCGGTCCTCGGTTACACCCGGGGCCGGTTTCCACTCACCGAGGTCATCGATCTTCCACTGGGTTACAAGAGCGGCCTGGCTGCCACCAAACTGATCAACATCTATTACCAGAAATTCAAACCAGCGGAGTTCAACGACGTCAAAGTCATGTACTTGCACGCCCACGGCCCCGGAATTCTCAACACCAAAACCCCTGTAAAAAACCTTGAAGACCTGAAAGGCATGAAAGTCGTTTGCCATGGCCTGAGCGCCAAGGTCGTCGGCGCCTTGGGCGGAACGCCCGTCGCCATGCCCATGCCCGAACGCTACGACGCTCTGCAGAAGGGCGTGGCCGAGGGCGCGGTGAATCCGATCGAGGCCCTCAAAGGCTGGAAGCTCGGGGAAGTCATCAAATACACTACGGAGAACTTCGGGTCGGCCTATTCAACGGGATTTTTCGTGGTCATGAACAAGGACAAATGGAACTCGCTGCCCCCCGACGTCCAGAAGGTCATCGATGCGGTCAACGCGGAGTGGATCGAGAAGACCGGCAAGGGCTGGGATGAAATCGACAAGGAGGGCCGGGACTTCACGCTGGCCAGAGGCAACCAGATCATCGCGCTGTCCAAGGAAGAAGACGAGAAGTGGGCCATGCGGGTCCGGCCCATCCTGGACGAATACGTGGCCAATATGAAGGCCAAGAACCTCCCGGGCGACGAAGCGCTCAAGTTTTGCCTGGACGAGTTGAAGAAGATCCAGTAATCGGCCCTATGGAAGGGGTGGAAGACCACCCCTTCCTTTTTTTTCTCGCTGATCGGTCTGGGAAAGAAAGGAAGCGGCTGTGGAGCGTTTTCTGAAAAGGGTGAGGCAGCTGTGCGGCTTCCTCAATATCATTGCCGGGATCGCCATCACCTTCATCATGGGGCTGACCGTAATGGATGTCATCCTGCGATCCTTCCGCAGGCCGATCCTCGGCACCTACGAACTGGTCGCGTTTTCCGGAGCCGTCGTCATCGGCTTCGCCATTCCTCTGACCTCGTGGATGCGCGGGCATATCTATGTCGATTTTTTTACAGGCAAACTGCCGGCCGGTGCGCGCACCATCTTCAACCTGATCACCCGTTGCATGGGGATCGGCCTTTTTTTCCCCATCGGCTGGAACCTCATCAAGGTGGGCATGGACCTGCAGCAATCCGGAGAAGTGTCGCTGACCCTGCAGCTGCCTTTCTATCCGGTGGCCTATGGGTTGGCCGTCGCCTGCTTTGTGCAATGCCTCGTGCTGGTAGCGGACATGGTTAAGATCTTCCGGAGGGAATATGAGTGAAGTCACGGCTGGATTGATCGGGCTCGCAACGGTTCTGCTGCTTTTTCTGACGGGCATCGAGCTCGGATTCGCCATGGCCCTGGTGGGGTTTCTGGGATTCAGCTACATTGTCTCATGGAAGGCCGGTTTGAATCTGCTGGCCAAGGATTTTTTCGACGTCCTGTCCTCCTATGGATTCACGGTCATCCCGCTCTTTATCCTAATGGGGCAGATTGCCTTCAACGCCGGCATCGCCAAGCGGCTGTATGCGGCGGCCTATAAATTCATCGGCCACATCCCCGGCGGGCTGGCCATGGCCACCGTCGCAGGCGCCACGGCGTTCAAGGCGATCTGCGGCTCTTCGCCGGCTACCGCCGCCACCTTCGCCAGCGTCGCCGTACCGGAAATGGACCGCTACGGATATGACAAAAAGCTCTCCACCGGCATCGTGGCCACGGTGGGCACCCTGGGCATTCTCATCCCGCCCAGCGTCACGCTGATCGTCTTCGGCATCATCACCGAACAATCGATCGGCAAGCTCTTCCTGGCGGGCCTTGTCCCCGGTCTGATCGTCGCCGTGTTTTTCATTTGCATCATCTACGGCTGGTGCAAGATCAACCCGGCCCTGGGCCCCAAGGGCGAGCGATCCACCTGGAAGGCGCGCCTGTCTTCTTTGCCCGAGGTGCTCTGGATTCTGTTTATTTTTCTTTTGGTGATCGGAGGCCTGATGCAGGGGTTCTTCACCCCTACCGAAGCCGGCAGCGTGGGAACATTTGCCGTCCTGTTCTTATCCATTCTGAAACGGGATTTGAACTTCCAGGGCTACGTCAAGTCGGTGGCGGAATCCCTGCGCACGGCCTGCATGGTGTTGATGCTCATCGCCGGCTCCGTCATCCTGGGGCACTTTCTGGCGGTAACCAAGATCCCCATGATCACGGCGGACTGGGTCATCGCTCTGCCCTTTCACCGCTACCTGATCATGGTGATCATAGCCGTCATTTATCTCCTTGGCGGGTCCTTTATCGACGACTTGGCCTTCATGGTCCTGGCGACTCCCATTTTTTACCCGGTCATCATCAAGCTCGGATTCAATCCCATGTGGTTCGGCATGATCATCGCCCTGACCGTCATGGTCGGCGTCGTGATCCCGCCGGTGGCCATCAACGTCTTCGTGGTGAAGAACATCACCAAGGTGCCGTTCAACGTCATTTACAGCGGCGTCTACCCGTTTCTGCTCAGCCTGCTGTTCTGCGCCATTTTGCTGTTCCTGTTTCCGCCGATCTGCACCTTCCTGCCCGACCTTCTGATGAAATGAAATTCGGCCCCGCGAACGGGGCCGAATTTCATTTCAGACAAACGCAACGGGAAACAATCGCAGAAAAAATGGTATCGGCGTAAAGCAGGGCGGCTTGGTAATAAGCCCAAGTTCAAGGCGCGCGAACCCCGCGGAGTGAGGCGTACGGGCAGTACGCCGCAGCGACGGCGGGGTGAAGCGCAACACCGAAATTGGGCTTATTACGAAGCCGCCGTTATTTGGTCCATTCTTTCCAGTCCAGCCCGGTCTTCTGCTCCCAGTCGGAAACGAAGCGGTCGCTGAAAAAGCCGTGCAGCTTCTGCAGGAGCCGCTTCCAACCCGTGGCGTAGTCGTATTTCAGCACGTCTTCCAGAAACGGTACGATGTCGGCCAGCTTCTCCTTCGGCAGAAAGGCATAGGCCTTCATGTCATAGGAGCGTTTGAGCGCTTCGGGTGTCAGCGCGTGCGCGGTCAGCATCGCCACCCGGAAATTGCGCCGGACGGCCACCTCCAGCAAATCGAAGCCGCGCACCCCCATGATGTCCAGGATGACCAGGTCGTAGGAGACGGCCTCCAGCCGCGCAACAGCGTCTTCATAGCCCCCGGCCTTGTCGATCCGGCAGCGGGGCGCGTCGGCCAGCACGAGCTCTTCAAGGGATTCCAGAACATCCGGCTCGTCGTCGACCATCAGCAGCCGTTTCTCGTTCAGAATCGACTCAGCCATCGCGTGGTTTCCTCCTTCCGACCTTGCCGAAAATCCGCCGACGCTAGCGTCCCTGGGCGGGGGCCCGATCCCCATCCAAGATATCGGAGACATTGATTTCAAGCATCTTGAGGCTCGCCAGGATTCGCTCCGCATTTCGGGCGACCGCCGGGAAGTCCTCCCCCAGCCGTTTGAGCTCCTCAACCGCCCGGCGCGCGTGTTGGATGTTCCGGTTTAGGCCGTTCATGTCGATCGGTTTCATGTTCATTCCGTTTTTGGGCGGCGCAAGTCTTTGAACCGTTTGGCCTTGACCTCGTACCGCGGCAGGGTGCCGCAGCCGCAGATCTCGAGTTCATAGCGCAGATTGGTTTTCAGGCGCAGCTGGTCCTCCAGCTCGGATTGGATCCAGGTGCATTGGTCCTGGGCTTCGGGCAGCACTTCGACCCGCAGGCGGATGGTCTCGGCATTGCCGGCCTTGTCCACGATCACCTCATATTCATCCCCCAGGCCCTTGATGCCGCGCACCACTTCTTCGATGGCGGACGGAGCCAGCAGCACGCCCTTCACTTTGGTAATATCGTCGGCGCGGCCGACCACGCCGCCTTGGATGACCCGGAACGAACGGCCGCACGGACAGGGCTCGGCCGCCCATTCGATCACATCCTTGGAGTCGAAGCGCACACAGGGTTGGGCCTCGCGGTCGAAGGCGGTGACGACCATCTTGCCCCTGCGGCCCGGCTCCTCGATGACCCGGCCGGTCTCCGGGTCGACGATTTCCACGAGAAACATGGCCTCATTGACATGCAGTCCGCCGGGTTGGGCCGCGCATTCATAGGACCAGGCGCCGATCTCCGTGGCTCCCGCGTGATCGTACACACGGGCGCCCCAGGCTTCCTCCAAGCGGTGTTTGGTGCTGGGGATGCTGGCTCCGCATTCGCCGGCGCAGGTGATTTTGTTTACGCTCAACTTCGCCGGATCGATGCCCATCTTCAAACGGGCGGTTTCCGCCATGCCCAGCAGGTAGGTCGGAGTCCCCATCATGGCGGTGGCCCGGAGTTCCTGGACTTTCAGGATGCGGGCCTTGGTGTCCAGAACCCCGCCCGGCACCACCTCGCAGCCGATCTTCTCGGCGGCGTAGTGGCCCGCCCAGAAGGCGACGAACACGTTGTAGCCGAACGGAATGAAGACCCGGTCGGTCGGCCGGTAGCCCTGCGCCCAGAGAATGTAGGACCAGCACTCGGCCCACCACTCCCAATCCTGCCAGGTGTCCGGCTGGTAGACGGGCTGGCCGGTGGTGCCGCTGGTCTGCCGGAAAACCGTGACTTCATCCAGCGGCACGCACAGGGCGTCCCCGTATGGAAACGGATCCCTGCGCTGAATGCCGCGCATCATGGCTTTTTCGACGGTGGGGACGCGCCGGATGTCGTCGAAGGTTCGGATGTCCTCGGGCACGAGACCGGCCGCCTCGTAAAGCGACCGGTGGAACTTCGAATGGGTGTAAGCCCATCGGAAAATGCGCTGGAACTTCTTCAGCTGAAGCTCCCGAAGCTTTTCCCGCGGCAATTTTTCCAAAACAGGATTCCAGTAAGGCTGATCGTAGTTCATGATCGTCCCTCAATCCGTACAGGAGCGGGTAGTGAATCGGTGTATCTTAGAATGGACTCGAAATCAATATGGAATGGACCGGTGGGTTGACGAAACGGCCTCCCCTGCCTTATGCTGTCTGGCATCCAGAGGTATCCCGCATGGCCATTCGAAAAAAGCAACCCTCAGAGGCCATCATCGCCGCCGCCCGGCGGGAACGGGCGCTCAAGGAGACCACCTACCGGGAGCGCGCCCTGAAGCTTTTCCCGCATGTCTGCGCCCGCTGCGGCCGGGAGCATTCCGGCAAGCGGCTGCGCGAGCTGACGGTCCACCACAAGGACCACAACCACGATCACAATCCGCCCGACGGCAGCAACTGGGAGCTGCTGTGCATCTACTGCCACGACAACGAGCACGCGCGGGATCAGGTGGCGGAATGGTACACGGGGGAAAGCCCGGTGCAGGCCGATAGACCGCCGGCGCTGGATAGCCCGTTCGCGGCGCTGGGTGATTTGCTGAAGAAAAAACCGTGATGACTCTCTGTAGGCGGTTCAACCTCAGAAAATGATTGCCACCCGGTGCGCAAGCCGGTATGAACTGAAACCATCCTATGAAACCCAGGCGCATACCGACAACATCCGATGAGGCTGGGCGCAAGGTGGGCCTCTACGTCAAAAATGATCCGCGGGCGGTCGGGAAGGCCGAAGAGTTCGCGGACTGGCTGAGGGCCCGGCAGATCGAGGTGATTTTCCGAATCGGACCGGCTTCGTTGCGGCGGGGTTCCGGAAGCGGCCCCGCCAGGCCGCCGAAAGACCTGTTCGGCGCATTCGTTCTCGGCGGCGACGGAACTTTTCTGAGCGCGGTGCGCTGGATCGGCGATCGCGAGATCCCGCTGCTCGGCGTCAAGTTCGGCGACCTCGGGTTTCTGGCCGAGATTGCGGAGGAGAACCTCTTTGAAGCGGCCGATCGGGTCCTGAAGGGGGAGTTCAAGATCTCGCCCCGCATGCGCCTGGACGTCCAGGTCACCCGCAAGGGCGAGGCCTTGGTCCGCGAAACCGTCCTCAACGACATCGTGATCAACCGCGGGGCGCTGGCCCGTCTGGCGAACGTCATCACCCATATCAACGGCCACTACCTCACCACGTTCCGCGCGGACGGCCTGATCATTGCAACCCCCACCGGCTCGACCGCCTACTCGCTCGCCGCCGGAGGGCCCGTGGTCCACCCGAAGGTCCCCGGGTTTATCATCACGCCCATCTGTCCGTTCACGCTGACCAACCGGCCGCTCATCGTTCCCGACGAAGTGGAGATCACCCTGCGGCTGGACAAGGGTTCATCGGATATCGTTCTGACCCTGGACGGTCAGACCGGTCTGAACCTCACGGACAAGGACGTGATCACGGTGCGTCGGAGCGAGCACCCCCTCAACCTGATCCTGCTGCCGGACCGGCATTACTTCGATGTTCTTAAAGCCAAACTCAGGTGGAGCGGCGGAAGGGTCTAGGCCGGCTCGAACGGCCGTTGGCCGCCGATTCGTTGGGATCGATTCCCGAACCCGGAGAAACCCATGAAACACCTACTTGCTCTTCTAATGGCCGCCATGGTGCTGGCATGCGCCTCCAAACCGCCGGCGCCCCCGGGGGGCGCACCGGGTCTTTCGACCGAACAGATGGACCCGGGGCCCTTTCCCCAGGACTACCAGATCCGGGTTATCTCCTGGCTGCGGATGAACTCGGATGACCCGGACGGCGTCAAGGTGCTGTCCATCGCAACACCCCAGCCGAAGGCGGCCGAGGTGGAGGTGCCCGAAAAGAACCTGAGGCAGGGGGAGGCGGTCTGGGAGTCGATCGTCATCACCCAGGGCTTTCGCGGGGATCCGCCCGGACCCGCCTACCACCGATTTTATTTCAAGGACGGCGTCATTCGATCGGTCGATCTGAAGTAGAATCGATCGGACCGTGCCACCCGGCCGGCGACCCATCGCCCGGCCCGGGTTCAATGCGATCCGCTGCCCGTTGATCCGGATGCCTGCCGCCGCGCACCGCTACCGAGGCCGTACCACCCCAGGCATGCGGCCTGCAGGGCGAGCAGAATGGCGAAGCTGGCCTGATAGCCGTCCGGCGCGTAGCGTTCGGCGGCCGTTGCCGGAAACCAGGCAATAACGGCGCCGATCCCCCATTGGGCCGCGAAGGCGCCGATGAAGACGACCACGTTGAGGCCGGTGCTGACCCGCCCGGCGAGATGGGGCGCAAAGCTCATGGCCAGGGCCGGGTACGGGATGACCCCGGTCGTGCCGATGAAGCCGAAGAGCATCCACAGCAGCGCCGCGCAGTTCACCGGGGCCACCATGAGCAGGACCTGGACGACCATGAAAAGGAACATCCCCCACACCGCGGTCGTCATCGGCGGAATGCCCCTCCGGTTCAGCCGCTCCGTGATCAAACCGATGACGACATAGCCCGCCGTCATGGCCGCCGCCGCCCAGAAAAGGACGACGGCGATGCCGTCGCGGTCCAGGCCGGCCACATCCCGCAGCCAGGGGCCCGACCACAGGCCGTAAACGGACATGAAGGCCACCTGCGAGATGACGGTCAACGGGGTGATGCGCCAAAACAGCGCACTGCGGAAAATCGGGGCAAAGCCCTTGAACTGCTCGCTCAGGCGGATGGCGGCCGCCTCCCGGCGCTGCTCGGGCACCCCCCAGAAAATGAGGCCGGCCGCCACCGCGCTGAGGCCGGCCAGCAGCAGGAACACCCCGCGCCAGTCCGTATAGCCCAGCGCCAATTCCACCGGCAGGGTCGCAGCAAGCGCCCCGAAGCCCCCCGCCGCCAAATGCAGCCCGTTGATGCGCGGCCACTGGTGCGCCGGAAACCAGATGGTGTAGGCCTTGATGGCCGCCATGTAACCGGACGAAACCCCCAGACCGATCAGGGCCCGCCCGAGCGACAGCCCCAGGATGCTGGAGGCGGCGCCGAAAACGAGCGCCCCGGCCGCGGCGAACACGAGCAGCCCGGCCGCGATGCAGCGCGGTCCGAATCGGTCCAGCAGCACCCCCAGGGGCAGTTGAACGGCGGCAAACGAAACGAAATAAGCCGAGGTCAGCAGCCCCAGATCGGCCGGGCCGACCTGCAGGTCGGCCGCCAGGTTGGGCGCGATAACGGCGTTGACCACCCGGAACAGGTAGGACAGGAAGTAGGCCAGCGCAAATGGGATCAGAACCCGCAGCCGGATAGCCAGGGGCGCGGGGCGAAGGTCGGTCGGGTTCATGGCGCGGGCAGAACCTCTATCGATCGCATGGCGAGCCCATCACCGCTTCAGCACATTCGGCTGAAAGGCGAGCGTGGCAAAATGGTCTTCGACGGTTTCGGCCCGCCGGATCAGCTCCACCGACCCGTCGGCGCGCAGCAGCAGCTCCTGCGGCCGCAGCTTGCCGTTGTAGTTGAACCCCATGGAATGCCCGTGGGCGCCGGTGTCATGGATCACCAGCAGGTCGCCGTCGGCAATCGGGGGCAGTTCACGCTGAATGGCGAACTTGTCGTTGTTTTCGCACAGCGACCCCACCACGTCCACCGGTCCGGCCGGATGCTGGCCCGTCTTCTTGGGAACCGTAATATGATGATAGGCCCCGTACATGCCCGGGCGCATGAGGGCCGACATGCAGGCATCGACGCCGATGTAGGTGCGGTAGATGTCCTTGCGGTTGATCGCGGTGACGACCAGCGCGCCGTGGGGCCCGGTCATGTAGCGGCCGCTTTCCATGTAAAGCCGCGGCGCATAGCCGTGCTGGGCACTGAAGCGCTGGAACCGCTCCGCGACCTCGGCCCCCAATGCGGCCAGATCGAGCGGTTCGTCCGCCGGCCGGTAGGGAATGCCCAGGCCGCCGCCCATGTTCATGAACTCGAAGCGGATGTCGAGCTCCCGCGACACCCACTCGATCAGCTCGAACAGCATCGCCACGGTCTGCACCATGAACCGGTAGTCGCGCTCGTTCGAAACCACCATGGTATGGATGCCGAACCGTTTGGCGCCGCGGGCGATGGCCAGACGGTAGGCCTCGACGACCTGCTCGTGCGCCAGGCCGTATTTGGCTTCCACCGGATTGCCGATGATGGCGTTTCCGGTGCGGCGCGGGCCGGGATTGTAGCGGAAGCAGATCAGCTCCGGAAACTCCGGTACCTTCGGGACCAGGCTGATGTCGTCCAGGTTGAGAATGCAGCCGCCGTCGCGCGCCGCCGCCTCGAACTCGCGCCGGTCCGTGTTGTTGGAGGTGAACATCAGGTCCTCGCCGCGCGCGCCGATGCGGCGGCTGAGCATCAGCTCGGGCGCCGAGCTGCAGTCGAAGCCGAATCCCATGTCCCGCATGACCGCGAGAATGCTCGGGTTCGGAAGCGCCTTCACGGCAAAGTACTCCCGGAAGCCCGGCACCTGGGCGAAGGCCTTCTTCAAGGCTTCTCCCGTCTGGCGGATGCCGGCTTCGTCATAGATGTGAAACGGGGTGCCGAAATGAGCGACCACCGGATCGAGGATGGGGTAGAGCCGCCTTTCGAAATCAACGGACATCGGCATGGTTCAGGTTCTCCTTTTTTTCAGTTTCTGAATGGCGGAATCGTCCAGCGGAATGCGGGCGGTTTCTTTGTAGGTATGCAGCGCAATCACGGTGCGGGTGGAGCGCACCTGCGGCAGGGCAGCGATCTTCTCGCGGCGCACGCGCTCGAGTTGAACCGTGTCGGCCACGCGGATCTTGACCATGAACCCGTCTTCACCGGACACATAGTGGACCTCCTGGACGTCCGCAATGGCCGCCAAGGCCTGGCCGAGGCTGGACTGGTCGCTGTTGGCTTGCAGGCGGATGAAAACGAACGCCACCAGACCGCGGTCAAACCGGATGGGGTTCAGGCGGACTTCGTACCCATCGATGATGCCCTGCTTTTCGAGCTTGCGCACCCGCTCCAGCACGCCCGACGGTGCCATCCCAACCTGGCGGGCCACCTCGATGTTCGGCACCCTGGCCTTCTCTTGGAGGATTTTTAAAATCTTAAAGCTGATTTCATCCATGGCGGCAGCCGATCAAAAATTAATATTTTAATCAATTTTTTCGTTAATTATTTTTTATTTTATGTTTAGTCAAGAAAAATGTTCAGATATTTATAAAATATTTCGAATAAACGTCCGACTTATCCGGCCTCTTGGAAGTGTCGAAATGCCACCGCTTTGCGGATCCGGTCCGCCGGAGCCCATCCTGGGCGAACGGGTTATTCGGTCTGGATGGATCCGGGAGAAATGTGGTATCGTCGCTTCATGCGAATGAATCCTCTGTGCGTGGGCCTTGCCAGCCTCCTGGCGATTGCCCTCTGCGCCTCCGTCGCCGCCGGGCAGTCCTCTCTCCTGCTGCCGCCGGAGCCTTCCGAAGATGAGGACCCCCTTTCGATCACAACGGCTTGGTCGGGCGCCTCCGCTCACCCTGCGGAGGACGCCGTTCTCGCCGTGGTGCTTGACATCGGCTCCGGCTACCACATCATGGCGGACCAGGGCCAGTTGAGCGAGATCCGCGACTTTAAACCGTTTCCGACCCGGGTCTGGATCAGCGCGGCGAGCGAAGGCGTCTTGTCGGAGCCGCCGTTATACCCGCCCGCCCGGCCGTTCAAGGTGGATTTCGTGGAGGCCCCGATCATGAGCTTCGAGGGACGCACCGTGATCTATCTTCCCATGCGGCTGAATCGAGGGGCCTCCGGCGGCGGCGTATCCGTAACGGTAGAGGTGGAATACCAGGCCTGCGCATCGACCTATTGCCTGATGCCCCGGCGGGTGTCTCGCACCGCGGAGTGGCCCGCGGGTTCCCCGGATGGAAGGACCCTGCCGGCAGATTCCGAATTGTTCCGGGGGTATGAATCCCGCGCGCACGGGGCGGCGCAGCGTCTCCTTCAGTTTAGGTTGTTCGGATTCGGGTTCGCATTGGATCCGGAATCGCCCCTAACCGCGGCCGCCATTCTGTTGCTGGCCGCCTTCGGCGGCTTTCTGCTCAATTTCACCCCCTGTGTGCTGCCGCTCATCCCGATCAAGCTCATCAGCCTGTCCAACGCAGCTGCCGCCGACCGTCGACGCTGCTTGATACTTGGTCTTTTCACCTTTGCCGGAGTGCTGGCCTTCTGGGTCGCTCTCGGCGGCATCGTTTCGATGGCCAGCGGTTTCACGTCGACCCACCAGCTCTTCCAGTACCCGGTCTTCACCATCGGCGTGGGCCTGATCATCGCCGCGATGGCGGTCGGCATGTTCGGTGTTTACTCCGTGCGCCTGCCCGGCTTCATCTACGCCCTCAACCCGCGCCAGGAAACCCTGTTCGGCTCCCTGTGCGTCGGCGTGCTCACGGCGGTGCTGTCCACTCCCTGCACGGCTCCGTTCATGGGAACGGCGGCCGCCTGGGCCGCCACCCAGGAACCCGGCATCACCATCGCCACGTTCGCGGCCATCGGCGCCGGGATGGGCCTGCCTTCTCTGCTGGCCGCGTTTCCCCGCCTGGTCCGCCGCCTGCCCCGGACCGGCCCCGGCAGCGAGCTGCTCAAGCAGGCCATGGCGATCCTCATGCTGGCGGCGGCCGCCTACTTCATCGGGATCGGCCTCGGCACGTGGTGGTCGGACGCGGCCGCGCCTCCCGGCCGGTGGCACTGGTGGCCCGTGATGATCCTGGCCGCCGCGGCCGGCGCCTGGACCGGGCTGCGCGCGGTCACGCTGTCGTCCGGTAAAACGGCCAAACTCATCTGGGCCGGCCTGGGTACGGCGTCGGCAGCCCTTTGCCTCTACGGCGCCCTGCGCCTGACGTACACCGGACCGATCGCCTGGGTATCTTATACGCCGCAGCAGTTGAAACGGGCGTTTGAAGAGCGCAAGACGGTCGTCATGATTTTTACCGCGGAATGGTGTTTGAACTGCAAGGCGTTGGAGCAAAGCGTCTGGGGCGACCGGGAGCTGGTGAAGTTGATGGCGGCGCCATCGCTGCTGCCCGTAAAGGTGGACCTGACCGGCCGCAACGTCGACGGCAGAAAAATGCTGGAGGAGGCGGGCAGCCTGACGATCCCGCTGCTCGTGGTCTACGCCGCCGACGGGCGGCTGATCTTCAAGAGCGACTTCTACACGGCCGAGCAAGTGATCCAGGCGATCGGAACCGCGCTCGGCGCGCCCCGTCCGGCCCCATCGCAAGACGCGTCAGCCTCAGGCGTGCGTCAGCCCCCGGACGCCGTTCGCTCGACCGCACGGTCATGCACCGCCGGCAGAACCTGCATGTGCTCGTGGAATTTTTCGGCCGCAAAAGCATCCCGGATCCGCGACTCGGGACTGCCGAGAACGACCACGATCAACCGCCGGTCGCCGTTGGCTCCCGTCGCCACGATATTGAACCCGGCCCGCCGGGTGTAGCCGGTTTTGAGCCCATCCACACCGGGCACCCGGCCCACCAGCTTGTTCTTGTTCGTGATCGCCAACGTGCCGTGGCGGAAGGTGGTCTGTTCGATGGAGGTCCAATTCAGGATCTGCGGGTGCTGGAGCGCCTCGCGCGCCAGGCGGATCATATCGCTGCAGGTGGTGAGGTTTTCCGAGCCGCCCGGGGAAGGCGGCAGCCCGTGGACGCAGTGAAACTCCGTGTCCGCCATGCCCAGCGTCCGGGCTTTGCGGTTCATCAGCGCCACGAAAGCGTCGGCGCTGCCGGCCACGTGTTCGGCGATGGCATAGGCCGCATCATTGGCGGACTCCACCATGGCTGCGGTCATCAGCTCATCCAGGGTAAACGTTTCGCCGGCCTTCAGGAACACCTGGGTTCCGCCCATGCCCTGGGCGTTCTTGGACGCCGTAATGGCGTCGCTGAGCTTTAATTCGCCGCGCTCGAGTTTATCGGCCACCACCGCGGCCAGCATGAGCTTGGTCAGGCTGGCCTGGGGCCAGCGCAGCTGCAGGTTCTGTCCCTCCAGCACCTTTCCGTCGACGGCATCCGCCACCGCGTAAGCCTCAAAGGACGGTTTCGGTTCCGCCTTCGGAACAACGGCAACCGGACGGGGTTTGGTCTTTGGAGGGGGTTTCTTTTTGGGGGGTGCCTGGCCGCCGAAAGCGCCCTGGCACATGAAAAACACCAGCACAACCGCGATCGCCCATCGTTTCATTCCGGTCCCTCGGCCGTCTGCGCTCCTCCCTCACCCCCGTCCAGGGAAGGCGGCATTTTGACAACATCGGCGCGCCGTGGGCATCGGCCGACCGCCGCCGGTATCAACCCGCCGGCAGGCGCCGCCGAAGCCATTCTGCACCCGTAGATACTATTTTAGATCAAAATGCCGAAGGACACAACCGCCGCCGCTTTTTATCAACCGCTGCGAAGTCATACCGTCATGCCGGATGGGCGCCCGGCTTCGATCCCTACCAGATTTCACTGTTGCGCCGCGCATCCAGCCACTTGCGCTGCGCGGCCGACAGCTGCCCGACATGCTTTTCGATCCACTCGATATCGGCCGTCAGGACCGCAAGCTTCTCGGCGTTCGTCAGCGAGGTGTCCGCCAGAGCGTCGGCCCCGCAGTGCATCAACTCGTAGACCAGGTTCTGATCGGTCGCCGCCCGTTCGAGCAGCCGCAGGATTTCATCCCGGTGGATCACCCCCGGCTCGTCGCCCGCCTCCGGCGGCACCGGCTGCATGGCTTTCTGCACCGTGTACACCAGGCCGTCCGGCGAAAACGGCTTTTCGAGAATTTCGGCGGCCCCCAGCTTCATGGCCTGGACGGCGGAGGGCACCGTCGCATACCCGGTGATGATCACCACCGGCAGCTTCGGCTTGGCGCGCTTGATGTCCCTGAGAACGCGCATGCCGCCGATGTCCGGCATGCGCAGATCGCTCAACACCAGGTCATAGTCGTTCTGCAGGGCCATTTCGATCCCCTGGCGGCCGCTCAGCGTGGAGTCCACGTCGATGCGCTCCTCCTTCAGGATTTTGGCGATGCTGTCGATGACGATGCGCTCGTCGTCAATCACTAGAACTTTCTGGTTGGGCATGGGATTCCTCCTTATTCGATCGCTTCTGAACCGACCGCACGACCGCGGCGAGTTCATCGGGAGTAAACGGTTTGGCGATAAACGCCGCGGCGCCGAGATTCTCGGCTTCGCGCATCGTTTCCGGAGTGGAATAGCCGCTCATGATGACGACCGGAATGCGGCTCCCTCTCTGCTGGAGGCAGCGCATGAGCTGCATGCCGTCCTGCACCGGCATCTTGACATCCGCCAGGAGGAGGGCCGGCGGCTCGGCGTCGATGAGCGCCAGGGCCGCCGCGACCGACCCGGCCAGGCTGACGTCCCAGCCTTCGGCTTCCAGCACCGCCTGGCAGCTTTTGAGAACCATGGCTTCGTCGTCAACGACCAACACTCTCATTCTCATTGACTTTCTCCGCCGGCAGCCAAATGAAAAACCGCGACCCCTTGCCGACCTCGCTCTGGACGCGGATGTGGCCGCCATGCCCCTGGACGATGCCCAGAGATACCGCCAGCCCTAAACCCGTGCCCTGACCAACCGGTTTCGTGGTGAAGAACGGCTCGAACAGCTTGTCCAGGTTTTCCGGCGGAATGCCGCCGCCGGTGTCGGCGATGGTGATCTCGACCCCCCGGCGGCCGGCCGGCGGCCCAGTCAGGCTGGCGGCCGTGAAGAGTCGGATGGCCCCACCCGCCTCGGTGGCATCCAAGGCGTTGATGATGATGTTGATGAGCACGCTCTGGATTTGACTGCGGTCCACGGTCAGCTCGGGCAGCTTCTCGCCGGGGCTGAACTTGATGCTCACCCCTTTCATCAGCGCCTGATTTTCAATCAGTGCGATCGCGGACGCCACCAGCCGGTTGATGTCGGTCGGCTCCGGGTCCAGCCGCGTCTGGCGCGAGAAATCCAGCAACCCCTTGACGATCTTGCGCACCCGCTCGGTCGCTTCGGCGATGATTTGCAGATCGGAACGGATGTCGGCCGAGAGATCCTTGCGCCGCAGCAGCAGGTGCGTGTAGGTCAACACCCCGGTGAGCGGATTGTTGATCTCGTGGGCCACGCCCGCCGCCAGGCGCCCGACGCTCGCCTGCTTCTGGGTCTGGATGATGCGGGCCTCGCTGTCGGCATGCCGCCGGCCCATGGCGGCCACCATTTCGCGGAAGGTGTTCTGCAGCAGACCGATCTCGCCTTTCTCGGGGGGGCCGATGTCCGGCGTGAGGTTGCCTTCGCCGACCTGCCGGCTGGCCTGGATCAGGCCCTGGATCGGCGAGGTGATGCGGCGGGCGAGGAAATACCCGAGGCCGGCCGCCGCCAGCATGATCGCCAGCGTCAGCAGAACATAGACGCTGAGCAGCTGGCTGCGAATATCGGTGTATTTTTCCTCCAGGACGCCGACGTACAGCATGCCGGCGCGGCGGCCGGCGAGCGTCTCGATCGGGCTGTAGGCGGTGAGGAACCAGTCGCTGAAGACAAACGCCCGATCCGCCCAGAGCCGGCCCCGGCCGAGCACGTGATCCTTCACCTCGGGCGAGACGCGCGTGCCCAGCGCCCGTTTGCCTTCGGGGGTCAGGACATTGGTGGCGATGCGCACGTCGTTGAGAAAAATCGTGGCCGTCCCGATACCCCGCCCCTTGAACGTCTCCCCCTGGAAAACCGTGTCCCGGACGGTATCGACAAAGGCTTCGCTGCGGTTGAGCAGGATGCCGCCGTACAGCACGCCCAGAAAATCATTTCCATCGTAGACCGGAACCGCCGCGGCGATCGTCATCCCGGCGGAAACGTCCTCCCGGCCTCCGGAGGGGGCCGGCGCATCCGCGGCCAGGGGAATCCGCGCCCGTTCGGCCAGTTCGTGGTTCTCCTGCACCAGGAACTCGGCCGGCAGCACTTCGGTCCCGGAAACGGACACGCGCTGCTGCAACACCGGCGCCACCAGCGGGTTGGCCAGCGGCGGGTCGGACCGTGGAAATGCGTTGGGGCCGGTTCGGCACAGCGTGCGGCCGTCTTCGGCGACGATGCCGGCGAAATCCAGATCGGCCAACTTGGCCATGCGCTCCAGGCGCAGCGCCAAATCAGCGGCGTTCTGGCCCCGAACCGAGGAAATGAATGCGAACCCCAGGGCGGTGATGCTGAGGGAGGTTTTAACGTGCTTCACCCGGGTGGCATACATTTCGTTGGCGGCGTTGAGATCCTGCCGCACCCGGTTCAGGGCCTCTCCGAAGACGTGCGTGTCGACCAGGCGTACGCCGACCAAAAGCGACGCGGCGCCGACCAGGAGAGACACTCCCAGAAAGCTTGCAACAAGCTTTGAACGTGTCGAGTAGAACATGGCGGGCCCTGCGCGCAGGCCGATGAAATCACTGCCCGGACCGTTGCATCCTCCGCATGGAGCAGCAAGCCGCATGCCAGTAACCCCTGGGCCCGCGACCTCATCAACTATCTGAAAGCAATTGGACAATTCCATTCTGCGCCGGCCGCCGGAGCCGTTCACGCCCGGCCAACTGTCCGGAATTTTTACGCTGTGTAAAGGCCTCGCTTCGGGAAAACGGGCCGGCCGACTGGTTTGACAACCCCATGCTTTTTCAGTAGCCTGATGCCCAGCAGACGATGACGGTCTGCACGCCATCTCACCGGATCGGAGGTCGACCATGCCGACAGCCACCTATTGGGCGGATGCCTACCTGGAAAAGCGGCGCAGCGCGGCCGATGCCATTCGTCTGATCAAATCCGGGCAGCGCATTTTCATCGGCTCCGCCTGCGGGCAGCCGCAGGAATTGGTGCGGGCTCTGTCCGAAGCCGCCGCGCGCCTGAGCGGACTTGAAATCGTGCGGCTGCTCAGCACGGAAACGACACCGTTGAGCGCTCTGGCCGACCAGACTCAGGATTTCGCCCTGAACCTGCGCACGATTTATCTCGGCGCCGCCAATTCCGATCTGATCGCCCGCCACCTGCGTTTCATCACCCCCATGAACATGTCCGATGTCCCGGACCTCTTCATCTCCAAAAAGCTTCCGATTCATGCAGCGCTGATCCAGGTCTCGCCGCCCGACGACTTCGGCTGGATGAGCCTGGGAATATCGGTGGACGTCACCCTGGCGGCCGCCATGGCGGCCGACCTGGTCATCGCCCAGGTCAACCCCCAGATGCCGAGGGTTCTCGGCCAAAGCTTCATCCACGTCAACGATGTCGACATTCTGGTCGAGCACGAGGAACCGCTCCTGTCGGTCGAATCCCGCCCCACCTCGGAAACCGCCACCCGCATCGGCCAGTTGATCGCGCGGCTGGTCGAGGACGGCGCCACGATCCAGATCGGCCTCGATGCGGCCTCGCAGGCCACCATTCTGGCCCTGGGTGAGAAGAACGATCTGGGCGTCCATTCGCAGTTTTTGACCGACGACATCATGCATCTGTTTTCGCAAGGCGTCATCACCAACCGCCGCAAGGGCTACAACGACGGCAAGCTGGTCGCCTCCGCCGCCATCGGCTCCCGCAACCTGTATGAGTTTCTGGACAACAACCCGGCGGTCGACTTCCGGCCCTCGGACTACGTCAACGATCCCTTTGTCATCGCCCGGCACCATCGCATGGTGTCGATGAACGTGGCCCGGACGATGGACCTCACCGGCCAGGTGGAGGTTGAAGCGGCCGCCCGGACCTTTTTTGCGGGAGTCTCCGGCACGGTGGATTTCGTGCGCGGCGCCAGACGGTCGCCGGGCGGCAAATCCATTTTAATGCTGTTCTCCACCTCCGAGGACGGTCAACGCAGCAATATCGTTCCCATCCTGGCCGACACCAACGTGGGAGTGCCGCGGGCCGACGTTCACTATGTCGTGACCGAATACGGCGTGTTCAACCTCTTCGGCAAAAGCCTGCAGGAGCGAGTGGTCGGGATGATCAGCATCGCTCACCCCAGCTTCCGCGAGGAGCTCTTCGCTGCAGCCAAAAAGCTGGGCCTGATCGGCCCGGAGCGAACCCTGGGCGAGGCCGTGCGGGGAGTCTACCCGATCCTGCTGGAGGAAACCCTGGAGATCGACGGCGAGGAGGTGGTCGTCCGGCCGGCGAAACCGGTCGACGAACGCCGCATCCAGGAGCATTACTACGGTCTGGACAAGGAGGACATCTTCTCGCGATTCCGGCACGAGAAGACGAGTTTTTCACGCTCGGATGTCGAAATTCGCTCGCATGTCGACTACGTGAAAGACCTGACCCTGCTGGCGGTGGTCGGCGAGTTCGGATTCGGCCGGGTGGTGGCCGTCGGAGAATGCATGTTGATCGAGAAAATCAACATGGCGGAGGTCGCCTTCTCGGTGAACAAGCAGTACCAGAACAAGGGGATCGGCCGCCGGATCCTGCGCAAGCTGGCGGACAGCGCGCGTGAAAAGGGCCTCTTCGGCCTGATGGCCTACACCTCTCCCAACAACCAAGGCATGATCCGGATGTTCAAGTCCCTCCCCTACAAGGTCAAAAGCACCTTTGACGGCGAAGGCGTCATGCTGAGCTGCCGCTTCGACGAACTGGAGTGACGGCCGCCATGGACATCTTGTACATATCGCCGGATTTTCCGCCGAACTTCGCCCATTTCGTCAAACACCTGCACCGGGAGGAAATCCGCGTGTGGGCTATCGGCGAAGCCGACTTCTACAACCTGCCCGCCGATCTGCGCGCGTGCATCCGCTGGTACGCGCGCGCCGACCTGAACAACTGGCGCCGGGCCGAACAGGCGATCAACGAGCTGCTGGAGATCAAGCACGCTCAGGGGTTCGAAGGGGCGTTCGATCTGGTAGAATCCCATAACGAAGCCTGGCTGCGGCTGGAGGCCTTCATCAACGAGCGCCTGGCCGTTCCCGGCATCACCCTGCGGGAGGTGGACCGGCTCAAGAAGAAATCCGTGATGAAGCGCATTTTTGAGGAAGCCGGCCTGCGCGTGGCCCGCGGGGCGGTGGTCTCCACGGTTCAGGAGGCGGCCCGCCTGGCCGGTGAGCTGGGCTACCCCGTCATTCTGAAGCCCAACGAAGGCGTCGGCGCCGGCGGCACTCACCGGCTGGACGCGCCGGACCGCCTGGAAGCCGTCTTTGCGGGGCTTCGCGAAGACTACCTCCTCGAGGAGTTCGTGGAAGCACCGATCGTCACCTTTGACGGCTTGACCGATTGGGATGGAAACGTTCGCTTTGAGAACAGCCTGATTTACGGCGAGGGCCTGATCGAATATGCGCAGGGCAAGGACACTTTCTTTTACGTCCGCCGCTGCATTCCCGAACCCTTGCGGCGCGTCGGGCAGACGCTCGTTCAACGGTTTGACGTCCGCCGCAAATTTTTCCACTTCGAATTTTTCGAGCTGGACGGGGATTACATGCCGATCGAGATCAACTGCCGGCCGCCCGGCGGTGCCATCATCGATATGATGAACTACAGCATCGACGGCGATCTGTACCGGGCATGGGCCCGCATGCTGCTGCGGCGGCCCCTGGAACTCCCGCCGTCCAAGACGTACGCCGTCGCCTATGTCGGCCGCAAGGACAAGCCCCATGCGCTGGGCCACGACCAGCTGGTGGAGCGGCTCGGCTACCGGCTCGTCGACTGCGCCGAAAACCCGCCTCTCTATTGGGAGGTCATGGGGCGCTTTCGTTACATCTTCCGCTGTACGGAGGAGGCCGAGGTGGTTGAGCTGGCGGCCGCCGCGCGGCAGGAGGCATAGCCATGGCCCGCAACATCGTCGTCCTATCGCCCCATTTCCCACCGCACTATCATCGCTTCTGGCAGCAGGTGAAGCGGGCCGGCGGAAACGCGCTCGGCATCGGCGACGAACGGCCCGACAGCCTGTCCGACGAGCTGCGCGACGCCCTGACCGAATACTACTATGTGCCCGACATGCATGATTACGATGCGCTGGTGCGGGCCTGCGGCTACTTCACGCACGGCTACGGCCGAATCGACCGGTTCGATTCCCTGAACGAGTACTGGCTGGCCACCGAAGCCCGCATCCGCGACGACTTCAATATTTTCGGCGTGCGCGCCAGCGAAATCGACCTCATCCGGCGCAAATCGCACATGAAGGAACGCTTCCGCACCGCGGGGATTCCCGTGGCGCGCGGCCGGGTGGTCCGGACGCTGGAAGAGGCCCGTGCGCTGATCGCCGCGACCGGCTATCCGGTCATCGCCAAACCCGACGCCGGGGTGGGGGCGCTGAACACCTACCGCATCGACGAGGAAGCCGACCTCGCGCCTTTTTTCTCCGCCAAACCGCCGGTCGACTATTTGATGGAGGAGTTCGTCGCCGGCACCATTCACTCCTTCGACGGGCTGGCGGACCGCGACGGCCGGCCCATTTTTTTGACCGGGCACGTGTTCAGCCAGGGCATCATGGAAACCGTCAACGAATCCCGCCACATCTACTATTATTCCATGCGCGACATTCCCCCGGCGCTGGAGGATGCCGGCCGGCGCTGCCTGTCCGTGTTTGAGGTCCGGGAGCGCTTTTTTCACATCGAGTTCTTCCTCACCGCCTCCGGCGAGTACGTGGCGCTGGAAGTCAACATGCGGCCGCCCGGCGGGTTCACCACCGACATGTTCAATTACAGCGCCGACATCGATATCTACCGCGCCTGGGCGGAGCTGATGGTGCACCAGCGCGGGGAGCTGGCGTATGAGCGCAGGTACCACTGCTGCTATGCCAGCCGCAAACGCAGCCATTTCTATGCCTACAGCCATAACGACATCCTGTCGCGCTACGGCCATTTAATGCTGCAGGTCGAAAGCGTGCCCGGCGTCTTCAGCAGCGCCCTGGGGGATGTGGGGTATATCTTCCGATCGACCAGCCTGGACCAGGTGATGGAAGTGGTGGGTTTCATCCACCACGCCTCGTCCTAATCCCCTGCCGACGGCATGGGCCGCCGCGCGGCTCAGGAGGAATCCGATATGCACATCGAACAGCACCGCTGGTGGAGTCCATGTTTGAATCGCGACATGGAGATCAAGGTCTATGGACATTGGGGCAAACCGTTCGTGGTCTTCCCCTGCTCGCGGGGGCGCTACTTCGATTTCGAGGGCATGGGCATGGTGGCGGCGATCGCGGACGTCATCGACTCGGGCCGAATCAAGCTGTTCGCGGTCGACAGCGTGGACAGCGAATCCTGGTACCACTGGGGGATTTCGCCGGCGGAGCGCAACGCCCGCCACGAAGCCTACGACGGCTACATGGTCCAGGAAGTGATCCCCTTCATCCGCCAGCACTGCCGCCAGCCCGCCGAGCGGGTTATGGCGACCGGCTGCAGCATGGGGGCCTATCACGCCGTCAACTTCTTCCTGAAACACCCGGATGTCTGCGAGGGCACGGTGGCCCTCTCCGGCCTGTACCGGCTGGACCGGCCGGAGTTCGGTCTAAGCACGGACGACCTGCCGGCCGTCTATTTCAACTCGCCGCTCGCCTACCTGCCGGGGCTCTCCGACCCCTGGTTCCTGGACCGCTACCGCGACAGCCGCATCATTGTCTGCGTGGGCCAGGGCGCCTGGGAACAGGAGGCCATCGAGGACACCCGCGCCTTGGATCAATGCTTCCGCGAAAAATCGATTCCGGCCTGGGTGGACTTCTGGGGCGGCGACGTCAACCACGACTGGCCGTGGTGGTACGTCCAGATGAACTACTTTCTCGGCCGGCTGTACGGATCGTGACGGTCCACTCGGGGAGGGTGGCGGCCCGCGGCGGCCGGAAGCCCCGCGCGCCGGGTTTCATCTGCAGCCGCACGTGGCGGTGCGAACGGCCGCGACGCCGGCTAAGGCGCGTTGTGGATCTCGATTTCCACTCGGCGGTTCAACCGGCGCCCCGTCGCGGTGTCGTTGGTTCCCAGGAATTTGGCCGACCCGTAGCCGATCACCAGCATCTGGTCCGCCGGGCAGCCCTTGTCGGCCAGATAACGTTTTACGGCGTCCGCCCGCTTCACGGACAAAATGAGGTTCTGGCTGGCGCTGCCGCCGGAATCCGAATATCCATGCAGGCTGACCACCCGCTCCGGCTGCTCGCGCAGCATCGCGGCGATCCGATCCAGTTTGGAAGCTTCTCCGGGGGCGACTTCAACCTCGCCGCTGGCGAAGAAAACAGTGAGCTTCGGATTGAAGCCGGCCGTCTCCCGCTGGGCGGGTGAAGAAGCGGAGGCTCCGGCAGCGGCCCGGCGCTTGCTCGGTTCCGGTTCGGCCACCGGGGCGGGTTTTTCCGGCTGGAGTTTCGCCGGGGGCAGATCGGTTGGGGCCGGCGCGATTTCTCGGCTGGCCTTGAGCGCCAGCCGCGCGCCGATCATGTCGTGGATTTTCCGGGAGGCCTGGCGGTCCCACACGCCCACATGGCCGGTGCGGACTCCGATCTGGGTTCGTTTCGCATCGATCCGTTCAATATGGATTTCGACCGGACTCCCATCGGACTTTCGAGCCCTGAGCGCGGTTTGGCGCTCGTCGCCGCCCCGCTCGACCACCGCCATCTTCAGCGCATCCAGTGTGTCCGTGCTCGCTTGAACGGCCGCCGCATAGCCGCTCTCGTAGACCTCGGTGAGATCCCCCATGACGTAGGCCGCCGTAGCCGCGCCCGCGCCGACACCCAGCAGCGCGACCGCACAACCCGACGTCACGGCGGACGCCCCCGCCGCAAGGGCCACGGCCAGAAGACAGACTGGAAGTCGCTTCATCGGCAGTCGAACCTCAGGCAGATGGATGCACTTCGATCGCGGACACGAACGGTTCGCGCCTCACGGCACGGACCCAGGGCAGGCCCGAACGACGAATCGGTATGGATCGTCAGATTTTATTCTTCTTGGACTTCTTTTCGGCCCGCTTTTCCTTGAGGGTTTTCTGGGCTTTCTTCTTGACGTCCTTTTTCACGTCCTGGGCTTTGGCCATTATCAAATCCTCCTGTAGGTTTTCGCGCAGCAGCCGTATGGATGAAGGATCTCTATCAAAAAATCCGGAAAATGAAAACCCTTGAAGCGGCCGCCTCGGGCTCAGGCAATGATGTAGGCGCCGGTTCCGACCGCGATCAACTCCCGCTGCTCGTTGTGCAGTTCCATGCGCGTCACCGCCACCTTCTTGCCGGTGCGCAGGACATAACCCGTGGCGATGAAGTGCCGGCCGAGGCCCGGCCGCAAATAGTCGATGCGCAGGTCGATCGTACCGATCTTGGCAAACCGGGCGGCCATCACCGCCGGGGGCTGCCCGTCGAGCGTCTTCAGTACGCCCAGAAACGCCACCAGGCCGCCCATGAAGTCCAGAGTGCTCGAAATGACGCCGCCATGCAGCGACCCGCGAATGAAATTGCCGATCAACTCCTCGCGCATCCCCAGCTTCACGGAGGGCCGGTCGAGATCGAGCGACTCCACGGATAGACCCAACACCTTGTTGAAGGGTATCTTCTCCACCACCTCATGAATGATCGCCAGCACGTCATCGACGCCGGAGCGCACGCTCATCGGGGCCACCTCGATGGTTGTCGTTTGAACCGCCGCTGCCGGCCGCTCGGCGATGAAGTCCCTCGGCCGCGGCGCTGCAGGACCGGTCCAACCTAAGATACGGCGGCGCGTAAAAGCAAGCAAAAAAGGGGAGGAACCCGATCAATTCGAATGCGGTGGTGTGGATTTCAGACGATTGCCGGTTGTCGAACGGTTGGATACTTTTTCACCTAAAAGTATAAATTTCTTGTAAGGTTATACAGAGGTTCAAGGCCAAAAAATGTTTAACTGTTATTATTTATTGCAAATATTAGCAATGACGATTTTGCGCACATTGGTATAATTTTTGCATTTTGCAAAACTGTTTTTCATCGGGAGGCAAGCCGACCTGGCAGGCCACGCGAAGGAGGTAACGCCATGGCGAGGATCCTTTTCCGTTTGCATCTCTTATTGTTTTTTAGCCTGATGACCGTTGCCGCAGCGGATGCGGTCGACATGGGAATTATCACCGGCGGGGCCAAGGGGACCTATTATCAGTTCGGGCTGAACCTGAAGGCGCTCGTCGCCGAACAGGGGATCAATCTAACGGTAGCGAACTCGACCGGCTCTGTTGAAAATGTGTATGCCGTCTACAACCGGCCCAACACCCAGCTGGGCATCGTTCAAGCCGATGTGCTCGCCTTCATTTCACGCGCTCAGAACCATCCGGTTTTGAAGCAAATCGCCAAGAAGACCAAAATGGTCTTTCCGCTTTACAACGAAGAAGTCCATCTGCTGGGACGCAGCGATATCGCCAGCTTCGACGACCTGGCCGGCCGCAGAATCGCCGTCGGCGAAGCCGGCAGCGGGACGTACCTGACCGCCAAGCTGCTGTTTGAAATCGCCGAAGTCAGCCCGGCGGAGATGGTGGAAATCGGCACGGAGGAGGCCCTGGCTCAACTCAAGAAACAGCAGATCGACGCCATGTTCTACGTCGCCGGCTACCCGGTCAAGCTGTTCAAGGAAAACGTGGCGGCCCAGGACGGCCTGGCCCTGCTGCCGATCACCAACAAGAGCATCGCCGAGTTCTACCCGACCGCCAGGATTCCCCGCGCCACCTATGCCTTCCTGACCGAAGACGTCGACACGGTCGCGGTGAAAGCCGTCCTGATATCCTACGACTTCCGCAGCAACCATTGCGACCATGTCGGCCGTTTCGCGAAAATCCTGTCCGACAATCTGGCCTGGCTGAAGAAGAACGGGCACCCGAAGTGGAACGCGGTCGACCTGGAATACAACTTCAAGGGCTGGGAGCAATACGATTGCGTGCAGCGGGCGCTCGGCAAACAAAGGGACCTGCAGCGGCGGAAGGCGTCCGAAGTCAACCCCGTTCTGGATGCCATCCGGGACATGTTCTGACGGGAGCGACCGATGACGGACCTGTTGGCGGAAATCAAGCGGCTTCAGGGGCTGGAAGAGAAAAAAAAGCGAAACCTGCTTCCCCGGGCGGTTTTGGTCATGGCAACGGTGGCGCTCGTCGTCGTCATGGTCATCCGTTTTCAACACAAATACGAAAATGCCGAACGAAATGAAGCATCCCACCTCCGGCCCGCCGTTCTGACCAAAAAATTGTCGGATTCCTCCGGCCAGGCCCAGGCCGCCGTCCGGACCGCCGAAGATTCCAAGCAAAACGCCTCGGGCCGACCGGAAGCGCTTGCTGAAACGGCGGCGGCGCCCAGCCCTGAGAGCGTGGGCCGGCCGGAGGGCGTCCGCTCGGAGCCTCCGGAGCAGCCGGATCTTGAAAAGGCGATCGACATGCTGATGAAACGGCGGTCGCCCAAATACTGAATTGGGCTCTTAACGAAGTCATCAGCGATGATGGCAGGCGATAAAGCGGCCGGGGGAAATTCGGCGGTATTCAGGAAGCTGCCGCGCGCAGATGTCGCTCCGGTCGCGGCAGCGCGGGTGAAAGCTGCAGCCCGACGGCGGATGGATGGGGCTCGGCACATCGCCGGTGAGGAGGATTCGCTGTCGGCGGGCCCCGGGATTCGGCACCGGCGCGGCGGACAGCAGGGCCTGGGTGTAAGGGTGGAGCGGCTCCGCATAGAGGTCCTGCTTGGACGCCAGTTCGACCAGACGGCCGAGGTACATCACGGCCACCCGGTCGCAGATGTATTCCACCAGGCTCAGGTCATGTGAGATGAAAATATAGGTCAGATTGAACCGGGCCTGCAGTTCTTTGAGGAGGTTGATGACCTGGGCCTGAATCGACACGTCCAGGGCCGAGACCGGTTCATCGGCCAGGAGCAGCTGCGGATTGAGCGCCAGCGCCCGCGCGATCACGATGCGCTGGCGCTGCCCGCCCGAGAATTCATGCGGATATCGACGGCCGTGCTCGGGCAGAAGACCCACCACGTTCAACAGCCACGCCATCCGTTCGCGCCGCTCCGCCGGCGTGCCCACCCGGTGGATGTCGAGCGGCTCGGCGATCAGGTCTCCGATCGTCCGCCGCGGATTGAGCGACGAGTAGGGGTCCTGGTAGACGATCTGCGCCTCGCGCCGGAAGCGCTTCAACCTCTGCGCATCAAAGGCCGCGATGTCCTCGCCGTGGAAGCGCACGCATCCGGCCGTGGGTTCCTCCAGGCGCAGCAGCACCCGCCCCAGCGTCGACTTGCCGCAGCCGCTCTCGCCCACCAACCCGAAAACCTCGCCGGCCGCGATCTCGAAGGACACCTCCGCCACCGCCAGCACCCGTCCCTTGCGGCGCGAGAAGCCCGCCCCCCGGAGCGGGTAATGTTTGGCGACATGCTCGGCCGTCAGGATCGGCTCCGTCATCGCGTCACCCCAGCGGTCTCCAGCAGCGGACATGATGCCCCGGAGCGGTCGGCTGCCAGGGCGGCTCCGCATCGCAGGCGGCGTGCCGCCGGAAGCAGCGGTCCTGGAACGCGCATCCCGCCGGCAGGCTCGCCAGGCTCGGCACGACCCCCGGGATGGGTTTGAGCCCTCCTTCCCGCCCGCCGACTCCGGGCAGGGAATTGAAGAGCCCGACGGTGTAGGGATGGGCCGGGCGCCTGAAAATTTCGTCCACCGCCGCCGACTCGACGATCTTTCCGGCGTACATGACCGCCACGTTCCGGCAGATCTCGGCCACCACCCCCAAGTCGTGGGTGATGAGCAGCACCGCCATGGCGATCTCCTCCTTCAAGCGCGCGATCAGGTCCAGGATCTGGGCCTGGATGGTGACGTCGAGCGCCGTGGTCGGCTCGTCGGCGATCATGAGGGCCGGTCGGCAGGCGAGCGCCATCGCGATCATGGCGCGCTGGCGCATCCCGCCCGAGAGCTGATGGGGATAGTCGTCGAGGCGTGCGCCGGGGTCGGGCATCCCCACGAGCCCCAGCATCCGGGCGGCCTCGGCCCGGGCCTCGGCGCAGCGCATGCCCCGGTGCCGGCGCAGGACCTCCTCGATCTGGAAGCCGATGGTGTAGACCGGATTGAGGGACGTCATCGGCTCCTGAAAGATCATGGAGATGCGGTTGCCGCGGATGCGGCGGATCGCCGCTTCGCTCACGGCCGCCAGATCGCAGCCCTGGAACTGGATCCGGCCGCCGGCGATGCGGCCGGCCGGCCGCGGCAGCAGGCGCAGGATCGACAACGCCGTCACGCTCTTGCCGCAGCCGCTCTCGCCCACCAGACCGAACGTCTCGCCGGGGTGCAGCGCCAGGTCCAGGCCGTCCACGGCTTTCACCACGCCGCGCCGCGTCCGGAATTGGGTCTGGAGCCCGACGATCTCGATAACCGGTTCGCTCACGCCGCGCCCCTTCAAACCGACCTCAGCGAGGGGTCCAGCACATCCCGCAGACCGTCGCCGAAGAGGTTGAACCCGAGCACGAGCACCAGGATGGCGGCCCCCGGGAAGGCCGCCACGTGCGGGGCGATCTGAATGTACTGCCGGCCCTCGCTCAGCATCGCACCCCATTCCGGCTGGGGCGGCTGGGCGCCCAGCCCCAGAAACCCCAGGGCGGCCGCCTGCAGCACGGCCGTGCCCATGCCGAGCGTGGCATAGACGATGATCGGCGGCAGCGCATTCGGCAGGATGTGCCGCCCGAGGATGCGGGCGTGCCCGCCGCCCAGGTGGGCGACGGCCTGCACGAAGAGCTGCTCCTTGAGGGATAACACGCTGGCGCGCACGATGCGCGCGTAGTGCGGGATGTAGACGATGCCGACCGCCACCATGGTGTTGGGCAGGCTCGGGCCTAAAATGGCGGTGATGAAGATGGCCAGCAGGATCGCCGGAAAGGCGAGCAGCATGTCCATCAGCCGCATGACCAGGCTGTCGGTCCGGCCGCCGAAATAGCCGGCCGCCAGACCCAGCAGGGTCCCCGGCAGAAGCGAGATCGAAACCGAGATCAGCCCGATCAGGATCGAGATGCGCGCGCCGTAGATCACCCGGCTGAAGATGTCCCGGCCCAGACTGTCGGTGCCGAAGACGTGCGTCGCGCTCGGCCCCTTTAGCCGATCGAGCGGCGCGGGCTTGAGCGGGTCGTGCGGGGCCAGGGCCGGCCCGATCAGCGCGACCGCCAGCACCAGGGCAATCAGCGCCAGGCCGAACGTCGCGCTGCGGCTGCGCAGCAGGTCCTGCAGCATCTCCCACTTACGCATGCACGCGAATCCTCGGATCGAGCACCACGTAGATCAAATCCACGACGAGGTTGATGAAGGCCATCAGCGCGGCGAAGACGAGGATGCAGCCCTGGACGGCGGCATAGTCGCGCGCCATGAGGGAATCCACGACGTAGCGCCCGAGCCCCGGCCAGGAGAAAATGGTCTCCGTGAGAACCGCGCCGCCCAGCAGCAGCCCGAGGTTCAACCCCAGCACCGTCACGATCGGCAGAAAGGCGTTGCGCAGGGCATGCCGCAGCACGACGACGGCCTCCGACAGGCCCTTGGCCCGCGCCGTGCGCACGTAGTCCTGGTTGAGCACCTCGAGCATCGACGAGCGGGTGATGCGCGCGACGATCGCCATGGGCACGGTCGCGAGCGTGAAGGCGGGCAGGACCAGGTGGTGCAGCGCGTCGAAGAAATCGCCGACTTCGCCGGTCAGCAGGGTGTCCACCAGCATCAGGCCGGTGACCGCCTCCGGTTCGCTGCCCATTCCGATCCGGCCCATCATCGGCAGGACCGGGAACAGGACGGCCAGCAGGTACATCAGCATGAGACCGAGCCAGAAGATGGGCATGGAAACGCCGATCAGCGCCATCACCATCGAGCCGTAGTCTACGGCCGAATACGGCTTCACCGACGAGGCCACGCCCGCGGCGATGCCGACGAGCGAAGCGATCAGCATGGCCGCCACCGCGAGCTCCAGCGTCGCCACCAGCCGCATGCCGATCTCGGCGGATACCGGTGCGCCGTTGCGCAGCGAATGCCCCAGATCGCCCTGGAGAATGTTCGCCAGGTAAATCCCGTACTGAACAGGATAAGACCGGTCCAGTCCCATCTGGGCCCGCAGCCGCGACAGGTCGTCCGCCGTGGCGAACTCGCCCAGCAGCAGCCGTGCGGGATCGCCCGGAATCATGCGCAGCATCATGAAGACCAGCACGGACACGCCGAGCAGGATCAGGGCCAGATGAAACAGGCGCTTGGATAGGTAGCCGAGAGGCATATAAGTCTGGTTCACGGTTAACGGTTCAACGGTCCACGGTTGAGGAACATCCGTTTAACTGTTGAACCGCTGAACCATTGAACCGTGGAACCCGGTCGTCACTTTTCCTTGCTGACCATCTGGAACGAGTTCAACCCGTTCGGCCGCAGCGGCACGTCGTGCAGCTTCTTGCTGTAGCAGCGGATGTTTTTGGTGTGCGCCAGCGGCGCCCAGGGCGCTTCCGCGTGAAAAATCTCCTGGGCCTTCAAGTAGATTTTGGTGCGCTCGGCCTTGTTGAAAACCCTCTGGCCTTTGAGGCACAGGTCGGTGAACTCCGCGTTCTTCCAGAACGCGACGTTGGCGGCCGGGGGTTTGGCCGTGTCCGCCGACAGCAATCCGTAGAGGAAGTTGTCGGGATCGGCGTTGCCGCCCAGCCAGCCGAGCATGCACATCTCGTGTTCGCCGTTCTGGGTCTTGCTCAGGTAGGCGCCCCATTCGTGGCGCACGATTTTAGCCTTCACGCCCACCGCTGCAAAGTAGGCCTGGATCAATTCGGCCGTCTTCACCGGATCGGGCATGTACGCCCGCGACACCGGCATGGCCCACAGCTCGATCTCGGAGTTGAAATCGAACTTGGCTTCGGTCAGCATCTTCTTGGCCTTCTCGGGGTTGTACTCGTAGGGCTTGTTGGCGTCGTTGTATGACCAAATCGACGGCGGGAACGGGTTCTTGGCCGGGATGGCCAAGCCGGCGAAAATGGTTTGGATCAACGTGTCCCTGTCGATGGCATGGCTCAGGGCCTGGCGCACCTTGGGGTCTTTCAGCCGGGGCTTTTCGGTGTTGAAGGCCAGATAGCCGACATTGATGCTGGGTTGTTCGATCACGGCCAGCTTGGGATTCTTCTTGACCAGGGCGATCGAATCCGGGTCAAGGTCATCGGCGATGTCCACCGTGCCGGACTGCAGCGCCATCAGGCGCGCCGAGGGCTCCGGAATGGACTTGAGCACGATGCGGTCCACCTTGGCCTTCTCGCCCCAGTAGTCGTTGTTGCGCTCGAGCACGATCTGGTCATCCTTGGTCCAGCTCTTGAACTTGAACGGGCCGGTCCCGACCGGGTTCATGCCGATCTTGTCCTTGAAGTCGGCCATGGCCTTGGGCGAAACGATCGGGCAAAGCCAGAGCGCCAGGTTGTTCAGCAGCGGTGCATAGGGCTTTTCGGTCACCAGGGCGATGGTGTAATCGTCGATCACCTGGATGTCCTTCACCGGCGCGAGCGACAGGCTGACGTATTTCCACTGGCCGAAACCGTGGTAGGGGTGCTGCTTGAAGATGACCCGCGCAAAGGAGTCATAGACCGCGCGGGCGTTGAAGGGGTATCCATCGTGGAACTTGACGCCCTTGCGCAGTTTGAAGGTCCAGGTGAGCCCGTCGTCGGACACCTTCCAGGACTCGGCCAGCTGGGGTTCGACGTTCATCGAGTCCTTGCCGAAGATGACCAGGTTCTCGAGCACTTGGATGCCGGCCTTGATGGACTCGCCGTCCGTGGCCTGGGCCAGGTCGAGCGACACGGAGTCGCCGCCGCGGCCCCACACGAGCGTCCCGCCGCCCTTTTCGGCGGACCCGCCGATGGCCGGCACCAGGCAAAGGGCCAGGACCATTACCGTCATGAGTTTGCGCATAAATCCTCCTTTTGGTCTTTATCGTTATCACACATCTCTCTTAGCCTAAATCCGGCAGGCCTGCAATGGCAGTTTTGGGAGGATGGACGGCGATGTTTCCAACGAAAACCTCAGCGGCAGCGGTCACGCGGTCTGCTGGAGTCGTGGGTAGGCAACGCCTGGTTCATATACCGATGGCAAAACGGATGGCCCGGCCTACCACAATCATCTTTGCGATGGACCAGGAGGCGATCAACGGCCCGATTTTCGACTTTGAAACAGTCTGCAGGTGGTCACGATTGACTGCGCAATCCTGGGGAAGGCCGTCGGCTTCAGAGAGGGACACCTCTCGATGATCGTCAACCATAACCAACAAAATTATGGCCGTTTCCGACGCCTGCCTCCTGCGGTCCAAGACATCACCAGCCAATTCTCGGAGGTCTGTTTCCGTATCAGCCGGCCAGGAGCTTGCCGCCCTATCCATTCGAGCATCGCCCTGGCGACCGTCAGGTGGGCCCGCGCACAGCTCTCCAGCAGCCGGCCGGAGACCACCTCGTCGGTCACCTCGGTGACGATCTCGGAGAGTGTGACCGGAAACCGCTGCACGCCGAAATTCAGGCCGGCCAGCCGTTTCTCGCTCGGCAGCACCGTGAGCCCCCGACCGCCGGCCGGCGGAAACACCTCCGGGTCCCATCGTCGGGCATAGCGGACATAGCGGTCCTTCAGCTCACGATCCATTCTTGGAATGCTTGGATCCGCTCGGACCGCCCGGGCCATAACTTGGGCAATTTCCCGCGCCGGCCTATGCCCGGGGTGGGATTTTTCATCGATAAAGGGCAGGATCGCGTAGATGAACGCGCGCGGAATCCAGAACTGCCGGAAGCGGCCGGGCGCGCCGCCCGAGAAGGGCTGGTCCCACTCGTGGCTGGGGACCCCGTGGGCGTCCAGGACCAGCACCGGCAGCCAGCGCCGCCACAGGCGCGGCTTGACGCGAGCCTCGGGAAACCGCGGTCGATCCAGGAAATAATCGCCGTACCACTCGACTCCCAGGGCGTTGTAGCGCGCGGCGTGCAGCTTGTGGCCTTCGCAGCCGGGCAGGAGCTCCTCCAGGGTGGCGACCCCATCCACGTTTTCGATCGGGACGATGGCGACGTTTACGCGCTTGAGCGCCTCGCGCCCCCAGGGCGTGGCGGCGAGCTCCCAGGCGAGCCGCAGGGCCGCGTTCGTGCCGGAAACCTCGTTGGCATGGTGGCGGGCGTTCACGAGCAGCGTCGGTTTGAGCAGCCGCGCGCGGGCGACGGAGACCAGTCCTCTGCCGGCCGCCAAGACCGCCTCCAGCGTCCAGATGCCCCGTCCCTGCCAGCTGGTTCCGGCCTGCCAGGCCCTGAGATGGGGCAGCTGCGCCAGCTGCCGGGTCCGGCGCTCCACCTCCCGCAGGGTGAAAAGCCGGTCGAGCGGCGGCGCTGCGGCCTTGACAGCCGGGCGTGGCCGGCGGCCGGCGGCCGGCGGCCGAATGGTCCGCAAGACGAAGTGGGCCGAGCGGGCGTCTAGGCCCACTGCCAAGCCGCGGGAGCGCGCCCGGCGGCAGATTTCCGCCGCCGTCCCTTTTTCGGCGATCGACCCGCGGGCCTCGATCTCGAACACCAGGCTGCCCGCCTCCAACGCGATGGACGCCACCCGAGCGGTCGAATCCGGAGCGGCGCAGCATGCCGCCGGCGATGCGGTAAACGGCCGGGCCCGTAAGACGGCGGCTGGTTTGCCGCCCGGCGCCGACCTCGAGACCCTCGGCAGGATCCGCCCGAACTGGCTTCCGGCCGGCAGATGGTGCTTCTCCGCGAAAAGGCCGAAATGGTCCAGCAGCACGAAATAAAGGTCCTCGTGCAGGGCCTCCAGCGGCGCCACGCGCTCTTCTCCGATCCCCAGGCACTCGTCGGTCTCCGGGATGCGCACGTCGATGGCTGCCTCCTCCCAAAACGCCGGCGGCGGGTTCCCACCACCGCCGGCGAGCCGTGCGGCCATGGCGCTTTCGAGCTCCGGCAGGATGCCCTCCTGGAAAAAGCGCCAGAAGCGCTCGCGATCGGTCGGGAGGTTCTCGTCCATCAGCACCCCCCCGGATCCCATCAGCCGGATCCCTCCGGTGCACGGATGCACCCATCCGAGCTCCGGATGTCCGGCCAGATAAGGCCGTCGGCCCACCCGTGGGGTGAATCCCGCTCGATAGGCCCTGTTGCCGTCGCGGTCCCAGGCCGTGACGACATAGGCGTCGGGCAGCCGGCTGCGCCGGGAAAGCCGCACCCGTTCGGTGGGAAGCCCGAGGGCGGCGGCCAGCAGATCCGGGCCGGGGTAGAGCTCCTGCAGCCAGCGGGATTTCATCTCGAGGGCCGGCTGCGCCGGTGCGAACTCGCGAAAGGCGATCCGCACGCGCGCCGGCCGGGGGAGCGCTTGAAGCGCCGGCTGCACGACCTCCCGCAGCCAGGACAGCCCGGGCTTGTAGGCGTTCAGGACGACGACAGCGGGCGCGTATCCCTGGGCGCGCAGGATGCGTTCGATCTCGCGCCGCACCTGCGCCCGCACCTTCCCGGGTCTGCTGATGAAGGCCAGCCCGCGGAGCGCGCCGCTGCCGGAGGGAACGCGGCGTACGATCTCGATCAGCCGTTCGGTTTCGGCGCGCCAGGCCATCCGCCGCCGAACCGGAACCGCCGCGGTCGGGGCCGGTGCCGGCGCTCCTGCAGCGATCACTGCCAGGGTTGCCTCGATGCGGCCGCGCAGAGGCCGAACGCCCTCATCGGCCGGCCCGTCTGCAGCAAAACCGATGCGCATCCAATCGTGAAGCAGCCTGGCCAGGCTGTGTGCATCCCCGGCGGCGTGGACCACCACGCCCTTTGCGTTTGCGCCCTTCTCAACGGATAGACGGGCGCCGCGCTCCCGGCGCTCCTCCACCCGCAGGACCACGCCGCCCGCGGGAATAGTCCCGGAGACGGCCAGCGGCAGCGCCACGCGCGTGGCCTCCAGCACCGCACGCACGACCGCCTCCGCGAGGGCAAGCCCGACTTGAGAGGAAATGCGCGGTCCGGGAAGCTCGACGGCGAGGGACAGCTCTTTGATACGGGGGCGATCGGCGGAAACGGCGCACCATGTCCCGGCCAAGTCCAACAGGTCGAGGTGTTCGACCCGCGGCTTATCCGCCGCAGGGCGCACCGGCGACAGGCGGAAACGGCGAACCGGCCGGCCCTTTCGGTCCAGAGACTCCATCACCCGGGGGTCGTTTTCCGTGGTCCCCATGGACGCCCACGGCCCGGGTCCTTCCAGATGCCGGCCGCCGTTTACGGCCAGCGTGTGCAGCACATCGGCCATGCGCGCCGCCGAACGACCCGCGAGATGGATGGTGCGGCCCGACCGCCGCAACCCGGCCTCCCGGGGATGGCTCGTCAACGGCCGGTGGACGACGAGCGCCCTCTCGCCGGCCGCGATGTGCTGGACGGCCTTGACGACCGGCAATTCCAGAGCGGTCACCTCGCCGGCCAGCCGCGCCGCGAGGTTCAGGATTTGCGCCCAAACACCGGCGTCTGCAAGCCCGGGCGCGACACCGATGCAGACCGCCAGCCGGTCCGGATACCCGTCGCCGTCTTCATCCGCAACAATGCCGTCCGGTCCGAAGAGATCGGCGAGAGCCAGCGGATGTATTCTCCCATCGCACGTCATACGATCGCATCGCAGCCGACTAATTGGACTCTGGCTACCAAATGACGAAGGATCACTGTCCGGCCAATAGCAGAGCTTTGATTTCATGACAAGGAAAGAGGGGATGCGCCCCTGCCGCCCAACCCCCTTTTCAATAAAAAAGCATCTAATGTTCACTCAGATGCTGCCGATAGAATAGCTGATGACGAAACCATAGGCCGTCGGACGGCAGGACGCTGGCGTCGATCCAGAGCCAATCCAAACTGCCGAGTTCGGATGCAGGACAGGAGGGTTAGAGTCCATGGCGAGGTCGCCTTTGCGGATCATTCGGTTGGCGGTGATCGCGGGAATCATCGTCTGGGGGATCCCAGCCGGCGCGGAGGGGCGCCGGGCGGTGTTCACGGGTTCGGAGACCTGCAAGGGCTGCCACGAGGCCCAGTACGAGAGTTTCACGGCCAACTCCAAGAAGGCCAAGTCCTTCAGCAGCATCCAGAAGATGCAGAAAAAACTGACCCCGGCCGAATTCAGCGACTGCTTCAAATGCCACACGACGGGCTACGGGGAGCCCGGCGGTTTCCGATCCGCTGAGGAGACCCCGGATCTGAAGAACCCGGGCTGCGAGTCCTGCCATGGCCCCGGAAGCCTGCACGCCGAGAGCGGGGACCCGGCCGATCTGGCCGCCGAGGTTTCCATCGAGGTGTGCAACAAGTGCCACCGATCGGACCGGGTTGCGGCATTCGGCTTCAAACCCATCCTGTTCGCCGGCGCCCATTGACCGCCGCCGGAAAAACCATAAGGGCCTTCTCATGACGCTCAATCCCATCACCCTGTTTCGAGAGAGATTGTGGGTCCAGTTCGTCGGGGTCCTGACGCTGATCCTCCTATCCGCCTTCGGCGCCTCGGTCGGCTACAACATCCGCTCGCAGAACGCATCGCTCCACGAGCAGAGCCGGCTCAGCAGCCACATGCTGACCGCCGCCATCGAGGGCGCCGTCTTCGGCGCCCTGGGCGCCGGCCGCAATCAGGACGTGGTTCAGCAGCTGCGCCAGCTCAAGGAAAAAGTGCCGTACCTGGACGCCTCCATTTTCGATTTCAACCGCAGCATCACCTTCAGCACCATGCCCGAAGCCGCCGGCAAGGAGTTGGATGGCTTCCTCGCCAGCCGATCGGCCCCCGCGGCGCTGGACCGCATGCTCGCCGACGGCCATGACGCCGGAGAGCTCTTCGACGAGGAGATCGGGGGCGAAGCCCACATCAGCATTTTCAAGCCGATCCTGAACGAGGCCAGCTGCCACCACTGCCACGGCAGCTCCCGCAAGGTCCTGGGCGGCCTGCACGTGCGCACCTCGGTCGAAAACGCCGTCCAAATGGCGCGGTCGACTCGCAATCATAGCATGCTGATCGGCGGGCTCGGCAGCCTGATGCTGATCATCGTCGTCTATCTTCTCTTTCAACGCCTCGTCAACCGGCCGATCAACCAGCTGCTGGAGCTTGCCGGCCGGATGCGCAGAGGCGATTTGAGCCGCTCGCTCGAGGTGCGCGGCCGCACCGAGATCAGTCACATGGTCGTGCGCATGAACCTGGTGAACCAGAATCTCCGCGAGATGATCGGAGAAATTGCCGCCGCTTCGACCAGTTTATCGTCGTCGGCCAGCGAGCAGGCATCTTCCCTGGAGGAGACCAGTGCCTCGCTGGAAGAGATGTCTTCCATGACCCAGCGCAACGCCCAGGATGCCCAAGCGGCCGACCAGCTCATGAAGAAGGCCAAATCCGTAGCCGCCCAGGCGGACCGGTCGATGTCCGATCTGACCGAGTCCATGAAAGCCATTTCCAAAGCCAGCGAGGAGACATCGAAGATCATCCAAACGATCGACGAGATCGCCTTCCAGACCAACCTGCTCGCGCTGAATGCCGCTGTGGAGGCCGCGCGGGCCGGCGACGCCGGGGCCGGCTTTGCAGTGGTGGCCAACGAAGTCCGATCGCTGGCCATGCGTGCGGCCGAGGCGGCCCGGAACACGGCTGGCCTGATTTCCGGTACGACCACGAACGTCGGCAAAGGATGCGCGCTGGTCTCCCAGACCGCCACCGCCTTCTCGGAGGTGGGAGCCACGATGGAGAAGACCGCCGAGCGGGTGGCGGCCATTGCAGCGGCCTCCCGGGAACAAGCCACCGGGATCGAGCAGATCAACAAGGCCGTCGCCGAAATGGACAAGGCGATCCAAAATTTGGCCGCCACATCCGAGGAATTGGCTGCCAGCGCCGGGCAGTTCACGGTGGAGGCGGCACCCTCGCCCGCTGCGGGCGCGCGCCCCGGGAGAAATGCAGCCAAGTTGGATGCCGCATCGCAAGCAGACGCGGCGGCGGTCGATTGCTGATGCTTCGGCCGGCCCCGCGCCGCAGGGAACAGAAATGATCGTTTGGTGCGCAACCAGCGAACTTTTCTCCCGGATTTGTTTTGCAGCCTCCCCCCGGGGGCGTTGACTGTTGGAGCATCCGTCGCTAAGATGCCGGCAACTCGTCACGCCATCGACCAGAAAGGGAGGAAGCGCTTCATGAAACGGATTTTCCGCATCGCCAAGCCCGTCAGCATCGTTCTCGCCGTCTACGTCTTCATGATTTCCGGGCCGCAGCAGGCGGCTTTCGCCGCCCTGGTCGGAACCGAAACCGTTTTGGATGCCTGCCAGGTCCAATCCGCGCGGGAGCGGGTCCGCCATTTGATGGCCCGTGAGGACATCCAGGCCGCACTGGCCAACCAGGGGATCGATCCGCAGGAGGCTCAAGCCCGAGCCGAAGCGCTGTCGGACGCCGAAGCGGTGCGCCTGGCCGACGCGATCGAAAGCCTTCCGGCCGGAGGAACCAGCGCCCTGGGCATCGTCATCGCGGCCATCCTGATCGTCTTCATCATCCTGCTGATCACGGACATCCTGGGATACACCAGCGTGTTTCCGTTCACCAAGCGCCACCGCTGATCGGCATCGATGGGTCGATCTAGCTCCGACTCGCCTTCTTCGCAGTCCGCCGGGTCGGGGCCGCGGTCAGAGGATCGTCCGGCCAGTGATGTTTCGGGTATCGGCCGCGCATTTCTTTTTTAACTGCGTGGTAGCTGCCGGCCCAGAATCCGGCCAAGTCCTGCGTCACCTGGACCGGACGCCCGGCCGGCGACAGCAGCTGCAGCAGGAGCGGCTGCCGGCCGCCGGCGATCCGGGGAGTCTGCGTGCACCCGAACATCTCCTGCAGCCGGACGGCCAGGACGGGCGACTCGCCGGAATAGTCCAGCCGGAGGCGCGATCCGGAGGGGACTTCGATGTGCGTGGGCGCCCATTCATCCAGCCGGCGCCGCAGTTGCCGGGAGAGCAGGCCGCCGAGCGCCGCACCGAGGTCGAGTTTTTTCAGGCCGCTGATCCGGGTGATCCCGCCGATGTGCGGCCCCAGCCAGTTCTCCAGCGAATCGGCCAGCGCCGGATCGGAGACATCCGGCCAGCCGTCTTCATCGCCGGACACCCTCCGCAGAAAACGCACCCGCTCCTGCCAGCGCCGGAGCTCCGGTGTCCAGGGCAGACAGCCGATGCCGGTCTGGCGGATGCCTTCGATCAAGGCCGCGGCAACGCGCGCCGGGTCCGCCTGCTCCAGGGGCTCGGTTTTCAAGGCGAGCGCCCCCAACCAAAGGGATCGCTCCATCTTGACGGCCGCCGTGCGTTTGTCCCAGGCGATGGTCTCCCGAACCGCCAGGACCGGGCTGAAATCCTCCAGGATCGCTTCCGGCTCGCAGGCCGCGGCCAGAAACACGCGTGCCTCGCGGCGTTCGCCGTCAAGCTCAGCCGCCACGATGCAATCGGCGGCCGCCAACGGCTCGGGCGAGGAAAAGAATGCGCCGCGGCCGTTGGCCAGCAGAAACCGACCCAACCCACCGGGACGGCGCCGGCCGATCCGGTCCGGATAAGCCCAGGCCAGCATGCGGCCGACGGGCTGCGGCCGCTCCGGCCGGCGCAAGCGATGCTTCGGCCGCCCCAGCGCTTCGGAAACGCGCAGGCAGCGCCGCAGCGCCGGCCGATCGATCGTGAAACGGCCCGAACCCATGCTCCGGACGGCATCCGGATCCGCCATGATGTCCAGACGCAGGCCCAGGTCGGAATCGTATTCACCGGCCGGGAAATTCACAAAATCCCGTTCGCTCAGAATCGCGGCCAGGTCGCAGGCCTCCGCCTTGGCTCCGTGGCGCTGGGCCTCGATCAGCATGTGCGCTAGCCGCGGGTGCAGCGGCAGCCCGGCCATACGGCGGCCGTGGTCGGTGGCGTGCCCGGCCGCATCCAGTGCGCCGAGGCCTCTCAAAAGCGCCCGCGCTTGGCTGACGGCGGCCTCCGGCGGCGGATCGAGCCATTTGAGATGCGCCGCATCCGCGGCGCCCCAGAGGGCGAGTTCCAGCACCAGGGCGGCGAGGTCGGCCTGCAGAATCTCCGGCGGACTGTGTTCCGCGAGCGTGCCGTGAGTCTCCGCGCTCCACATCCGGTAGCAGATCCCGGGCCCGGTGCGGCCGGCACGGCCGCGCCGCTGGTCGGCGGAAGATTGGGACACCGGCATCGTCACGAGCCGGGCCATGCCGCTGCGCACGTCGAAGCGCGGAGCGCGCATGAGTCCGCCGTCCACCACCACCCGAATGCCTTCGATGGTCAGGCTGGTTTCGGCGATGTTGGTGGCCAGCACGATCTTGCGGCGGCCGGCCGGGGCGGGCGCGATGGCCTGGTCCTGCTCCGCTTTGGACAGGTTGCCGAAAAGCGGCGCCAGGATCCATTCGCCGCCGAGGCCCGCGGAGGCCAGCATGGCCAGCACCCGGCGGATCTCCGCCGCCCCGGGCAGAAAAACGAGCAGGCTGCCCGTCTCGCTGCGTGCGGCGCCGAGGACGGCCTCGGCGACGGCCGCCTCGAGCGGCCGGTCGCTGCGCCGGCCGACATAGCGGGTCTCGACCGGAAACTGCCGGCCCTCGCAGGTAATGACCGGTGCGCCGCCCAGCAGACCGGCCACCGGTGCCGCTTCCAGCGTCGCGGACATCACGAGCAGCCGCAGATCGGCGTTCAGAACCCCCTGCAAGTCCAGGCACAGCGCCAGCCCGAGGTCAGACTCGAGGTGCCGTTCGTGAAATTCATCGAAGATCACCAGACCGACGCCGGAAAGCCCAGGGTCGCTCTGCAGCATGCGCGTCAGGACCCCTTCGGTCACCACCTCGATCCGGGTCGCCGGCCCGACCCGCGTGTCCATGCGCACCCGGTAGCCTACCGTCTGCCCGACCGGCTCGCCCAAAAGGTCGGCCATGTGCCTCGCCGCCGCCCGCGCCGCCAGACGCCGCGGCTCGAGCATCAGGATCTTGCGGCCTCCCAGCCAGCTCTCCTCTAAAAGAGCGAGCGGCACCCGCGTGGTCTTGCCGGCTCCCGGCGGCGCCAGCAGGACCGCCCCGGACCGCCGACGCAGAGCCGATGTTAATTCGTTCAAAACGGTGTCGATGGGCAGCGGAGTCATTGATTCAACGGGTGACCGGCTTCGGTATGATATCCAGAAGGTTCTTTTTCACGCCATCTGAAAGAGCTTGTCAAGGCATTCTCCAATAGTATAATCGAATGTCCTATCATCCCGAATAGCAAGGACTGCAAAATGACCCCAAAGAAATTTTTCGACTGGCAGACCGCAGGCGGAACAGACGATGTCATGCGTCTTGTCGATTGTCTGGAGAGAGCCGACCTTGAATGGTGCGCAATAGGCGGCATTGCGGTGAATCATTGGGCGGCTGAGCCCATGGTTACTCAAGACGTTGATTTTGTCGTTGCTGCTGAATCTATTGAACGGGCGGTAAAACTTCTCGAGGAAGCCGGTTTCAGATCGGAGCGCTTTCACTGGTCTATCAATTTTCACGGCCGTTCCAAGGTTAGCATCCAACTGAGCACGGAAGATTTTTATAAGGACTTTCCCAGCCATTCCGTACCGGCTGACGTTCATGGAATTCTGATGCGCGTTGCTTCGTTGGAAGATACGTTGCATGGAAAAATAAGGGCATGGCATGATGCTGAAAGAAGACAAAGTAAAAAGCTCAAAGATCTAGGTGATATTGCACGGCTGGTTGAAAGCCATCCGCACCTGTGGGACCTCCTAGATGCGGATTTGAAAGAGATAATTCAAAAAGAGAAACTCTAGCTACAGAAGCAGGAGATAAGCTATAGATGGCTCGAAACGGCACAAAAAGCGGCCCTCTCTAGTGAGGATAATTGTTATGCCTGCGAGGAGGAAGATATGAGAATTCGAAAAGCCGACGGACCTATTTTCAGGCTGAAAGTGACGCTTCGCGGATCAAGACCGCCGATCTGGCGGCGCTTTTTGGTGCCGGGTGGCATTACCCTGAAACGCCTTCACGATTCCCTGCAGGCGGTCATGGGCTGGACGGGCGGCCACCTGCACCAGTTCGAGGTGGGCGGGGTGCTTTACGGGACCTCGGATCGCGAGTTCGGCGTAACGCGGGCCAGCGAAAATAAGACGACGGTGGACCAAGTGCTCCGACGCCCGAAGGACCGTCTGACCTACGAATACGACTTCGGTGACAGCTGGGTGCACGATGTGATCCTGGAGGCCGTATTGCCGCCGGCGGGTGACGGGCGATTTCCGATCGTCGAGGCAGGGCGTCGTGCCTGTCCGCCAGAGGATGTCGGGGGGATCCATGGCTATGCCGATTTTCTCGAGGTTCTCGCAAATCCAAAGCACCCGGAGCACCAGGAAATGATCGAATGGGTCGGCGCTTCATTCGACCCGGAGTTCTTTGACGCCCGCGAGACGAACCTGGCCATTCACGGGGGCTGGGTGCGGCGAGAACCAGAGGAATAACCCGCGGCAATAGATACCTGCAAACGCCACAAAACCGCTGTCACCCAAAAGGCGCTCATTTCGCTTGACGCGCATACCGGCTTTACAGAACCCCTTCAGCCCTTCCAAACACCGGAACTCCTTAACCGCCAGCCGCCGGTGGGATCCGGCCGTCTTCGCACGTGAAACCCCTTCTCGAAAAAAAGGCCCCAAAACTCGTGGACCTCAATGGAATTTTCATCCTTGATTTTAAGTTTAACTTAATTTAGCAAGGGCACTTCAGCCAAATTGACGCTGTCGCTCTTCGGTCCGATCACCGCATCCAAAATAGGAGGAGAACCATGCCCAGACGCACGGACATCCGCAAGGTGTTGATCATCGGCTCCGGACCGATCGTGATCGGCCAGGCCTGCGAGTTCGACTATTCGGGCACCCAGGCCTGCAAGGCCTTGCGGCTGCTGGGGTACGAGATCGTGCTGGTCAACTCCAACCCGGCCACCATCATGACCGACCCGGGCATGGCGGACGCGACCTACATCGAGCCCCTCAATCTGCAGGTCCTGACCGAGATCATCGCCGCCGAACGGCCCGACGCCATTCTGCCCAACCTCGGCGGGCAGACGGGGTTGAACCTTTCCTCGGAGCTGCACCGCACCGGCGTGCTGGACCGTTACGGGGTCAAGGTGATCGGCGTCAATGTGGACGCGATCCAGCGCGGTGAGGACCGCACCGCCTTCAAGGAGACCATGACCCGGCTCGGCATCGAGATGCCGCGCAGCCAGGCCGTCACCACCCTTGAAGCGGCCGAGCGGGTGGCGGCGGAGCTGGGCTACCCCGTGGTGATCCGCCCGGCCTACACCATGGGCGGCACCGGCGGCGGCCTGGTCTACAACGCCGAGGAGCTGCGGGTCGTCGCCGGCCGCGGCCTGGCGGCCAGCCTGATCCACCAGGTACTGGTGGAGGAGTCCGTGCTCGGCTGGGAGGAGCTCGAGCTCGAGGTCGTGCGCGACGCCAAGAACCAGATGATCACCGTGTGCTTCATCGAAAACGTGGACGCCATGGGGGTCCACACGGGGGACAGCTACTGCACCGCCCCCATGCTCACGATCGCCCCCGGCCTTCAGAAGCGCCTCCAGGACTACTCCTACCGCATCGTCGAAGCCATCGAGGTCATCGGCGGCACCAACATCCAGTTCGCCCACGACCCCAAGACCGGCCGCGTGGTGGTGATCGAGATCAACCCGCGCACCTCGCGCTCCTCGGCCCTGGCCTCGAAGGCGACCGGCTTTCCCATCGCGCGCGTTTCGGCCCTGCTCGCCGGCGGCCTGACCATGGACGAAATCCCCTACTGGCGCGACGGCACTCTCGAGAAGTACACCCCTTCGGGTGAGTATGTGGTCGTCAAGTTCGCGCGCTGGGCGTTCGAGAAGTTCAACGGCATCGAGGACCGCCTGGGCACCCAGATGCGGGCGGTCGGCGAGGTCATGAGCATCGGCCGGAACTACAAGGAAGCCCTTCAAAAGGCCATTCGCAGCCTCGAGACCGGCCGCTACGGGCTGGGCTTCGCCAAAGACTTCCACGAACTGCCCCTCGACACCCTGATGGCCCGCCTCGCCGCACCCACCAGCGAACGGCAGTTCCTTATGTACGAAGCCCTGCGCAAGGGCGCCGACATCCAGGCCCTCCACGAGCGGACCCACATCAAGCCCTGGTTCATCCAGCAGATGAAGGAGTTGGTGGAGCTGGAGGAGTTGATCCTCGCCTGCCGCGGCCGGGACCTGCCGGACGATTTATTGAGGCAGGCCAAGCAGGACGGCTTTTCCGATCGTTACCTATCCGGGCTGCTTGGCCGGACGGAGGCCGAGCTCCGCGGCCGCCGAACCCGCCTCGGGCTGACCCAAGCCTGGGAGCCGGTGCCGGTCAGCGGGGTGGAAAACGCCGCCTACTACTATTCCACCTACAACGCACCGGACCGGGTGCCGGTCAGCGGCCGCAAAAAGATCATGGTGCTGGGCGGTGGGCCCAACCGCATCGGCCAGGGGATCGAGTTTGACTACTGCTGCGTGCACGCCGCCATGGCCATCCGAGAGGCCGGCTGCGAATCCATCATGGTCAACTGCAACCCGGAGACGGTCTCCACCGACTATGACACCTCCGACAAGCTCTATTTCGAACCGCTGACGGTCGAAGACGTGCTGAGCATCTACGAGAAGGAGCGGCCCGAGGGCGTGATCGTGCAGTTCGGCGGCCAGACGCCGCTCAACATCGCCCGCGAGCTGGCCGAGGCCGGCGTGCGCATCCTGGGCACGACGCCCGACACCATCGACCTGGCCGAGGACCGCGACCGCTTCAGAAAAATCATGCAGAGCCTGGGCATTCCCATGCCCGAGTCGGGCATGGCCAGCAGAGCCGCCGAGGCTCGCGCCATCGCCGAGCGCATCGGCTACCCGCTCATGGTGCGGCCGTCCTATGTGCTCGGCGGCCGCGGGATGGAGGTGGTCCACGACGCGGCCATGCTGGAACGCTACGGGAAGGCCGCCGTGGAGCTCTCGCCGGAGCGGCCCATTCTGATCGACAAGTTCCTGGACAACGCCATCGAAGCCGAGGCCGACGCCATCGCCGACGGCCGCGACGCCTTCGTGCCGGCGGTCATGGAGCACATCGAACTGGCCGGCATCCACTCCGGGGACTCGGCCTGCGTGATCCCGCCGATCAGCCTGGCCCCCAAGCACATCGACACCATCCGCGAATACACCCGCCGGATTGCGATCGAGCTGCGAGTGGTGGGCCTGATGAACATGCAGTACGCCATCTTCGAGAACACGGTCTACGTGCTCGAGGCCAATCCGCGCGCCTCGCGCACCGTTCCGATCGTCTCCAAGGTCTGCGGGCTGTCGATGGCGCGCCTGGCGACCCAGGTCATCCTCGGCCGGAGCATCGCCGATCTCGGCCTGGAGGAGCGCCGGATCACGCACTTCGGCGTCAAGGAATCGGTCTTCCCGTTCAACATGTTCCCGGAGGTCGACCCCGTGCTCGGCCCGGAGATGCGCTCCACCGGCGAGGTGCTGGGATTGTCCTACTCCTTCGGCCGGGCCTTCTTCAAGGCCCAGGAGGCCACACAGACCCTACTGCCGATGGAGGGCACCGTGCTGTTCACCATCGCCGACCGCGACAAGTCCGCCGCCATCGAGCCCGCCCGGCGCTTCCGCGAGCTGGGCTTCCGCATCATGGCCACCGAGGGCACCCACCAGTTCTTCCAGGAGAAGGGCATCGACGCCGTCCCCGTCTCCAAGCTCGGCGTGGGCCGGCCCAACCTGGTGGATGCCATCCAGAGCGGCCAGATCCACCTGCTGGTCAACACCCCGAGCGGCCGCAAGGGATCGGCCGACAGCTCGGACATCCGCCGCGCGGCGATCAAGCACAAGGTGCCTTACATCACCACGACCGCGGCCGCTATCGCGGCGGCGAAGGGCATCGCCGCGCGCCGTGAGGGCGACCCCAAGGTCCGCTCGCTGCAGCAGTATCATGCGGATATAAGGTAAAAAGGGTGCAGGGCGCACGGTGCGGGGAACAGGGTAAAATAGCAGGGAAGAGTTCAGGCTGCAGGGTTCGGGGTTCAGGAAATACAAATCAGATCCAACTGAACCCCCGAACCCTTCAGCCTTATAGGCCCTAACCGTTGAACCGCTGAACCATTGAACCTTCTTACCATTCAACCCTATAGGAGTCTCCATGGGCGGCTTGTTCGGCATCGTATCGAAGAAGGACTGCGTGTCCGATCTGTTCTACGGCACGGACTATCATTCCCACCTCGGCACGCGCTACGGCGGGATGGCGGTGCGGAATTCCAAGGGCATCGAGCGTTCCATTCACAACATCGAGAACAGCTACTTCCGCACCAAGTTCGAGCCGGAGCTGTCCGGGTTCCACGGCGGCACCGGCATCGGGGTCATCAGCGACACCGACCCGCAGCCGCTCTTCATGGGCTCGCATCTCGGAACCTTCGGCATCGTCACCGTGGGCAAGATCAACAACATCGACGCCCTCGTGCAGCAGGCCTTCAGCCGGCGGCGCTACTTCTCGGACACGACCGGCGGCTCCATCAACCCCACCGAGGTCATGGCCACTCTCATCTGCGAGGAGGATAATTTCGAGGACGGCATCCGCTTGGCCCAGGCGGCGGTGGAGGGGTCCTGTACGCTGCTGGTGCTGACCGAAAAGGGGATCTACGCGGCGCGCGACCGGCTGGGCCGCACGCCGCTCGCCATCGGCCGGCGCAAAGATGCCCTGGCGGTGAGTTCGGAAACCTGCGCCTTCCCCAACCTCGGCTTCGATACCGAGCGCTTCCTCGGCCCCGGCGAGATCGTCTTCATGAGCGCCGCAGGCTGTGAAACCCGGGTGCCGCCGGGGCCGCGCATGCAGATCTGCGCCTTTCTCTGGGTATACTACGGCTACCCCGCATCGGAGTATGAGGGCATCAACGTCGAAGACGCCCGCAACCGCTGCGGCGCCGCCCTTGCCCGCCGCGACGACACTCCGATCGACTGCGTCGCCGGCATTCCGGACTCGGGCATCGGGCACGCCGTCGGCTACGCCACGGCGCGCAACCTTCCCTACCGCCGGCCGTTCGTCAAATACACGCCCACCTGGCCGCGCAGCTTCATGCCCCAGAATCAGCAGATGCGCGACCTGGTCGCACGCATGAAGCTGATCCCGATCCGCAAGCTGATCGATGGGCGGCGCCTGCTCTTCTGCGAGGACTCCATCGTCCGCGGCACCCAGCTGCAGGACACGATCCAGATCCTCTACGACTACGCCGCCCGTGAAGTTCACATGCGGCCGGCCTGCCCGGTACTGATCTACCCCTGCGAGTTCATCAACTTCTCCGCCTCGCGCTCGACGCTGGACCTCGCCGGCCGCAAGGCCATCCATGACCTGGTGGGCGGCGAACCGGCGGATCTCTCCGTCTATGCCCGCGCCGGGACCCCGCAAAATCTGGCGATGATCGACGGCATCCGACGCCGGCTGCGGCTCACCACCCTCAAATACCAGCGTCTGGAAGACCTGGTGGCCGCCATCGGGCTGCCGAAGGAAAAACTGTGTACGCATTGCTGGGACGGCTCCAGCTGCTTCTAAGCGCCCACGGCAACCGGTTTCTTCAGAAACAGAGAAGCAACCATGCCCGAAAAAGAGATGACTCCCGCCACGATGAACGGAACCGTGAATGATCCGCTCAGGTCCGCCAGATAGCCGCCGAATGCCGGTCCGGCCGCCTGGCCGATACCGAAGAAGAGCGTGATGAAGCCCAGGCCGGCCGGCGCCAGACGCGGTCCGACGAAATCTCCGGCTGCCGCGGCCATAATGGTCGGAATGCTCCATGCGGTGAGGCCGAACAGGATGGCCGAAAAGTAAAACCCGAAAGGCGTTTTGATCGACGCGTAGGTGATGTAGGACAAACCCAGCACGAGATAGGCGAGTGCCGCGCCGCGGCTCCGTCCGAGGCGGTCGGAGATCGCCCCCCAGATGACGCCGCAGAACGTGCTCAGGGCTCCCACCAGGGCCCACAGCCCGCCGGCATACGCCTGTGTCTGACCCAACTCCTTCACGAGATAGGCCGCAAAAAAAGTCATGTAGACAATGTAGGAACATCCGTAAAAAAAATAGACCAGACCCAAATACCAGACCGATCCCTTGCGATAAACGGCGGACCATTGAAGGGTCGAGACCTTTGGCCCCGCAGCGGCTGCCGGCGGCGAGTCGTCCTTTGAAACGCCGACCGGCAGCAGACCCTTTTCGCCCGGCCGGCTGCGAATGAGGGCGAACACCAACGCGGCAATGACCAGGGCGATCCCGCCCAGGATGGTCCATGCATCCCGCCAGCCCTCCACTCCATACGCCGAGAGGATCGGGGGCACCAGAAGACCGGAGATGAGCGTGCCGGCGCCGATTCCGCCGGAAACGATGCCGGTGGCGAAACCCCTTCTTTTCATCGCGAACCAGGCTGAGCCAAGGGCCATGGCCGGAACATAAGCAGCGCCGTTACCCAGCCCGGTCAGAAAGCGCATGGCCAGGGCAAATCCGAATGACTGCGCCAAGCCGGTCAGCATGAGGGTGATTCCTAGAAACACAAGGGCCAGACTGATGACGATCCGGGTTCCAAAGCGGGCCGCCAGAAACCCGCCAATGATCGCCATCGTCAGGTAGCCGATGAAATTTCCGGTTCCCAGCAGACCCAGTTGGGTGTAATCGAACTTGAGGCCGTCCTTCATGGCCGGCAGAATGATGGTGTAGGCCATGCGGCCGAATCCATGGGCGGCGATGGTCGTCAGCAAACCCATCAAGATCACGATCCAACCATAGTGAAGTTTTGCTTGCCTCATAACCGTCACCTTTCCATGCGCAAACGAGCGGCACCCGATCATTTTAAAAAAAAGGCTGACAATGCAAACAAGAAGGAAACAACGCAGAGGATCGAACTTGATTCGGTATTGATATGAAGATACCCCAAGGGGGGCCGGCCTGGCAACAGGCAAAAAGGCAAACGATATCTCAGCGAAACGTGTCAATACCGGGTGGGTTCTGTTTTTTCGCCGACGGGAGCTACGCAACGATCGCAAGAGAGATGAAAGGCGGTTGAAATCGGCAGAGGCCAATAAACCTCGGGGCGCCATCCATCCGGTTTCAGTTTTGAAATGACATCCACACTTTTTTGGGGAGTGTCTATTTCTTGGGGGCGGCCGATGGATACCGTCAAAAACTCAAAAACTATAAAATCCGGGACACCATAATGTCCGATTTACACCCCATGATCCCCGTGAGATTTCATCCCGGTATCGCATGCAATGGCGAATAGAACTACCAAGGGTGTGGCTGTCAGTATCGTCAAGACGGCGGCAACCAATTTTCGTTAGATATAATCCAGAGACACAATCTATCCAAGTGCGCCCCTACTCAAGATCATATCCACACTTTTTTGAAGTACGATTTCTTTGCGATTACCAGATCAATACCATCAAATACGTACAAATCCACAGAGGATTCTATATCGCCGATATACGTACATCAGTGTTTGCCTCACTATCGTTTCCAAAAAGCTATATCGCGCGGGCGGCCTTTTGGAGGTCGCTATGGGTTGTCTCTTCTCGGCAACCCAACAGTCTTCCGGTGAACGATGCTGGTTTTCAGCAGTACGGATTCAATGGCGGTATTGTTCTCTACGGCATTGACGATCTTATTCGCTGCAAGCTCACCCATGGTATCCCCTGGCGTCTCGACGGTCGTCAGGGGCGGCCATAGGTGCTGGGCGAAATGCTGGTTGTCGAAGCCGATGATCGAAAGGTCGTCTGGAACCTTGACATTGTTGTCTCTGCATGCAGAGAGGGCTCCAAACGCAAGAATGTCCGACCCGCAAATTACCGCAGTAAATTCCCTGCGGTATTTCAACAGGCCCTTCATGGCCTGATAGCCATTCATGATAGTATATGGAGCTTGCTGAATCAGCCTATCGGGCAAACTGAACCCCCCTTCGTGTATTCTGGCCATCACGCCGCGCATGCGTTCCGATACGCGATCGTTGTCTTTCATGACACCTGAAATGTAGGCGAATCTATGATGACCCATCTTAATTAGGAAATCCACCGCCTCATACATGGCGAGGAAGTTGTCAAATCCAACACAAGGGAGCTTGGAATCTTCAAAATATGAATAAGTCGTGACACATGGTATCTGCCGCCGGTTGATCAGAGAAAATAGCTCCGGCGCATGCTCGACGCCTAGCAGGATAAGTCCCTCTGCTCCTCGTTCAATCAACAACTTCGCCTGTTCAAATTCGATTGCCAAATTGAAGTTAGATTCCGTATGAATCAGGGTGAACGAGCTGCGAAGCAACTCGTTTTGAATAGCAATTATCATCCGGGCATATGCAGCATTATCGAGCGTGGGAATGATGGTTCCGATCATGAAGGTCCTCTGCTTCTTCAGGGATCTGGCCGAACTGTTGGCCACGTAACCCAGCTTTTCGCAGAATGCCAAGACGGCTTTTCGAGTTTCATCGCTAAGGCCTGGCTTCAGGTTTATGGCACGAGAAATCGTTGCAATCGAATATCCGGAGACTTCGGCTATATCCTTTACCGTCACCGCTCTCTTGCGTGCTACAGAGTTTTTTATCATGAATTTTGAGGGCAGAAAAAGCTCCTCCTCCTCGCGTGATCTAAAAAGGCATGACAAACCGTATGGTTAATTTGCCACTTTTTACTAAATTCGTCCAATGGATACAACTGGACAGCGGGGCTTATTGCTGGCCGCCGACACCAGAGAGGATTTAAATTGATTAGAAGAAAAGTCTGGGAAGGAACAGCACAACCCCCGGAAAGAAGATGATAAGCACGACCACCCCCACCATGGTCAGATACATCGGCGCGAGCGCTCTTGCTACCTTGAGCACCGAAACGCCGCCAATACCGGAGCACAGGAGCAGCGTCAGGCCGTACGGAGGGGTCAAAAAGCCGAAACACAGCACTACGGTAACCAGAACGCCTACGTGAACAGGATCTAAACCTGCCGATGCAGCCATTTTTTGTACGATCGGCAGAAAAATGACAATTGCCGGTATGGCGTCCATGAAGGTTCCCAAAACCAAGTAAATTGCCATGATGGACAATAAGATGAGCAAGGGATGTCCCAGAACGCCGGAAAAGGCTTGAAGTACCAGGTTGGGCACCTGAAGATATGCCATCAGGTATCCGAACGCACCGGCAGCCGAAACGCAAAACAAGGGGTTCCCAACCGCCAGGAATGTTTTTTTGAAAGCATCGATGGTGTTCCGGATAGTGAGCTTCTTGAAAACGAACCAGGATATGGCGATCGAATAGCAAGTCGCGATCATGGCACTCTCCGTCGGGGTCACGACACCCCCAACGATCCCGCCGACGATCAGGAATGGGGTCACCAGGGCCAGTGAGCTTTCCCTGAAAGACGCCAGCCTCTGGTGAAAGGTGCTCTTGGGGTGCTTTGGGAAATTGCCGGTCCCCGACCAAAAGAAAACTACCATCATAATGGCCAACCCGAAGATGAAGCCGGGAATGGCCCCGCCCAAGAACATGCTCCCGATGGAGACGTTCCCGTAGGCTCCGTAAATCACCATGATGATGCTGGGCGGGATGATCGGACCGATCGTTGCGGCGGTCGCGTTGATGGCGACCGCCATTTCGGGTGGATATCCTTCCTTTTTCATCGCAGGGATCATGATTCCGCCAATCGCGGCTGCGTCAGCCACCGCTGAGCCGGATATGCCCGCCATCAACATGTTGGACAGGACGGTGACATGCCCCAGGCTGCCCCGAATGTGCCCGACCATGCTGCGTGAAAAAGTGATCAATCGTTCGGTGATCGACCCTATCTCCATAATTTGACCGACCAGCAAAAAAAGGGGTATCGCCAGCAGGGTGTAGCTGTCGATACCCGCATACATGTTCTGGACGATAATAATTGGCGATATCCCGCCAAGCATCGCCGTGATCACCGATGCCACAATAAGTGAAATACTAATCGGAACACCAATGCAACACATGGCGAAAAAGCTCACGAACAGAGCCGCGATCATGAGGGTCATGCGTTCCTCCCCGCAGGGCCTGCATTGAATCTCATCACAATCTCAAGGGTGAAGAGGGTCATGAACGCTGCGGCCACGGGAATCGATGCAAAGGCGTAAACGATCCGGATTCCCGATGGCTGCGAAACCCTTCCAATGCCCATTGCGGAGAGTTCATACCCGTAGTAAAGGAGAATAGAGATACAGAATGCATTTGCAACGATCACCAGGATTTCGAGAATTCGCAGGATCACCTTAGGGGTCCTTTTCGGCAGGATATTGATGGTGTAGAGTGCCCCTTTCTTGTAAATCACGGATGATCCCAGGAACACGGTCCATACGAAAATGAAAGTGGTGATCTCCTGCATCCACGAGATAGAATATCCGTAAATTCTCGATGCGACATCCAAAACGACGCCGGCAAGAAACAACAGAATTAGAAATCCCCCGAGTGCAATAATGGCCGACTCCGCCTTTTCATTGAAACGCTGAAGTTTCTTTTCCAGTGAACTCAGCCCGATTCCCATGATGTTCCTCTGTAGAGTAGACAAGGGCCAATTCCGAAAGTACAATTTGCTTTTCTACTTTTCTAATTCCTTGATTCGCATATACAAGTCTTGGCATTTCATGTCTGCCGCAATCTGTTGATGCAATGGTGAAATCGCCTTGATGAAGGGAGACTTGTCTATAGGTGACACATTGACCCCCTCCTTGCCAAGTGTTTCCAGGACTTTGGCATCCGATTCAACTGCGTATTTCGAACCGGCCTTGCAGGCATCCAATGCGGCCTGCCTTATGATCATAACATACTCGGCGGGCATGGAACTCATCAGCTTCTTGGACGCAAGAATGTTGGCGGTCAAGTACTGGTGCTCCGTCAGGACATAGTACTTGGCGACTTCGTTGTGTTTTGCCGTATAGTACGCTGAGGGGGTGTTTTCCGCTCCCTGCGCCAGCTTTGACTGCAATGCTGAGTACACCTCACCATAGGGGACCGATACCGGTTGAGTGCCTAACGTCTTCCAGACTTTAGACTCGATTTCCGAAGGCATGATCCGCAGCTTGTATCCTTTGAGTTCGTCGAAGGCTTTAATGGGTATCGTCGAATAGATGGATCTGACTCCACTGGGCAAAGTCGCGAGGTAGACAAATCCGGGGTTCTTGTTCTCCGTAAATTTGTTCAGCATTCCGACAAACTGCTGATCGAACATAACCCTTTCCACATGGGAGTTGTCGGCGAAAAGATAGGAAACACTAAGGAACCCAAACTGTGGGACATAGCTGGACGTGTAAGCCTGATTGACGATTGCAAAATCCAGGGTTCCCAAGGTTAGACTGTCCGCCAGAGTTTGTTCGTTTCCCAACTGAGAATTCGGGAAAATTGCGATATTGATTTTCCCGCTACTTTTTTCCGCCACCTGCTTCGCAAATTGCTCTGCCGCAATGTGGTATACAAAATCCGTCGCGGTGACATGACCAAACCGTAAATTGTAGTTTGCAGTTGCGGCAGCCTCAACCTGCATTCCCGAAAGAGCCACACTGATGCATCCCCAAATCATAAAACCTTTCATGATCGTTGCCATGCTACCGTTCATTTAAGGCCTCCTTTCTTATAACCAGCTAGTGTTATGTGAGTGGGTCCAGAAAATTGGTTTCTAAGCTCATTAGCCGTTTGACGATCTCGCAACAGTGCAACCCGAATGGGTGTTGTATATGAAGGAATACACATTCTCGGACGTTATTCCAGCCTTCTGCAGTAAAAAACCTATCTTGCTCACTTCGGCATCCTCCAACTTCACCAGAGGGGGCCTAACCGTCGCATGCTTCAGCCGACCCAGCAAAACAAGCGCCTCTTTCATTCGGTTGTGCATATCCACCAAAGGTGAATCATAAAACGCACGGACCATCGGATAGATGCGGTTGTTGATCACCTTGGCTGCGGAAAGGTCATTTTTTTGAATCGATGTGTAAAGCCCTACCTGCAAATCGGCGATCACGCTGCCTGCTCCGGACAATATTCCGTGGCATCCCAACGGTAGAGAACCTAGCAACCAGGAACTATGAGTCGACAAGATTCTCACTGCAGGATCGAGGTTTGACAGTTCTCTGATGTGCCTTTCGTGGAGTTTCGGATCGCCAATAAAATCCTTTATCGCCACGATGTGTGGAATCTCGCTGCAAAGATCCAACAAGACGGTCAGAGGGTATGATAGACCACTGTTTAGAGGGTACTGAAACACGATTATCGGAAGATCGGATTTCTCAGCGATACACCTGAAATGCCTCTTTACCATGTCGCCTTTGATTCCATCACCGAAAGACAAGCTGTCTGGAGGGAAAACCAGCAAACAGTTCGCGCCCGAATCCTGCGCCATCTTCGCGATCTTCCCAGCCTGCAGGCTGCTATTGGTGAACACGCCGCAAATGACTGGCAACCCCGAAGGCAACACCTCCCTGGAGATCTCCATGACCCGCCGTTGCTCGTCGAATTCAAGAGCATGAACCTCCATAGAGTGTCCGTTAACGGTGACTGCGGAAATTCCCTTCACGCCTGCGAGATCCAGAAGATGCCCTCGGAGAGCTTTGTCATCGATCGTCATATCCGGCTTGAACGGTAGCAGACATGCCGGGATCACCCCTTCAGGCACAAACGCCGCCTTCTCCATAGTGGGCCTCTCCCTTTTTTAAATAGCATCCCACCCCGCCGCGGCGGGGATTTATCCTCAGACTAACTGAAAATTGCTATTTGAAATCATTCATAAATTTTGAAGTTGGTTGGAAGACTTTACTTTATTCTCGGGATCTGCATTCCACCGGCGACATGAATGATATCGCCTGTTGTGAACCTCAATGAACCATCCGCAAGTGCTGCTATCGTTTTGGCAACGTCCTCCGGCTCGCCCCAACGCTTGGCCGGAACCAAACCGGCTTCGATAAGCTTCGTAACGGTCGCACGAATTGGTGTGGTCATTTCGGTTCGCGTGTAACCGGGGCGAACTTCGTAAACACCTACGCCGTGTTCAGCCAACCTAATCGCATAAAGCTGGTTCGACATGGACAGTGCCGCCTTAGAAATGCAATAAGCAGACTTTTCAACGGAAACCATTGTGGCATTCACCGAGGTGACATTGATGATGGTTCGATTAGGGGTATTGGATCTGCAGATCGCAGGTGCGAACGTCTGAGTAAGGAAAAACGTCCCTCGAAGATTTATGTCTATGACTCGATCATACTCATCTGTAGAGATTTCCAAGATGTCGCGTCGCGGGACCATTTGCACTCCGGCGTTGTTAACCAAGCATGAGATGTTCCTGAACCTTTCGCTCAAGACCTTGAGAGCGTGCTTGTGATCCTCAACTTTATTAAGGTCACATTTTATAAAGAGCGATGCCGGACGAATCGTTTGCAGCACGCTGATCGACTCCAAGGACTCTTTCTCTTCCACGATGTCCAGCACTGCCACATCAAAACCACTCTTTGCCAGTTCCAAGGCGGCTGCCCTGCCGATTCCCTTGCTGCCTCCCGTAACGATCGCCAATCCTTTTTCATTAGTACTGGAATGGTTGTGGGTCTCAGTCATAGAGCCATCCGCATTAGATAAACTATTTAAAAACATTATTTTACAGTAAACGTTTACGTTTATAGATTATGATATCCACTTTGTCAATAGAAATTAAGATTATGTTATTTTAATATAATAACAATTAGTTATAAATTTTTATGCTTTAGTAGGATTGTTCTAAAAAGATTAGCCCAGATCAATTTAAGAATATATGAGTAAACGATTAACATCCTAAAGCGCTACAGCTGTGCGCTCTGAATCTGAATTACAAAATTGGGAAGCGCTGCCCCCCTTAGGGTCGAATTCAACGCTAATATTGTATGAGATTTGCGATAGGGTGCCTAAGTCCAATCCCTGCTAAGGCCGCAGCCAGGGTTGGTTTAGCAGATCAAAGGTGTCGGTTCGGGGAATTGCAGATTAGTTCTGACGCGGGTGGGCACTGGGGGGCAACAGGCTGCTGTGATTCGCTAAAACAATCTCAGAAATGGTGGTTCGGTGATTTCGTCGGAAACTCTCAAATATCCAGCGATCGAAAATCATGACAGATTAGTTCTGCAAAACAACCTCATATTCCCGATGGGCTTTTGAGCCAAACCCAGGCTGATCAGGATCCAGCTGGCGCGGAAAGTGTCAACAAATTATGTCAGAAAATAAATCACGATTAACGGCGTTGCGCAGTTGCGGCGAGCCGGATTTCACGTCGTGGCGGCACCCGGGTCCAAGAATTTTTTGGCCTTAAGCCTCAGCCCCTTGCCGGGCAGGATCATCAAGGTTGAGGTGCCATGGGCGACCAGGTCGCGGTTGGCGTTCCAGACGTCGGATTCGGCATAGCAGATATGATTCCCGGACCGGATCGCACGCCCCTCGGCCCTCAGCAACCCATTCTCGACCGGCTTGAGATAATTGAGCTTCAGATCGATGTTCACCAGCCCGGCGTCTTCGGGGATCCGCATATAGACCGCCCAGAAGGTCGCCGTATCGATCAAAGTGGCCAATACGCCGCCGTGAACGATTCCGTATGCCTGCAGATGGCACTGCGCCGTCCGCAGTTCGATGACCGCCCGGTCCAGGTCGATCGAGGACAGCCGCATGGACATGTGCATCGGAAAGGAGCTGGCGTTGATGATCTCGACCAGCTCACGGATATAGCCCGGATTGGGCTGCACCAGTGGATTGCCTTCTGTTCCAACGGATCGGTTCATGTCTCCTCCGTTTTAGCGATTCATCGACGCAGCGGCCCCCATCATCCGCAGCCGAAACACCGCTCCGACGACAGGAAGCCCGGCGGTTCATCCGCCGACGGTCACTTCAAGTCCTTGCGCCTCGAGAATGTCCCGTGCCC
>CAYRUF010000020.1:0-69338 GCA_964427375.1 uncultured Desulfatibacillum sp. | reverse complement strand
ATCGCCATGATGGCGGTCGGCAAGGCCGGCGGCGCGGTCGTCGAGGAAGTGCGCCGGCAGTTCCGGGAAATCCCCGGGATCATGGAAGGCACCGGCAAGCCGGACTATGCCGCCTGCGTGGACATCGTGACCAAGTTCGCGCTGAAGGAGATGATGGTTCCGGCCCTGCTGCCGGTCATCGCTCCGATCCTGGTCGGACTGCTGCTCGGCAAGATCGCTCTGGGCGGTCTGCTGATCGGCAGCATCATCACCGGGCTTTTCGTGGCTATCTCCATGACCACGGGCGGAGCGGCCTGGGACAATGCCAAAAAATACATTGAAGACGGGCACTTGGGCGGAAAGGGCAGCGATGCCCACAAGGCCGCCGTCACCGGCGATACCGTCGGCGACCCGTACAAAGACACGGCCGGTCCCGCCGTCAACCCGATGATCAAGATCCTCAACGTCGTCGCGCTGCTGCTGGTCCCGTTCTTGCTGTAATCATCAGCGCTGCACGCCGTTGCACGGTACCCGGGATTGGCGCCGAAAGGCGCCAATCCTTTTTTGTTGCTTCGGGACGCCGAATATGGTAAAGAAAATCCGCATAATGGGGCCAGAAACGCCCTGTCAGTATCTCAACCTCAGGGAGACAGGTGATCAAATATGGCAGGGAAAGCTACCAAAAAAAATGAACGGCCGGCCCGACCCAAGCGGGGCGGCTTCCGGGTCGGAGATCTTGCGGTGTATCCGGCCCACGGCGTCGGTCAAATCCAAGCTGTCGAAAGCCGGGTGGTCAACGGCGAGAAGCATGATTTTTACATTTTAAAAGTTCTTGAAAACGGCATGGTCATCATGATCCCGACCCGCAACGTGGAGTCGGTCGGTTTGCGCTGCCTCATCGACGTCAAGGAGATTCCGAAAGTCTACGCGGTCATGAGAACCAAGCGGGAGATGCTGGGCGACAACCAGACTTGGAATCGACGCTACCGGGAATACATGGAAAAGATCAAGACCGGTTCCCTGTTCGATGTGGCCGAAGTGTTCCGCGACCTGTTCCGCCTCAAGCTGACGAAAGACCTGTCTTTCGGCGAGCGCAAGCTCTACGACACGGCCCAGGTCCTGCTGGTCAAGGAGCTTTCCAAAGCCAAGAAAACCGACGAGAAGACGATCATCTCGGAGATCGAATCCCTGTTTGCCCACGAAGCCGCTTGATCCGGACGGGCCGGCCGCTATGGCCGGCCGTGATGGTTTTGTCTTTCATGCGGATGCCGCCAGCCGGGGCATCCGCATCGATGTTTTTCTGGCGGAGCACCTGCCGGATTGTTCGCGGTCGTTTGCCGGCCAGCTCATTGCGGGCGACTGCATCCGGGTTAACGGCCGGGTCCCCAAGCCCAGCTACCGTTTGAAGCCAGGGGATGTGGTGAACGGGCGCATCCCCGCCCCCAAGCCCGCCCGCTATCTTCCCGAGCCCATCCCCCTCCAGGTTCTTTACGAAGACCCGGATATCGTGGTGATCAACAAGCCGCCGGGCCTGGTCGTACACCCGGCCCCGGGGCACACTTCCGGAACGCTGGTCAACGGCCTGCTATACCACTGCCCCGACTTGAGGGGGATCGGCGCTGAATTGCGCCCCGGGATCGTCCATCGGCTGGACAAGGACACCTCCGGAACCCTGGTGGTCGCCAAAAACGCCGCCGCCCTTGAGCACCTCGCCGGACAGTTCAAGAACCGCACCGTCGGGAAAGACTACCTCGCGCTGGTCCACGGGACGATGGCACCCGATCATGGTACCATTCGGCTGCCCATCGGCCGGCATCCGGTGGACCGCAAACGCATGTCCACCCGCAGCCGCCGAGGCCGGGAGGCCGAAACCGGCTGGCGGGTGGTGCGGCGCCTGGCGGGGGCCACGCTGCTCGAGCTCCGCCTGAAGACCGGCCGCACCCACCAGATCCGGGTCCACTGCGCCGCCATCGGCCGTCCGATCGTCGGCGATCCGGTCTATGGCCGGCGCCGGGCGTCCGGTGATCCTTCCGGGATGCAGGCCCGGCTCGGATCCATTCGCCGTCAGATGCTGCACGCCTGGCGCCTGGAAATCAACCACCCGCGCAGCGGCGCCCGCATGCGGTTCGAATCCCCTCTGCCGGAGGACATGGAGCGGCTGATCGCCGAACTGGAAACGGGAAGTCGGAAGTCGGATTAAACCCAGCCCTTGAAGGCGAAGAAGGTCAGGGAGAGCATGCCGGCGGTCACCAAACCGATGGCCGTGTCCTGAAACGGTTTGGGCGTGCGGGCCAGCAGGATGCGTTCGCGCACGCCGGCGAACAGAACCAAAGCGAGGCCGAAACCTACCGGATAGGCGAAGGAAGAGATGAGCATCTGGAAGAAGTTGTACTCCTTGCCGACATTGATGAGGCAGACCCCGAGCACCGCGCAGTTGGTGGTGATGAGCGGCAGATAAATGCCCAAGCCGGTGTAAAGACCGGGGATGCTCTTTTTCAGAAACATCTCCACGAACTGCACCAGGGCCGCGATGACCAGGATGAAAGCGATGGTGCGCAGATACTTCAGATCGAACGGCACCAGCACGTATTTTTCCACGAGCCAAGTGATGATGCCAGCCAGAACCAGAACGAACACCACCGCCATGGCCATGCCGGTGGCGGTTTCCATCTTCTTGGAAGTCCCCAAAAACGGGCAGTTTCCCAAGTACTGGATCAACAGGATATTGTTGATGAGAACGGCGCTGAAGGCCAGGACGGCAAGATCTCCAAACATGTTGCGCTCCTATTTCTTCCCCAGGATGTTCATGATCCCCAGCATGAGGCCAAGACAAACAAACGCCCCCGGCGCTTCGACGAGAAATCTGAAAGGCTCGAAGGATGCTCCAAAGAGCGTGGTCGGTTTTTCATACAAGGTAATGGCCCCCGTGGCGATAATTTCCCGGAAGGCCGCCAGCGCCATCAGGGAGAGCGTGTAGCCGATCCCCATTCCAAGGCCGTCGAGGGCGGAACGCACCATGTTGTTCTTGCTTGCGAAAGCCTCGGCCCGACCCATGGGAATGCAGTTCACCACGATGAGTGGAATGTAAATTCCCAGTTTGAGAAACAGGGCGTAGGTAAAGGCTTGCATCGTTAATTCGACCACGGTGACGAAGGTCGCAATGACCACGATGAAGGCAACGATGCGCACCTTGGGCGGGATGATTTTTCGAATAGCCGAAATTAGAACATTGGAACCGGTCAGCACGAAAGTCACTGCCAGCCCCATCCCCACGGCGTTTTCAAATGCGTTGGTGATGGCAAGGATCGGGCAGAGCCCCAGTACGAGCCGAAAGGGCGGGATTTCGGCCCACAAGCCCTTGGTAAACTCCTGGGTGATGGTTTTCGCCATATAGGCCTTCCTTTATTTCTTGACGTCCTTCATTTTTTCCAGGATTTGAGGCTTCAGCTTCTCGTAGACGCCGAGGGCGTCGGTGACGGCATCGCACACGGCCCGCGAAGTGATGGTGGCGCCGCTGATGGCGTTGATCGCGCCGCCGTCCTGGGTTACCTTAACCGGCCCGGACCCGGGCACCCCCTTGAACTGCGCTGCGAACTTCGGGTCGCTCTTGGATTTCGCGCCCAGGCCTGGCGTTTCATTGTGCGTTGTGACGCCGACCCCCATGAGTTTGTCGGTTTTCACGTCAATGGCGACGATGAGGCCGATGTCTCCCTTGTAGCCCTTGCTCGAAGATGCCTCCATGGCCAGGCCCTTCGCTTCCCCGTCGAAAACGCCGACAAAGAAGTTTCGCAGCGCATTCCCGTCCTTCAACTGAAAACGGCTGGCAATGGGGTCATTCGCCGCGCCTTCGAAAACCTGGCGAACGGCCGGGCCTTTGACGAACTCCAACACCTGGTTGTCGATGCGTTCTTGGGTGCCATCGCGGAGCGCTGCCAGCAAGCCACCCGATGCCAGGCTGATGATGGTCAACACGACGATCATTTTGATCAGTTCAAGCATGGCTTATGCGACCTTTCCGAGGGCTTTGGGTCTGATTTTGTCCAGCAACGGTTGAATAAGGTTGCCCACCAGGATGGCGAACACCAGCCCTTCTGCGAACACGCCGATATTGCGTATGAAAACTGCGATGGCGCCGGCTGATGCTCCAAAAATGAGCATGGGAATGAAATTGACCGGCGACGATGCGTCCTCCGTCGCGAGAAAAAAGGCCCCGAAAAGAGTGAAGCCGGTCAGCAGGTGAAACGCCGGGGGGGCGAACCGCAGCGGATCCACGGCGTGAAATACGGCAGCCGTAGCGGCCACCCCTGCCAGGAAGGAAACCGGGATTTCCCAGCGGATGACCCCCCTTAGAACAAGGTAGATTCCGCCCGCCAGCACCGCCGCGCCGCAGATGGTTCCAATCCCGCCGATCTGGCGGCCCAGCAACAGATCGATCAGGGACAGCTCTTTGATGGCGGCGGTTCCGAAAGCTTTGACGGCGGACAGCGGAAAGGCGGCCGGGAACTCGAAGGCATAGTTGACGAGCGCCGCATCGAAGTCCATCCGCTGCTTCCAGGCCAGCATCAGGATGGCGACGGCCACCGCGGCCGGGTTGAACGGATTGGCGCCGATGCCGCCGTAGATTTGACGTCCCACGACGATGGCAAGAAAAGTGCCGGTGATCACCGCCCACCAGGGCAGGCTGGCCGGCAGCATCATGCCGAACATAAGTCCGATCACGGCGGCGGTGCCGTCGCCGACTGAAACCGGCCGCTTGGCCACGCGGGTGAAGGCCAGCTCCCACAAAACGGCCGACGACACGGATAGCGCCAATACGCCCAGAGCACCGATGCCGAACCGGTAAACGCCGAAAAGGGCGGCGGGCAATGCGGCGAGAAAGATCTGCCGGCTGCGGTCGGTCACCCGGCTGCCGTTGTGCCAGAAGGGCGCGAAGGAGACGACGAGTTTTTGTTTTTCAGCCATCATGAGTCTCCGTTGATCGCATGCGCGCCAGTTCGTGCTTGGCGAGCATGATGTACTGTAGGATCGGGATGTTCGAAACACAGACGAAGCTACAGAGCCCGCACTCGACGCAGGCGTGCAGATCGTAGGATTCCTCGGCGTCTTCGTACTTGCCGGCCTCCAGGTAGCGCACCAGCAGGTTGATCTGCATGCGAGCCGGGCAGACGCGGACGCATTCACCGCAGTTGATACAGGGATAGTCGGAGACGTTGGCCGCGGACGCCGCGCTGAGAACGAGGAGGCCGTCGGTGTCGGGCTGCACGGGGTGATCGAGTGAAAACACGGCGGTTCCCCGCATCGGGCCGCCGGTCACGATGCGGTCCCCCGCGTCGATAGAGATGCCGAAGCGGTTCAGCACCTCGCCGACGGGCGTACCGACGGGCGCCTCCGCGAGACGGGCCGCGCCGTCCTTGGGGATGACGGTCAGAAGCTTGGTGACCGGCATGCGGCCGGTGTTGAAGGCCGCTCCGATCGAGGCCACCGCCTCGGCGCTCATGAAGCAGAACCCCAGGTCTTCGCAGGTCCGGCCGGCCGGCACCACGCGGCCGAAGAGGCCGGCCATCACCAGCGGCGGCAGCGCCGAGGGGTAGCGGTGGTCCACACCCATCACCCGGCCGACGATATGGCCGTATCCCTGGACGGCTTCCCTGCGAGTGAGGATGATCACCTCTTCGATGCCGGCGACCTGCTTCAGCAAGCGGATTCCCTTTTGAATGTCCTGGCCGCGGGTGCCGAGGATATACTGCTGGGTGAACACGAGCAGATCCTGATCGACCCCGCAAACGACCAGCGTTTTGATCGGCCGCTCCGGATCGGCCAGCCGTTGCAGGCCGGGCGCACCGGGGCAGGCAGCCAGAAACTCCAGAGCGCCGGCAAGGGACGGTGTCGCTTGCGCCGCCGCCAGCGCATCGTCAAAAAGATCGTCGGGCCCCGGGGCAATGCCGACGGCGGTGTAGTTCCGGCCGAAGCTGCCCGGGAAGGGCGTCAGGGACGTCACGGTTCCGGTGACCGATGCGGTGACGTAGTCGCCATTGCCGTAGAGCGACAGTTTCTGGCCGGTTTTGACGGCGGCGCCAATCTTGACGGCCGGAACCGCCCGGATCTCGGCCGGACGCGGGTGCAGTAGGGCCAAGGGTCCTGCCGGCCGGATGGACTCGGGACGGTCGACCCTCGGCGGCACCGGGGCGTATTCCAGGCGCGGCAGTCCCATTCCCAAAAACGCCTTCGAACTCAACATGGTCATCGGTCAATCCCTCTTCGAGCGGCACAGGATCATTGCATCACATGACATTGGGCGCAGTCGACCGGCCCCGCACCGTACTCCCGATGGCAGCCGATGCACTGCTGGTGGATGGCGTCCGAACGTTTGAGCATTGGATCGTCGCTGTCCTCTACGGGGTGGCATTCGGTGCAGGAGCCGGCCTGGTCGTATTCATCGGGGGCCAGCGTATGGTGACATTCCCCGCAGGCCAGGCTATACCCCGCCTCCCAGCGATGGCGGGCATGATCGAACATGACCTTGCCGGCCACACTTTGAAACGCGATCCGCAAGGGCTGCTTCGGAGCCTGGTTGGGAAAGGCCGCATAGCTCACCACGGCTAGGAAGAGCAGGATGGCGGTTCCCACGTAAACCAGGTTCAGCTCTTTCCGCGAAAACATCATGGGCAATGCTCCTTCCGTGCTCAAGCTATGAGTATGACCTGATCGTTAGCTGCCGGCGGGTCGATTCCCCCGGGCGCGGATCGGCGCCGCCATTCCATCAACCCGCAGATCAGGCGGCATGCGTGTGCCCGCCGGCGGCCGCAACCGCTGCAGAATTTTGAGCGGCGCCCGGTGCCGTCGGGTCCGGGTTGTAACAGGTCAGGCAGCAGTAAAGGCATCGTTCGCTCTCGCGCCGGGCGGCCGCTTCGGTCAGCACCTGGTCGACCTCGTCAAAGGAGCGGATCCGCTCGGCGGCCGGCAGCTCCACCATCTTCGCCCGCGGGAACGGGACCACCCCGGGAACCTGATCGAAAATGGTTTCGGTGAGCAGATTCTTGCGCAGCTCGTTGGGTTCGGCCTCCACCGGGCGGCCGGTGACGAACTGGTGAATGGAGCGCGCCGCGCGCCGTCCCCCGCCGATGGCCTCGACGACCAGAGATGGACCCGTGGCCACATCACCGGCGACAAACAAGAAGGGGATGTTGGTCTGAAGCGTGGCGGGGTCAGACTCGATGGTGCTCCACCGCGTGGTTTTCAGTTGAGCGCTGGCCGCGAAGGAGACATCCGGCGCTTGGCCGATGGCCGAGATCACCATGTCGGTCGCCAGAAGCGTTTCGGAGCCCTTCACCGGTACGGGCCGGCGCCGGCCGCTGGCATCCGGCTCGCCCAGCTCCATGCGCAGGTACTCCAGGTGGGTGACGCGGCCGTGCTCGTCCCCCACCACGCGCACCGGCGCGCTCAGGAAGATCAGCTCCACGCCCTCGTGCTCGGCCGCCTCGACTTCGACCTCGTTGGCGGGCATCTCTTTGCGCGTCCGGCGGTAGACCAGATAGACCTTGCGGGCCCCCAGCCGCAGCAGGTTGCGCGTGCAGTCGATCGCCGTGTTGCCCCCGCCGATGACGGCAGCCACCGGTCGGATGTTCAGTTTCTCCCCGGAGGCGAGCCGGGCCAGGAAATCGATGCCGGTGTAGCAGCCTTGCAGCTCCTCGCCGGGCACCGCCATCTTGCTGTCTTTCCAGGCGCCGACGCCCACGAAAACGGCATCAAAACCGTCCGCCCGGAGGCCGTCGAGCTGGATGTCCGATCCGAAACGGACCCCGGTGCGGACCTCGACGCCCAGGTTGAGGATGCTCTCGATCTCCCAGTCCAGCACCTGCTTCGGCAGACGGTATTCCGGGATGCCGTAGCGCAGCATGCCGCCGAGCTTGGGCATGGCTTCGAAGATGGTGACGCCGTGGCCCAGCCGCCTCAAAAAGTATGCGCAGGTGAGCCCGGCCGGCCCGCCGCCGACCACCGCCACTCGCTTGCCCGTATCGGGCGCGACCCGGATGGGCAGGCGCTTGCCGGAGGTCATCTCGTAATCGGCGGCGAAGCGCTTGAGCTGGTTGATCGAGACCGGCTCGTCGGCGACGCCGCGCCGGCAGTTCAGCTCGCAGGGGTGCGGGCACACCCGGCCGCAGGCGAGCAGCAGCGGGTTGCGCTCGCGGATGGTGTTGACCGCGCCGGCGTAGTCGCCGGTGCGGATTTGATGAATATAGAGCGGAATGTCGATCTCGGCCGGACACGTCTGGCGGCAGGGCGCCAGGCAGTCTCCGACTTGGTTGAAGTGCAGCAGGCGTTCGGAAGGGGTGCTGATTTTGAGCAGGCTCTTGGGGCAGGCCCGGGCGCAGGCGCCGCAGCCCACGCACTTTTCCTCATCCACGACGGGGAAGCCGCCCGGCCCCATGGCGATGGCGTTGAACAGGCAGGCGCGCACGCAGTCGCCGTGGCCGATGCAGCCGACCTCGCAGACCCGCTTGCCGCTGAACAGCGCGGCTTCGGCCTGGCAGGTGGCGACCCCTATATATAGGAACTTGTTTTCGGCGCGATCGCCGCCGGTGCAGGGGTTGAAGGATTTCGGCGGTTCGACCGAGCCGACCTCCATGCCCATGACGGCGGCCGCATTCTGTGCGGATTCCATGCCGCCGACGACGCACACGTTGGGTTTGGCCTTGCCGCCGACCACGGCCGCCGCAGCCGCCGAGCAACCGGCGAATCCGCATCCGCCGCAATTGGCCCCCGCGAAACACGCCTCCACCTGGGCGATGCGCGGATCCTCGTAGACATAAAAAATGCGGGATGCGATGCCCAGTACGATGCTGCAGGCCGCACCCAGCGCCGTCATGAAAAAGATGCCTTCCAGCATGTTGATCCGCTCTCCCGCTTTGAAGCCGCCGCCGGGGCGGACGTGGCGAACGCCGCACGGCGGGACGGTTTCCGGATTTGCGACGGAAACTTTCCTTAGCAGGTCACTCGGTGGATTGCAAGCCCTACGTGTCGAGGGATTCTTCGCCGCAGGCGCCGCACCGCCGGCAGGACTCCGTCCGGCAGACCGTCCCCGGGCGGCCCTCCAGGGCTCGGCGGTAATCGTTCAGAAGGTAGGCTTTGGTGATGCGGTGATCGATGAAGTCCCAGGGCAGAATCTCTTCCGGCCCCCGCTCCCGGAGCACGTAGAAATCCGGGTTGAGCGGCCCGGTTTTGAGCGCATGGGCCCAGTTGCCCCCGGCCGCGTCCGCCCGCACCAGCAGGTCGGCCACCCGGCGGTCACCGCGCGCCAGCAGGGCTTGGATGTAGGCCCAACGCGGCAGATCGGAGTGAACCCGGACGTTGGGCACGCGCTTCAGTCCGGCCTGGATGCGCTTGATGCGGGCCTTGAGTTCGGCCGTCGGGGCCATGGCCGCCCACTGAAACGGAGTGAAGGGCTTCGGCACAAAGGAACTGACGCTGACCGTCAGGGTGCCGATGGCGCCGCGGGTTCGGCTGGATTTCAAAAACGCGTGCTTGATGTGCTTGACCAGAACCACAATCGCATCGACATCCGCATTCGTTTCGGTCGGCAGCCCCACCATGAAGTACAGCTTCAGGTTCGGAATGCCGTGGGCGACCAGGGCCGTGGCCGCATTGAGGACGTCCGCTTCTTGAATCCCCTTGTTGATGACGCGGCGCAAGCGCTCCGAGCCGGCCTCCGGAGCGATCGTGGCGGTTTTGACCCGGCTGCGGCGGAGCGCGTCCAGGAGCTCCGGGCGGAGCGCATCCGCCCGCAGCGAACTGAACGAGAGCGTGACGTCCGGGCCGGAAAACCGCCGGCAGAGCGAGGCGATGCCGGGCAGGTCGGAGACCGCCGCACCCACCAGGCCGATGTGGTGGCTGCGGGCCAGGCCCTGTTCGATGGTTTGCGCCAGGGACGCCTCCGTGCGGAAGCGCGGCGGCCGGTAGACGAACCCCGCGCTGCAGAAGCGGCAGCCATGCGGGCAACCTCGCCCGACTTCGACGAGCAGGGAGCCGCCCAGGGCGGTGTGGGGGGTGAGCACCGTGCTGCACGTGGCGGTCGCCGACAGGTCCGGGACGCACGGCCGCACGATCCGGGACGGGACCTCTTCGGTCGGGGTCCAGGCGCTCAGGGTTCCGTCGGCGGCGTAGCGCACGTCGTAGAAGCGCGGCACGTAGGCGCCGGGGACCGAGCGGGCGATCGTCTTCAACATCGTGCGGCGCTCGGCGCCCGGCTGGAACACCTGCAGGAATTGAGGCAGAATCGCCTCGGCCTCTCCGATCAGAAAGGCGTCGACAAATGCGGCGATGGGTTCGGGGTTCAGGAAACAGGCGATTCCGCCGGCGATCACTAAAGGGTGGCGCTCGTCTCGGTGCGCGGCCGGCAGAGGCATCCCGGCCAGCTGGAGGAGGGTCAGCAGGTGGGAGTAGTCGCTTTCAAACGAAATGGAGCAGGCGATCAGGTCCACCGCGGCGACCGGCAGCCCGGATTCGAACGTCGTCAGGCGTCCGGCCGCGAGGTCCTCGTTTTCGGGCAGGAACACCCGTTCACAGACCACGTCGTCATAGCGGTTGAGAAGCCCATAGACGGCGTGCAGCCCCAGGTTCGCCATGCCCACGGAATAGCGGTTGGGGTAAGCCAATGCGATGCGGATTCTTCCGCGCGCGTGCTTGCGGACCGCTCCGTCTTCGGCGGCCGCATACCGCTTCCAGGCGTCCTCTGGTCTCACGGGTTCCCGTCCGGTGTCGTTGCCCTATCCGGCAAGGGGCCGGCTCATCCATAATAAAACCGCCCAAGCCCCTTGACAACCGGACCGGACCGGGGGCTAGGCCGCAGAGGCCTCAGTCCGCCTTGCGCCGCAGAAAGGTCGGCACATCGAGATCCGTGTCGTCCAGCGCCAGACGTCCCACCCCGCGGTATAGCGCTCCGGAGGACTCGCCGACCGCCCGGCGGTGGCGGATGAAGGTCGGCTCATCCAGATCGACGATGTCCGGGCGCTCCGCGTCGGCCGGGGTGACGTCGCGGACCTTTCCGCGCAGCGGCTGCACGATCTTCTTCTCTTTTTCGGCGTCCTTCTCGCCGGGGCGCAGCACCTCGGCTTCGGGACCGATGCCGGTGGCAATGACCGTCACCCGCATTTCGTCGCCCAGGCTTTCGTCCACCGACGTTCCCCAGAAAATTTCGGCGTCGTCACCGACTTCCTTGTGGATGCGTTCGGACGCTTCGGCCACCTCTTCGAATTCCATGCCGCTCGAGGCCGTGATGTTCATGAGCACGCCTTTGGCGCCGGCGATGGAGAGGTCCTCCAGAAGCGGGTGCGAGATGGCGCGCTCGGCGGCCTCGATCGCGCGGTTTTCGCCGGCCGAGATGCCGATCCCCATCAGGGCCATACCGGCTTTGGACATGGTGGTGCGGACGTCGGCGAAATCGAGGTTGACCAGCCCCGGCATCACGATCAAATCCGTGATGCCCTTGACCGCATGCAGCAGGATCTCATCCGCCTTCAGGAACATCTCCATGAGGGTCGCCTTCTTGGAGGCCAGCGCCCGCAGTCGGTCGTTGGGGATGGTGATCGCGGTATCGACCACCTTCTTGAGCTCCTCGAGGCCCTGTTCGGCGATCAGCGCCCGTTTTCTCCCTTCGAAAGAAAACGGCCGGGTCACCACGGCGACGGTCAGCGCCCCCATCTCGCGGCAGATCTCGGCGATGACCGGCGTGGCGCCGGTTCCGGTCCCGCCCCCCAGTCCGCCCGTGATGAATACCATGTGGCTGTCCTTCAGGGCGCTGCGGATGTCCTCGGCGGTTTCCAGCGCCGCATCCCGTCCAATCTGGGGATTGGCGCCGGCGCCCAGCCCCTCGGTGATGCTGCTGCCCAGCTGAATGCGGACATCCGCCCGGGAGATCTCCAATGCCTGGGCGTCGGTGTTGGCGGCGATGAACTTGACGCCCTGCAGACCGGACTGGATCATGTTGTTGATGGCGTTGCCGCCGGCGCCGCCGACTCCGATCACTTTGATTCTGGCCGATTTCTCGTTGTCTACGTACGTGAACATGCTGTGCCCTCCTGCCTGGGTGTTGGGGTTTAAGGTTTAACGTTTAAAAGTTAATGTTTCGATGGCGACTGACTGTGCGATTCATGAAATTGTTTCTTGCAGCTGGACTCCGTTAATCTTTAAATTTTAAATTTTCGGTTTATACGACGTCCTTGAACCAGCGCCGCATGCGGGTCATCAGGCGATTGAAAATGTTGCGGTCGCGGATCCGGAATTTCTTCTTTTCGGTCTGCTGGTGGCGCGCGCCGTAGAGAACCAGGCCCACGCCGGTGGCGTACATGGGGTTGTTGACCACGTCCACGAGCCCCTTGATTCCCTGCGGGGTGCCGATCCGCGCCGGCAGGTTGAAGACCGATTCGGCGATCTCGGTGGCCCCCTCGAGCAACGCCGTCCCGCCGGTCAGGACGATGCCGGAGGGGATGTGGTTTTCCATGGCGGCCCGATAGATTTCGCGGTTGACCAGCGCGAAGATCTCCTCCATGCGCGGCTCCAGGATTTCTCCCAGAATCTGACGCGGGAGCTTGCGCGGCTCGCGGCCGCTCACCCCCGGCACCTCGATCATCTCGTCGGCCTGGATGTTGCGGGCGACGGCGTGTCCGAATTTCTTCTTGAGTTTTTCGGCTTCGGGGTGGGGGCAGCGCAGGCCGATGGCGATGTCGTTGGTGAGGTTGTCTCCGCCGAGGGCGAGCACGAAGGTGTGCTTGATGTTTTTGCCCGAAAATACGGCGAGATCGGTGGTTCCGCCGCCCAGGTCGAGCAGGGCCGCGCCGAGCTGCTTTTCCTCTTCGGTCAGCACGGCCTCGCCCGAGGCCAGACACTCCAGCACGATATCGCACACATCCAGCCCCGAGCGGTTGGCGCACTTGACGATGTTGTGGGCGGAGGCCACCGCTCCGGTCACGATATGGATCTTGGCTTCCAGGCGCACCCCGGACATGCCGACCGGATTTTGAATGCCGGGTTGGCCGTCGACCATGTATTCCTGGGGCAGCACATGAATGACTTCGCGGTCCATGGGAATGGCCACCGCGCGGGCGGCGTCGATGACCCGCTCCACATCCTGGGCGGTGATCTCGGCGCCCTTGATCGCCACGATGCCGCGGCTGTTGAAGCCGGTGATATGACCGCCGGCAATGCCGGTGTAGACGGAGGAGATTTCGCAGCCGGCCATCATTTCGGCTTCCTCGACCGCCTTTTTGATGGACTCCACCGTGGCCTCGATGTTGACGACCATCCCCTTCCGCAGGCCGACCGAGGGATGCGTGCCGATCCCGATGATGTTGACGCCGCCGGCGGAAACCTCCCCCACCACGGCACAGATTTTCGTGGTGCCGATGTCCAGTCCGACGACGATGTCTTCCTTGCGCTGCATCGCGTTAACCTCCTTGCGGGCCCGTTTTTTTCGGGATCTCGGCCCGGATCGGGTTGACAATGACCCGGTTCATATCGGTCAGATCGATCCGCTCGAAATCCGCGACGTTCGGCTGGGTGCGGAAAAAGGCCAGCAGATCCCGGAGCAGATGGTATTTGGCGGGATAGTCGTTGTATCCCAGCCGGATGGCGCGGTTCTCCGCATACGCTATCAGCGTCAGGCCCAGCTCCCGGTCCACCTGGATCGATCGCAGCTCGCGGGTGGAGAGAACGCTCTCCGGCTCGCGGCCCAGGAGGAGCACCTGCAGCACCGCATCCATCGCCCGGCTGGGAGGGGGCGGCGGCGCAGCCGGCCCGCCCGCGTCGAAAAAGGCCGGGCCTGCGGCCGCGGCCGCACGATCCGCCACACGCAGGTCGGCAGCGGCCAGCCCGACCACGGACGGAAGGTCCGCCGGATCCGAAGGTTCCCATTCCTTGAAAAGCTCGCCTTGGGGGCTGAGCAGGAACTTGCGTCCGACATCCACCACGGCCGCCCCGACATGCTCCCGAATGCGGATGCGCAGCGTCGCGGGAATTTCACGCTGAATCTCCGCCTCGGCAATCCAGGGATGCGCCAGCAGCCGTTTGCGGGCGGCCGCCAGGTTGACGCTGAGCACATTGATTCCCGGCCGGACGCCGGCCTGATCGAGGATGAGCTGCCGGGACAGGCGCCGGCCGCCTTCGACGTGGATCTGGTGCGCCTGGAAATGCTCGCTCTGGGTGAACACATCATGCAGGAAGATGAAAAAAACGCTGACGAACAACACCCCGGCCGTGACGACGGCCAGCCAGATCGCCGCCACCAGCCGCCGCAGCCAGGAGCGGTGGCGTTGGGCCACGGTCCGCCGGCTGATGTTCTGGCGGGGCGCCCGCCGGTGGCCGGTCCGCGGCGGCCGGCGCACGCTGGGGGTGATCCGTCTCATCCGATCCTCCATCGGTGCCGCTCGCGCGAGCGCGCCTTCATGCGAGCCTCCGTTCAACGGGGTTCCCGGCAGCCGTCCAGGTTGTCTGCAGCAGGTCGACGCCGACCTTCCAGACGTCGCCGGCGCCCAGGGTCAGCAGCAGGTCGCCGGGCGCCAGCAGGGATTTCAGCTGCTCCGCCGCATCGGCGATGCCGTCGGCGAAGACCACCTGCTTGTGGCCGTGGGCGACGATCTGCCGGCCGAGGGCCTGCCCGGTGACTCCCTCCAGCGGTTCTTCGCTGGCGGCGTAGATCGGCAGGATGACCACGACATCCGATTGGTAGAACGCCCGCGAGAATTCCTCCATCAGGGCGCGCGTGCGGGTGTAACGATGGGGTTGGAACGCAACCACCATGCGGCGCTCGGGCCAACCTTCGCGCACGGCCTGCAGGGTCATCTTGATCTCCGTGGGGTGGTGGCCGTAGTCGTCCACGACGGTGACCCCGTTCACCTCCCCCTTGACCTCCAGCCGCCGCTGCACGCCGGCCAAACTCTGCAGAGCGCTCTGGATGCGTGCGACCGGAATATCGAGTTCGGTCGCCACCACAATGCTGGCGGTGGCGTTGTAGACGTTGTGCACCCCGGGCAGGTTCAGCTTGAAGCGGCCGAGCTTGCGCCGGCGGTGAAAGACGCTGAAGCGGGTGCGGCGGCCCTCGACCACGACGTGGCGGATCTGGAAGTCGGCCTGCGGGTTCGTCCCGTAGGTCGTGTAGCGCTTTTTGATCTGCGGGAGCAGGCCCTGGATGGGTTCGTTGTCCAGGCAGAGGACCGCCAGGCCGTAAAACGGAATGCGGTCGATGAATTCCAAAAAAACCCGCTGGATGGCGGCCAGATCCGCATAATAATCGAGGTGCTCGCGGTCGATGTTGGTGACGACCGCGATGGCCGGCGAATACCGCAAGAACGAGCCGTCGCTTTCGTCCGCCTCGGCCACGATAAAATCGCCGCGGCCCAGCACGGCGTTGGTGCCGACGCCGATCAGCTTGCCGCCGATCACGACCGTCGGATCCAGCCCGCCGCTGGCCAGCACGGCCGCGATGATCGATGTCGTGGTGGTCTTGCCGTGGGCCCCGGCCACCGCGACGCTGTATTTCAGCCGCATCAGCTCCGCCAGCATCTCCGCCCGCGGGATCACGGGGATCGAAGCCTGATGGGCGGCCTGCACTTCCGGGTTCTCCGGCCGCACAGCCGAGGAGGTCACCACTACGTCCGCGCCTTCGATCTGTTCGGCGGCATGCCCCTCGTGGATGGTCCCGCCCAGCGAGCGCAGACGTTCGGTGATGTCGGACGCTCGGAGGTCCGAACCGGACACGGTGTAGCCCAGGTTGAGCAGCAGCTCGGCGATGCCGCTCATCCCGATGCCGCCGACGCCCACGAAGTGGATGTGATATTTTTTGCGATACATGGTGTCGTTCGTCCGTTAGCCCGTCAGCCGGTTGGCCCGTCGGCCCGGGGTGCGCTCCGCGACCAGCCGGACGCACGCGTCGACGATGCGGCGGGCCGCATCCGGCTTGCCCAGCCGGGACGCGTGTTGTTCCATCCGTTTCAGAACCTCCGGATGGGAGGCGAAAAACCGGATGCGCTCGCTCAAGCGTTCGCCGCTCAACTCCCGCTCGTCGATCAGCTCGGCCGCGCCGGCATCCGCCAGCCGCCGGGCATTGAGATGCTGGTGGCCATCGGCTGCGTGGGGGTAGGGGATCAAAACGGACGCCTTGCCCAGCGCGGTGATCTCCGCCACCGTGGTCGCCCCGGCCCGGCAGACGACCAGGTGCGCCGGTTCGTATTGGTCGGCCATGTCCTCGAAAAACGCCTGCACGCGGGCGGCCACCCCCGATCGTCGATAGCCCTCGGCCACCATCGCCTCATCCGCGTGGCCGGTCTGATGAATGAAAAAGAATCCGGCCGGATCGCCGAGGCCGCCGAGCGCCTCGATCACGGCGGTGTTGATGCGATGGGCCCCCTGGCTGCCCCCGAGCACCAGCACCGTGAAAGGCGCGGCCGGCGCGGGGCCGGGCGGCGCGGGGCGGGCGCATTTCTCGACAATCTGCCGCCGCAGCGGATTGCCGGTCCAATCAACCTTGGCGGCGTCGAACCCGGCTTCGGTTTGATCGAAGGAGGTGAAGATCCGCTCGGCCAGCCGCGCCAGGACCCGGTTGGTGACGCCCGGCCGGACATTCTGCTCGCACAGCGCCACCGGGATTCTGCGCAGCCAGGCGGCCGTCACCACCGGCCCGGCCGCGTAGCTGCCCAGGCCGATGACCAGATGCGGCCGGAACGCCCGCAGCCGCCGGAGCGACTGGACGAGGCTCACCGGCAGGCGGCAGAGCCCCCGCAGCTGGTTCCACGGGCCGCGGCCCTTGAGCCCTTCGACCGAGATGGTCGCGAGCGGAAAGCCCGCGGCCGCCAGGGCCGTGCGCTCGAATTCGTTGCCCCGGCTGATGAAAAGAACCTGGTGGCCGGGATGACGGGCCCGGATCTCTTCGGCGACGGCGATGCCCGGGAAGAGGTGGCCGCCCGTGCCGCCGCCGGCGATGACGATGCGCAGCGCGCACGGGCCGCCGGAGGCGGGGCTGCATCCGCGCGCCGTCATGCCGCACCTCGTCCGGCCGGGGCGGCGGCGCCGATATTCATCAGGATGCCGATCGTGGCCATGTTCAACAGCAGCGACGTTCCGCCGTAGCTCAGAAACGGGAGGGTCAGCCCCTTGGTCGGCAGCAGCCCCAGGGTGACCGCCATGTTGATGCAGATCTGCAGGCCGAGCGCCGCGGTGAGGCCGATGGCCAAATAGCTGCCGAACAGATCGGTGGCGTGCCGCGCAATGCGGATGCCCTTCCAGATGATCATCAGATAGAGCAGGATGATCACCAGCACGCCGACCAGGCCCAGCTCCTCGCCGATCACCGAAAAAATGAAGTCCGTGTGGGGCTCGGGCAGATAGAACAGCTTCTGGTAGCCCTTGCCGATGCCGGTCCCCCACCAGCCGCCCGTGCCGAAGGCCATCAACGAGTGCACGATCTGATAGCCGGCGTCGGCGCTGTACTGCCAGGGATCCAGGAAGCTCAGCAGCCGGCGCATGCGGTAGCCGGCCCGGGTGATGAAATACCCTCCGGCCGCCCCCAGGACCAGGCAGGAGCTGCCCAAATACAGCATCCGGACGCCGCCGACGAACATCATCAGCCAGGTCAGCACGGCGAGAATGGCCACGGATCCGAAGTCGGGCTGCTTCAGGATCAGGACCGCCACCGCGCCCAGAACCACCACATGAGGCACGAATCCGATCGAGAACTCCTTGATGCGCTCGGCTTTTTTCTCCAGGGAATAGGCCAGGTAGACGACCAGCGCGAAACGGGCGAATTCCGAGGGCTGGAACCGCAGCGGCCCCAGCCCGAGCCACCGGCTCGCCCCGCCGGCCGTGATCCCCAGCGGCGAAAACAGGACCGCCGCCAGCAGGACCAGCGCCGCCGCCAGCAGCGGATAGGCCAACGGCCGGTAGAGCCGGTAGGGCACGTGCCGAGCGAGCACGAGCACGCAAATGCCCGCCAGCGCGAACATGGCCTGCTTTTTCAAAAAGTAGTAATCCGAGCCGAACTTTTTCATGGCCAAGGCCGAGCTCGCGCTGTAGACCATGACGATGCCGATCCCCACCAGGAAGAGCACCGGAAACAGCAGCTGCACGTCATAGACGGTGCTGGCGGAGCGTCCGCGGCTGACACTCGGCATGGCTGCGGCAGCGGGTCTCATCGGTTACCGGCCCTTCCCGGAATCGGCGCCGACGGACGGCGAAGACGCCTCGTTCGGCGCTGGTTTTAGCGCCTGGACCGCGCGGCGGAAGTCATCGCCGCGCTCCTGGTAATCGGCGTACCGATCGAAACTGGCGCAGCCCGGGGCCAGCAGCACCGCATCCCCGGCGGCGGCCATGGCCTGCGCCGCCTGCACGGCCTCCTGCATGGAGGCGGCCTCGCACGTCGGCAGGAGCCCGCCGAGGGCGGCCCGCAGGGCGTCGCGGCTGTCGCCGAGCAGCACGAGGCCCCGGCCGTGGCGGCGGACGGCATCTTGGAGCAGGCTGAAATCACCGCCCTTGTCCACCCCGCCCATGATCAGCACCACCGGCGAGCGGAAGCACTCCAGGCCGCGGCGCACCGCGTCGACGTTGGTGGCCTTGGAGTCGTTCACGTATTCGACGCCGTGGATCGTCGCAATGGTCTCCAGGCGGTGAGCGGCCGGCCGAAAGGCGTCGATCGCCGCCTGGATGCCGGCCGGGCGGGCGCCGGCGGCCAGGGCCGCCAGGGCCGCCGCGGCGGCGTTTTCGGCGTTGTGCGCACCGCGCAGCCGGAAGCGCGCCAGATCGAGCCCGACCGCTTCACGCTCCGGCAGCCGCAGGATCAGCCGGCTGCCGTCCCGGCCGGCGGCATGGCCCGCCGCGGCGGCGGAGAAAAAGAGTTTGCGGCTGCGAATGGCTTCGGCGTGCGCGGCGATGACCGGGTCGTCGGCGTTGAGGACGGCGACATCCCCGGCCTCCTGGTTTTCAAACAGCCGCAGCTTGGCCGCCGCGTAGTCGGCGAAGCTCGCATGCCGGTCCAGGTGGTCCGGCGTGATGTTGAGCAGAACCCCGACGTTCGGCCGAAACCATTCAATCGTGTCCAGCTGGAAGCTGCTGACTTCCGCCACCACGATCTCGGCGGTCATGCCGGCGTCCACGTATTCGATCAGGGGCCGGCCGATGTTGCCGCCCACGAACACCCGGCGGCTCGACGCGGCGAGCATGGCGCCCACCAATTCGGTGGTCGTGGTCTTGCCGTTGGTGCCGGTCACCGCCACGATGGGCTGCCGGATGAATCGGGCGGCCAGCTCGGTCTCGCCGATCACCGGGACGCCGCGGCGGCGCGCGGCCTGCAGCGCCGGCAGCGTGTGCGCCACGCCGGGGCTCAGCACGATCATCTCGGCGCGGGCGAAGCTCGCATCGTCATGGCCGCCCAACTCGAGCGCGATCCCCATGGCCCGCAGTTCGGCCACCGCGGGTCCGAGGCGGCCCTCGTCGGCCCGATCGGTCGCCCGGACGATCGCCCCCCGGCCGTGCAAAAACCGGGCGGCGGCCACCCCGGTCCGGGCCAGTCCAACCACGAGAACGCGTTTGCGGTGCAGCTCCATGCCGACGTCCTTACGGCGGCGATGCGGCCCCGTCCGCGCCGCCCGGCACCGGAGGAGGGCGGTCGTCGGATGCCGGGTTCGGGCGGACGGGTCGCATGCCGTGCTACCTGAGTTTCAGCGTGCTCATGGCGAGCAGGGCCAGAGCGATCGCAATGATCCAGAACCGCACGATGACTTTGGGTTCCGGCCAGCCTTTCAACTCAAAATGGTGATGCAGCGGCGCCATGCGGAAGATCCGCCGGCCGCTGGTCATCTTGAAAAAGCCCACCTGAAAGATGACCGATAAGGCCTCGATCACGAAGAGCCCTCCGACCAGCACCAGCAGGATCTCCTGCTTGGTGATGACCGCGATCGCCCCCAGCACGGCCCCCAGCGACAGAGAGCCCGTATCCCCCATGAACACCTGGGCCGGATAGGCGTTGAACCACAAGAACCCCAAGCCGGCGCCGGCCATGGCGCCGCAGAGCACGGCCAACTCCCCGCAGCCGGGCACATAGGTGATCTGCAGGTAGCTGGCGATTTTGACATGGCCGGCGACATAGGCGAAGACCATATAGGTGGCGGCGGCGATGATGACCGGGCCGATGGCCAGCCCGTCGAGGCCGTCCGTCAGATTGACGGCGTTGGAGGCGCCGACGATGACCAGCATCGCGAAGACGATGTAGCCCCAGCCCAGGTCCGGCGTCACCGTCTTGAAAAAGGGAATGGTCACTTCGGTCGAGAAATTCGGCGTGAGATACACCCAACCTCCGGCGACCAGCCCGACCCCCGCCTGGCACACCAGCTTGCCGCGCACGCTGAGCCCCTTGCTCTGCTTCTTGACCTGCATGAGGTAGTCGTCCATAAACCCCACGGCCCCGAAACCGAGCAGGACCCAGAGGGCGATCCAGATGAACGGGTCGGTCAGGTCGCTCCACAGCAGCGTGGACAACGTAATCGCGGCGATCATCAAGACCCCGCCCATGGTCGGCGTCCCGGCTTTGCCCAGATGGCTTTGGGGGCCGTCGTCGCGGATGTACTGTCCGATTTGCATCCGCGCCAGCCGGTCGATTACCCAGGGCCCGAGGAAAAAACAGATGAAAAAGGCGGTCAGGCTGGCGTAGATCGTCCGGAACGTGATGTAGCGGAACACGTTCAGGATCGAAAACAGCGTGTGCAGCGGATATAAAAGATGATAGAGCATCTCGGCTTCCTAACGTTGCGGTTCGAACCGGTCCCGCACGGCCCGAACCACCGCTTCCATTCCCATCGCCCGGGAGCCCTTGACGAGCAGCCAGTCGCCGGCCTGCAGCACCTGCAGCAGAGCGGCCTGCACCTCGGCCCGGGATCCGATGACGATGTCGGCGGCCGCCATTCCGCCCTGGCGGGCGCCGGCGGCCACATCGGCGGCAAAATCCCCGCAGGCCAGCAGCTTGGCTGCGCCGCTGCGGGCGGCGAGCCGGCCCACCTCCCGGTGCCGGGCGGCGGCATCGCGGCCCAGTTCGCGCATGTCGCCCAGCACCAGCAGACTGCGGGCGGTCCCGCGCAGGCGATGGAGCGCATGCATGGCGCCCTCCATGGATGCCGGGTTGGCGTTATACGTGTCATCGATCAGGTGGATGCCGCCGGCCAGCTCGCTCACGTCCATGCGGCCCCCCACCGGAATGAAGGCTTCCAGCCCGGCGCGGATGTCGGCGGCGTCCAGGCCGAGGGCATACCCGACCGCGGCGGCCGCGAGGGCGTTGTGCACCATGAACCGGCCGAAAGCCTGCAGCTGAACCGCCGTGCGCCGCCCCGGCAGCAGCAATTGGAAGCGGATTCCATGCTCGGTTTCCTGAATCTGCTCGGCGCGCACCGCGGCATCGGCCGAACAGCCGAACAGCAGCGCTCCGGCGCCGGATGCCCCGGCCAGGGATCGCAGGCGCGGATCGTCCGCGTTGAGCACGGCGCGTCCGCCGGGCGCCAGCCCGGCCACCAGCGCGCTTTTTTCCTGCAGAACCCCCTCCAGGGAGCCGAGCCCCTCCAAGTGCGCCGGCCCGATGTTGGTGATGACCCCGATGTCCGGGGTGCAGATTTCGCTCAGCCGCGCAATTTCGCCGGGCTGGTTGGTCCCCAGCTCCAGGACCGCCCATTGATGCGTCGGCTCCAGCCGCAGCAGCGTCAGCGGAACGCCGATCTGGTTGTTCAGATTTTTGGCCGGCTCCAGCACCGTGAAGCGTCGCGACAGGATCTCGGCGGCCATTCGGCGCGTGGTGGTTTTGCCGTTGGACCCGGTGATGGCCACGACCGCGGCCGGCGACCGCCGGCGATGGAATCCCCCCAGGTCCCCGAGGGAGCGGTTGGTGTCAGCGACCGCCACGCAGGCAACGTCGCCGTGCATCTCCCGCAACGCCCGCACCGCGTCTACCCGATCGCGGCGGACGACGATGCCGCGGATGCCCTGGTTCAGCACCTCCCCGATGAAGCGGTGCCCGTCGTGCACGTCTCCGCGAATGGCCACAAACACCGCGCGGGCCGTGATGGTGCGCGAGTCGATGCCGATCGAATCGAAGCTGCGCCCGCGAGCGCCCGCGGCGAGTTCGCCGCGGGTGGCGTCGAGTATGTCGTCGATCGTCCAAGTCATGTCAGTCAGTTCTGAGGACTGAGGGCTGAGCGAAAATGTTCCCCAGCCTCTGACGGTTTTTAGACTCAGTCCTCAGTCCTCATCCCTCAGTCCTGCAATGCGGCCAACACGGCGGCCGCCTCTTCGCGGTCATCGAAGTGGATGGCCTGATGGCCGATGATCTGATACGGTTCGTGCCCCTTGCCCGCGATCAGCACGGCGTCCCCCGGCCGCGCGGCGCGGATCCCCAGGCCAATGGCCTTGCGCCGGTCCGGTTCGACCACGAAGCCCTTGCTTCCGGCCGATGGATCGATGGCGCGGGCGTCGATCGGCGCGACGCCCTGGGCGCGGATCCCCGGAACGATCTGATCCAAAATGGCGACCGGATCTTCGGTGCGGGGGTTGTCGGATGTCACGACGGCGAGGTCGCTCAGCCGCGCCGCGATGGCGCCCATGATCGGGCGTTTGGTGCGGTCGCGGTCGCCGCCGCAGCCGAACACGCAGATGATCCGTCCCGCCGTGAGCGCGCGCAGGGCGGAAAGCGCATTTTCGAGAGCGTCGGGGGTGTGGGAGTAGTCCACGTAGACCCATCGGCCGCTCCGGCTCTCGACCCGCTCCAGCCTCCCGGGGACGCGGCCGACGGCTTCCAAGCCGGCGCCGATCACTTCGGGATCGATGCCCAGGGCCGCGCCCACGCCGGCGGCGCACAGCAGGTTCTCGATGTTGTGGCGGCCCACCAGGCGCGAGCGGATCGCGATGCGCCGCCCGCCGAAAACGATGGCGCCGCGAATGCCCCGCAAGTCGCAGGACCAATTTTCGCCGCGCACGCGGCAGTCCGCCCCGCTGCCGGCGCGGATCACGCGAAGCCCCGGCTGCTCGGCCAGTTCGCGGCCGTGGGCGCTGTCCGTATTCACGACGGCAACGGCCCGGCCGGCCTTGGGGCCGGAGGCCAGAAAGTGGGTGAACAACCGCTTCTTGACCGCCCAGTAGGCCGGCATGCTGCCGTGGAAGTCGAGGTGGTCCTGGCTCAGATTGGTGAACACGCCGACGTCGATCGAGCAGGCGTGGATGCGCTGCAGATCGATGGCGTGGGAGGACGCCTCGAGGACGACGTGCGAAACGCCCGCGGCCCGCATCTCCGCCAGGATTCGCTGAAGGTCCAGGGATTCGGGGGTGGTGGTCGGGCTGGGATGAGAGATGCCCGAGTGCCGATAGTTGATGGTCCCGATGACCCCGGTGGGGCGGCCGGCCTGCCGGAGGATGCCCTCGACGAGATAGGTGGTGGTGGTCTTGCCGTTGGTGCCGGTGACGGCGACCACGGTCAGCTGCTCCGACGGGCGCCCGTAAAACGCCGCGGCCAGCTCGGCCAGGGCCCGCCGCGTGTCGGGCACGGTGACGACCACCCCGGCGCCGGCGACCGGTTTCTCCGTGACGACGGCAGCCGCCCCCCGCCGGCGGGCGTCGTCGATGAAGTCATGGCCGTCGGCGACCTGTCCGCGAATGGCCACGAAAACCCCGCCGGGCCGCACCTCCTGGGAGCGGTAGTGCAGGGCCGCCACCTCGGGCCCCTCGCCCTGCAGGCCGTGAACGGCGCAGGGACTCAAAGCCGCCATTAGACGGGCGACGTTCATCCGCGGCCTCCGTGGTCCCATGCGACCCGCAGCCGCTCCGTGGCGGGGCGCGGCGGCACGTTCAGATAGTTGAGCGCGATCTGGGCGATTTTCTTGAATACCGGGGCGGCCACGGCGCCCCCGTAGATCTGGCCTTTGGGCTCGTCGATGACGACCAGGACGGCGACCTGCGCATCTTCGGCCGGCGCAAATCCGATGAACGAGGCCACGTGCCGATCGTTGGAGTAGGTGCCGCCGTCGTCGATCTTGCGGGCCGTGCCGGTCTTGCCGCAGGCGCTGTATCCGTCCAGGGCGGCATTCACGCCGGTGCCGCCGGGCAGCATCACCGTCTGGAGAATGTCCCGGAGGGTGGAGGCCGTCTGCGACGAAACGACCCGCCGCACCGCCTCGGGTGCGAACTGCTGCAGGATCTGGCCCTGCTGGTCGGTGATGGCCTGGACGATGCGCGGCCGCATCAGCACGCCGTCGTTGGCGATGGCGGAAAACGCGGTGATCAACTGGACCGCCGATACGGAAACCCCGTGGCCGAACGAGATGGCGGCCGTGTCGATGCCCGTCCAGTGCTTGTGGTGCATGAGCAGGCCGGTGGTCTCGGCCGGACTGTCGATGCCCGTTTTCTGGCCGAAGCCGAACAGGCGCAGGGTGTGGTGGAGCTTCTCCGGCCCGACCCGTTCGCTGATCTTCACGGCGCCGATGTTGCTCGAGTACTTGATGATGTCTTGCAGGGTCAGCAGGCCGTAACGGTGGACGTCGTGCACGGTGTTCTTGCCGATGCGATAGGCGCCGTTTTCGCAGTTGAACGTCGTCTTGGGCGAGAGGTTGGCGAACTCGAGTGCGGCGGCGGCGCTGAAGACCTTGAGCGTCGACCCGGGCTCGAAGGGGTCGGTGATGGCGCGATTGCGCCAGAGCGCTTTCTTGGCGTCGTCAAACGCGTTCGGGTTGAACGCCGGGGCCAGCGCCAGGGCCAGGATTTCTCCGGTTCCCGGCGCCATCACGATGGCGATTCCGGACTTGGCCTTGGTCTTTTCAACGGCATCGGCCAGGGCCGTTTCGGCCGCGAACTGAATGCTCTGATCCAGCGTCAGGACCAGGTTTTTGCCGCTGGCGTCTTCGTCCGGCGGTGATTCCGACTGGAACCCGTTGCCGTGGGCGTCCCGCAGGACCTTGACGCTGGTGTCGGCGCCGCGCAGGTGTCGGTCGTAGAAGAACTCGACGCCTTCCAGCCCCCGGCCGTCCATGCCGGTGAATCCCAGCACGTGGGCCGCCAGCGCGCGGTTGGGATAGAAGCGGCTGGTCTCGGACACGAATTCGATTCCGGGGATCTGCAACTGCTTGACCGCTTCGGCTTCCTTCGGCGTGGCCTGGCGCTTGATCCACACGAACGGCTTGCGGCTGGCCAGCCGTTCTTTCATCTCCTGCGGGGTTCGCTTCAGAACCCGGGCGAGCTCCTTCGCCGCCGCTTCGGGCGCCTTCACCTGGGACGGCCGCACGGCGATGGAGGTGACGTCGATGCTGACCGCCATCGCATGGCCCCGGCGATCGAAAATCGTGCCGCGCTTGCCCACGGCTTTAAGCGAATCCTCCACCTGATCGGACGCCTTGCGGGACAGCCAGGAGCCCTGGTAAACTTGAAGCAGAAGGGCCTTGCTGCCGATCGCGACAAAGGCCATCGCAAAGACCACGCCGACCAGCAGGATGCGGAGACGGATGTATTTGGCGCGCGCGTTCATCAGGGCATTACCATCATTTGCTTGGAGGTGGGCAGCGTCAGCCCCAGCTTTTCCTGCGCAATCCGGATGATGCGCTGGGGGGCCCGCAGGCGGGCGAGCTCCACCTTGAGGTTGGCCTGCAGCTCGGTCAGGCGCTGCTGCTCCTTGGTCAATGCGGAGATTTCATACCCCACCCGCACGCATTGGACCCGCACCCAGGTGTAGATCAGGAGTTCGACGATGAAGACGCACAACAGCGCGATCCACAGGACGAGCAATCTGGGGGGGCGGCGTCGGCTTTTCGCTGTCGGGTCGGTCATCGCGGCTTCCTGGGTTTCCACGTCCATCCCCCGGCCGGGCCCCTGTCAGATCCGTTCGGCCGCGCGAAGCTTGGTGCTGCGGGCCATCGGATTGGCGGCGATTTCATCCGGGGCGGGGCGGACGACTTTGCGGGTCAGGATTTTCAGAATTTTTTCCGGCCGGCCGGCCATGTCGTTCGGCTCCGAGCCGCGGCGGCAGGTTTTTTCCATGGCCTTGAAACGCTGCTTGACGATGCGATCCTCCAGCGAATGGAAGGTCAGGATGCACAGGCGCCCGCCGGGATTGAGCATCGCCGGTGCCTGGCCCAGGAATTCCGAGAGGCGGGCCAGCTCGTCATTGACGGCGATCCGCAGGGCCATGAAAACCCGGGTCGCCGGGTGAATCCGGGACCGGCCGCCGCCGGGAACCGCCGCGCACACCAGGCGGGCCAATTCGCCGCTGGAGCGGACCGGCTGGCGCCGCCGCGCATGGACGATGCGGCGGGCGATGCGGCCGGACCAGCGCTCTTCGCCATACTCTTGAAAGATGCGCCGCAACTCGTCTTCCTTCAAGCGGTTGACCAGGTCGGCCGCCGTCTGGTCCGTCCGGGTGTCCATCCGCATGTCCAGCGGTTCGTCCCGCTGGAAGCTGAACCCCCGTCCGCTGCCCTGCAAGTGGTGCAGCGAAATTCCCAGATCGAGGAGGATGCCGTCCACCCCTTTCAATCCGAGCTCTCGAAGCACGTCGGCAAGCTGCGCAAAATTGCGGTGGAACAGCCGAACTCGTTCGGCTTCGTCCGCCAGAAGGCTCCGGGCGTTGGCGACGGCATCCGCATCCTGGTCCAGACCGATGAGCAGCCCGTCGGGCGCGTTTTGCCTGAGAATGGCCCGGGCATGACCGGCGCCGCCGAGCGTACCGTCGGCATAAACTCCTCCCGGTCGGCAGTTGAGGTAGGCCAGCACCTCGGTCAGCATGGCCGGGACATGGCGATACGCCGGGGGTTCATATGCCGAGTTTGGCGATGTCGTTGCGGGCCTCCGGGTTCTTGAGATCGTTCAAGAGCATCCGCTCTTCGTTCTCGAAGTTTTCTCGGGACCAGATCTCGAAATGGTCGAGGACCCCCACCAACACGATATCCCGGTTCAGACCCGCGTATTGCCTCAGAACGGGCGGGATGAGAATGCGGTCCTGCCGGTCGCAGGTGCATTCGTGGGCTCCACCAATGAACACCCGGCGGAAGCGGCGCATGATGTCGCTTTTTTCGGCCAGTTGCAGAATCCGTTCTTCCAGCCGGTGCCACGCGGCCATCGGGAAAGCGACCAGACATTGATCCATGCGCGAGACCATGATCCCCTCGCCGTCCTCCGAGCGTGCGAGCACCCGGAATCGGGAGGGGATGACGATGCGACCCTTGTCGTCGATCGTGTGGTATGAGCTTCCGCGAAACATGTCCGTCAAATATTACCCACTTTCCGCCACTTTGCTCCATTAAATAATAAAACATGTGAATAGTCAAGAGAAAAATACAGGCGGGTTAAAGGTTTTTAATGTAATTTAGAAACCTTAAACCGAATCACAGCCAGAGGGTGATGCTGAAGATGGCGGTGTTTCCGAGAATGTGGATCAGGATCGGGACGAGCAGGCTTTTCTCGACTTCATAGGCCGTCGCGAATACCAGACCGCCGACGAGTTGAGGGATGGGGGCACCGGGGGTGTTGCCGTGCAAAAAGGTGAACACGAGCGTGCTCAACAACAGGGCCGGCCCGAAACCCCAGCGCCGGCAATATCCGTACATCAGACCTCGAAAATAGATTTCTTCTGCGACCGGCGCGATGAGTCCGCCGACCAGAAAAAGAAGCACCGGCCGGGGGAAATGCGCGGTCGGACCGGGGCGGATGATCCGCAGGGGGTCGAATCCCGCCCAATGAAGCACGGCATACCCGGCTAGGGCCAGGATCCCGAAACCCGCCGACCAGACGAGTCCCCGGACCAGACCGGTCTTCCACCGGGAGCGCGCCAGCCCGGCCCGGCTCCACCCGTTCGGGCTACGGGCGATGATCAGCACCATCCAGGCGATATCCGCCAGGCGCGCCCAGCCGATGCCCGCCATCGGGTCGACTCCGTATTGCGCAATGGCCCAGCGGCCGAGGCTCTCGCAGGCAACCACCCCCGCGGTGGCCAGCGCCAGGGTCCTCAATGCAATCGGGTCTGATCCCATCGCAGGTTCGTCCTCAGGGCCTGGTAGGCGTAGAGTTGGTCATACCAATCGTCGGAGGTCTTCAGCAGCTTCAGGATCGGGTTCACGGCGCGCGGATCCCGGCGCTGGGCGAGCGCTTGGAGCGCCATGGTCCGCACATTGATCTGCGGATCGTCCAGCAGGCCGATCAAATCGATGAATGCCGCCGGGTTCGGGCTGGCCCCCAACGCGCGCGCCAGCCAGTAGCGCTCCTGCGGATAAGGGCTGTGCAGCATGCGCGCATACGCAGGGCGGGCGGTCACGTCTTCACGGCGGTCGTGGATCGCTTTGAGCCCGGCGACGCGCTGCTGCCAGCGATCGGATGCCAGCGCGGCGTCGATGGCGCCGGGCGGGGGCGCATCCTCTCGACTGAGATGGAAGCCGGCCAGGACCGCCGCTCCGATCAGCAGGCAGGCGGCGGCCGCAGCGGCCTCCGCCCGGTGCGGGTTCAGGACGAGGCCGGCCGCCAGGCGCAGCAGCGCAAACAAGAACACGTAAAGGCTGATCGGGAATGCCAGCAGGACCCCGTAGAAGGTGACGCGGCGAAATAAGCCGAAGCGGTCGGCTTCGGCCGAGACCTCGGCCGCGGCCCGGCGCGGGTCGGCCAAGAAGCGGTCGATCGTATTTTCCCAGACGACGCTTCCACGATGCAGAAGGGCGAGGCGGTCCCCCTCGAATCTCAGGACGATATCCGCCTCCGGGGCGGCTCCGACGGGCAGATAATCCATCCGGATCAACTCCCGCTGTATGGCAGGGTGACGACGGCCCCAGTCCGCATCCGGAGCGGCGACCGTTTTGATGAGCCGCTGGTCGAAGGTCTTGAAAACCTCGGCCGGATAAAGGGTGTACCGGTAGTAGAACGCACTGATCCGCTGGCCCGCCGTGTTGGACAGGAGCAGATGGTCGCGCAGGTCGACGAACAGGCTGCGGTCGTACTGAGTGAACCATCCGAGCGCCAGCACGGCCAGGGGCAGGAAACGCAGGGCCGCCCATCGCAGGCCCGGCGGGGTGCGCCGCGCGAACGGCGACCGGCCGGCCAGCCAAAAGACGGCCGGCGGGATCGCGATCAGGTAAAGCGTCACCCAGACGTCAAAGCCTCGAAGGTTCAGGCATGCGACGGCGGCCGCCAGGACGGCGGCCAACCCCGCGGCCGCGGTTCGACGGCCGCGGTTGAACCGGCGCCACAGTTGGGCCGCGGCCGCGCTGAGCAGCGCCAACCCCGCCCCGACGCTGAGCGTGAACAGCAATCCTCCGCAGAAGGCGGTTTCCAGATCCAGCAGGCGGGGAAGCACGATCTGGTTGGGAACGGGCAGAAACCCGGCGTCGGCCACCGCCAGGATCTGCGCGAAGAGCCGGTGGTTGGAAACATACACCTGCGCGGTCGCAAGGATCTGCGCGATGCCCATGCCGATCAAGAGTTCCAGGGCGGGGAACACCGCACGGTGGATGGCGCTCAAGGACGACACGCGGCCTCATCGGACAGTTTGGATGGCCGGAATGAACCGGACGATTCGTGAAGCCGCCGTTAAATCGCCGCGGCGAAGCGCTCGGTCACCCGCCTGAATCCGGCCAAGGTGGGGTGCAGTTCATTGGCCCAGTCCCGCTTGTAGTTGCTCCCGGTGGACAGCGTGTTCCGGAGGTCGATATGCTGGACATGCGCGAATTCGGGCAGGGCCACGATGGCCTTGAGCATGTCGTTGAAACGATCGATCAGGCGCTTGGCGAGATTCACCCGGACCGCAAGGTCGTCATACCCCTTCTGCCGGAATCCCGGCTCCAGCCAGGGCCCGGGCAGGATCCACCAGCCGCCTAAAAACCCGCGTCCGTCCGGAACCGGGTAATCGTACCCGTGGGTGAGGATTTTGATGGGGCCGTTGAGGCGCTGCTCGCAGATACGGGTAATGGCGCTGAGGATGGTGATGTAGGCGAATTTGATGCGTTCGTCGATCACGCCGCTGAGGACCTGCTCGTTGAGCCCCGCCGCCGGAGAAAGGGCATGGTTGATGAGCATTCCGAACTCCTCGCCGGCGATGTCGTTGCCCCCTCCGGACAGCAAGATGGCCTTGGGGATGATGTTCTGCCGCAGGAGTTTTTCGAGCCGCCGCGCGAATTCCTCGAATTGCCCGGAGCCGTAGGCCATGTCCTCCACCCGGTCTCCCTTGTGGGCCACCGACTCGACATCGTAGCCGTGGTGGTCCTCGAGCAGCCGCAGGATGTCGTTGAGGGGATAGTCGAACCAGGAGTCGCCCTCCGCCACCAGCACGCCGGCGGAGCCGGGCCCCCCGGCCGCGCGAACCAGCCTCGGGGCCGGCACCGCCGGACCTCGCGCGGCTCGCACCGCCGCCGGCTGCCGCTGGACTGCGTCCACTCGCCGCCGCAGCTCTCTGGCGCGAAACTTCAATACCTCGTCAGCCTGCTGTCGTCCGGCTTTCATCGCGTGCCGGATGCTCTTGTCCATCGCCATTACATCCTCCTTTCTGACCGGATGGGTGCCGGTGGCGTCCTCGGAGCGGGTCCGAAAAGTGACCTTCTGGTCTTGGGTGGCGCCGCTAGCGACGCTGAAGATGCCCTGCCCGTCCCTTCAACAGCGCTATAGTATTCCCCATCGGGGACGCTGTCAAAACAATGTTGCTGCGGGGGCCTGGGTTGGTCCGGTTCGGCAGCTGACGCCCGCCATGCGGCGCCTGCGTGCCCGCGGAGCCGCCTTCCCTGAAACTTCCTTGACACGGTGCGCTGAAATCGGCAATTTTCATGATGAAATCCAGTTCATCAACCACCAATCCCAAAATGAAGTGGACCCATGCCGGGCAAACCAACGGATTCGCTCATACGAATCAACCGTGACTTGTACCTGCAGCTTCGCGAGCACTGCGATCGCTTCGGCATCCGGTTCCTCGATTTTGTGGAAGATGCTCTCGAAAACGCAATGCTCACGGAAATTGGGAGTATGGGCCTCGAGCAGGAAATTGAAGTCCTCCGGAAGAAGGCGGACAATTACGACTATGCTTTCAATCGGGGGTTTAAACAGGGGTTTGCCTTCCTGTATCTGATGCTGAACGGCGCCAATCTTTCCGCGGAAGCGGAGGACCACCTTTCGATCGTCAAAAAGTTTCCGCCGGCCACTCCAAACGGTGAACAGCTGAAGCTGTTCTAGAACCGATTGGAAGCTGCCGTTTCAATGCGTGATTGCCTGGCGAAAGTGGGTGGTTCTGCCGGTTTGCGATGAGGCATGTTACATGAAGAATTTCAAATCTGCCAACCTGGAGCGCCGGGCCGAGATCCTGAACCTGATCCGCAGCTCCTTCCGCGGTCAGGGCTTCCTCGAAGTCGAAACCCCGCTGCGCATCCCCGCGCCGCTGCCGGAAGCACATATCGAGGTAATCTCCTCGGACGGCTGGGTGCTGCAGCCATCGCCGGAGCTTTGCATGAAGCGCCTCCTCGCGGCCGGCCATACGAAAATCTTCCAGATCTGCAAGTGCTTCCGCAAGGCCGAGCGCGGGCGACGGCATCTGCCGGAGATGACCATGCTGGAGTGGTATGCCGCTGGCCAGACGTATGACGATCTGATGGCCCGCTGCGAAGAGCTGATCCGGCACATCGCCCGCCGGCTCGGCATGGGCGGCAGCCTGAGCTATCAGGGGCTGACCATCGATCTGGCCGCGCCCTGGCCGCGTCTGACCGTGAGCGAGGCCTATCACCGCTTCGCCGCCGTCTCCGCCGAGGAGGCATTGGCCCAGAGCCGCTTCGATGAAGTCATGGGCCTGGCGATCGAGCCGAACCTCGTCAAGGAGCGCCCGGTCTTCCTGATCGACTACCCGGCCGAGAAGGCATCGCTGGCGCGTCTGAAGCCTGAAAATCCGGCCGTAGCGGAACGGTTCGAGCTTTACATCGGCGGACTGGAGATCTGCAACGGTTTCAGCGAACTGAACGACGCGGCCGAGCAGCGGCAGCGGTTCGAGGCGGAGCAGCAGCGCATCGGCGACTCGGGCCGCTCGGCCTACCCGCTTCCGGAGAAATTCCTCGAAGCGTTGAAGCACCTGCCGCCCTGCGCCGGCAACGCGCTCGGCATCGACCGGCTGGCCATGCTCTTCTGCGATGCCGCCGCGATCGACGAAGTGGTGGCATTTACGCCGGAGCAGCTGTAACAGTATTTTTTTTTCTTTGCTCGGATGCTCGGAGACCCAGCCCGGCGCGTGCGCCCCAGCGGAAGGTTGGGGTCTATCGGCTCCGCCGACTTCGCCGCACGGCTGGTTTACTTGGAAACCCAAGTGTGGTACCAGACGATATGACGTCGTCAACCGTCATTCCAACGCCTGGCGTCGCGCAACCGAAACCCGTTGCAGTCGGCGCCGGGCCGTGGCGTCATGACCCTCAACCGTCGAGGAACGGCATATGGAATTCTTCAAGATTCGCTTCGGCAACGACCTGGACGAGTTGTCCTCCAAGTTTGAAAAGACCCTGGAGGACATGCTGGGGATCGGCCCGTCCTTCACGCTCTCGGAACGCGCCTGGCGCCCGCCGATGGACATGTATGAAACGCCGGATGAAGTCGTCATCCGGGCCGAGATCGGCGGCGTGGACAAGGAGGATCTCGAAGTCGAGATCAGCAGCAAGGCCGTGCGCATCCAGGGCAAACGCCTGACGCCGGCCTCTGGCGCCAGCTGCACCTATCGCCTGGCCGAAATCCAGTACGGACGGTTCGAGCGCATCCTCTTCCTGCCGAGCCCCATCGATCCGGACAAGGTCAGCGCTGCGGCCAAGAATGGATTGCTGGAGATCCGGCTGGTCAAACGGCCGATGGACCAGACTTACAAAGTGCCCATCACCAGCGAATGAATGGCAGCCTCGGGCATGGCTCAGCTGCTGCGACGTGAATGTTTCCGCTGCGGAAGTAAACGGATTCGGAGGGTGACATGACCGACGAACAATCATCTGAAGCCGCTGTTGCGAACCAGCTTCCGGATATTCTGCCCCTGCTGCCGGTGGTCGACTCGGTGCTGTTTCCCAAGATGGTGACCCCGCTGCTGGTGATGCAGCCGGATTCGGTGCAGCTCATCGACGAGGCCATGTCGCGCGACCGCCTGATCGGCATGGTCTTCGCCAAACCCGACCCCTCCCAGGAAGGGCCGCCGAAGCCGGAGAGCTACGCGTCCGTAGGAACGAGCGCCATGATCCTCAAAATGGCCAAGACCCCTGAAAACCGCACCCAGCTGCTGGTCCAGGGCCTGGGGCGTTTCCGGATCAAGAACCTCGTGCAGGCCGAGGGCAAGGCCTTCTTCCAGGCCGAGGTCGAGCATTTGGCCGAAGACGCCTCGCAGAATACCGAGATCGAAGCCTTGATGACCAATATTGTGAACCTCTTTGCGCGCGTCGTGCAGGCGTCGCCGACCCTTCCCGCCGAAGTCGTCTACATGGCGCAGTCGATCAAGGAGGCCGGCACCCTGGCCGATATGATCGCCTCCTCCATCAACGCCACGGCGGAAGAAAAGCAGAAGGTGCTTGAGCTCGGACCCGTGGCCGACCGGCTGAAGGAGGTCACGCGCATCGTGAACAAGCAGCTGGAAATCCTGGAGCTGGGCAAGAAGATCCAGGACCAGGTCAAGGAGGACATGGACAAGAAGCAGCGCGAGTACTACCTGCGCGAACAGCTCAAGGCCATCAAGGCCGAGCTGGGCGAAAAGGACGAAGCCACCGCCGAGGTGGAGACCTATCGCACCAAGGTCAGCGAGGCCAACCTGCCGCCGGAGGCGGCCAAAGAGGCGGAGCGCGAGCTCGAACGGCTCGGGCGCATGCATCCCTCCTCGGCGGAGTACACGGTCGCCACCACGTTTCTCGATTGGCTGACCGGCCTGCCCTGGCACCAGGCCACCGAGGACAACCTGGATATCAAGAAGGCCCGCAAGGTGCTGGACGACGACCATTACGGCCTTGAAAAGCCCAAGCGCCGCATCATCGAATATCTCGCCGTGCGCAAGCTCAAGCCCGACTCCAAGGGGCCGATCCTGTGCTTTGCGGGCCCTCCCGGCACCGGCAAGACCTCGCTCGGCCAGTCCATCGCCCGCGCCCTCGGCCGCAAGTTCTATCGCATGTCCCTCGGCGGCGTGCGGGACGAAGCCGAGATCCGCGGCCACCGCCGCACCTATGTCGGCGCCCTGCCCGGACGGGTCATCCAGGGCATCCGCCGCGCCGAATCCAACAACCCCGTTTTTATGCTCGACGAAATCGACAAGCTGGGCGCCGATTTCCGCGGCGACCCCTCATCGGCCCTGCTGGAGGTGCTCGACCCCGAGCAGAACCACTCCTTCCAGGACCATTATCTCGACGTGCCGTTCGACCTGTCCAAAGCCATGTTCATCGCCACCGCCAACATCCTCGACACGATCCCGCCGGCGCTGCGCGACCGCATGGAAGTGCTGCAGCTGCTGGGCTATACCGAGGACGAGAAGATCCACATCGCCGAGCGGCACCTGATCCCCCGCCAGCGCTCGGCCAACGGGCTTTCGGCCGAGCAGATCACCTTCAGCCGCGCGGCCCTGCGGCACATCATCTCCGGCTACACGCGGGAGGCCGGCCTGCGCAACCTGGAACGCGAGATCGGTTCCATCTGCCGCGGGGTGGCCAGCCGAGTCGCCGAGGGGTCGATCACCGCCGAGGCCATCAAGGCCCAGCAGGTCACCAAATATCTCGGGCCGGTGCGCTTCAGCGCGGAAACCCGGTCGCGCACGTCCACGCCGGGGGTGGTCACCGGCCTGGCCTGGACCCAGGTCGGCGGCGACATCCTCTTTGTCGAAGCCACCGCCATGAAGGGCAAGGATCGCCTGATCATGACCGGCCAACTCGGCGATGTCATGAAGGAGTCGGCCCAGGCGGCGCTGAGCTTCATCCGCACTCACGCCGTCAAACTGGGCCTGTCCGAAACCATCTTCGAAAGCCAGGACATCCACATCCACATACCGGCCGGCGCCATCCCCAAGGACGGACCCTCGGCCGGAGTCACCATCTTCACCGCCCTGGTCTCCTTCCTCACCAAGCATGCGGTGGTCAAAGATCTCGCCATGACCGGGGAAATCACCCTGCGCGGCCAGGTGCTGCCGGTGGGCGGGATCAAGGAAAAAGTGCTGGCCGCCCACCGCGCCGGAATCAAGACGGTCATCCTGCCCAAAGAAAATCACAAGGACCTGGAAGACATCCCGAAGAAAGTGCAAAAGGACATCACGTTTCACTTCGTGGATCGAATGATGGACGTCCTCAAGCTGGCGCTTGAAAAATAACCTCCGCCGCCCCCGGCCGGCCCTCCCTCGCCTCACAGGGCTTTGAGCCGCCGCCTCGGCTCGCTGAGAAACGGCCCGCCGTCCGGCATCCGGACTGAGCATCCGATGGTCACGTGGTCACTTCGATCACGTTGTTTTCGCTTCCGAAGCAGTTCGGACAGCGCAGCCGATTGTGCGGGTCGTTGTACCATTCGCCGTCCACCCAAAACCGGTACTCATACCGCCCCGGGTAGATCATGACGGTCTTGCGCCATACGCCGTCCGCATCTTTGCGCATGGGATGAGTTTTCGGTTCCCACTGGTTGAAATCGCCCATCAGGATCACCTGGCTGGCCTTGGGCATCTCGATCGAAAATTCAATCCGTCGTCGCCTGGGAGCGTCCTTTTTCACTTTACGAGCCATGCTTCTGCCTCCTTATGAATTCGACGTTCGATTTTTCTAATCCATAGCCCTTTGTAATCCGATAGTACGAAAATGGCCTCTAATTGGATGCATGAGGCCGGATACACGTATCAATATAGATACATATCCCAGGGCAGCCTCACGTGTCGCATTTATGCATCACCCGACTGAAAAAAAGAGCTTTGATTATTAGTTGAAAAACAGTATAATACTCCAAGAGGATTAGAAAAAAGTTAGATTTTCAACATAAAATATTTTATTGACAACAACGATATTTTGTATTAGGGTCTGCATCTAAATACTATATGGAGGGGACGAATTTGGCCTATCGGGGCCGAATCGGCAGCAAACCCAACCGATAAACAAAGGGAAGGCAACCCACAACAACCCAGTAAAGATAGTATACCCTGATCTTTTTCGTCCTTCAAGCTATTTAACTATTTGTATGGGCCTTTGAAAGGCCCCGGTGAAAGGAGAACTCTGACAGCCATGAAACAGGATGTGGTCCGGTCCCACGATTCTGACAGCCACGCAGCATCCGGATCAACCAGCGAGACGGCCGGCGAAAGTGATGAAGAACCTCCCGGTTCATCCGGCTGCCTGGCCAACGTCGTTCCCCTACCGGAAGTAGCCCCGCGCTTCAGGGGCAAAATTTCTGTTTTCCCAGCACCCAAATCACGACCCATCTCCAGCCCCAGGGCCGCCGCCTTCCGCCGGGCCTTTTTCCCGTCCGCTAGCGACAAGGACTGGACGGACTGGCAGTGGCAGATCCGCAATCGTGTCCGCCACCTGGATCAACTCGAACGAATGCTGGCGCTGTCCGACGCCGAGCGCACGGCTGTCGAGAAGATCCAATCCAGGCTGCCGGTCGGTATCACGCCCTATTTCATGAGCCTGCTTTCCAAGGACGACCCGAACGATGCCCTGCGCCGGACGGTGATCCCGACGGTTTCCGAGTTCATCCAAACGCCCGGAGAAGCCGATGATCCGCTCGGCGAAGACGGACAGAGCCCCGTCCACGGCCTGGTCCACCGCTACCCGGACCGCGTGCTGCTGTTGGTGCTGGACTTCTGCTCCACGTATTGCCGCTATTGCACGCGCTCCCGCGTGGTCGGCCACGGCGCCATCTATCCCAGCCGCTCGCGCCTGGAGCGCGCCATCGATTACATCCGTTCGGCCACGTCCGTCCGCGATGTCCTGATCTCCGGCGGCGACCCGCTGACGTTGAACGACGAGCGATTGAACTGGCTGCTGTCACGGCTGCGTGAGATCCCGCACGTGGAGATCATCCGCATCGGCACCAAGATCCCGGCCGTGCTGCCTCAGCGCATCACCCCGAACCTGGTGAGGGTCCTGCGGCGCTACCACCCGCTGTGGATGAGCCTGCATTTCACGCATCCGGGCGAGTGCACGGCCGAGGCCTACCGCGCCTGCGAACGGCTGGCCAACGCCGGCATTCCGCTGGGCTCCCAGACGGTATTGCTGAAGGGCATCAACGATTCGGTGGAGACCATGAAGGCGCTCTGCCATCATCTGATGCGCATGCGCGTGCGGCCGTATTACATCTATCAGTGCGACCCGATCACCGGCTCCAGCCATTTCCGCACGCCGGTCGAAAAGGGCCTTGAAATCATCCGGGGCCTGCGCGGCTTCACCACCGGGTACGCGGTACCGACCTACGTCATCGACGCCCCCGGGGGCGGCGGCAAGATCCCGCTCATGCCCAATTATGTCGAAGGCCGCAGCGGCGACGACCTGCTGCTTCGCAATTACTGCGATCAGGTCTATCGCTATCCGGATGTCGGAAGGGGATAAGAGGATCGCCGCCCCATGCGGATCGGGCTCACGTACGACTTGCGCTCCGAGTACCTCGCGCTGGGATACTCGGAGGACGAAACCGCCGAATTCGACCGGGATGAAACCATCCACGGCATCGAGTCCGCGCTGCAGCGGCTGGGCCACGAAACCGACCGCATCGGCCATGTCCGGCGGCTGGTGGAGCGTCTGGCCGCCGGCCATCGCTGGGACCTGGTTTTCAACATCGCCGAGGGTCTGATCGGCATCGGCCGGGAGGCCCAGGTGCCGGCCCTGCTGGACGCCTACGGTATTGCCTACACCTTTTCGGACCCGCTGGTCATGAGCCTGACGCTGCACAAGGGCATGACCAAGCGGGTCATCCGCGATGCCGGCATCCCGACCTGCGTTTTTGCGACCGTCGCAGCGCCGCAAGAAGCGGCCGCGGTCGGCTTTGCGCCGCCCTATTTCATCAAGCCGGTGGCCGAGGGCACGGGCAAGGGCGTTTCGACCCGCTCGATTGTCCGCCGCCGCCAGGACCTGCCGGACGCCTGCGCCCGGCTGCTTCAGGCCTACCGCCAGCCGGTTCTGGTCGAACGGTTTCTGCCCGGCCGCGAGTTCACCGTCGGAATCACCGGCACCGGCCCCAGAGCTCAGGTTCTGGGGATTATGGAGGTGCTGCTGCTGCCCGCCGCCGAGCCGGACGTGTACTCCTATCACAACAAGGAGCATTCCGAAGAGCTCGTGCGCTACCGGCTCATGCGGCCCCAGGAAGACCCCTTGATCGCCGCCGTGGAGGACATTGCGCTGCGCGCCTGGCGCACGCTCGGCTGCCGCGACGCCGGCCGCCTCGATGTCCGCTGCGACGCCAAAGGCCGGCCGCAGTTTATGGAAGTCAACCCTCTGGCCGGCCTGCACTTCGAACACTCCGACCTTCCCATCATCGGCTCCCTGGTCGGGGTGACCTTCGACAGCCTGGTGGCGCGGATCGTGGAATCGGCCGCCGAACGCATCCCGCCCTCGCCCGCCGCCGGCTCCGACCATGCGCATCCTCATTCTCCACAATGAGGTCGTCGACGCCAGCGCGCCCGACGATCGCGACGTGCTGACCCAGGTTGAAGCCGTCCGCACCGCGCTCGCCGCGCTGGGGCATCCGGCGGAGGTCCTGCCCTGTACGCTTGACATCGCCCGACTCAAGCATCGCCTGGAAGCCCAGCGGCCGGACCTGGTCTTCAACCTGGTGGAAGCGCTCGGGGGCACCGGCCGCTTGATCCATTTGGCGCCGGCGCTGCTGGACGCCATGGGCCTGCCTTACACCGGCTCGTGCACCGAGGCGATCCAGCAGACCTCCCACAAAATCCTGGCCAAGGACCGCCTGCGGACGCTGGGCCTGCCGACCCCGGATTGGACCGGTCCCTTCCCGCCCGACCTTCCCGCCGTGTCGCGGGCGGCTGCGGCCGCCGCCGAGCCTTCGGCACCCTGGATCATAAAATCCCTGTGGGAGCATGCGTCCATCGGCCTCGATGAAAAAGCGCTCCTCCGCTGCGAGCGCGTCGACCGGATGACGGGGGCCTTGCAGGCCCGCGCACCGGGCTTGGGCGGCGCCTGCTTTGCCGAACGCTTCGTGGCGGGCCGCGAATTCAATCTCTCGCTGTTGGCCGGCCCCCGCGGCCCCGAGGTGCTGCGTCCCGCGGAGATCCTTTTCGAGGGCTACCCGCCGGATGCGCTGCGCATCGTGGGATACCGCGCCAAGTGGGACAGCGACTCGTATGAATACCACCATACCCCGCGGCGCTTCGATTTCCCGCCCGAGGATGCCGGGCTGCTGGTCCGGCTGCGGATGCTGGCCCTGCGGTGCTGGCAGGGTTTCGGCCTGAACGGCTATGCCCGGGTGGACTTCCGCGTGGATGCCGAGGGCCGCCCCTGGGTCTTGGAGGTCAACGCCAATCCCTGCCTGTCGCCCGATGCCGGCTTCGCCGCCGCGCTGGAAGCAACCGGCGTCAGTTACCCGGAAGCCATCGCGCGCATTCTGGCCGACACGCACCGAGCGCGTTCACCCGGCGCTGGGCGGAAAGCGGAGATCCCCGCCGCGGCTTCAATCCCGCCGCCCCCGATCCAGCCGAGCTTGCGCTTCGCCGTCTCGACCGGGGATCCGGCCGCGGTCCGGCGCCTGGCGGAGGCCACCGGCTATTTCAGCGCGGCGGAAGCCGAGGTCGCCGAAGAACTGGTCCTTGAGAGACTGTCCAAGGGGCCGGAAAGCGGCTACCACTTCGTTTTCGCCGAGCTGGATGGAAAGCTCGCGGGATATGCCTGCTACGGACCGGTTCCGCTGACGGAATCCAGCTATGACCTTTACTGGATCGTGGTGTCCCCGGAGGTTCAGGGCAAAGGGCTCGGCCGGATCCTGCTGCAGGCGGCGGAGCGTCGGGTCCGCCAGGCCGGCGGCACCCGCCTCTACGCCGACACCTCCGGGCGCGCTCAGTACGCGAGCACCCGGGCCTTTTACGAACGGGTGGGGTTTCGACCGGAGGCTCGGCTGGAGGACTTCTACGCCCGGGGCGACGCGAAAGTGATCTATTCCAAACCCCTTTGAGCGCCGGCGCCTTCCTCCGGCCGCCCCCGCCGGAGAACCTCCGCGCCGCAGGGTTCTCTCGCGCCGCGCGGGCGCAGATTCACCGGGAAGCCGCTGGATTACCAGTGCGGCTGGTTGCCGATCCCCCTGCCCATCACCTCCAGGGTTTCGGTCACCACCAGAAACGCGAGGGGGTCATGCTGGCGGACCATCTCTTTGAAACGGGACAGTTCCTGGAACGTGATCACCGAATAGATGATGCGCAGCGGATGGCCGGTGTAACCGCCCTCGCCGTTGACGATGGTGACCCCGCGCTGCATGGTCTCCATGATCTCGCGCGCGATGGCCTGCCATGCCGGCGAGACCACCATGACCGCCTTGCGCTGGTTGAGCCCGGTCACCACCAGGTTGACGAGCTGGGTCGTGACAAAAAGATAGATCAAGGTGTAAAGAACGATGTCCAGGCTGAAGCGGAAGAGCGAGGCCGCCAGCAGGGCGCAGTTGAACGCCATGACCGTGGTGCCGATTCGGATGGAAAAGCGCTTGAGCAAAATGACCGAGAGAATATCCAGGCCTCCGCCGGAGCCGAGGGATTTCAGGATCACGCCGCTGCCGATGCCGGATATGATGCCGGCGGTCAGCGCTTGGAGAAGCGGGTCCCGAATCGGAAACACCGGCACCTGCAGGAGCAGTGCCGCCGAAAAGATCACCATCCCGGCCAGACTGTAGAAGAAGAATCGGCGCCCGACAAACAACCATCCGATCGCGAAAAGCGGTATATTGAGAAGGAAATTGTTGACTCCGACCGGCATGAACGGAAAGAGGTAATAAATAAAAAGACTCAGGCCGCTGATCCCCCCGGCCAGGAACTGGTTGGGAATGAGGATGCCGTTGATGGCCACGGCGCATAGCACGCTTCCGGCAATAATCAGAAAAAGGTTCCACCCCATTTTGATCAGTCGCTGCTGCATGTCCATCCCTATGTCTTAGAGAATTGGGTTTAAGGCGAGGCCGGCTCTGCGGGAGGCCCGGGAATCGATCGATGTGGTATGAGTGAATCGAAACGAAGGGGGGTTGGGCGGACCCGGCGCCGGCTCGCCGCGGAAGCCGCTATACCGGGAAATGGTAGCGCACGCCGATCCCGAATCGCGCCGCCGCCTCGCTGCTGATTTCCCGGCACCATTTGACCTCGCCCAGAGCGTTCGTCCGCAGGGTGGTGCGGGTGCCGCAGGTTCCCGACTCGGCGGGGCTGAAATCCCGAACCCGAATCAGGACGGTGGTTCCCGGCGTCAGCGGCTGGTTGGATACGAAATAGCCGCCGCCCTTGCTGAAGTTCAACAGTCGGGCGCTGAAGCAGCCCCCCCTGTTAAAATAAGCCCATTCGATGACGGCATCGCAGTCCTGGCGGTCTTCGCATCGCTTTTCGGGATTCGATTCCATGCCTGCTCCATTTCGAGATCCAATGAAATGGCCGTTCATCGACCCGTATGCGGTTATTTTAGGCAACTCCGCCGGCTATGTCAAACATTCGGGCCGGTCGGGGCGCCTTCGGGTCCGGCGCCCGTCGGCATCCATCGGTGACCGTTTTCAGAAAAGTCTTGAAAAAATGGATGCGTTCGGGAATAAAGAAAGCCCCATTTTGAACGGTTGACGGGGTTGGTTGTTTTTGATAACCCTGCCGTATGATCTTTTCCGGGGATGCCATAGATGAAAGAAAAGGATTTAAAGTACTTTAAAGATCTGCTCAGCCGCTGGCTGGAGGAACTTCTCGCTCATGCGGATTCGACGGTGAACGGGCTCAGGGAAAGCGATGAAAGCCTGCCGGATCCGTTGGACCGCGCCGTTTTCGACTCCGAACGCAACTTCACCCTGCGCATTCGGGACCGTGAAAGCATGCTCATCAAGAAGATCCGCAAAACCTTGCAGGACATCGAAGAGGGCGTTTACGGAACCTGCGAATCCTGCGGGGAGGATATCGCCATCGAGCGGCTCAAGGCTCGTCCGGTGACGCGTCACTGCATCCGCTGCAAAACCCAAATCGAAGCCCGTGAAAAACTGACCGGGACATGATCGAATCCGATGCAACCGCGCCTTGCGTAACGGCCGGAGCTGCCTCCGCGCCTGGCCGGCCAGCACCCAGCGATCGGGGACGGAGTGTTTGGACATGCCATCTCTAAAACGAAAATTGACCATGAAAGCACCCAAGAAAGCGCCCAAGGAAACAGCCAACGACGATCCGGATGTCGTGATCGACCATGATAAATCCAAAGTGGAATGCCTGTGCCCGAAGTGCGGCAAGAAGCATATTATGAACTTTCATTGGATCGGCCGGGGCACTCCTCGAAAATACTGCCAAAGCTGCCGCGACAGCATTTAAGGCGGCTGCGGAGACGGGGCCCGCCGGCCGGTTGACCGCATCCCCCTCCCTTAACCACGACTCGGCAATTGAAGAAAACGAAAGGAGATAGACATGAACAAAGCAGACATCATCAATGAAGTGGCTCAGGTCGTCAGCACCAAGAAGGAAGCCCAGAGCGCCGTGGACTGCGTTCTGGATTCCATCACCCAGGCGTTGAAAAAAGGAGATACGGTCACGCTCGTGGGATTCGGGACGTTCAAAGTTGTGAAGCGCAAAGCCCGCAAGGGGCGTAACCCCCAGACCGGCGAGGAGATCAAGATCAACGCATCCAAGTCTCCCAAGTTTGTGGCCGGCAAGGGCTTAAAAGACGCCGTCAACTAGTGTCCCTCCGGAAAGGGATGGCGTGCGGCATGGGGATGGCGGCGGTAGCGCCGGCATCCCTATGCGTTCAGGGGTTGGGCCGGCAACCGTTTGCAGACCTTGTATTCGATGATGCGGTTGCCTTTGCGGGTCTTGACGATCGCCGTGAATTCCCCGAGGGGTATCTCCTCTTCTTCCCGCGGGATCCGACCGGTCCGATTCATGACATATCCCGAAAACGTGTCGTATTCTCCCGTATCGGGAATATTCATCTGCAGCTGCTCGTTCACCTCGCCGATTTCGGCTTTTCCCATCACGCGCCATTCACCGGGAGCGACCGATGAAATCGTCGACTCGATGATATCGGTCTCGTCGCTGATTTCCCCAACGATCTCCTCCAAGGCATCTTCCAGCGTGATGAGCCCCGACACGCCGCCGTGTTCGTCCACGACGATCGCCAGGTGTTGCTTGCGCCGTTTGAAACCCTGCAACAGCTTATCCAGTTTCTTGTGCTCCGGAACGAAATAGGGTTCTCGCATGATCTGGCGCAGATCCAACGATGGCAGACCGCCGGAAGACTGCAGCAGCAAGTCCTTGATGTTGAGAATGCCGATGATGTGATCCATGTCCCCATCGATGATCGGGATCCGCGTAAACCCGGATCTGAAAATTTCCGCAAGATCGAGCTTCGCGTTGATGTCGACGACGAACATATCCGCCCGGGGGGTCATGATCTCCGAAACGCTGGTATCGTCGAATTCGAAGATGTTGTGGATCAGCTCCTTCTCTGCCTCCTTGATCTGCCCGTCCTCCTCCACCGCCTCCACCATGGTGAGCAGCTCGGCTTCCGTGACCCGCGGCGGCCCCTGGATCCGGTCGGTCATGCGCGGAATAAAGTTCAGGAACAACACCAACGGGTAAACCAGTTTGGAGAGCCAGTAAATCGGGACAATCACCGTTCGCGCAATCCGGAGATGGCTGCGGGGTGCAACCGATTTGGGAATGATCTCTCCGAAAACCAGGATCACGACCGTCATGATCCCCGTGGTGGCGGCAACGACATGGCTGGGCACCGTCTGAAACGCGATCAGGGTGGCCAGACAGGAGGCGGCGACATTGGCCAGATGATTGCCGATCCGGATCGTGGTGAAAAAGCGATCGGGGTCTTCCTGCAGGCGATCGAGCAGGCCGCCGATCCGTCCGCCGCCTCGGGTCGGGTGCGGCGGTTTGGCCTGGCGGGTGAATGCGAGGGCGGTTTCGGAGGCCGAAAAAAAGGCCGACAGCGCCAGCATCCCAATCAGAACCAGAATAAGGTGGATAAGCATGCGTTTCCAATTTCGGGGCGGGATTCGGCGCCGGATCAGCTGAGCGTCGACCAACGACGCGGGCGTTTCACAACATAACCGGCCAGAAACCCGACCATCAAAACAGCGGCGCCGGCCAGAAACCAATACAGGTTTTCGTTTTCGAGGATGGCCAGAGGGCCGGATTGCAGCCGCGCGATTTCCTCTTTTTTCTGGTCCAGCTCGATGGCCAGCGCCTCGGCCCTGGACTTTAACGCCGTCACATCGGCCACATCTCTTCGAAACGCATCGAAATCGCCCTGCAACACAGCGATCTGCTTTTCCTCGGCCGCCAGTGCGGTCGCCAGCCTTTCATTTTCGGCCTTCAAGCGCGCATTATCCTCAAGCAGGCCGGCGGCCTGTGCCGTCAACGCTTTGGTTTTCTCCTGAAGCTGGTCGAAACGAAAGCGAGCCGGCGGGGTGGCCGTCAGATAGCGGTTCAGCAGATAGCCCTCGATGCCGTTCCCCAGTCGAACCAGCGACCATTCCTCGCCGGCCTGGATGACATCTACCGGCTGCCCGCTTTCCGTCATCCCGACGGATTTTTGGTCGTTGCCGGGACCGGAGCGCAGCGCCACTTTGATGACGTCGACAATATAGGCGGTGTCCGCCCACCCCGGAGCGCCACACCCCCAGAACCCGATCATCAAAACCGTCACCGATTGGATCAAGCGTTTCATCGCTGCTATCCTCTCCTTCCGCGGTGGCCGCGACCGGGAAGGATTTCATTCAATTGACGAAACCCGGCACATACGCTATGGTAAAAGCTATCCTAGATCGATGCATAAATCCAGCGCGAAGACGAGGCGACTGGTTATTTCTCCGTTTCGGCCGAGAGGCGGTCCCGGCTTGATTCGCAGGGTTCGTGTCATGATTGCTTATGATCTGCAGTGTGGAAATGGGCATGCCTTCGAGGGCTGGTTCGAAGACAGTGCCGCCTTTAACGCCCAAAGGAAGAAGGGGCTGATCGCCTGTCCGGTCTGCAATGACACGGACATCGTCAAGCTGCCTTCGCGGTTTGCCATCAAGACATCTTCGGGGTTCAAACCGCAGGTGGCCGTTTCGCAGGAAGAGCACGCCATGGCCCAGCTGGGGCGTCAGGTGGCCGAGTTCGTTGAAAAAAATTTCGACAACGTCGGGTGCCAATTCGCCACCGAGGCCTTGAAGATTCACTACGGGGTGACCGAACCCCGCAACATCCGCGGCGTCAGCACCCAGGCCGAAGAAAAACTCCTCAAACAAGAAGGCGTCCAGTTCATCAAGATTCCCGTCCCGGCCCCGCCCGAACCCGAGCCCGAAGCTTCATGACGCGCGAAAAGCCAGTGACGGCCCAACGCGGCGTCACTGGCTTTTTGCGATCATCCAATCCGCCGCCTGACTCAGGTCATCGGCGATGAAATCCGGCAGGCATCCGTGGGCCGCCAGCTCTTCGGCGGCCGCGGCGCCGTTGCCGGTTCGGACCAGCAGGGTGGTCCGTATGCCGGCCCTCCGCGCGCATTCGATGTCCGCAGCGCTGTCTCCGACCATCGCCGCCGTTGAAAAATCAACCTGGTGCTTCCGCTGCGCGTCGAGGACCAGCCCCGGCGCGGGCTTGCGGCAACCGCACCCCTCGCCGGGCCGGTGCGGGCAGAAGAAAATGTCAAGAATCCGGCCGCCCGCCGCTTCGATGGAGGCGATCATGCGCCGATGGATTTCCGCCAGGCTGACGGGAGTCATGAGCCCGCGGCCCAGCGCCGACTGGTTCGTGATGACGATGATGTCAAATCCGCTTTCGGTCAGGCGGCGCAGGGCCTCGCGGCTCCCGGGCAGGAACTCGAATTCTTCCGGCTGTTTGATATAGTCCGGCGAATTTCGGTTGATCACGCCGTCGCGGTCGGTGAAAATCACCTTTCGTCGCATGCGCGCCTTCAGCCCTTCTCTTAGTCGGCCACGGCAAAGGCGTCCGGGAACCCGTTGCGGACGAGGTAGGCCTCGTAGGCGGTCGCATCCTGCAGGGAGGTCTTTTTGCCCACCCGCACCCGGTAGAACAGGCGGTCGCCGCGGTCGAATTCCACGATGTGGGCGTTGCCGAAGCGCGGATCCAACTCGGCTCTCAGCCGTTCCGCGCTGTCCCGGTTGGTGAACGCGCCGACCTGAAACGTAAAGTTGCCGGAATACAGATCGACGGAGCTGCCGGCCAGCACGCCGATCGCCACGACCTCCACCGGCGCGGTTCCCGGCCCGACGACGCCGAGCTGCCGCGCCGCCTCGTAGGACAAATCGATCACGCGGTTGCCGACGAACGGTCCGCGGTCGTTGATGCGCAGCTCGACCGTGCGCTGGTTCTGCAGATGGCGCACCCGGACCAGGGTTCCGAGCGGAAGGGTCTTATGGGCGGCGGTCAGCCCGTGCATGTCATACGTCTCACCGCTGGAGGTGCGTTTGCCGTGGAAATCGGGCCCGTACCACGAGGCGATTCCCTCTTGGCGGAATCCGGTGGCGTCGGGCAGGGGTTGGTACCACTGGCCCAGAGCCTTATATGGCCGGGGCTCGCCCGGCCGGGTTTCCGGGGCGGTGGACTCCGGTCGGGGAGCCGGAGCCGGCGCGGACGGAAACGAAGGCGGCGCCGGCCGGGAGCGGGTCGCACAGCCGGCCAGGAGCACCAGCAGGAGGGCGGCGGCAATCGTTGCCCAGCAGCCATGCGGCAGCGGGCGCATTCCGGTTTTCGGCGGGCCGAACCGGATTCGGCTTTCCCGAGCGGTGATCGTTCCCAAGCGTCTCATCCCTTTCGGCGTTTCCGGGGTTTGGGTCTGCGTGGATCCGGGGTCAGGGCGAGCTCCAGAACGTCCAGCATGCGGTCCACGAAGTGGAATCGGATTTCCTTCTGGATGTTTTTCGGAACGTCTTCCAAGTCCTTGCGGTTCCAGGCCGGCAGAATCACGGCCGCTATGCGGGCGCGGTGGGCCGCCAGGACCTTCTCCTTGATGCCGCCCACCGGGAGCACCTGGCCCCGCAACGTGATTTCGCCGGTCATGGCCAGATCCGGGCGCACCGGCCGGTCGGTAAAAAGCGAGGTGAGCGCCGTCAGCAGGGTGACTCCGGCCGACGGGCCGTCCTTGGGAATGGCGCCGGCGGGCAGGTGGATGTGGATGTCGTGGGTTTCGTAAAATTGCTCGTCGATTCCCAGGGCCGGGCTGTTGGCTCGGATGAAGCTAAGGGCCGCCGCCGCCGACTCCTTCATGACGTCACCCAGCTGGCCGGTCAGCGTCAGGCCTTTTTTGCCCTTCATGGCGGTGGCCTCGATGAACAGCAGTTCCCCGCCGACCGGCGTCCATGCCAGACCGGTGGCGATTCCCGGCGTGGTGACGCGCGCCCGCGGCTCGTCGATGAAACGGACCGGCCCCAGCATTCCGTGCAGATCGCTGCGTCCGACGTTCACGGTCTTGGCACGCCCCTGGGCGATTTTGCTGGCCGCCCGCCGGCAGATGCCCGCGATTTCGCGCTCCAGGTTCCGGAGGCCGGCCTCGCGCGTGTAGCCCGTGATGATCTCGCGCACGGCGCCGGACGTGATCCGGATCTGCTTGGCGGTCAGGCCGTGTTCCTCGCGCTGGCGCGGGATGAGATGGCGATGAGCGATTTTCAACTTTTCGTCCAGGGTATAGCCGACGAGGTTCAGGACCTCCATCCGGTCGCGCAGCGCGGGCGGAATCGTGTCCAGGACGTTCGCGGTGGCGATGAACAGCACCCGCGACAGATCGAAAGGCACATCCAGGTAATGGTCGGAAAAGGATTTGTTCTGCTCGGGATCCAGCACTTCCAGGAGCGCCGAGGACGGGTCTCCGCGGAAATCGCTGCCGACCTTGTCGATCTCATCCAGCATGAAAACCGGGTTGTTGGAACCGGTGCGGCGCAGGGCCTGAATGACCCGCCCGGGCAGGGCTCCGACATAGGTGCGCCGGTGCCCGCGGATCTCGGCCTCGTCGCGCACCCCGCCCAGCGAGATGCGGTGGAACCGGCGCCCGAGCGCGCGGGCGATGGACTGGCCCAGGGAGGTCTTGCCGGTGCCGGGAGGTCCGGCCAGGCAAAGGATGGGGCCCTTCGAATTCGGCTTGAGCTTGCGCACGGCCAGGTATTCGATGATGCGCCGTTTCGGCTTTTCCAGGCCGAAGTGATCATCGTCCAAAATCTTGCGCGCGCGCGGGATATCCAGCGTATCGACGGTGGCGTCGTGCCAGGGCAGCGCCGCCAGCCAGTCGAGGTAGGTGGAGGCGACGGTGTACTCGGCCGAGGAGGGGTGCATCCGCGCCAGCCGCTCCAATTCCCGGTCGGCCTCCCTGCGGGCCTCGTCGGGCAGATTTTTGGCGGCGATCTTCCGGCGCATCTCCTCGATCTCTCCCGAGGCGTCGTCCTTCTCCCCGAGCTCCTCGCGGATGGCTTTCAGCTGCTGCCGCAGGTAGTAATCCCGCTGGCTTTTTTCCATGTCGCCCTTGACCTGGGTCTGGATCTTCTTCCCCAGCTCGAGAATTTCCAGCTGGTGGTGGACCAGGCGCGCCACGATCCGGAGCCGCTCGTTCACCCGCTCCTGCTCGAGAACCTTCTGCTTCTCTTCCAGACTGATCGGGATGCTGGAGGCGACCATGTCGGCCAGGGTGCCCGGTTCTTGGATGGAGCGCGCCATCTGCCCGATCTCCTGGGGCAGCCCCGGCGACAACTCGACGATCCGGACGAACTGGCTGACCACATTGGCCATGAGCGCTTCGGTTTCGTTGTCCTTCTCTCCCAGGTCCGGCAGCGCGCTGACGTGCGCTTCCAGAAACGCCTTGCCGTCCACGAAGGATCGGATGCGGAAGCGGCTCAGACCCTGCAACAGAAGCTGGGTACGGTTGTCATGGGTCTTGGCCATCTTGAGGATCAGCGCACCGGTGCCCACGGAGGACAGCGTGTCCTTCACCCGTTCCGGCTTCGGATCCCCGCCCTGGGTGGACGCCACCAGCCCGAGCAGCCGGTCCTTGGCCATGACGTCATCCACCAATTTGACGGATTCTTCCTGAATGACCATCAAGGGCAACACCATCTTCGGGAAGAGCACCGCGTCGAAAAGCGGAAGGATGGGCAGAAGCTCCGGAAGGGCTTCGGGGGGCGATGGCAGCGATGTCGTATTCTCCGTCAAGGGTTCCTCCAGGATTCGAACGCCGTCCGCTGCAGCCGCGCGGATCATGGCGGCCGCGCCGCGGGTCGGCGCCGGCGGCTAGGCGTCCGCCACCGGAACGTGGCGCACCGCTTCCAGCTGCAGTTTGGCCAGCCGGATCTCAAGCATCCCGTTCGTGTACGCGGCCGATACGATCTCCGGATCGATGGGCGCCGGCAGAAACAGCACGCGCTCAAACCGGCCGTACTGGATCTCCGCCAGGCGGTAGGTGGCATCCCCACCCCAGTTCCGCGCCGGGCGCATCGCACGGATGCGCACGGCTTTACTGCTGATCTCCACCTCCAGGTCGTCCTTGTCGACGCCGGCCACCTCCGCCAGGATGATGATCTGCTCCGGAGTTTCGTTCATGTCCATCGACGGCTTCCAGGAGCGCTCGGCGAGGCGAAACACCGGATTGAGCGACCGAAACATGTCTTCGATGGTTCGTTCGACATCGCTGCTGAGATCCTCGAATTCAGCCGCAAAGCGGATCTTGATGACGTCCATGCCCGCCTCCTGATCGGCCCCCCCTCCGGCCGGGCGCCCCCCGGCCCGGATCCGAGTGTCCGGCCTGTATTGACGATTTTCCGCGTCGGCGTCGAACCGGCCGGAGGGCTTCCCGGCCGGTCGTGGTCCCTTGGCAATCATGAATCCAGTCGATAAAAATAGCATCTCGCCTTTTCTTTGTAAACCGACGCGAGCGGTTCGTTGGGATCCGGCATACGCTCGGCGGCCCCCGTTTTGCCCCGGCACCCGATTTGCCGTATGATAGGCGTTGTTCCACGGACGGTGTTGCATGGCTCTTACGGGTTGAACTCCATGGCGCATATTTTCTCCAAGACGGCGATCGCCTCGCAGTACTTCCTCTATTTCGGCGTCATGGGTCTGTACCTGCCCTACTTCAATCTGTATTGCTACCATTTGGGGTTATCGGGATTCCACATCGGCGCCCTGTCCGCCTTGCGGTCGGTCACGATGGTGGTCTTTCCGATGCTCTGGGGCGCCCTGGCGGACCGGACCAGGAGCCGGCGCCCGATATACATTGCATGCAACGCCGTGAGCGCGGCCGTTTGGGCGCTCTTCCTGCTCACCGAGGAGTTTGCCGTCATGGCCCTGATCACCATCGCGTACGGCATCTTCTACGCGCCGGTCATTTCGTTCCTGGAAGCCATCACCATGGAGACCCTGGGGCGGGAGAAGAAAAGCTACGGCCGCATCCGGCTCTGGGGGTCCATCAGCTTCATCACCGTCGTGCTGGTTTTCGGCAAACTGATGGAGTGGTTTTCGGTGCGGCTGATCCTGTACGGGGTTCTGGCCGGCTCCCTCCTGCTCGTTCCGATCTCCGCCACGGTGCCCCGCGACCGCGGTCCGTCCTCCGCCGGGCTGGCCCGCCGAACCAAGGCCCTGCTGCTGCGACGATCCGCCGTGTTCCTCACCGGCGGCTTTCTGATGCTCGTCAGCCACGGGGCGTATTACGGTTTTTTTTCCATCCACCTCGAAACCCTGGGATATTCCGGCACCTTCATCGGCATCTGCTGGGCCGTGGCGTCGACGGCGGAAATCGTGGCCATGCTCTATTCGGATGCCATTTTCAGCCGTTTCGCGCTCGAACGCGTGCTGACCGCCTCGTTTGCCGCCGCTGTGCTGCGCTGGCTGGTTCTGGGATCCGCATCGGCACCGGCCGCCATCCTGCTCGCTCAGCTGCTGCACGCCATGACCTATGGGACGTTCCACATGGCGAGCATCCTTTACATGGACCGCCTGTCGCCGCCGGATGCCAAGAACCTGGGCCAGGCGGTCAACAATGCCCTGACCTACGGCCTCGGGTTGATGGCGGGCTTTTTTATCAACGGCGCGCTGTATGGAACCCTGGGCGGCTTCGGGCTGTTTCAGGTGAGCGCGGGGGTCGCCCTGGCGGGCGGGGCCGTGTTCGGGATCTTTCGCTTCCGGGAGGGCCGGAGCCGAAGCCCGTCATGAGGGCGGGCCGTCGCTCCACCGGCGATGGCTGAAAAGCCCGGCGGCAGGGGTCAGTTCGAAAATGGCGTCCGCGGCGATGAGGATGCCGGCGTTGGTCCAGGTCAGCCGGTCTTCCGGCCAGAGGGTCATGTCCGGAACGGTAAACCCCGACCAGTACGATCCGTCCTCGAAGCGCCGCTCGCCGATCCAGCTGAAGACGATCCGCGCCGTTTCGACATGGCCCATGGCCGCCAGCGTCAGCGCCAGCTCCGAGGTCTCGGCCAGAGTCACCCAGGGCTGGTCCGAGACGCACCGCACGCCCAGGCCCTCGACGACGAACTTCCGCCAGCCGCGCTCGACCCGGCGCTCGGCAGCGGCCCCGCTGACGGCGCCGCATAGAACCGGGTAGAACCAGTCCATTGAAAAACGGGATTTGGTCACGTTGAACAGATGCGGCTTGAACCGAATGGCGTGCCCGAGCCGGCGCAGCGCCGCCTGCCAGCCGGGCCGCGCCCGGCCCAGGACGCCAGCGATGGCGAGCGCGCACTTGATGCTCATGTAGATGGAACTCGAGCCGGTGAGCAGGGCCATGCGATCGACCCGTCCCTGCGGGCTGATGGCCCAGTGGATTTCACCTTGGGGCGCCTGCAGCCTCAGAGCGAATTCAATCGCCGCGCAGACCGTCCTCCACATCGCGGAGAGAAAGCCGGCATCACCCGTGAGCAGGTAGTGGTGATAGACCCCGACGGCCACGTACGCGGTCATGTTGGCATCCCGGGTCCGATCCTGGGCCCGGCCCTGGCGGTAGGCGCTGTACCAGCTGCCGTCGTGCAGCTGAACGCCGGCCAGCCACTCAAACGCCCTGCGGGCCGCCTCATGGCGGCCGGCAGTCCCCAGCCCCATGGCGGCTTCCACATGATCCCAGGGGTCGGTTTTCTGCCCGTCGCACCAGGGAATCTCGCCGCTCGGCAATTGCGTCTTGGCGATCAACGCCGCAGGCGCCTCAAGGTCGATCGCCCGTTCCGATTCGGGTCTGAGTCCGAGGAAGTCCCGTTCCATAGTTCAACGCACCTCTTGCCGGCGATCGGCTGCTCGTAAAATGGATCGAGGGTGGTCATACAAAGGAACCGGCTGGGATGCAAGAGGGCGGACGATCGGCACACGCCGCTGCCGGCTTGACTTCCAGGGGCGTTTCCGGGTAGGTAGTCATTTAACGCCCCGCCGTCGATGCCGATCGGCTCCAATCGATTTTCCGCGACGGCGGATGCCATTCCGCCCCTGAGCCCCAACGGGCATGCTGAAGCCGGCAGCCGGCTGTTAAGACCCATTTCAGCGGTTGGCTAACGCCGGTGGTATCGATTCTCCCCCCCGGAGGGACCGGGGATCGTCCCCGGCCGCCCCCGATGCGGCGATCACCTGTGATCATCAGAAAGGAGGATGTTATGGCCGAGAGCATCTACAAAGTCATCGAGCTGATTGGCACCAGCACCAAGTCATGGGAGGATGCGGCCAAAAATGCCGTGGAAACCGCCTCCAAAAGCCTCAGAGATCTGCGCGTAGCGGAAATCACCAAACTCGACCTGAAGATCGAGAATGGCAAGGCGACCGCCTACCGGGCGCGGGTGAGCCTCTCCTTCAAGTACCAGAAGGAAGATTGATTCGGATGTGTCCGCGGTGCTGCCGCCGGGGGAATCGAGGCCGGCGGGGATGAGGCCCCCCGGCCTTTTGGTCGGCGGTCGCACCCGTCTCGTCCCAGCGATGGGTTCTCTATCACATCGTTTGAGGGATTATCGCATTTATTGTCATGGGAAGGTCCGCAGGGGTGTGCGCCCCGCCGGACCGCCGCAAAAGACGCCCAGGCTTCGTCAACGCCCCCGGGGTTTCTCCCATAGCTCCTTACAGGCAGTGCCGGCCGAATGGGTCGTGGGCTCTACCGTCCGGGGCTGTCTGGGCCTATCTGAGCGGAATGGCTGCCGTCGAGACGGCTACTGAAAAATTGCGGCGGTCCGGCGGGGCGCACACGCCTGCGGACTCCGCTGTCAGGCAATAAAATCGCTCAATTTGGGTATCAGAAGGGAAATCGATGGCCTCGAAAGCCTTTCAGGATTATTATCCGGACGACGTGAGCCACTGCTATGGATGCGGCCGCTTGAACCCGCACGGCCTTCAGATCAAAAGCCATTGGGACGGGGAGGAGAGTGTGTGCCGCTTTCGGCCGCGGCCCTACCATACGGCGATTCCGGGCTATGTATATGGCGGCTTGATCGCCTCGCTCATCGATTGCCACGCCACCGGTACCGCCGCGGCCGCCAAATACCGGCAGGAGGGACGGGAGCTGGGGACCGAACCGCCGGTGCGTTTCGTCACCGGCTCGCTGCACGTGGATTATCTCGCGCCGACGCCCATCGATGCGGAACTGGAGCTGCGGGCGCGGGTTCGGGAAATCCAGGGCCGCAAGGTGATGCTCGATATCCGACTGTCCGCCAAGGGCGTGGTCTGTGCCCGTGGAGACGTCGTTGCCGTTCAGATGCCCGCGGACTGGGCGGAAAAGCTCAAAGCGGCAAGCTCAAAGCTCAACGCAAAAGATTAGGCTCGCTGTCTGAATGGCGGCGCTGCGAGCGGTTCACGGCCCGAAGTTCCATGAATCCCCAAAAGCCTTTCGGCTCTTATCTTTCAGCTTTTAACGTTTCCCGATGATATGCGTCGCCCGACCCAGGAACATCTCGGCCGCCTCGGATTCCGTCTCCGAGAGCGTCGGATGCGGGTGCATCGTGGCGGCGACGTCCTCGGCCAGGGCTCCCATTTCGATGGCCAGGACCCCCTCTGAGATCAAGCCCTCCGTGTTCCGGCCGGCGATCCCCACGCCCAGGATCCGGCCGGATGCGGGATCGGCCAGAATTTTGGTGAGGCCTTCGGAAGCCCCCATGGTGGTCGCCCGCCCGGAGAACTTCCATGGAAAACGCTGCACCTGGACGGGGATGCGCTCCTGCCGCGCCTGCTCCTCGGTAAGCCCGCACCAGGCGATCTGGGGATCGGTGTAGACCACGGCCGGAATCGCCCGCACATCAAATGCCGAAGGCTGGCCGGCGATGGCCTCGGCCGCCACCTTGCCCTCGTAGCTCGCTTTGTGGGCGAGCATCATGCCGCCCACGGCGTCCCCGACGGCGAAAATGCGCGCATCGTTCGTGCGGCGTTGTTCGTCCACGCGGATGAAGCCCTTCGCATCCACCTGAACGCGCGTATGCTCTAGGCCCAACCCCTGGGTCGCCGGCTTGCGCCCGATGGCCACCAGCACCCGCTCGAAGCGCTGTTCGGAAGGAGCGCCGTCTCCTTCCAACTGCACCGTGACGCCGCCCTCCTCCTCCCGCAGCTGCTGGACGCGGGTGTTCAGCCGGATGTCGGCGAAGATGGATTGCAACCGCCGCTGCAGCGGATTGACCAGGTCCGGATCGACCCCCGGCAGGAGGCGATCCTGCCGTTCGACGACGCTGACGCGGCTGCCGAGCGCGGCATAGACGGTCCCCAGCTCCAAGCCCACATAGCCGCCCCCCAGAACGAGCAGGGATTCCGGCACATCGGCAAGCGCCAGAGCCCCGGTGGAGCTCATGATCCGGCGGCCGGCCGCAAAATCGGTTCCCGGAAACGGGATCGGCTTCGATCCGGTGGCGATAATCGCGTGCCGGAAGCGGATGCGGCTGATATCGGCGTCGTGCACCCGCACGCTTTCCGAGGACTCGAATTCGGCGCGGCCGTTGATGAGCTGCACTCCCCGGCGTTTGGCGAGGCTCATCAAACCGCCCGCCATCTTCTCGATCACCTCGGCCTTCCAGCGCCGCAGGCCGGCCAGGTCGATCTGGGGAGGACCGAAGGAGATTCCCATGGCGCCGGCCCGCTCGGCGTCGAAGATGAGCTCGGCCAGGAAGAGAAAGGTCTTGGAGGGGATGCACCCTTTGTAGAGGCAGACCCCGCCCGGCCGCGGCGCCGGGTCCACCAGGCTCACGTCCATGCCGAGGTCGGCCGCACGAAACGCCGCGGCATAGCCGCCCGGTCCGCTGCCGATCACCAGCAGCTCGGTCTCCTGCGCCAGTTCGCCCATCACCATTGGTGCACCTCCAATTGGAAGCCCGCGCTCGCTGGTTGTCAAACAACGGACATCAGCAGCTCGTCCGGATCTTCCATGATCTGTTTGAAGAGCTTCAGGAAGTTCACGGCATCAGCCCCGTCCAGCACGCGGTGGTCGATGCACAGCACCGCCGGCATGATCAGCCGGGCGGCGATCGCCAGGCCGCTCTCCCGCTTGACGACCGCCGGCTGGAGCCGTCCCTGCCCAAGCCCGAGGATCGCCACCTGCGGATAGTTGATGATCGGCGCAAACGTCCAGCCCCCCAGCGCGCCGGCATTGGTGATGGTAAAGGTTCCGCCCTGGAATTCTTCCAGGGCGATCTTGCGGGCATGGGCCCGCTGCACGAGGGCGTTGAGCTCGACCGCGAGCTCTTTGATGCTCTTGTTGTCGACGTCGCGCACCACCGGAACGACGAGCCCCTCCTCGGTGTTGACGGCCACGCCGATGTGATAGTGCTTTTTCAGCACGATTTCGCCGGCCGCCGTGTCCAGGCTGGCGTTGATCCGCGGATGGGCCTTCAAGGCCGTCGCCACGGCCTTGAGCGCGAAAACGGTGACCGTCAGGCGCCCGCCGAGCGCTTCAACATCGCGCTTGTGCTTGCGCCGGAAGGCTTCGAGCCGCGTCACGTCCACGTAGTCCTGGCTGTTGACATGGGGTATTTGCTCCCAGGCCAGGCTCATCTGCCTGGCCGTGGCCCGGCGGATGGAGCGGAACGGCACTCGTTCCACCGCACCCCACTTGGAAAAATCAGGCAGCTCCGAGGGCGGAACGGGGGGGCGGGCGGGTTGTTCCGCGGCCGGCGCCGCGGGTGCAGCCGCCGGCGTTTTCGAGGTCGGGCCGGCCGCAGCGAACGCACGCACGTCATCGGCGGTGACCAGACCCGCTGCACCGCTGGGCGGCACCTGCGTCAGGTCCACGCCCAGCTCCCGAGCCAGACGGCGGGTCGCCGGCGAAGCCGGAACCGGTCCCTGGCGCGGACCGGCAGCCGGCGGCGCGCCGACCGGCTCCGGGCCGGCCGCCGCTTGGGGAGGCCGCGCAGCCGGTGCGGGAAGCGCCTCGGGTTTTTCCCCGGCTTCCGAGAAGGTCATCAGCACCTGGCCGACCCGAACCGTGTCGCCGGGCTTGACGAGTATCTCCAAAACCGTGCCGGTGTACGGCGAGGGGATTTCGACCGCGGCCTTGTCGGTCTCGACCTCCAGGATGACGTCGCCTTCCTTGACGGCCTGTCCGGCGCTGACCCGCACGGCCAGCACCTCCCCTTCGTGGATGCCCTCACCCAGGTCCGGGAGCTTGAACGCCTTGGCCATGTTCGCCTCCTATGATTGCGCCGCCAGCAGGGTGCGGGCCGCGTCGACGATGCGGGCCGCATCGGGCAGGTAGTATTTTTCGCGGCTGAACAAGGGGATGAGGACATCGTAGCCGGTCACCCGCGCCACCGGCGCCTCGAGGTGATAAAACGCCTTTTCCACCAGCCGGGCCACCACTTCGGCCCCCGGTCCGAAACTGCGCGGCGCCTCGTGCACGACGGCCACCCGCCCGGTCCTGCGGGCGGACTCCACCAGGAGCGAGTCGTCCAGCGGCGAAATCGTCAGCAGATCGATCACGTCGGCCTCCACACCGTGCTGGCGCTGCAGCGCGTCGGCCGCTTCCAGGGTCGGCCGCATCATGGCGCCGTAGGCGATCAGCGTGAGGTCGCGGCCCTCCCGCACCCGCCGGGAGCGTCCGATGGGCAGCGTTTCTTCCTCCTCGGGCACGTCTTCGCGGAAGGCGCGGTAGACGGCCTTGGGTTCATAGAAGATGACGGGGTCCGGGTCTCGGATGGCGCTGACCAGAAGCGCCCGGGCGTTGCGCGGACCCGAGGGGATCACCATCTTGAGGCCCGGGATGTGGGCCCAAAAGACCTCGCGGCTCTCGGAATGATGTTCCAGGGCGCGCACGCCGCCGCCGTAGGGCGCCCGCAGGACCATCGGCACATGGTAGCGCCCCTGGGAGCGCCAGCGCAGGCGGGAGGCGTGGGCTTCGATCTGGTGCATGGTGTAGTAGCTGAACCCATCGAACTGCATCTCGCAGACCGGTTTCAGCCCGTAGACGGCCATGCCGATGGACATGCCGGCGATGGCGGATTCCGCCAGCGGCGTGTCCACCACGCGGCGTTCCCCAAAGGCTTCGATCAGGCCGTCGGTCACGCGGAAGACGCCGCCGTCCACCCCCACGTCCTCGCCCAGGACGATGACGCGGTCGTCCCGGGCCATCTCCTGGCGCAGGGCCAAATTCAGGGCCTGCACCATGGTCATCTTAGGCATGGTCCCCCTCCTTCTCGATCGAACCGATGAACCGGATGAAATCCGCGCGCTGCTCGCTGAGGTATTCGGGCATTTCGGCGTAGGCGTGTTCGAACATCGGCAACGGGTCCCCCAGAGACTTCATCTCTGCTTCGGCACGCTCCACCGCCGCTTGAATCTCGGCGGCGACCCGCTCTTCCTCGTCCTTGACGGCATCCGCGGTCAAGAGGCCCTTGGCCGAGAGATATCCCTGGAAGCGGGTGAGCGGGTCCCTGCGGCGCCATTCCTCCACTTCGGCGTCCGACCGGTAGCGCTTGGGATCGTCCGCCGTGGTGTGCACGGCCATGCGGTAGGTGACGCACTCGATCAGGGTGGCCCCGCCCCCGGACCGGGCCCGCTCGACCGCCTCCCGGGCGGCGGCGTAAACCGCGAGAATATCGTTGCCGTCCACCTGAATTCCCGGGATCCCGTATGCAAACGCCTTTTGGGCCAGGGTTTTTGAGCGGGTCTGCTTGGAGCGCGGAATCGAAATGGCCCACTGGTTGTTCTGGCAGACGAACACCGCCGGCAGCTGGAACACGCCGGCAAAGTTGAGCCCCTCGTGGAAGTCGCCCTGGGAGGTCGCACCGTCGCCGAAAAAGGTCATCGCGACGTCGTCCGTGCCGCGGTACTGCATGCCCCAGGCAATGCCGACGGCGTGCAGGATTTGGGAGCCAACGGGCACGGAGATGGGCATGTCGTTGCGCTCGGCGGGAATCCGGCTGCCTTCGTTGAAACCGTTGTTGTAAATGATGATGCTCTCCAGGGAACGGCCGCGCCAGAGATCGGCCGCCATTTCGCGGAATGCCGGAACCACCCAGTCGGAGGCCCGCAAGGCGGCGACCGCCCCCAGGTGCGCGGCCTCCTGGCCGGCGATCGGCGGAAACGTCCCGATCCGGCCCTGGCGCTGCAGGCTCAGCAGCCGCTCATCGAACCGGCGCGCCAGAAGCATCGTCCGATGCAGTTTCAAGAGCAGGGAATCGTCGAGGGCCGGTTCGAGATCCGGGTCCAGCACCCCGTGTTCATCGAGAATGGAAAGGTAATCCAGTGAGTCGGGCAAGGCGATTCGCGTCTTCGGCATCGAAACCATCCTTGGTTAAGGATTCGGGTGCAGCTGTGTTGGTTGCGTCCGGACTGGTTTGGGAAAATATGCGACGCGATCAAATCGCGTCAAGGGTGCCCGTTGTTGAGGAAATCCAGGAAAGGAAGGCTTCTCATGGCGCCTGCCGCCGCAAGGAAGGTGGTTGTAAAAACGAGGGGGTGTAAATCCAGGCACCCCCGGCAGGGCGTCACTCCACGATTTCAAGCACGGCGCGTTTCTTGTTTTTGGCGGAGGCCGCGCCAAGGATGGTTCGGATGGCCTTGGCCGTCCGGCCCTGCTTCCCGATCACTTTGCCCAAGTCCATCTTGGCCACGTTCAGCTCCAGCACGGTCGCCTGACTGCCTTCCAGCACGTTGACGCTTACCTGCTCCGGATAATCCACCAGAGATTTGGCTATGTATTCGATCAGCTCCTTCATGGCGCCCTCTCTTTCGCCTGCCGTTCGCGGTCATCGGAGGAGATATCATAAGCCCACAGCACGCTGCTGGAACCATGCTCAAGAGATAGCCTGCTTTATGGTTAGCATAAAGCCAACCCAAATTGCAATATCGATATCAAAATAAAAAATGGCATTCATATTATCTTGTCATTTAAATCCAAAAGGCGTATTTTTAAAAAATAAATTGATAAAACCTCAAATGGCGTATGGTTTCGTAAAATCATCTCCCGAGAGAATGACAGCCGCGTCGCATCCGCAAGGATAAAAAAATGGACTTCGCCCTTCCGGAAGAATTGCTTATTGAATTCAGCCAATTCAAAGATTTTTTGAACAGCGGCTTCCAAACGCGGTTGAACGACTGGTACCGCCGCCGAGACCTTCCGAGGGAATTTTTTGAGGAGCTGGGCCGATCGGGCGGGTACGGATTCGAATGGTCAGAAAGTGGCCTCGTAAAGCGTTCGGCCCTGCGGGAAGCTCTCTTCGCGGAGGAACTGGCCCGGCGTTCGCCGGGCGCGGCGATTGCAGCGCTCGCGCACGCCGACCTCGGCCTGATGGGCCTTTTTCTTTTCGGTTCGCGGCAGCTTCAGCGCCGCTATGCGGAAAAGGCCCTGAAGGGGGAATCGATCATGGGCCTCGGCAACACCGAAGGCCACGCTGGAAGCGACGTGGCGGCCGTTGCCATGCAGGCCGACGCCGCGCCAGACGGCTGGAGGCTCACCGGCGCGAAATCCTACGTCACCAACGGCAGCGTCGCCGACCTGGCCGTGATCACGGCCGTCACCGACCCGGCCGCCACTCGGGCTCGCCGACTTTCGATGTTTCTGGTCGATCTCCATCAGCCCGGAGTCCGGCGCACCCGTTTGAACAAACAGGTCTGGCTGCCGTCGGACCTGACGCGGCTGGAGTTGAAGGACGTGGCGGTGCCGGCCGACCACCTGCTCGGCCGACAGGGCCACGGGCTGGCGCAGGTGCTGCAAATCTTCACCCACAGCCGGTTAGCGATCTCGGCCCTGACGCTCGGCACCGCCGCCGGCGCCTTCGACCTGGCCGTGAAGCGCGCCGTCACGCGCACCGCCTTCGGCCAGCGGATCGCCGACCATCAGGCCAAGTCGTTTGAAATCGCCGAGCGGCATGCCGAAATCGAGGCCGCCCGCCTGGCGCTCTGGAGAGCCTGCTGGACGGTCGACCGCGGCGCAGACTTCCGCGAGCAGGCCTCGATCGCAAAGCTGCTCGCGGTTGCGGCCGCCCGCAAGACCACGGCCTGGGCTGCGGACATCTTCGGCGCCGCATCGGTCATGTTCGAGCATCCCATCCACAAGTTCCCGATGGACGCCTGGGGATCTTCGCTCGGCGAAGGCACCCAGGACGTCCAGAAGCTCATCATCTTCCGCGAGGTTATCAAGCGCTATCGATAGGGCCTGTCGCGCTGCTTTTCTTTCATACAGTTTGAGCGATTCTTACACGGATTGTTAGGGGAAGGCCCGTCGGGGTATGCGCCCCGCCGGACCGCCGCAATTTTTCAGTAGCCGTCTCTCGACGGCAGCCATCCCGCTCAGATAGGCCCAGATAGCCCCGGACGGCAGCGCTCACGGCCGACTCGGCCGTCGCTGCCGGTGCGGAGCCATGGGAGAAACCCCGGGGGCGTTGACGAAGCCTGGGCGTCTTTTGCGGCGGCCCGGCGGGGCGCATACCCCGACGGGCTCCGCTGTCAGCTGATAAAATCGCTCAATTTGGGTTGCAATTTGTTATGGCTGCAGCAGGATCTTGCCGAAATGCCCCCCCGCCTCCATCCGCCGATAGGCCTCGATCCCCTCGCTCAGCGGGAACACCCGATCGATCACCGGTTCAAGCCTGCCCTTCCAGAGCAGGCCCGTCACGGTGAGAAAATCCTGGTGGCTGCCCATGGTGCTGCCGATGAGGCTGATCTGCTTGCCGAAGATGAAGCGGATGTCGATCTCGGCCTTGGGCCCGCTGGTGTTTCCCACGATCACGATGCGGCCGCCGCGCGCCACCGCCTGCATGCTGCCGGCCAATGTGGCCCGCCCGACGTTGTCCACCACCACGTCGACCCCGCGCCGGCCGGTCGCCGTTAGGACCTCCCGGACCCAGTCCGTTTGGGAGCGGTCGATGACCCGGTCGGCGCCCAGCCGGACGGCCTTGGCGGACTTTTCCGCACCGTCGGCCACGACCCACACCGTGGCCCCGGCGAGCTTGGCGACCTGGATCGCCATGCTGTTCACTCCGCCGCCGGCGCCCACCACCAGCACCGTTTCCGCCGGGCGAAGACCGGCGCGGTGGATCAGCATGCGCCAGGCCGTCAGGCCGACCAGCAGCGGAGCGGCCGCGGCGGGAAAGTCCAGCCCCTCGGGCATCGCAGCCAGGTTGGCGGCCGGCACCGCCACGTACTCGGCGGCTCCGCCGCGCACATGCTCGCCCAGGACGCTGTATCCGGGGCTGATCGACGCCGCGCCGCGCCGGGTGAACTCGTCTTCGAACCGGTTGATCCCGGGATCGACGACCACCCGCTGCCCCACGGCCCAGCCGGACACGCCCGGGCCCAGTGCGGCGACCTCGCCGGCCACGTCCGCGCCGCACCAGTGCGGCATTTCAAGCTTCAGCCCCGGCCAGCCACGCCGCACCCAGATATCCAGGAAATTCAGGGCGCAGGCCCGGACCCGCACCACCACCTGACCGGCCGCCGGAGTCGGATCGGGCACCTGGCCATAACGCAGAACGTCGATTTCTCCATGGGTTTCGAAAAAAATGGCTTTCATCGGATGGCCTCCTTGCCTTAATCCAAAAGGGGAAAACGGATCAGTGATTATAGGCAAGCCGCCCGAAGCCTGTAAAGTCATTTTGAGCGCAGGACGCGCCGGATCGTCGCCCGTTGGAATGCTTGACATCCGGGGGATGCTCATTACATACTGAATCATCCCCTGCTATAGCCGCCCAACTGCTTCGGCCTTCATTCACCTCCCGTGCCGGTGCGGACGGGCACGCACCTCAAACCATCAGCGCCCGCGGGAGTCATGGTGCCCATACGGTTCGAAGAAGTCGACCACACCGCAGACCGGGCGCTGCGCATATACGGCCGGAATCTGGCCGAGCTGTTTGGGAACGCCGCGGCGGGCATGAACAGCCTGATGCGGACGGGAGGCTCCGGGGGTGCCGGCAGCGTCGCCAAACGCATCGAATTGGAGGCGGCCGATGCGGAAAGCCTGCTGGTGGCCTGGCTGAGCGAGTTGGCCTTCTGGGCGGAAACCGAATCCCTGATTTTCGACCAGGTCGACTTCATCGAGTTGTCCCCCGTCCGGCTCAAGGCGGTCGTCCGCGGCGCCCCGGTCCAGGCATTGGACAAGCACGTCAAGGCCGTCACCTTTCACCATCTGGCCATCGGCCGCCATCCGGAAGGTCTGGTGGTGACCGTGGTCTTCGATGTGTGACCCGCCGCTCCTCGGCGCTCAGGAGGACCCCATGGTGCGCATCCGCGATCTACGCAGAATCGACACCTACCTCTATGAAATCCCGTCGTCATTTCGGCCGGACATGCGCGTGCCGGCCCGGTTTTATGCCGACGAGGCCCTGATCGAAAACGTGCTCGGCGACCGCAGCCTGGAGCAGCTGGTCAACACCGCCACGCTGCCGGGCGTCGTCAACCAGGTCCTGGCCATGCCGGACATGCACCAGGGCTACGGGTTTCCCATCGGCGGCGTGGTGGCTACGGCCCTGCCGGACGGGGTGATCTCTCCGGGCGGGGTGGGCTACGACATCAACTGCGGGGTCCGCCTGCTGGCCAGCCAACTGGACGTTGAAGCCGTTCGGCCTCACCTGGACGACCTGGCGACGATGCTGTACGCCAACTGCCCCAGCGGCGTCGGCAAGGGCGGTGCCGTGAAACTGGCCGCCGGCGAATTGGACCAGGTCATGGAAAAAGGCGCGCGGTGGGCCGTCCAGCGCGGGTTTGGAAGCGCCGCCGACCTCGAACGCACCGAGGAGGAGGGCTGCCTGCCCGGCGCCGATGCGGAAAAGGTCAGCGCCCGCGCCCGCGACCGCGGCAAGGGCCAGATCGGCACGCTGGGGGCCGGCAACCATTTCATCGAAGTGGACGTGGTCGATCGGATCGCGGACGAAGCCGTCGCCCGGCAATTCGGCCTCTTCGCCGGGCAGGTGGTCGTCCAGATCCATTGCGGATCACGGGGCCTCGGGCATCAGGTCTGCACCGACTATGTCAACCTCTTCCAGAAAGCCGTCCGCCAATACGGCATCGATCTGCCCGACCGCGAACTGGTCTGTGCGCCGCTGAGCAGCCCGGAGGGCCGGGACTACCTCGCCGCCATGAAAGCCGCCGCCAATTATGCATTTGCCAACCGCCAGGTGCTGGCCCATCACATCCGACGCTCGTTCGAACAGGTGCTGGCCGGAAAACTGAAACGTTACCACCTCTTTCAAATTTACGATATCGCCCACAACATGGCCAAGGTGGAATCCCATCCGGTGGGAGAACGGACGGCCGCGCTGTGCGTGCATCGCAAGGGCGCCACGCGGGCCTTCGGGCCCGGATCGGACGTGCTGCCGCCGGTCTACCGGGGCATCGGGCAGCCGGTGCTGGTCCCCGGCTCGATGGGCACCTCCAGCTGGGTGCTGGTCGGAACCGAAAGCGGCATGTCCCAGACGTTCGGCTCCAGCTGCCACGGCGCGGGCCGCACCATGAGCCGGCACCAAGCCAAGCGCTCCGTGCAGGGACCGGCCCTGCGCCGGGATCTCGAAGCCGGCGGCATCCGGGTGCGCGCGGGCAGCATGGCCGGCCTGGCCGAGGAGGCGCCGGCGGCCTACAAGGATGTCGATCGGGTCGTTGAGGTCGTCCACGGAGCCGGCCTGGCCCGGCGCGTGGCCCGGCTGGCGCCGCTGGCGGTCATAAAGGGATAAACGTTCGTCCCTCAAAAAAGGAGGTGTCGTATGAGAATGAATTTCCGGAGCATCATCTGCGCCACCGATTTTTCGGATTATTCCAACCGCACCATTCCGTATGGGGTCGCGATCGCGCGGGAGTTCGACGCCAAGCTTTATGTGTGCCACGTCATCGACTTGTCGGCAGTTACGATCTACGGCGAGTTCCAGCTGGACCCCATCGGCCAGCAGGTGCGCATCCAGCAGGAGGCCCAGGCCCATCTGCCCAAAATACCGGGGCTCGATCGGGTCACGTGGGAGCCGTTGATCGCGGTCGGCCAGCCGGCTGCCGAAATCGCCCGCCTGGTCGAAGAAAAGGGCGTCGATCTCGTCATCACCTCCACTCGCGGCCACTCCGGCCTGAAGCGGCTGATCCTGGGGTCGGTGACCCAGCGCCTGATGCGGACCCTGAGCTGTCCCCTGCTCGCCGTGCAAAGCCCCGAGGAGGGTTTCATCGGCAAGGACGCCGCCGGCATCCGGCTGAAGAAAATTCTGGTCGGCTGCGACTTCTCGACGGACTCGGTGCTCAGCTTGAACTACGGGCTCAGCCTGGCCCAGGAATTCGAGGCCGAACTGCACCTCATTCATGTGAGCGAGCCGCCCGCCTACCGCGAATTCATGTCGCCCGCCGAACAAGCCCAGGACATGGTTCACACCGATGTCTTTAAGGCGAAACTGGAAGAGCTGGTGCCGCCGGAAGCCCGCAACTGGTGCTCCCTGCAGGTGGTCGTCCTGCGCGGCCAGCCTCACGAGGAGCTGGTCGCCTATTCCGTGGCCCAAAACATGGACATGATCGTCATGGGGGTGCGGGGGTACGGCCTGATAGAATCCCTGCTGATGGGCTCAACCACCGACCGGGTGGTGCGGCGTTCGCCTTGCCCGGTGCTGACCGTCAGCAGCCACAGCAGCAGGGCCTGACGGACGGGACCGGCCGCTCGGCTGCCTGCGCCGCCATACCGTTCATCCGGGGAGCCGCGCTGGATGTCGGACTAGATGTCGAAGCCCGCCTCTGCGAAGATCGGTTCCAGGAAGGCCCGGCTCTCCCGCCCGGCTTCCTCCGGGGTATCGACGTAGGGGTAGAGTTCCAGGCTGATGTCGCCGGCGTAGCCGAGCCGCCGCATGCATGTCAGGACATCGGCGAACCGGATGGCGCCCCGGCCGGCGATCAGATGCCGATGGACCCGCGTGGGGGCGATGTCTTCCAGGTGAACGTGCCCCACCCATTCGAAAAGCGTCTCGAAGGCCTCCCGCGGATCTTCCCCGGCGCAGAAAAAATGGCCGATGTCGAAATTCACCCCGACCGCCGGGGAGCGCACGCCTCGCATGAATTCCTGGAACTGACGGGTGGTCTCAATCATCAGGCCGGGCTCCGGCTCGACCAACAGTCGGACGCTCAATGCTTCGGCGAGCGCGGCGACCTCCTCGATCCCTTCGTAAAACAGCCGCTCGGCCTCGCCCCGGGTGACGCCGGAAAGCGGCCCGCCGGGCGGCACGGAGATGTTGGCGCAGCCCAGCCGCCGGGCCAGGCGCAGGCAGTCGCGGGTGTGGCGGATGCGGATCTCCCGGCGGCCGCGGTCCGGTTCGATCCAGGAAGGCAGATAGGTGTCGCCCACGGCGAACAGCGTGAAGCTGTTCAGGTTGGTCACTTTCAACCCGCCGGACACCAGCGCCTGCTGGAGGCGCTCGAACTCGGCTTCGTCGACATCCGGCGGATACAGGTGCGGCCGGTCGGCCATGATCTCAACGCCCTTGAATCCCAGCCGGGCGATGCGCGCCACCGCATCCACCAGTCGGTATTTCACGAACGCATTGGTGCTGTAACCGAAAACCATGCCTGTCCCCCCGTGCTTGAGGAATCGGAGTTCCCCGGCGGCTGAGCGCTCCCCGGTCGCGGTCAAATATACGATCGGCGCCGAGGGTGTCAAGCAACGCCTCGATCGTCGGCCGCCCGCGGCGGAATCCCACGACCCCTTCCGCCGGGCCGCCGGTTACGAAGCCCGCCGCAGAGGGGCGGCGGCGGCTCGCCGGTCCGTCTTCAGTCGGCCGTCGCTCAGCTGCATGATGCGCCCGGCATAGCCGGAGCATTCCGCGCTGTGGGTCACCATGATGACGGTCATGCCGGAGGCGTTCAGACGCTGGAACATCCGCATGATTTCACGGCTGTTTCCGGAATCCAGGTTTCCCGTGGGCTCGTCGGCCAGCAGCACCGGCGGCTCGTTCACGATCGCCCGCGCCACCGCCACGCGCTCCTTTTCGCCGCCCGAGATCTCTCCGGGGAGCCGGTCGGCTTTTCCGTCCAGGCCGACCTGGGCCAGCGCCTCATTTGCCCGCCGGCGCTTTTCCAAGCCGCCCTGCCGGCTCACGGCGAGCGGCAGCATGACGTTTTCGATCACGGACAGATAGGGGACCAGGTGGAAACTCTGGAACACGAACCCCAGATACTCGCGCCGGAAATCGGCCAGCCGGTCCGGATTCAGCGCGTACACGTCGATGCCGTCCACGTGCAGCCGTCCCGTGGTCGGAGCGCTCATCGCCCCGAGGATTCCCAGCAGGGTCGACTTGCCGGCGCCGGACTCGCCCATGATCGCGACGAACTCGCCCGGAGCGATCCGGAAATTCAGATCGGAAACGGCGTGCACCGCGGCCGCTCCGCTTCCGAAGGACTTGCCCAATTGGTCTGCAACGATGTAGCTCATGTGCGTTCCTTTCCGACCCGAGGGTTAGAGCGCCCGCAGCGCTTCGTTCGGATCGAGGCGCGATGCCATCTGCGCCGGATAAACCGTGGCGGCCAGCCCCAGGACCAGCGCCAGGGCGACCGCTCCCAGCGCCCACTCGGGCGCAAAGGGAACGTGCCCCGCATGGCCGTCGCCGGACAGAGCGAGTGCCGCAGCCGCCGAGGCCCATCCCAGGCCGTAGCCGATCACGCCGGCCAGCGCCGAAATGATCCCGGCCTCCAGGAAAACGACCTGCATGATGTGCGAACGCCGGAAGCCCACGGCCCGGAAGATGCCGATCTCTTCGGTGCGCTCCCGGACGCTGCCCATCATGGTGACCAGCACCACCAGGCCGCCGATGAAAAGAATGACGGCGGATATCCCGTAGGAAAACTTCTGGAACTGGGCCAAGGCCTCCATGCGGCTTTTGACCACCTGCTGGATGGCCATGACCTTGGCGCCGGGCAGCACCGCCGCGATCTGCCGGACCATGTCCTCCATCGGGCAGTCCTTGCACAGGGCCGCCACCTCGACCATGGAGATTTTTCCGGACTTGGCAAAGAGCTGCTGGGCCGTGGCGAGGGTGAGAAACGCCAGGTGATCGTCCTGGGAGCCGGTGGCCTCGAGCCGCCCGGAAACGGCCAATTCGCGGCCGTTCACGGACAGGCGCTGGCCGGTTGTCAGGTTAAGCGCCCGGGCGGCCTCGGCCCCCAGCAGCGCCTCGTCGGCCTGAGGCAACCGGCCGTCCACCCGCCACCAGGGTTTGAGGATTTCGGCCGCCTGGAAATCCACGCCGGCCATCAGCATCCGACGGTCCGCAACGGACGCGGCCCCCAGCACGATGGGGCCGACCGCGGCGATGTTGCGGTGGTTGGGAATGGTGGCCAGCCGCGCCAGCTCGGACTCCCGGATTTCTTCGAGGTCGAAGGACACCCCGCCCAGCGAAAGCCCGCCGTAGCTCAAAGATAGGTTTTCGGTTTTCGGCACAATCAGGATGTTGGCGCCGTATTGCTCGAGCTTGTGGGCGATGTCGTGGGTGGTCGCCGCCACGAAGGTGAAGATGCCGACGACCGTGGCCACTCCGATCACAAGCCCGGCCAGAATGAAGGCCGCCTTGCCCTTGCGCCGCATCAGGTTGCGGATGGATATTCGTTTCAGCGTCATGGCTCAGGCCTTTCTGGAAAAGTCAAACCTGAATTGAGCGATTGGATTACCCGACCGTGGAGTCCGCCGGGGGGGTTCGCCCCGCAGGGTCCGCTGCAATTTTTCCGGTGGCCGTCTCAACGGCAGCAATGCCGCTCAGATAGGCCCGGATAGCCCCGGACGGCAGAGCTCACGACCCACTCGGCCGTCGCTGCCTGTGAGGAGCCATTGTGGAAACCCTTGGGGCGTCGACGAAGCCTGGGAGCCTTTTGCGGCGGGCCCTGCGGGGCGAACACCCCGGCGGACCTTACCATAACCATCACTGTGAGAATCGCTCAAATTAGGTCAAAGTAGGTTTTGCCTTCGAGGATGTCGCCCACCCGGATCACCAGCATCCCGTTTTCAACGCGGCGCTCCAGCGGCGCCGGATTGCAGCCGCCCTTGACCTCGTTCACCTTGGTCGAGTGGAAGCGCTGGCCGCAGTTCCGGCAGACCATGAAATCGCCGTCCTGGGCATAGCCCTTGCCGGCCGGCCAGCATACGTCGCAGGCATCGAAGGCCGCCCGCAGGACTCCGTCGGCGCTCTTCACCACGAAGTAACGGATGGTGATGCCGCCGTGTTGGTGCTCGAAGTAGCGCGCCTTGCCGTCGTCGAAATGGGTCGCCGGCATGGACACGACATCACCGGAGACCCGCGCGGCGGTTGTCGGGTTGAGAGGATTTGAGGCAGTCTTCGCGCTGAAATACCAGAAGGCGCCTCCGGCCAGCAGAACCAGGACGGCCAGTCCGGCAAAAAGCGGCTTCCGGTTCGAGCGAGAGGTGCCCATGACGGCGGCTTTCTTGGCCGCCAGCTTGTCGTTGGCAGATTTCTGAGACATGAAGATTTTCCTTTGCAAAGATTGGGATGAATGGTCGGACACCGGCAACCGGTATGCCAACCGAGCGGCGAGCAGCGGCCGCCAGCAGCAGGCATGCCGATTCGGAACGGGACGGAACGCGTTTGGGGCGAGGGGATCAGATCAACAGCGTTTGAAGGTGCAAGTAAAGCGGGACGCTCGGCGGGCGCGAATCCATGGAGCCGACCAACGGCGGATGGGATGAGCGTCCGATCGGGTCTTGGAAAACCACCGTGCTGACCGCAGGGGTCATGCCCGAGATGCTTTCAACCCCGGACGTCAAGGCCGGTCTGTTTTTTTCGAACCGGCAACCCGACATGTGGTCTGCAGGATCGTCCGCCGTCTGATTGCAGCATGGTTCTCCAGCCATCCTATCCATGGGATGGGAGACCGGGGGATGGGAGACCGG
>CAYRUF010000019.1:0-71484 GCA_964427375.1 uncultured Desulfatibacillum sp. | reverse complement strand
CAGAAAAGGAAAACGGGCCTGCGCTCCGGAGGGGGAGAGGCGCAGGCCCGTCGGGGACGGGGAACCCGAAGGTTCCCCGGGCGGAAATCAAATGTCGAAGTAGAGGAAGAATTCATGCGGGTGCGGGCGCAGCCGCACGGCGTCCACCTCGGCCGCGGTCTTGTATTCGATCCACATGTCGAACACGTCCTGGGTGAACACGTCGCCCTTTGTCAGGAACTCGTGGTCCTCCTTCAGGCATTTCAGGGCTTCGTCAAGGGACCCCGGCGCGGAGGGTACCTTGGCCAGCTCCTCGGGCGGCAGGTCGTAGATGTTCTTGTCGAGGGGATCGCCCGGATCGATCTTGTTCTGAATGCCGTCGATGACGGCCATCAGGATGGCGGAAAAAGCCAGGTAGCCGTTGCAGGAGGGGTCCGGGGTGCGGAACTCGATGCGCTTGGACTTCGGCGAGGTCGAGTACATCGGGATCCGGATGGCCGCGCTGCGGTTGCGGCTCGAGTAGGCGAGATTGACCGGCGCTTCGTAGCCGGGCACCAGCCGCTTATAGGAGTTGGTGGTCGGGTTGGTGATCGCGCAGAGTGCCTTGCAGTGTTTCAGGATGCCGCCGATGGCGTACAGCGCCATCTGGGAGACGCCGGCATATTTGTCGCCGGCAAACAGCGGCTTGCCGCCCTTCCAGATGCTCACGTGGGTGTGCATGCCCGACCCGTTGTCGCCGAACAGCGGCTTGGGCATGAAGGTCACGGTGTGGTTGTTGCGGACGGCGACGTTCTTCAGGACGTATTTGAACCACATCAGCTGATCGGCCATCTGCACGAGCGGCCTGAATTTCATGTCGATCTCAGCCTGGCCGGCGGTCGCGACTTCATGGTGCTGGGCCTCGATCTCGATGCCCAGCTGCTCCAGCGTCAGCACCATTTCGCTGCGCAAATCCTGGAACTTGTCCATGGGCGGAACCGGGAAATAACCTTCCTTGGGCCGGGGTTTGTAGCCCAAGTTGGGGCCTTCGTCCCGGCCGGTGTTCCAGGTGCCCTCGACGGAGTCGATCTCGTAAAACGCGCCGTAGCTGTTGGACTCGTAGCGGATGTCGTCGAAGATGAAGAACTCCGCTTCGGGCCCCATGAAGGCGGTGTCGCCGATGCCGGTGCTTTTGAGATAGGCCTCGGCCTTCTTGGCGATGTTGCGGGGGTCGCGGGAGTAGGGCGCGCGCGTGACCGGGTCGGCGATGTCGCAGATCATCACTAGGGTGGGCGTCTGGGTAAAGGGATCCATCTTGGCCGAAGCCGGGTCGGGGATCACCAGCATGTCGCTCGCGTTGATGGGCTGCCAGCCCCGGATGCTGGAGCCGTCGAAGCCGAAGCCGTCCTCGAAGCTGCCTTCGTCCAGCTGGCCGATCGGCACCGAAAAATGCTGCCAGAGGCCGGGAAAGTCCATAAACCGCAGGTCCAGCATCTTCGCGCCGTTTTCCTTAGCAAAAGCCAATACATCTTTGGGTTTCATTGCATTTCCTCCTTTGGGATTGAGTGATGGTATGGGTAGTGTCCAAAGCTCGTTTTCGTTGGCCCGTTCGCCCGTGGACCCGTTGGCCCGTGATCGTGACCTCGCTCTTTCTGGTTCAACGGGCCAACCGGCCAACGGGCGCACGGTCCTAAATTGCATCCGTCCCGGTTTCGCCGGTGCGCACGCGTACGGCCTGTTCGACCGGGGTAACAAAGATCTTGCCGTCGCCGATTTTGCCGGTGTAGGCGGCCTCGCGGATCTTCGCGACCACCTGGTCGAGCAGGTTGTCGGCGACCACGATTTCGATTTTGATCTTGGGGATGAAATCGACCACATACTCCGCTCCCCGGTAGACCTCCTTGTGGCCCTTCTGGCGGCCGTACCCCTTGACCTCGGATACGGTCATGCCCTGGATGCCGATGGCGTTCAGGGCCTCCTTGACGTCATCCAGCTTGAACGGCTTGATGATGGCTTCCACTTTCTTCATCATGGGACATTCCTCCTGTTTTTATTTCCGCCCGCTTTACTCGATTTCGAAGGCCCGTTCGCCGTGAACGGCGCTGTCCAGGCCGATCCGTTCGTTTTCCTCCTCCACCCGCAGGCCGCCCGCCAAGGCCTTGGTCACATAGATCAGAACCAGGGTCCCCACCGCCGTGAAGACGGCCGTGGCCAGGATGGAAACCAGCTGAACCACGATCTGCATGGGATTGCCGAAAAAAAGGCCGGTGCCGGCGGCATTGACGGCCGGGTCGGCGAAAAGCCCCGTGGCGAGCGCCCCGAGGGTCCCGCACATGCCGTGGACGCCGAAGGCGTCGAGCGAGTCGTCATAGCCGATCTTGAGCTTCAACCGGGCCACCGAAAAGAACCCCAGGACGCCCGCGGCGATTCCGATGAGGATCGACGGCCCCAGGCCGACAAAGCCCGCGGCCGGCGTAATCGCAACCAGCCCCGCCACCACGCCCGAGGCGATGCCGAGCACGGTCGGCTTCTTGTTGATCAGCCACTCGGTAAACATCCAGGCCAGGGCGGCCGCCGCCGCCGAGGTGTTCGTGACCAGGAAGGCCGAGCCGGCCAGGCCGTCGGCCACCAGCGCGCTGCCGGCATTGAATCCGAACCAGCCGAACCAAAGCAGCGCGGCGCCCAGAGCCGTCAAGGCGATGCTGGAAGGGAACATGGCTTCCTTGCCGAAGCCGATGCGTTTGCCGAGCACCAGCGCCAGCACCAGCCCCGCGACGCCTGCGTTGATGTGGACCACGGTTCCGCCGGCGAAGTCAAGCGCGCCCATGGAGGCCATCCAGCCTTTGCCCCACACCCAGTGCGCGATGGGGCAGTAGATGAACGTCACCCAGAGGGCGGTAAAGATCAGCCAGGCGGAAAATTTCATTCGGTCGACGATGGACCCGAGCACCAGCGCCACCGTGATGCCGGCGAAAGTCATCTGGAAGAGCGCAAACACGTTGGTGGGGATGGTCCCCTCGAGGCTGGCCGGTGTGATCCCGGCGAAGAAGAAAAAGTCCAGCCCTCCGATGATGCCCCCTTTATCGGGTCCGAAAGCCAGGCTGTAGCCCCACATCACCCAAATGACGCTGGCCAGGCAGTAGGCGACGAAGGTCATGGCCAGGGTGTTCAACAAGTTCTTGTAGCGCGACATGCCGCCGTAGAAAAGGGCCAAACCGGCGGGCGTCATCATCATCACCAGGGCCGTGGACACGATCATCCAGGCGGTGTCCCCGGAGTTCAGCGCGGCCTCCGCCGCCCAGGCAGAGGGTGCCGGCAGCATGCATCCGATTCCCGCCATTCCAACCAACCAACCAACCGACCAACGTTTTTTCATGGTTCCATTCCTTACCTTTCTTGGGAGTTGAATCCTAATCCAGCTGCGGCAGCCGCTGCAGCAGCGCCGCTTTGATTGCGGACACCCGGCCGGGGTCGTCCACTTTCTGGCCGCTCAGATCTCGGACATAAAATACGTCCACCACCTGATCCACCTTGGTGGCGATTTTGGCCACCCAGATGTCGAGCTCGCAGCGGAACAGAGCATCCGATATGCTGTAGAGCAGCCCGGGAAAGTCGTATGTAAAGACCTCGATGATGGTGAAGAAGCTGGAGCTGGTGTTATCCACCCGCACGCGGTGCGGCCGCCGGGCGGCGCGCGGCTTGACCCCGCGGGCCGCCTCCAGGCGCGGCCGGAGAGCGGCGGCCAGGTCGAGGGTTCCCGCCAAGACGGCCTGGAGGTTTTCCTCGGCTCGGCGCCATTTTTCCGCTTCGAAAATGGCATCCGGCGGCGGGGTCACCTCGAAGACATCCAGGGCCGTACGGTTCCGCCACGTGAACACCTGCACGTCCAGGATGTTGATGCTGTTCAGGGTGAACACGCCGGCCATGCTGGCCACCAACCCGGGACGATCCAATGCGCAGATGGTTACTTTGCGGGTGGCGCCCTTCGAAGACGGCTGGATGTCCCAGACGAAAGCCTTCGTTTGCAGCCGCTGAAACAGCTCGATGTGGCTGGCGATCTGCTCGGCCGGCGTCGCGAGCAGGTAGCGCGGACTGAGAGCGGGGAACAGGGCCTCGATCCGCTGCCGTGCCTCCCCGGACGCGGCGGCCGTCAGGAGAGCGCGGTGCTTGGTTTCGATGGCGGCGGTGGCCTTATCGCTGGCCAGCTCCCCCTTTTCGAGAATGTTCAGCACCTTGAGGAAGAACTCGCGCAACAGGTGCGAGGTCCAATCGTTCCAGGCGGCCGGCCCGGTCGCCATGGAATCGGCCACCGTGAGCAGGTAAAGCATTTTCAGGCGTTCGGCATCCTTGATGCGCCGGGCGCAGGTGATAGCGGTTTCCTCGTCGTGGATGTCCCGGCGGGTGGCCGTCTTGATCAGATACAGGTGCTCGCGGACGAGGAATTCCACGGCGGCGATCTCCTCCGGTGTCAGCCCCTTCTCGGTAAGAATGCGACGGACCATTTCCGCGCCGCTTTCGGAGTGGTCGGCCGTGGGTGCGCCCTTGCCGATGTCGTGCAGCAGCGCCGCCCACATCAGCAGCACTTTGTTCTTGAGCTCACGGTGGAGACGGGCAAACAGCGGCTCGCCGGGCCGGTCTTCCCGGGCCAGCTGCTGGATGATGTGAACGGTGCGCAGCAGGTGCTTGTCGACCGGGTAGAGGTGGTACTCGTCGTATTGAATACGGTTGGAGATTCCCTGGAACTCCGGGATGAAGGCCTCCAGAAAACCGGTGGACAGCAGGTCGTCCAGCAGTCCGCCGGCTTCGGCGGATATCAGGATGCGTTCGAAGGTTCGGACGATTTCCGGTGCGGAGCGAAAGCCCGGGTCGATGAGGTAAACGAACTCTTTCACCAGCCGCTTGGCCTCGCCGCTGAGAGGTGTCTTCAGCCGGGCCCCCTCTTCGAAGATCCGGATCAGCAGTTCGGGGCGCTTCAGGATCGCCTCGGGGCCCGTGAAATTCAGCATCCCGCCGGAGAGGGCCTCGATCCCCTCCACCGGGATTTTGGAAGCTGCCCGCCGTCCCCCCTTTTTATCCACGCCCAGTTCATGCAGGAGCATGAGGTGCTGCTGTTTGACCGACTCCATCCGGCCGTGGAGCTCGCCGAGAAAACGCTCCACCGGCTGCTGGCCGGCTTCGGGCTTGAACTTGAAACGGTCGGCGATGCTGATTTGGGATTCAAAATGCAGCTGATCGCATTTGCGGCGGCTGATCTGGTGCAGGTGGTTGCGCACGTCCCAGATGAACCCCAACGCGTCCCAGAGATTCTGAAATTCGGCGTGGGACAGCAGTCCGAAATATTCCAGATCGCGGGGTTGTCTCAGGTCGACATTGAGTTTGGCCATCCAGAGCATGCTGTGGTAGTCGCGCAGTCCGCCCTGGCCTTCTTTGAGATTGGGCTCCAACAGATGCGCCGAGTCCCCGTATTGACGGTGCCGGGCGCGCGTGTAGGCCACGATTTCCCGCAGCATCCGCTCGGAATTTTTGCGGATGACCTTCTCCCGGAGCCGGGACATCAATTCGGAATAGAGCATGGACATGCCGCAGATGAAGCGGGCGTCCAGGATCGGCGTCAGGACATGGAGGTCCTTGGCGGCCAGCGTCAGGCATTCTTTGAGCGAGCGCGTGGCGTAGCCGACGTCCATGCCGATGTCCCAGAGCGGATAGATCATTTCGCGAATCAGGTTTTCGGCCTCGGCCGGGATGCGCCGGCTGAACAGAAACAACAGGTCCACGTCCGAATGGAGGCATTGCTCTTCCCGGCCGTAGCCGCCCAGCGCAATGATGGCATATGGGTTCTTGTTGATTTCCATGCGAGGGCCGATCATGCTGCGTTCAAACGCCTGCTGAAAATAGTCGTCCAGGGCGCGCGAATGCTGCTTCATGAAGTCGGGCTGTTTGCGGCGAAGGAATCGTTCGGTCAGTCCGGCCACTTTTTCCTGCAGCTGGGTCGAGGCGGTCGCGTGGACGCTGCGCATTTCGGTAATTCCCCAATCGGTTCGCGTTCCCGGACCAGATCAGCAAACCGTGTGCCAAGCGGGCGCTCGCTGTGGAATGATATTTAATTCAACTGATTAGAGGCGGGGGCGCGTTCGGAGTGGATGCCGGCAAAAATAACAAAATTGTTTATAAAAAAATTCCTATAGTAACAAATTTGTAAAATAATTGCGGGAGACCCGATGGACGGTTCAGCGGTCCGGAAAAAAGGCCGTCCAGATTTGGCGGATGCGCTGCTGCAGGCGGTCGAATTTTTCGGCCGGCACGCGCGCCGGTTTTTCCTGCAAACTCAACTGGTGGGCGGCGGCGCGGTAGATGAGATAGGCGTGTTTGAGGACATGAGCCGTGTACTCGTCGAGCACGGCCGAGCCGATCAGGGTCTGGATGAGGCGGACATTGTCGGTCCAGCGCACCAGCTCCGGATAACGGTGGGCATGCCGCAGGACCAGATACTGCACCAGGAATTCGATATCGACGATTCCGCCCGGGCCCTGCTTCAAATCGAAGCGGCCCGGGTCGAGGCGATGCTGTTCGGCCCGCATGCGCGCGCGCATGTCCGCCACCTCGGCATGCAGCTTGGCGCGCGGCCGCGGCCGGGACAGAACTTCGGCGCGGATGGCTTCGAAGCGGGAGGTGATGAGGCGCTCTCCGCTTACCGGCCGCGCCTTGATGAGGGCCTGATGCTCCCAGGTCCAGGCGTGGTTCAGCTGGTAGTCGCGAAAGGCCTCCACATGCTGCACCAGGACGCCGGAGATTCCGCTCGGCCGCAGCCGCAGGTCGATTTCGTAAACCCGGCCGGCGCGGGTGTGGGAGGTCAGCAGATGGATCACCCGCTGCCCCAGGCGGTTGAAAAACTGGGCGTTGTCGATGGGGTGGGGGCCGCCGCAGGTTTGGCCGTCAACCCCGGCGTGCAGGAAGACGAGGTCCAGATCCGAACCATACCCCAGTTCCAGTCCTCCCAGCTTGCCGTAGGCGACCACCCCGAACCCGCGCTCGCAGGAAACGCCTTCCAAACGGCATTCCGGCCGGCCATGCCGCTCCACCAGGTGGCGCCAGGTGAGGTCCACGACGGCATTGATGGCGACCTCGGCGATGTCCGAGAGATAGTCGCTGACGCGCATCAGCGGCATGCGCCCGCTGACGTCGGCTGCAGCCACCCGCAGCACGTTGATTTGCTTGAAGATGCACAGGGCTTCGATTTGCGCCTCGAGATCCTCGTCCGGTGCGCAGCCCAGGCGGCGTTCGATTTCGGCTTCCAGCATCTCCCGCGACGGAGGCCGATAAAGGGTGCGGGGGTCGAGCAGCTCGTCCAGCAGCACGGGGTGCTGCGCCAGCAGCGAAGCGATCCAGGGGCTGGCGTCCGCCAGCTTTACCAGGTGCGCCAGCGCCGCCGGGTATTCGAGCAGCAGCGCCAGGTAGCTCGTGCGTCGCTCCACCGCGCGGAGCAGGTCCGCCAGCCGGCGCAGGGCGGTGAGGGGCTGGCCGGCCCGGCCGGCTTCGGCCACCACGAGCGGGATGAGCCGGTCCAGGCGCTGGCGGCCGGTAAAACTGAGGGCGCGGGTCGCGGAATCGTCGTGCAGATCCTTCAAGATCTGAAGCGCTTCCGCCGGCGGATGGTACCCCATTTGCGCCAGCACCGCCGAGGCCTCGGCCGGGTCCATCTTCTGGTGCCAGATCTGGCCGATGCCGTCATCGGGGGGGCGGCCGGACCGGTCGGCGTCCGGGCTTTCCAGCAGGAGTTGAAAGTGGCCATGGACCGTATCGCGGTGGCGGTCGAGCGCCGTTCGGAAGGCGTCATGGCTGTCGAACCCCATGGCCGCCGCCAGGCGGGCCTGGCCGAGCGGATCCGAAGGCAGTTCGTGGGTCTGTTGGTCGGCCGCTTCCTGAAGGCGGTGTTCGACCGTGCGCAAGAAGACATAAGCCGCATCCAGCTCCCGCTGAACCGCTTCCGGAATATGGCCTGCGCCGGCCAGCGCGGTCAGGACCTCGCGGATCGGTCGTTTCTGCAGCTCGGGGCTCACGCCGCCGCGGATCAGCTGGAAGATCTGCCCGAAAAACTCGATTTCGCGGATGCCGCCGCGGCCGAGCTTGATGTTCTGCTGCATGCCCCGGCGGGCAACCTCCTGAGCGATCATGTGCTTCATGGCCCGCAGGGATTCAAAGGCGCCGAAGTCGAGATAGCGCCGGTAGACGAACGGATGCAGGCGCTTGAGCAGCACCTGCCCGGCGCGCCTGTCGCCCGCGACGGCGCGCGCCTTGATCCACGCGTAGCGCTCCCAATCCCGGCCCTGCTCCTGGTAGTAGCGCTCCATGGCATCGAAGCTCAGCGCCAGGGGGCCGTTGTCTCCGAAGGGCCGCAGCCGCAGATCCACCCGGAAAACGAAGCCCTCGCCGCCCGGGTGACCGATGACGTGGATCAACTGGCGACACAAGCGGGAAAAAAATTCCCCATGCTCCACCGGCCGGTCCGCCCCGCGGGTTTCGCCCTCGCCCGGGAAGGCGAAGATCAGATCGATATCCGAGGAGAAGTTCAATTCGCGCGCGCCGAGCTTGCCGAGAGCCAGAACCGCCAGCCCCATGGGGGTTCCATCGGCGGCCGCGGGGGTTCCCTGTTCGGCGCACTGGCGGCCGCAGAGCCAGTCCAGGGCTTGATCCAGACAGGCCTCGGCCAGATCGGAGAGGTCGGAGGTCGTGGCGGCGAGATCGGCGCGGCCCATGAGATCGCGCCAGGCGATGCGCACCAGCTCGCGCCGCCGGAAGCGGCGCAGGCGTGCGGCGAGATCGTCGATGTCATGGGTATTTTGCAGAACGGACTTCAGCTGTTCGCGCAGGGCGCCGGCCGCGGGGGGTTGCCGCAGGCCGCCGCCGCTCCAGAGCTGACTCAGCAGCAGTGGATCGCGGATGCAGCTGTCGGCGACAAAGTCGCTGAAGGCAAAGACCCGGGGAAGCTGGTCCTCTAATTCGCGGTCGGTCGGAAGGGCGACGCCGCTCTCGTCCAGGGCCTGCTTCAGCCGCTCCCGCTTGGTTTCGAGGTCCGCTTTGAGGATGTCCGGCCAGCGTTCGATGGCGGGCATGCGATCCGTCCGCCTCCAGCCTAGCGGGTGTATCCCCACTCCTGCAGCCGCCGGGCGGCGTGCTGGGCCTGTTGGCCCTGTCGCACCTGCTGCAGAAAGCGCTGGTACTCGCGGGCGGCTTCGGGGCGCCGCCCGAGGCCCTCGTAGCAATAGCCGATGAAGAAAATGGTGTTGGGGTTCTGGGGCAGCAGCCGCTGCGAGGTCCGGAAGCTCTGCAGGGCGCCGTCGAACTCCTTCAGATTGAGGTCGGCAAAGCCGCCCAGATGATGGCCCTGGGCCTCCTGCGGGAAGACCGCCTGGGCCCGGCGGGCATAGCGGGCGCCTTCGGCAGGCTTTTTCTGCATGAGCAGGCACCTGGCCATTGAGACCAGGCCGGCGTAGTCGTCGGGCGCCTGTTTCAGGGCGGCCTGGTAGTGGGTCTCGGCCTGGGAGAAATTTTTCTGGCCCATGGCCTTGTCGCCCTTCTGCATCTCCTCGATGGCACCCTTGATGGCGCGCAGCGCTGCGGTGCGGTCCATGTAGCGTTCCCGGTAGAGCGGCAAGCCTCTGGATGAGGCATACGTGGTGCGCACCGCGTGGACCGCGGTTTGATAGCGCTCGTCGCTCATGGGGTGGGTGGCGAACATGAGTTCGATGGAACTGGGCTTTGATTTGTTCAGGCTGTTGAGCATCTCCATCAGACCGACCATCCCCTCGGGTCCGTAGCCGGACCGGACCATGTACTCCGTGCCGAGGGCATCGGCCTGGCGCTCGTTGTCCCGGCTGTAGCTCGCCAGGAAGGCGCCGGCCCCGAAACCGCCGAGCGCCGAAGCGACCTGGCCCATGCCCGGGGCGGCGACATCGGCGATAACGGACAGCCCCCCCACGACGATGTTGGTGAGCTGGCCCTTGGACATCTGCTCGGCCGTATGCCGGGCGTTGACATGGCCGATTTCGTGCCCCAGCAATGCCGCCAGTTCGGCTTCGTTGTCCAGGTTGAGCAGAATGCCCCGCGTGCAGGCGATGCTGCCGCCGGGGAAGGCATAGGCATTGATGTAGGTGGCGTTGACCACCCGGAACGAGAAGGGCATGTGCGGGCGATGGCTCCGGGAGGCCATGGAGCCGCCCACTCCGCTGACATAGGCATTCAGGGCGGCGTCCTGAACGGGGCCGTAATCGTCCGAGAACTGCATGGGCGAATACTGGCGGTCGATCTGGATCTCCTCCTGCTCGGAGACCGTCATGAACTGGCTTTTCCCCGTGACCGGGTTGGTGGCGCAGCCGACGGCGATGCCGGCGGAGGACAGGCCGGTCAGCCACATGAACCGGCGGCGGGTGACGCCATGGAGAAGAGATGGGGTGAGGCCGGATGGTGGCATGTTTCCTCCTGGGGCTGGTAGATGGCCGGATGATAGAAGAATTCCAAATCGCTGTCAAACCGGTCCGCCCCGGCGGGCGAGCCGGGGCGGACGGCAGGCCGCCTGTTTGACAATTTTGTAATATTTGCCGTTTTCCCACCCCGCCGCTGTAATTTCGGTTGACTCCGCCTTTTTTTTAATTCATATTTTCGGTCCGCCCGTATTCGTCATCTTGCCCGCGATGAATCATCACCCTGCCATAAACGGTCAGCTCGCCCGTCGGTGTGGGAACGGGGCGTCGTCTTGATGAAAAGCGCCTGCGGCCTTGGTTTGGGGGGAAACGTCTCCGCCGCCAGACCCCGGGCGCCGTTGCTTCAATTCCGCTGAGAGGAGTTTTTCCATGTGCCGCTTGTTTGCCATCGCCAGCCGGGAGCCGCTTTCGCCCATGGCGGCGATTGAAGCACTCAACGTGATGCGTGAAGGCCATGACGGTTCCGGGGTCGGCCTGTACCTGCGCGATCTGGGCGGCCCCTTCGAAGACATGAAGGACGCGCCGATCCTGTCCGGAATCTTCAGCGAAGCCGGGCTGAAGCGCCTGGATGCCTTCATGATGGACGTCGGCTTCATGACCAAATACAAAATGTCCATCAAGGTGCCCAAAACGCCGCCGGCGGGCGTGCCGCGGCGGGACGTCTACCTCATCCGGGCCTACGAATACCCGGAGGAGTGGGAGGGGCTCAGCGCGGAGGAACTCCAGTTCCGGCTGATGACGACCCGGCTGAAGCTGCGGGCCATGGGTGAGGAAAAAGAGGACATGATCGTTTTTTCCTTCTGGCCGGACGTGATCATGATCAAGGAAATCGGCGATCCCCTGGCGGTGGCCCGGCACCTGCAGCTGGACCGCAAGGAGCTCTCGGCCCGGGTGATCCTGGCTCAGGGCCGCCAGAACACCAATTATGCGATCAACCTCTATGCCTGCCATCCGTTTTTCATCCAGGGGTTCGCCAGCATGACCAACGGAGAGAACACGGCGTTCATTCCGATCCGGACGTTTCTGGAGTCGCGCGGCTTTCCGGGCTACATCGGCTACAACTCGGATTCGGAAGTCTTCACGCACATTCTGCACTACATGACCCGCACGCTCGGCTTCGGAATCGAAACCTATAAACACCTGATCACACCGTTGCAGGACGAGGACATTGCCCGGCATCCCGACGCCCATTTCCTGCGCAACCTGAAGCAATCCTGCCGGCCGCTCATCATCGACGGACCCAACTGCGTCATCGGCTGCCTGCCCGACGGAAGCCTGTTCATGGTCCAGGACCGCAAGAAGCTGCGGCCGGGAGTGGTCGGCGGCAAACCCGGCGTGTTCGCCTTTTCATCGGAAATCTGCGGATTGGACGCGGCCATTCCGCTGCGCGACAAAAGCCGGGATTTTCAGCCCATGCATCTGGACACGGCGGTCGTCGGCCCGGACCGCCAGGAGGTTCGCATATGCCGTCAGAAAGATCCATTACCCCTTCCACACTGAGCGTCAGAGACCTGCCCTGGCAGATCCGCTGGAGCCGGGACACCTGCACCCTGTGCGGCAAGTGCACGGCCGTCTGCCCGGTGAACGCCATCGAGCTCGGGGTCTTCCGGAAGCGGCAGATCGAACCGCCGCTGGGGTTCCTGGAGGCGCCGGCGACCGTTTACCAATCCTACTACGGCGTGCGCCAGCGGACCGACTCCGCCTACGCCTGCGTGGGCTGCGCCATGTGCAACCTGGTCTGCCCCAACAACGCCATCGGGCCGGTGCGCGCCGACGAGGCCGACAAGCTGCGGTTTCACATCGACCGCGGCGGGCAGCCCCGGCGCCGCGGCGGCCGTCGCAACGTGCCCGGCGTGCTGCTCGACCGGCTGAAGTTCATCCGCATCTCCATGCTGACCGACCCGGCGCTGGATGCCGGGCGGCACGAGTTCGAGCTGCGGACCCTGCTGGGGCGGGTGCTGCCGCCGGAGGAGAACCTCAAGCACGTCCGTGAAAACGGCTGGATCCCGCCGGTGCGGGAGATCTACCCGCTGATCATCGGGGGCATGTCCTTCGGCGCGCTGTCGCCCAACATGTGGGAAGGGCTTCAGCTCGGAGTGGCCTACCTGAACGAGGAGCTCGGCATGCCGGTGCGCATTTCGACCGGCGAGGGCGGGTGCCCGCCGCGACTGCTGCGCTCGCGTTTTCTCAAATACGTCATCCTGCAGATCGCCAGCGGCTACTTCGGCTGGGACGAGATCCTGCACGCCATCCCGGAGATGAAGGAAGATCCCTGCGCCATCGAGATCAAGTACGGCCAGGGCGCCAAGCCCGGCGACGGCGGGCTGCTCATGTGGTACAAAGTCAACCGGCTGATCGCCGCCATCCGCGGGGTGCCGCCGGGAGTAAACCTGCCGAGCCCGCCGACCCACCAGACCAAGTACTCGATCGAGGAATCGGTGGCCAAAATGATCCAGTCCATGTCCATGGCCTGGGGGTTCCGCGTGCCGGTGTATCCGAAGATTTCCGGCACCTCCACGGCGCTGGCCGTGTTGAACAACCTGACCCGCAACCCGTATGCGGCGGGGCTGGCGATCGACGGCGAAGACGGCGGCACGGGCGCGGCCTACAACGTGTCCATGAACCACATGGGGCACCCGATCGCCAGCAACATCCGCGATGCCTATCTGACGCTCGTCAAGCTGGGCATGCAGAACCAGCTGCCGCTGTTTGCGGGCGGCGGCATCGGCAAGAGCGGAAACCTCGCCGCCAATGCGGCGGCCTTGATCATGCTCGGCGCCAGCGGCATCCAGGTCGGCAAGTACATCATGCAGGCGGCGGCCGGCTGCCTGGGGTCGGAGTCCGACCGCTGCAACATCTGCAACATCGGACTCTGCCCCAAGGGGATCACGGCCCAGGATCCGCGGCTCTACCGGCGGCTGGACGTCGACGACGTGGCCCAGCGCGTGGTGGACGTGTTTCTGAGCTTCGATACCGAGCTGAAAAAAATCGTGGCGCCGCTCGGCCGTTCGACCTCCCTGCCCATCGGCATGTCCGATGCGCTGGGGGTGGACGACCACCACACGGCGGAGCGGCTGAGCATCAAATACGTGGTTTGAAAAAGACGTGGACCCGTTGGCCCGTGCACCCGTGGGCCCGTGAAATGCGGAGTCGGGCGAACGGGTCCACGGGTGCACGGGCCAACGAATCGATACGGCATCCCAACGGGGTGCTTGGAGCCACCCTATGAGCGAACCCAAGCAGAACACGCCCACAGCGGTCCAGGTGATTGCGGGCCGGCAGGATGGTGAACGCGTTCGTTCCCGCATCCTGGAGGAACAGATTCAACAGGCCGTAGCCGAGGGCCGCCGGCGCCTGCAGATCGACGCCTACGGCCAGCACGGCATCGGCGGCCGCCTCTGGCGGGCGGGCGACCAGACGGTTTTCATCCGGATCACCGGCCAGCCCGGGCAGCGGGTCGGGTCCATGGGGTTTCCGAACACGCAGATCGAGGTCCTCGGCCCGGCCTCCGACGACGTGGGCTGGTTGAATGCCGGGGCCGAGATCGTGGTGCACGGCAATGCCGGCAACGGCGCCGCCAATGCCATGGCCCAGGGCCGGCTTTACATCGCCGGCAACATCGGCGCCCGCGGCATGACCATGACCAAGCACAACCCCCGTTTCAGCGCGCCGGAACTCTGGGTGCTGGGGTCGGTGGGAGACTATTTCGGGGAGTTCATGGCCGGCGGCATCGCTGTGGTCTGCGGCCATGAGGCCCAGACGCCTGACAACATTCTCGGCTACCGGCCCCTGGTCGGGATGGTCGGCGGCAAGGTCTTTTTCCGCGGGCCCCACGGCGGCTTCAGTCAGACCGACGCCCGCATGGCGCCCATCGGGGATCCGGACTGGAACTGGCTGCTGGCGAACCTGAAGGTGTTTTTAAAAAAAATCGGCCGCGCCGAGCTGCTGCGGTCTTTCTCCGTGCGGGACCAGTGGCAGTTGATCGTCGCCCGCACGCCGAGCGAAAAAGCCGGTCGGTCGGTTCGCTCCGTGCGGGGCTTTCACCGCGAGGTTTGGAACGCCGAGCTCGGCTCCGGCGGCTTGATCGGCGATCTCAGCCGGCTGGACCGCAGCGTGATTCCGGTGATCACGACCGGTGCGCTGCGGCGCTTCGTACCCATCTGGGAAAACCAGAAATACGCCGCCCCCTGCGAGGCCAGCTGCCCGACCGGGATCCCCGTGCAGCGGCGCTGGCAGCTCATCCGCGAGGGCCGGATCGACGAAGCCGTCGACCTGGCGCTCGGCTACACGCCGTTTCCGGCCGCGGTCTGCGGCTACCTCTGCCCGAACCTGTGCATGCAGTCCTGCACCCGCCAGATCGCCGCCATGGCGCCGGTGGACACGACCCGCATCGGTCAGGCCAGCATCCGCGCCCAGCTGCCGGATCTGCCGCCGATGAGCGGGCTCCGCATCGCCGTCGTCGGCGGCGGACCGGCCGGGCTGTCGGTGGCCTGGCAGCTGAGGCTCAAGGGGCATGCCATAACGGTCTACGAAGTGGCCGGGCGACTGGGCGGCAAGTTCACCCGGGTCATTCCCGAGAGCCGCATTCCGCGCGAGGTGGTCGAAACCGAGCTCAACCGGGTCCGGGAGGTGGTGCCGCACATCAATCTGCAGCAGCCGCTTGGCCGCGAGGAGCTCGAGCGGATGCGGGAGGACTTCGATTTCGTGGTGCTCGCCACCGGCGCTCAAACGCCGCGCCGGCTGGCCGTCCCGGGGATCGAGCGGGCGATCTCAGCCCTCGATTTCCTGGAGGCGGCCAAAGCGGGGACGGCCGCATGCGGCCGGCGGGTGGTCGTCATCGGCGCGGGCAATGTCGGCTGCGATGCCGCTACCGAGGCGCACCGTCTCGGCGCCGAGGAGATCCTGTTGCTGGACGTCCAGCAGCCGGCCTCCTTCGGCAAGGAGCGCCAGGCCGCCGAGGCCGCGGGCGCCCGCTTCCGCTGGCCGGTTGCCACGCGCGAGATCACCCCCACCGGGATCATGCTCGCCGACGGCGAGGAAATCGCCGCCGACACCGTGATCGTCTCCATCGGTGATGTGCCGGATCTTTCGTTTCTGCCGGAGGGGATCGCCGTGGAGCGCGGCTTCATCAAGGTCGATTCGAGCTACCGGACGAGCGATCCGAAGGTATTCGCCATCGGCGACGTCGTGCGCCCGGGGCTTTTGACCGAGGCGATCGGTGCCGGCCGCGTGGTGGCCCAGGCGATCGCCGACCAGACCGACGGCCGAACCCCGGCCCCCTTCCGGCGGCAGATGATTGATAAGGGGCGGGTGACGGTCGAGTATTTCGACCCGCGCATCACGGCCTTTGCGGATGTGCACGAGTGCGGCTCGCAGTGCCTGTCCTGCGGCGCCTGCCGGGACTGCGGGGTGTGCGCGGCGATCTGCCCGCAGGCCGCCATCAGCCGCAAGGATATGGGCGGCAAGGCCTACGAATACGTCGTGAACGAGAATCTGTGCATCGGCTGCGGGTTTTGCGCCGGGGCATGCCCCTGCGGCGTCTGGAACCTGGAAGAGAACACCCCCTTGGAATGAAGGCCGAAACAAATCCGAATGATCCAAACGCCGCGAGGCCATCCTAGGTGACGGCCCAACCGGTTTTGGCCATTACCATTTCCGAACATTCGAATTTGTTTCGTGCTTCGTGCTTCGGTTTTCGAATTTGGTTCCGGCTGGTCCGGGTAAGGAGAAAAAGATCCCGATGTCGAAATACGGCACGTCGACGGCCATGGATGTTTCCGACAAGCCGAGAGAGTCCTGCGGCATATTCGGCATTTGCGGCCATCAAGATGCCGCGGCGCTGACCTACTTCGGCCTTTATGCTTTGCAGCACCGCGGTCAGGAAAGCGCGGGCATCGCCGTGGTCCGCAACGAAAGCATTTACGCCCACCGCGGCATGGGGCTGGTGCCCGAGGTGTTCGACGTCAATCACCTGGAGGAGCTGGAAGGGTCCTGCGCGATCGGGCACGTCCGCTATTCCACTACCGGCAGCTCGATTTTGACCAACGCGCAGCCCTTCATCGTCCGGCACCGTCAGAAGTCCTATGCCGTCGGGCACAACGGCAACATCACCAACGCCCATCTTCTCAAGGAAGAACTCGAACAGGCGGGGTCCATTTTCCAATCGACGATGGACAGCGAGATCATGCTGCATCTGTTCGTTAAAAATTTAAAGCACGGCTTCGAGGAAGCGCTGGTTCGATCCGTCGCGCGGCTGGAAGGAGCTTTTTCGTTCGTTATGCTCACCAGCCGCGGGGAGGTCATCGGGATCCGGGATCCGCACGGCTTCCGGCCGCTGTGCCTGGGAAAAATCAACGGCAGCTACGTGCTGGCGTCCGAAAGCTGCGCGCTGGATCTGGTCGAAGCCGAGTTCATCCGCGAGATCGATCCGGGGGAGATCATCGTCATCACCCACAACGGGATCCGCAGCATCCGTACGCCCGCCGCCCACCGGAGAGCCTTCTGCATCTTCGAGTTCATTTACTTCGCCCGTCCGGACAGCACCATTGACGGCCGCAACGTCTATTTGATCCGCAAGGCCTTCGGCCGCCGGCTGGCCCGCGAGGCGCCGGTCGCGGCCGATTTTGTGATGCCCTTTCCGGATTCCGGGACCTATGCGGCGGTGGGGTATTCCCAGGAATCCGGAATCCCCTATGAAATCGGAATGATCCGGAATCATTACGTCGGGCGCACCTTCATCCAGCCGACCCAGAGCATGCGGGACTTCGGGGTGCGGGTGAAGCTCAACCCCGTCAAGGAGCTGCTGAAGGGCAAGGAGATCATCATCATCGACGACTCCATCATCCGCGGCACCACGGTTAAGACGCGCGTCAAAGCGCTCCGGACGCTGGGAGTGAAGCGGGTGCACATGCGCATTTCGGGCCCGCCGCATCGATTTCCCTGCCACTACGGCATCGATTTTTCCACCCGCGGCGAGCTGATCGCCGCGGGCAAAACCGAGGAGGAACTCTGCCGGATCCTCGGCCTCGACACCCTGCATTATCTAAGTATCGAAGGCCTGCTCGAGGCCACCGGGGTGCCCGACGCCGGGAACCGCTTCTGCAAAGCCTGCTTTGACGGATGCTACCCGGTCCGCTTCGACGACGAGGTGTCCAAGGGATGCCTCGAAGGCCCCTGAAACGGGTTCGCCCAACTTGCCCTTTATCCCTCCAAGCGGTAGAATATCCTTTGAGATACGTCGTGTGGCGATTGACCCGGGGAGGAGAGGCATGATCGAGTCCAAATATCTCAAGGACAACATCGAGAACATCCAAAAACTCATGGCCATACCGGCTCTGCGCAACTTCGAGACCAAGAGTCTCGGCAAGCTGCTGAAGCTGAGCAAGATCCGTGAATACGAAAACGGCGAGGCGATCATCCGGGAGGGCGACCAGGACACCTGGCTCTATTTTCTGCTGTCCGGGAAAATCCGGATCTCCAAAGAAAACCTCGAGATCGGCGTTATCGACACCAAAGGGGAGATCTTCGGAGAGATGCGCATCGTCGACACCATGCACCGTTCGGCCACGGTCTCGGCCGTCGGCAAGACCGTCTGCCTGGCCGTCGATTCCTCCGCCAAAAACCGGTTCTCCACTCAGACGCCGGAAGAGGAAAAACTGGATTTCCTCCTGCTGTTGTACCGAATTTTCGCCGAATACATGTCCATTCGGCTGCGTGCGACCAACGACGAACTGATCGCCGCGAAGAAGAAGATCAAGCACCTGATTTCTAAGATATGACCGCCTCCAAGACCGTCGCTTTCTCGCGCCGGTCGGCCAATGTATTCCTGCACCTGCTGACCCGCTGCAACCTGCGCTGCCGGCACTGCTACGTCAACCCCGAACAGCACGGCCGCAAGCGGCTGCCCCTGGACCGCATCGAAAGCTGGCTGACGGTCTTCGCCGCCCGCAGCTCCGGAGCGAACTTGGTGCTCCTCGGCGGGGAGCCCACCCTGCACCCGGATCTTCCTCGGGTGGTGCGCTGCGCCCGGCGCCTGGGCTTTGGCAGCATCACCATCGATACCAACGGCTATCTGTTCAACGACATCCTCGACAAAGTCACCCCCGAGGAAGTGGATGTTTTCAGTTTCAGCCTGGACGGCGCGACGGCGGCGACGAACGACCGGATCCGCGGCAAGGGGTCATACGAGGCCTGCCTCCAGGGCATTCGGCGGGCGCGCGCCAAGGGGTTTCCAACGAGCCTGATCTATACGGTGAGCCGAGCCAATATCGGAGAACTTCCCGCCATGGGGCCTATCGTTGAGGAGCTGGGTGTCGGACGGTTTTTCATCCAGGTGCTGGGGTTGCGCGGAAAGGCCGCCTGGACCGCATGCGATTCCGACGAGCCGGAGCTCTTGCAGGTGCCGCCGGCTGAGTGGCTCACCCTGGTCCCGGCGGCGGCTGAAGCGATCGCCCGGCGAGGGGTTCGGGTGATTTACCCGAAGGTTTTTCTCGCTGCGGAAGAAAAATTCGAGTGCGCCGGGCTAGTGGCTGACAATTATTTTGTATTTCCCAACGGCCGGGTTTACCGCTGCCCGTTGTGCGAGGATTTTCCCGTGCACAGCTTGGAATTCCAAAACGACTGCCTGGTGGAGGCGCCCCGCCTGAACGAAGGTGATTTCTTCCGCCTTCACATCGCCGGAGGCTGCGTCATGAACGCCCTGATCCATCCCGGCAATCTCGGCGATGCCAGCGAGGAGGCGCCATACCGCATCGCCTGCTGCCTACTCAAAGAAGAAATCCTGCCGCACTGAGCCCCGGGTCTGGGCCACCTGTCCTCCAAGCCGATATGCCGGGCGTCTCATTCGGAGCACAGATTTGCCTCGTCGGTCTCACCATTCGTCTTGACTTTGAACAATTATTTCAATACGATAAAAATGTAGGTCAAGAGCAAGCAGAAACCAGTTTCCTTTTCCCTCGTCCCGAATAACAAGTGTTTCAATGAATCGCCCAGTCAAAACGAAAGATGACATCACCGAAGGCGCCAGAGTCGTATTCCAAAAATACGGCGTCCGCAAAGCCATTCTGTTCGGGTCTTTTGCAAAGGGTCGGCAAACTCATAAAAGCGATATCGATCTCATCTTGATTCAAGAGACGGATAAGCGTTACTTTGATCGTTTCGAAGGGATATTGTCCGATCTCTATCGGAATCTTCGGGGTCGCGACATCGAGGTTTTTATTTATACGCCCAGTGAATTTAAGGGCATCTCCGACCGTAGATTCATTCGGCAGGCGGTCGCCGAAGGCCAAGTTATCTATGAGTGTTGACAAACAGGTGCACGAGGCTCGGCGCTGGCTGGATACTGCACAAGAGGACCTGGAGGCGGCCCGAATTTTGCTGCGCGAAGGTAAATTTTCCCACGCCTGCTTCCTCGCCCAGCAAAGCGGGGAAAAGGCGGTCAAGGCGTTGTGGTACTTTCTTGGTGAAGACCCCTGGGGGCACTCGATCCATAAGTTGATTATGGATCTTCCGGAGGGAGCCGCCCAAGATCAGATGAAGAAGATCCAGGATGATGCGGCGGCCCTGGATCGGTTCTACATCCCCACTCGCTACCCCAATGGGCTTCCCGATTTGACTCCCGGGAAATTCTACTTCCAGAAAGACGCCGAGTTCGGGATCGGTGTGGCGGGCTCGATATTGACCGAAGTCGGAAATCTCGTCGGTTAGTGGGCCTATCCAGAAATACTTCTGGACCAAACCGGATGGCGGCGCAGACGCTCCGCCGACATATGATGGACCTCCTGCGCGAGCAGGAGCGCGACGCTCGGGATCTTTCTGAGGCATTAGGGCTAAAAGAGAAGGAGGTCTACGAGCATCTCGTGCACGTCGCTCGCTCGGTGGTGGCCGCAGGGGGCAAATTCAACGTCATCCCCAGCCAGTGCCTGCTGTGCGGCTACGTGTTCCAGGAGCGCCGCCGGCTGACGCGTCCCGGCCGCTGCCCACGCTGCCGGCGCTCCAAGCTCCAGAATCCGTCATTCCGCATCATCCGTTTGCCCACCGGCGCTTGAACGCCTTGTGCGGGTCCGTGATTTGACTTAAGTCAATTTTTTAAGCAGATGGAAAAGCTATGCATTTGGGCAATGTATTTTCCCTTCCCAGGTTCTGCCGTCGTTCAATAAGAAGAAAAGCGGGGCCTCTCGGATTCAGGCATCATCGCACCGACCGGGCCCCTTCACCGTAACCCTTCAAAATAAGGTTGCGAAGCGATGGGTCTCCTGAAAAAACTCAACTGGAAGGCACTGGCGCTGCTGGTCGTTCTGGGCGGTGCGGTCGGCGGCTTCCTCTCCTTCGGCCCGCCCCAGCTCATGGCCAGGACCGAATCCCCGCTGTTCTGCAACTCCTGCCATGTCATGGAATCCCAGTTCGAGGCGTGGTTCAACGTCGGCGCCCACCGCACCATCCGCTGCGTCGACTGCCATCTGCCCCACGAGAATATGCCGGCTTACTATGTCTGGAAATCCATCGACGGGATGAAGGACGTCCTTGTGTTTTATTCCGGCCAGACGCCCGCGACCATCACCATTTCCGAGCGCGGGAAGAAGTTCGTGCAGGCCAATTGCATCCGCTGCCATTCCGAGCGCGTGGCGATGATCAACCAGGAGCGCAACTGCTGGGACTGCCACCGCTTCCTGCAGCACAACCTGGCCGGCGTCCGGCTGACGAACTGAGACCCAATGGCCTGTTTCCATCCAATACCCAAATCTGAGGAGGGGGAGATGTCCTACGGCGCAAAACACATCTTGGCGGTCGGCGTGTGCATCATGCTGGCATTCGTCTTGGCCGGCTGCGAACAACCCAAACCGCAGGCGGTGAGGACCGTCAACATCCCGGACGGCGAGATCGACCCGGCGGTCTGGGGCAAGGCCTTCCCGGAACAGTACGAGCTCTGGAAGAAAACCGCCGAGCCCGTGTCTGCTCGCCGCAGCCGTTACAAGATCGGCATGGACGGCGGGGCGGTCAGCGTGGATAAGCTTTCCATGTATCCATTCATGGCGTTGCTCTACAACGGCTGGGGGTTCGGCGTGGAGTACAACGAGCCCCGCGGCCACGCATTCATGGTGCGCGACCAGGTGGAGATCGACGCTTCGCGCATCGGGGCCGGCGGCGTGTGCCTGAGCTGCAAGAGCCCCTATTCGGTGGGGCTGCAGAAGCAGATGGGGGTCGATTACTATAAGAAGCCCTTCAAAGAGGTCTTGGGGATGATCCCGGAGAAGAACCGCGACCTCGGGGTCGCCTGCATCGACTGCCACGACAACAAGGACCAAAGCCTCAAGATCTCGAGAGGGTTCACGCTGGTCGAAGCGTTCAAGTCCATGGGGGTCGACCCGGCCAAGCTGACCCGGCAGGAGATGCGTTCGGCGGTCTGCGCCCAGTGCCACGTGACCTACAATATTCCCAAGGACAAGGACAACAAGTCGGTCGGACTCTATTTCCCGTGGCAGAACAGCAAATTCGGTGCCATCACCATCGAGGACATCATCAAGCAGATTCGCAAGGACGAAACCGTCAAGGAGTGGAAGCAGGCGGTCACCGGGTACAAAATGGCCTTCATCCGCCATCCGGAATACGAATTCTGGACCAACAACAGCACCCACTTCAAGGCCGGCGCTTCCTGTGCGGACTGCCACATGCCCTACACCATCGTCGGCGTGCACAAGGTTTCGGACCACCGCGTCATGAGCCCGGTGCAGGCCGACATGAAAGCCTGCAAACAGTGCCACGCCGAGAGCCCCGACTGGCTGCGCGAGCGAGTATTTTCCATCCAGGACCGGACCGTTTCGATCATGATTCGCGCCGGGTATCAGACCGCCACGGTGGCCAAACTTCTGGAGACGACCCACCGGGCTCAGGCGGAGGGCAAGACCATCGACCCGCAGCTCTACGACAAGGCCAGGGAATTCTATGAAGAGGCCTTCTACCGGGTTCTCTTCATCGGCGCCGAAAATTCACTGGGGTTCCACAATCCGCCGGAGGGCCTGCGCATCCTGGGCGACTCGGTGGCCTTCGGCACTCGGGCCGAAGCCTATCTGCGCCAGGCCCTGACCAAGGCCGGCGTCGATGTGCCGGTCAAGGTCGACCTCGAAATCATGAAATATGTGGATCAGCGAGGAGCTAAGAAGCTCAAATTCGACCCGACCCTGGAGGTCAAGGACCCCTACGGGCTGCAGGATAAGTTTTTCTAGCCGATTCCGACATTCGGCTGCAAAACGTTGAAAGCCTCCGGAGAAGATGACCGGAGGCTTTCAACGTTTAAAACGGGATCGCATCAACGCGGCAAGGCGTTCCCATCCATCCGGCACCCGCCATCCTCCGGCAGCTTGACCAGCAGAACCGGCACCTCGGTCCTGCGCAGCACGCTGCGGCTGATGCTGCCGGCCACGGCCTCCTCCAGCCGGCCCTTGGGGCGATAGCCCATGACGATCAAGTCGATTGGATTGGATCGAGCCTCGTTCACAATACACTCGACGACGTCGCCGTGGGTCAGAACAATCCGGTCCGGAGGCCGATTGGAGCCTCCGAGGCTTCCCTGCGCCGCCGCCAGCATCTCCTCCAGTTTCTGCCGAATCATGTCGCTTTCGCGCTTCTTCCCGATCAGGATTTGACGGGCCTCGTCTTCAAGGGATTTTTGGATCTCCGCCCAGCGCTGTTCACCCAGAAAATCCTTGAAATCCTGAGCATGGACCTGGGGGTTGTCTTCCATGACAAAGAGAATGGTCAGTCCGGCTCCATATTGACTGGAAAGTCCTACGGCGTAATCGAACGCATGGCCCGCCTGTTTCGACAGGTCCGTGGTGAACAGGATGTTTTTGATCTGAGGAATAGGGGACGTCATGGTTACCTCCGCCGTTCGTTTCGCATGATGCCCCGCGAACCCGAGGGGGCGATTCCGGGCGATCCGTTTGGCACGCATCGAATCCGCAAGCCTAGAAGTGGATCGGATCCCACCATAGGCGATTCTTCGAATTCTTGCAAGCAGTTGGAACCGAATCCGGACGACCCGTCCGATTCGCGCTGAATCCGGAATTTGAGTTCTGGGATTTCGGGTCGATATCCATTTAAGCGAAGAAAAGGAGTGGCACCGAACAACCATCGGCCAGGTGTTAAATGACGATTTCCTTGCACAGCCGCGATGCAGAGGCCCCGACCCGTCCGGCACGGCCAGGCATCTCCTGTGATGCGGACGCCTTGCTCCGGAAGTCCTCCGAAAGCGCGACCCAATCATTGGTCCGGAAGTTCACCCGCGAATACTTATTTCTCTCGTTGATACCGGTCGCCACCTTCTTTATCTGCACGGCGCTGGGAGCCGTCTTTTCGGAGCGCTACATCGCCGATCTGATTCATCGCTCAAACTATGAGCTCGGCGAGTTCGCCAAGAAACAGCTCGAGGAAATCGGCCAGGACGTTATCCGGAGCCGGGCCAAGGACGTCGCCGCTCAAGTCGAGATGTTTGTCGGTTTCAACCCGCATCTCGACGTGGCGCAGCTTCAGCATAACGAAGCGTTCCAAGCACTGGCCCTGCAAACCGTGGGGTTCAGCGGATATACCTGCATGTACGAGGCCGGGACGGGCATCATGCGCGTGCATCCCAACCCCGATCTGGTCGATCGAGACATGCGGTTCCTATCCGAAAAGCTGCCGGCGTGGTGGGCCATTTTCGAACCCTCGCTGTCCGGACAGGAGAGTTCCGGTTATTACGATTGGATCGAACCGGACGGGCGCGTGCGCAGCAAATATATGGCGATGGCCCCCATCGCCGTGAACGTGCAGGGCCGCACCCTGATGATCGCGGCCACGACCTATATCGACGAGTTTTCCGTCCCGGTCCTGACCATGCACCAGAAGTCGGAAGCGGTGAACACCGAGTATCAACGCTTTATTGCCCAGCAGGTGGTCCTGATCGGAAGCATCATCGTCGTGATCTTGTCCTTGACTTTGTTCGCGGTCTATTCCCTCAGCCAGCGTGCGGCCCGGCGGTTCATCTATCCGATCGTCCAGCTGGCGGATTCCGCCGTGGGATTCGGCGAAGGCCAGCTGGATATCGAAGATGCCGCCGCGATTCTGGAACGCCAGGATGAGATCGGCGCGTTGGCCAGGGCCTTCCGCCGCATGCGGCTGCAGATCAAAAGTCAGATCAAGAAGCTTGAAACCAACTACAGTCAGTTGAAGTCGACCCAGGAGGCGCTGAAAAAAAGCGAAGCCCATTACCGCAGCTTGTTCGACAATCTGCCCATCGGGCTCTACCGGACGACGCCCGCCGGTCTGGTGCTCGATGCCAACCCGATGCTCGTCCGAATGTTCGGGTTCCCGGATAAGGAAACCTTTCTCTCGCGCCGCGCCGAAGAGTTGTATGTTTCGGCTGATGCCCGCGAGGAGTTCAAGCGAACGGCCGGCCGGCATTATGAGTGCCAGATGCGCCGCTATGACGGCACCGTGTTGTGGGTCGAAAACCAATCGACCGTCTTCCGAGACGGTTCCGGGCAGGTGCAGTATTACGAAGGCAGCATCAAGGATATCACGGAGCGAAAGCTTTCGGAGGAGGCGCTCCGCAACAGCGAGGCGCGTTTTCGGACCGCTTTTGAAAATGCATCCGTGGGAATGACGTTGGTGGATCTGCAGGGGGTCTATCTGGAAGTTAATCTGGCCCTGGCCAAAATGCTCGGCTATCGTCGGACCGATATGATCGGCCGGCCGGTCACTGATTTTACCCACGCGGACGACCTCGGCTTGAGGTCCCAGTTCGTGGAGGATCTCCGGGAAGGACGGATTTCCTCGGGTGAGCAGGAACGGCGTTTTGTTCACAAGGACGGCTCAACGGTTTGGACGTCGATTTGGGCCAGCCTGCACCGGGATCAAAATGGACGGCCTCTTTATTTCATTTCATTGGTTCAGGACCTCACGGCCCGCAAGAAGGCGGATGAGGAAAGGGGCAAACTCGAATCCCAGCTGCTGCAAGCCCAGAAAATGGAGGCGATCGGCTCCCTGGCGGGAGGAATCGCGCACGATTTCAACAATATTCTGTCCGCCATCATCGGGTATACCGAGCTGTCCCTGCTCAGCGAAGGGGCGCCGGTCGGTTATCTGCAGGAGGCGCTGAAGGCGGCCAACCGGGCCAAGGACTTGGTGAAGCAGATTCTATCCTTCAGCCGGCAAACGGATGAGGAGAGAATACCGGTGCAGGTCGGCTTGGTCGTGAAGGAGGTCGTAAAATTCCTAAGGGCCAGCATTCCCGCCACCATCGACATCCACTGTCACACCGATGAAAACGCCGGGTCCGTGCTGGCGAATTCGATCGAGCTGCATCAAATCCTGATGAACCTCTGCACGAACGCGGTGCATGCCATCGGCAGTGAAGCCGGCAGCGTGGGCATTCGAGTGCGCCGGACGGAGATCACGGCCGGTCAACGCAATGCGTTCCCCGATTTGGAACCGGGATGTTATGTGGAGCTTTCCGTAGAAGACACCGGCCAGGGAATTCGCCCTGAAATTATGGAACGAATATTCGATCCCTACTTTACCACGAAGGAAAAGGGGGTCGGCACCGGGCTGGGGCTTGCCGTCGTTCATGGAATCGTCAAGAAATCGAACGGAACGATCCGGGTCGCCAGCCGTTTGGGGCAGGGCTCGGTTTTCAGCATTTACCTCCCCCAAATCGAGCTGCCGTCAGCGGCTTCGCCGGGACCCTCCGCGCCGCTGCAGGGGGGCTCCGGGAGAATTCTGTTTGTGGACGACGAACGCATGATCGCTGATATCGGTGAACGGATGCTGAGACGCCTGGGCTACGAGGTCGTCTCACGAACCAGTCCGGCTGCGGCACTCGAGGTTTTCAAGGCCGAGCCCCGCGCGTTTGACCTCGTGATTTCGGACCAGACCATGCCCGGTTTGACGGGCGACGCGCTCGCCGGGGAACTCATGCGGATCAACCCGGAAATTCCGGTGATTCTTTGCACCGGCTACAGCCAACTGATCGATGCGCAGAAGGCCAAGGAAAAGGGAATCCAGGCGCTGGTCATGAAGCCCATTTTGATCCATGAAATGGATGCGGCCATCCGCCGGGTTCTCCAAAAGGATCCGTCGGAGCCGGCCGATCCGCATGCTGAACGGAGCTAAGTTGTCGTCAATAAATTAACTTTACAACTAGATCATTATGGGTGCTGTAAATGGGGCTGTTTGATTCACTACAATTGTAAATTTTATTTTCTGACGGCTACTAACGGTTTCGGCTCATTCGACGTTGTAGAATAAAAGAAAAATCCCGCCGTCCCGCACCTGCGGTCCGATGTGCACCCGCCGGTCCGATCCTTGACGACCCTTATCCCCTTCGGATAGATTGCGGCTGGCTGTCGGTTGAAGGGTAGCCGAGGCCATTGTCTAATGGCTATCGCTGATGGTTGCATCCATGCGCATTCCCGCCTTCTTTGCCATTTACGGCCGGGTTCTCGGTTTGCTGAAACCGGTGCGCGGGTTGGCCGTCACGTTGACGCTTGCCAATCTGGCGCTCGCCGCGGTGCCGTTTGTCGACCCCATCCTCTTCGGAAAAGCGATCGACCTCCTGGCCAACGCCGCCGCGCGGGGCGCCGAGGCCACCTTCCATGACGGCGTTCGGATATTCAGCCTATGGACGGCCGTCGGCGTCGGCGGCATCGGCGCACGCATCCTGGTGTCCCTGCACGCCGACCGGCTGGCCCACCGCCAACGCCAGAACGTCACGGCGATGTTCTTCGAGCACGTCCTGCAGCTGCACCTGGCCTACCACCGCCGTTCGCACTCCGGACGGCTCCTCAAGATCATGCTGCAGGGCGGCGACCAGCTCTTTGGCCTGTGGCTGTCCATGTTCCGGGAGCACCTTTCCACGCTCGTGGCGCTGCTGGTCCTGCTGCCGATGACAATCCTGCTGAATTGGCGGCTCGCCACGCTGATGATCGTCCTGATCATGAGCTCGGCGCTGCTGACCGGCTACGTCACGCGACGCACGCTGAGTGCCCAGGGCGAGGTTCAGGCTTACCACACCGATCTGGCCGAACGCGCCGGCGATGCGATCGGCAACGTGGTGCTGGTGCAGAGCTTCGTGCGGCTGTCGGCCGAGATGCGCATGATGCGCGAGGTGATCGAGCGCCTGCTCTCGGCTCAATTCCCGGTGCTCAACTGGTGGGCGGTCGTGAGCGTCCTGCAGGGCGCGGTGGCGACCATCACGGTCATCAGCATCTTTGCCCTGGGGGCCTGGCTCAATCTGCAGGGCGCGGCCACGGTGGGCGAGGTCGTCACCTTCATGGGGTTCGCCACGCACCTCATCGGCCGCATGGACCAGGTGGTGGGTTTCGTCAACAGCCTGTTCATGGACATCCACGGGCTGAAAGAATTTTTCGAAGTGCTGGATACCCGGTCGGCCGTGTGCGATCGCCCGGGAGCCCGGCCGCTGGAAAACGTTCGCGGCCGGGTCGAGTTCGACCATGTGAATTACAGCTACGAGCCCCCGCGCAAGGCCTTGGACGACGTCAGCTTCGTGGCGGAGCCGGGCCGGACGGTGGCCCTGGTCGGCGAGACCGGCGCCGGCAAAAGCACCGCCATGGGGTTGCTGCACCGCCAGGACGACCCGCAGTCCGGCGGCATCCGCATCGACGGCGTCGACATCCGGGACGTGACGCTCGACTCGCTGCGCGCGCAGATCGGGGTGGTTTTTCAGGAGAGCATGCTGTTCTACCGCAGCATCGCCGACAATCTGAGGGTGGGCAAACCGGATGCCAGCGACGCCGAGCTGGAAGCGGCGGCGCGTTCGGCCTGCGCCCACGATTTCATCCGGCGGCAACCGCGCGGCTACCAGACCCGCATCGGCGAGCGCGGGGCCAACCTGAGCGGCGGGGAACGCCAGCGCCTGTCGATCGCGCGGGTGCTGCTCAAGAACCCGCCGATCCTGATCCTGGACGAGGCCACCAGCGCCCTCGATGCAGCCACCGAAGCCCTCGTGCAGCAGGCCATCAAGAACCTGAAGCAGGGGCGCACCACCTTCGTCATCGCCCATCGGCTGGCGACCATCCGCGACGCGGATTTGATTCTGGTCTTCCAGGAAGGCCGCATCATTGAACGCGGCAGCTTCCACGACCTGGTGCGCCAGGGCGGGTTTTTCGCCCAGCTGGTGGCCACTCAGTTTCAGAATCCGGCCGCCGCCGAACCGGGCGGCGCTCAGGAAGAAACGGCGGTGTCCGCTCCGTCCGACAACATGTGAGCCGGTTGCGGCCGATCGAAAAAAAGAAGCGGCAGCGCTCTGGCGCTGCCGCCTCATAATCCAATGGATGCGGCGGGTGCCCACCATCCATCCGCACCAGCGAACGGATGGCTATTTCACGCGTTCGGCTTTTAGGATCATGACGGTGTCCACGGGCACATCCTGGTGACCGCTGCGGTTGGTCGTCTTGACCTTGGCGATGGCGTCCACCACGTCCATGCCTTCCACCACCTTGCCGAAGACGGCATAGCCCCAGCCCTGGATCGTCTTGTTCTTGAAATCCAGGAAATCATTGTCCACCGTGTTGATGAAGAACTGGGCGGTCGCGCTGTCCGGCACCTGGGTGCGGGCCATGGCAATGGTGCCGCGCTGGTTCTTCAGACCGTTGTCCGCCTCGTTCTTGACCGGCGGCTTGGTGGATTTCTCCTTCATGCTGGCGGTCATGCCGCCGCCCTGGATCATGAAGTTGGGGATGACGCGATGAAAGATCGTGCTGTTGTAATGGCCGGCATCCACGTAGTCCAGGAAGTTTTGGACGGTCTTCGGCGCCTTGTCCGGGTAGAGCTCGATCACGATCCTGCCCTTGTCGGTCTCGAGGGCCACCTTCGAGGCGTCCCCGGCCGCGGCCGGGGTGACGGCGGCGAGGACACTGAGTGCGGAAATCCAAGCAAACTTCATTAAAGATTCTCCTTTCCGGTTTTCGGTGCCTGCAACATAACCGAAAATCCAGCGAAGTCAAGGATTGCCGCCGAAATGCGCCGGCGTTTTGACGGCCGGTGTGCATGCGCTCGGTTAGGCGCGTCGGAGCGTCAGGCTCCAGCGGTTGAGCTTGCCCGCATCGAGCGCGTCATGGTCGCTGACCAGAAGCTTCCATGCGCCGGCGATCGGCTGGCCGGCCAGTGCGGCGAGCGCCGGCGTGGTGGCGGCCGTGTAGGTGCGCGCGATGTTGTCGCCGGAGCCGCCGGTGCGGTCGTGCAGGACCGCCTCGGTGCCGGATGGCGAGCGGAGCCGCACCTGCAGGTCGCCGATATAGGTATGCGAAATGTCGACTGCCACCTCGACACCAACGACGCTGCCGCCCTCCGCGGTCGACAACGTGCGTTCGATGCCGGCGCTGAAATTGTCGGGGATCGCGACGCCTGGCGATTCCTGCAGCTGCACCGGCTGAGTCGAACTACCGGCGGCCAAGGCAAACTCCAGCCACCACCGGTTCAGGCGTCCGGCATCGGCCGGCGCCAAGTCCTGCACGGTCAGCCGCCAGGAGCCCAGTGTACTGCGGCCGCGCAGCGTTGAAAGCGCCGGGCGCGAGGTCTCGTCGAAGGTGATTTTGAGGTCGGCGGCGCTTCCGCCCTGGTTTTTCGGTTGCAACTCGATCACAGCGCCCCACGGCGTGGTGAGCGCCACTTGCAAGTCGCCTCGGTAGGTATGGGTGATATCGACGCCAACCCTGGTGCTCGAGATCGTCTGGGCTTCCGCCACGGCAATTGGGTCGCTAATGCCGGCGCTGTTGTTGTCGGGGATGGCGAGATTCGGCTGCGATTCGCGCCGAAGAATCGGCGGCGGATCGACCCTATCGCCGAGCAGGCTGCGAAAGGTAACGGTGGCGCCCGGCGGCGAGATCTGGTCGATGACCAGGTTCGACGGCGTGCCATTCCACCACTTGCTGTCGGGCAGCGTGTCGTCGGCAAAGCGGGCCGCCGCTCCGGCGAACAGATCGGCGGGGTCGCCGTATTGGCCGCGCTGGCGCTCGAGCTGGAACTGCCCGTCGGCCTGCTCCAGCGAGCATTCGTAATGGCTGCTGGGGGTCATCTGTTCATTGCTGTTGTCGCCGTCCTCGTCGATGTGCCAGATCGCCAGGCCCTCGTCGGGCAGCGCGGCGTCCCGACCGCTGCGCCGGCGGTTCTCGATCAGGAAGTACTCGCGCCCATTGCGCGCATGCAGCGCGAAGTCATTGCTGTCCGCCGCCAGTGTTACCTGGCCGCCATGCGTGAGCACGGTGACGCTGTGCGCCCATCCGGACAGGCGCTTGAGATACGCGGAGATCGGCACCGGGTTCTTCGGGCTGAGGTTGCCGCCCGCGCACATCAGACAATAGGCGCCGACGCCGCTCGACTCGTAGCCGTAATCGTAAAGGTCCGGGTAGTCGCACAGCATGTGCCCGTTCTCGTGGCAGAAGGTGCCCAGCGTCAATTCCGAGCCCATTGCGGTGAACTGGTAGTCGAACGCAGAGCGGCCCGGCGTCAACGCCACCGGCGCGTTCAAGTGGTGCGCATGGGGCCACAGCCCCTTGGCCCAGTTGTTGACCACCGGGCCGGCGTAGTAGACGTTCATGGCATAGACGTAGCCTTCGTTGTCGGCCGTCAGCGGCGTGAAGTCGAAACCTTGGGTCCGCCAGTGCGCGAGCGCCTCGTTAATCAGTTCGAGCGCGCGCTGCGGCTGCGGAATCTGCTCGTTGGTGTAGTACGACTTGGGGCGTTGCGCGCGGTAGTAAGGCGTGACGATGTTGGAGTAGCGGCAGCGGTTGATTGAATTAGCGAGGAAGAAATCGCGTACCGAACCGTTGTTGCCGAAGCCGTTGTAACCCTCCTGGTTGCAGAAGCGCTCGACCTCGTCGCGAGCGATCGTGCCGGGCGCATCGGAAAAATCGATCAGCAGGCACAATCCCACGAAGTCCCCCACCGTCTCGCGCTGCGGCGGCGCCAGCAATGGCCCCCCAGCCGCGGCCACGGCGCGGAGCGTTCGCATCTGCTGGCGCCGCTCCTGCCGTCGTTGTTCGCAGCGGCGGCCGGATACCCGCAACGCGGATTCGCGGCCCCGCGCCCGCGCCGCCTCGCGCCGGATGCGCAGGCCTCGCGGGACGCCGGCGCCGGCGCCGTCCAGTGGGCCGGCCGGGCCGGGCGCCGGTTCCAGGGCATGGCCGTCGGGCGCCAGACGCGCCACCTCCCAGTAGCCGGTCGCCGGGTTCTGGGTCACGGTAAAACCATCCATCGTCTCGAACACTGCGTAATGCTCGTCACCCCAACCGCGCAGCTGGATGCGGCGGCCGTCAGGCTGAGTAAAGGTAAAGATCTGAGCATTGAAAGGTATCGTCATAGCGTACCTCCCGGTGAAAAGGTGAAACTGCTTTCAGAGACATTTCAGCTTCAGCCGATATTTCCTTCAAATAATCTAAGGATATACGCCGTGTTCTGCCATTCGGCAGCCACATTCCCCATGAGCACGCGATGTTCGCGTGACGTGGCATTCGATACCTTTATCAAACGAAAAAAGGCAGAGCAAATCATATTCTGAAGGAAGTCCACCATCTTGCCCGAAGCGATCCGCATCGGCATGCCCATGAAAGCCGCCTTCATCCGCCGCCAGAACGCCGGGGTGCCGGAAACCTACCTGGCCTTCGAGCCGGGCTGGATAGGCCATCCGGCCGGGATGTCGGGATGTTGGCCGGCCTCTAATAAGGATGCACGGTTTTACGACCTCCTCGATTCATCGGTCTACCTGCTCTTGAGCCAAAACCCCGGCCGCATCGCCGAGGAAACGTCGCCGGGGGACCGAATCGTCGTCATCTGGGTGCGCGTGCAGCGCTATAGAGGTTCATCCGCACCGCCATTCGGAGCAGGCCGCACCCGCATGGGGGGGCGCTGGGGGATCAACCGGTCGTCCTTAGGGTGCCGGCCGGCATCCAGCTATTTCGCTTTTGCGATCGGCTTTTTCTCCATTGTTTCCAGAACGTCCAGCAACGTTCTTTTGCGGGCGTGCTGGGTTCTGAGTTCGGCCAGATAGCGCACCCATTCGCCTGAGCGGCCTTTTTCCGCCAGGAGCTTGCCGAGCGAGGTAGGAAACGCAACCGTTGCGCTGGTAACGCTTGCCGCGGCTGACAATCTTGCTTCCAGCCCACTCTTCCAGGTCAGCCCACGTCAACTCCGCGAAGAGATCGATGGATTTACGCGCGGTGCTCATTTAGGCGCCTGCTTTCTCAGCAGAAACGAGCTGCGGGTCATGCCGGCGCCGACCGAGTCGTATAGGACCAGGCGCGCCTCTCGGAGCCGCTCCAGGTTGCGGTTGACGGGAAAGCCCTGGATGGTGTCGGGCTGGAGGGCCCCGCGGGCGAGGTCGTAGGGCAGCCGCTGCATGCAGACCACCGAGCAGTTGCCGCGTTCATGGATGTTGACGACCATCTTCTCCGCCAAAAATTGGGCGACCTTCCGGCGATCCGCGGCTTTGCCGTCCGTAAACACCTGCTCGAGGGTCAAGGGCAGCATGGCGAAATTGGCCTGGTGTTCGATCAGCAGATCGATGTCCTGCAGCGTAAGCCGGTGGGCGGAGAGCAGCGAGGACCAATGCGCCCGGGCCCCGCGGGTGGCATACAGAAACACGCCTTTCCCGTCCATGGCGCCATAGACTTCACCGTGGTCGAAATTGGCTTCGATGAAGCTCGCAAAGCAGCCGTGGCTGCGCGTCAAGGTGCCGATGACCCCTTGGGCGGGAGAATCCGTCGCGTCGGTTGAGCCTTCGATGAGGCTGAGGCGGACGGGCTCCCCCTTTTTCAGAAATACCGCCGCCAGGCGCCGGTATCGGCCCGAGGCGGTATAGGCGCTCGCGATGCGCTGCACGGTGTGGGGGCTGCCGCCCGCCGTCATCAGGTCGAAAGCGAAGCCGGCCTGGTGGCCTTCGTAAATGTCGAGGGCGGTGCGGAAATTCTGGAACGCCCCGGCCGCGTCCTCTTTCGGGAAAAGCCGTTTCATCAGGGCATGCTGGACCCGAGCGGCCGTCGCCGGCACCCGGCATTCGACCCGGCCCATCTGGTTGTCGAGGATGATGCCGTCCAGGCGTCCCGCCGCCGCCCAGGGCAGCAGCGCCGCCGCCGTCGCGTCGATGAAGTTCTCGCCGGCGTCGATCGCCGACTCGGCGACGATCCGGCCGGGAGCGGAGCGGCCGGCCGATCCGCCGACCTGGAGCGCCGTGGCCATGGCGTCGTCGCCGAAGATGATGTTGGCGGTGTCCAGCGGCGGGAAGGCCCGCGCGCGGTGGATGTTCTCGGCGCCGACCACCACGGCGAGGTCGCCGGGCTCTACCATTCCCGCCAGCGCCAGCATGAAAAGCGCCTCCACGCCGACATTGAACCCCGGGCAGCCGGCGTAGAGGTCGAACACGAGCGCCTGCGGGCAACATCGTCGGATCCGGTCGTACAGAAAGAGGCTGGTCGGTCCGGGGTCGAACTTGTCCTCGCCGACGTTGGTGGCCGCAATCAGCACCCGGATGCGTCCCGGATCGATGCCGGAGGTGTCGAGCAAATCCTGGAATGCCAGGACCCCGATGCGCTCGTCCACCGGGGCGACCCGGCGGGTGCGGACCCCGATGCGCTCCTCAATGGTAGCGCGGGTGACCGGGATGCCGCCCTTGAACAGCATGCCTTTGTTTTCGTACATGGCGTTGTCGACCAGGGTGCCGCCGCTCCAGGCCCCATGGGCAACGATGTCTAATACGAAATCCTGGGCCATCGATGGCTCCTCACACATTGAACCGGAAGTTGATGATGTCGCCGTCCCGGACTTCATACGTTTTCCCCTCTAGTCGGAAGGTCCCGCGGCGGCGTGCCTCCGCGGTCGAGCCGGCCGCCATCAGGTCCTCGTAGCTGATCACCTCGGCGCGGATGAATCCTTTCTGCATGTCGCTGTGGATCACGCCGGCCGCTTCGACGGCGGGCGTGCCGCGGCGGATCGTCCAGGCGCGCACCTCGTCGCTGCCGACCGTGAAAAAGGACATCCGACCCATGACCTCATAGGACCAACGGATCATGCGGTCCATCGCGGAGTCCCCGATCCGGTACTCCTGGAGAAACTCGGCCGCCTCCTCCGGGCTCATGCGCGCCAATTCCTGTTCGATCTTGGCGCGCAGCGTCAGGCAGGTCTCTTGGGCGGCCAGCTCCCCGATCTCCGGCATCTGCAGGTCGGACTCCTCGTTGTTGAAGACCACCAGCATGGGCTTGGCCGTGAGCAGCGCGAAGCCTCTCAGCGGTTTGGCGTCCGCCAGCTCGGGACAGCGGCGCAGCGGGGTTTCACCCTCCAGCCGTTTGCGGCATTCGGCCAGCAGCGCCTGCTCCTCGGCATTCATTTTCTTCCCCCGCCGATGATCCTGCTCGATGCGCTCCAACCGCTTTTCCACCTGCACGAGGTCGGAGAGGATCAGCTCCTGGTCGACCGTGCGAAAATCGGCGTCCGGATGGCGGATGGGGCCGAAATTGCGGACCACCAGGATCAGGGCGTCGCAGTCCTTGACCGACAGCCAGGGATTGGCTTCCTTCTTCTGGCTGCCCGGACCGGCCAGAAAATATTCCACCTGGGCGTAGATGGTCTTCTGGGGTTCGAACATCCGGCTGAGCCGGTCCACCCGCTCATCCGGCACGCGCACCACGGCCAGGCGGTCCTCCCCGCGGGCGGCGGTCTCTCCGCCCTGGCGGGTCAGCGCTTCAAAGGTTGTCGAACGTCCGGAGAGCGGCAGGCCGATGATTCCGAGTTTCATGGCTATCCACCTATGAATTTAAGCCGGGGCGTTTGCGGACCGCCGAACGCTCCAGCGGTTGACCAGCAGGACCGTCGCGATCGGAACGATCAGGCCGATGAGGTTCACGGCGATCATCAAGCGGCCCAGTTCCCCGTAGTTGCCGCGCTCGACGGTGAAAATCTGGTTCATGTAGTTGGTTCCGAGACTGGCGCCGGAAAGCGCCAGGTTGGTGAACGCCGCCATGACCGCAAAATAGGTGGCCTTCTGCTCCTGGGGCGCCTCCCGGGCGATCCAGGCCAGCATGGGCACCATGGCGACCTGCCCCAGCGGAGAATCGGCCATGGTGTCGATCAGAGCGATGGTGCGCGCGCCGAACCCGAGCACGCGTTCGGTCCATTCGTGCAGGCCGTAGAACATGCCGATGAAGGGCAGCATCATCACCGAGCCGTAAAGCGATAGAAACACCACCAGGTACGGGATCGGACGGCGGCTCATCCAGCCCCGCAGGGCGAACAGACCCGTAATGGCCAGGATCGCCGAAATCTGGCGCAGGGTGCCGAAAAAGGCTTCGTCGAAGCCGAGCACGTCGATCTGCCACCAACTGGCTCCGGCTCCGATCGAAGGCATGGCGCGGAAGACGAAGACGATCACGGCGATGCCGATGATCTCGCGCCGTTTGTCCGGCGGCATGGGCGCCAGCAGCTGGCGGATCAGGTAGCCGATGATGGCCAGAGAAGCAAGGAAGATCGCCTCCATCTTGACCGCCAGGTCCGACAGCCCCAGAACGAGGCTCATGGCCACGAAGGCCGCGCTGCCGCCCAGGATGGTCCAGTTCGGCGCCAGGGCCGGCCGCTCGGCGTGCAGCATCGTGCGGATCTGCGCTTCGGAAAAGCCCCGGCGCCGGTAGCGCCGCCGGCGCAGCCCGGTGTAGATATCCCCCAACGTGACCCCCATGACCGAGATCAGCGGGATGGCGAGCGAGATCCAGTACATCGCGACATACGAAAGCGTCTTCGCCAGCCAGCCGCCGATTCCGGCCACCAGGGCGGCGCCGCCGATGATGGCGATCCGCCCCAGGGTCTGCATGGTGATGTGCATGCGCTGCAGGTCGCCGTCCGGGATCGGTTCGCCGTCCGGTGTATGCCGGGGGACGGCTTCCACCGTCATGGCGTCGGCCACGACGTCCTGGAAAACGAATCCGACGGGCGATATCAAGGCCGAAACGATGTACCACACCTCCGGCGCCAGAATTCCGGCCATCCACTCCCGGTAGCCGGTCAGCCCCACCATGATCAGCAGGCCGGCCGCCATCAGCAGGGCCCCGAAGTAGACAAAGAACGACTTGCGCTGCCAGAAGAGATCGACCAGATGCCCGATCGGCATCTTGAGGGCCCAGGGCAGTCCGGCCCAAAACCCCAGACCGGCGAGGAACGCGGCGGACAGCCCCAGCTGGTCCTTGACGAAAAAGCTTTCGATGATCCCCGTGAAACCCGAGACGCCGGCCGCCAGATAGACCATCAACGGCGGCAGATAACTCAGCCGCATTTCCCGGACGATGCCGAAGAAATCCCGGGTGAACCACTGCCTCACGCGGCTGAATCGGCCGCTCGGGCCTTGTGCGCTTGTCGGGTTTGCCATCGTCCAAAAAACCGCCTGCGCCGGAAGGGCGCAGGCGGTGGTGAGTGAGTTGCGATTTCCAACGCAAGGCTGCTTATATCACAGGTGCTCTTTGAATCAACCCCGGACCGCCCCGGCGCCGGCGTCCGGGCCGTCCGGCATGCCGGACGGCCGCCGGTCAGGGCGATCCGCGCCGGCCGAGGGACAGATCTTTGACGGAAATGGTCCCCTGGGAGTCGAAGGGCAGCGAGGCCGGCAGGAACGCGCCGCCGCTCATGCGCACCCTGCCCTTGACCTGGTAGCTGAGATCCTCCCGGCCCGGCAGGCTGATCAGCCCCCTGAAAATATCGATGACCGATGTGTAGACCCTGACCGGCACCGTATCGGAGCCGAAGGCCGGAATCCGGACCGGGGTGTCGGATATGCCGTAGGCAAAGGGCTTGCCGTTGATTGCGACCTCGCAGTCCACCCCGCGGATGTCCAGGGCCACCTCGTTGGGGTTCTGGACCCGCAGCTGGACCAGAAAAGCGGACTCCATGCCGCTGGATTCCAGCATCTGGATGTTGGCCAGAGAGATGCGCGGGGTTTCCAGCGGCTGGCCCAGCCCGGCGCAGCCCGCCATCAGGCCGGCCAGCCAGATCATCGCCAACCCCAGATACTGGAGCGGTAGTTGCATCGATGCCCTCCCTTTCCATACGGTTGCCAACGGTGCTGACCCTACTTCTTGCCGGGCAGCAGGCCCTTGATCAGCTCGCCGGCCTTCTCCTGGACCGGCGCTGCGCCGGATGCGGATGGGCTGAGCGCCTGCTTGAGCCGGTCCTTGGCCAGACCCTCCAGATCGGGCCGGAAGGCGGGGCTGGCGAAGGTTCCGGATACGATGACCGGCACCCCCAGGCCGGCGCGGTCCTTATCGTCGCCTTGTCCCTTGATCGTGCCGACCACCTTGGGGTCGACGCGGAAATCCAGGGTTTCCCTCACCAGATCGGCCTTGCCGGAGGCCAGCAGCCGCAGGAGCGGCGATTTGAGAACGGATTCCGGCGTGTGAAAGACGCCGTTTTCGACGGTAAAGGGCACGACCAGCTCGGCGAAGTCCGTGCGCGGTTTCCGGCCGGCCTTGGTTTCGCCGCCGAGGGCCGCCTTGACGTTGCGCACCATGTTGGCCAGATCGACACCGACGATGGCGCCGTCGCTGAAGACGAGGTTCCCCCGGCCGTTCAGGTTCTGCTTGATGCGGGCGGGATCATCTCCGGTCGTCGTGATCATGATCCGGGCCTGCGTGGAACCTTCCAGGAAATCCTTTTCGGCCACATCCTTCAGCAACGGGTTGACCTGAACCCGGTCCAAATTGAGATGGACTTCCGTGGCCGGGCGCTCACCCGTCACATTCAACACGGTCTTGCCGGCGGCCGTCCCCTGGTAAAGCTTCATGGAGAACGGGTCGAGCGAGAGCATGCCGTCTTTGGCGACGACCTTCAGGTCCACATCCTGAACCCGGGCGTTGGCAACGGTCAATTGGTCGATCCGCACGCGGCCGTCCAGGACCAGTTTGCGCAGAAGGGTGTAGTCCGTCTTCGGCGGGGCGCGCCCGGACGGTGGACCGGGAGGCGGCGACTCGGCGCCCGCCTTGGATGGGGGCGGCAGGTAGCGGTCGATGTGGATTTGATCGAGATGGAGGTCGAAGGCAACGTTGGGCCTGGCAACATCCGTTACCCTGGCCCAAAGGTTCAGTTTCGAATCGTCAAGAATCAAGGCCGCATCGGAAACCGTTACGGCTTTGGCATCCGCATCCACACGGGCCTTGAGAGCCGCGCGCTCCAGCACCTGGAGGTCCGTGGTGGGCGGCGCCGGCTGGTCGAGTGCGGTTAGAAGCCTGCGCGGTGAAAATTCAGCCGCCGCTACTTCGACACGCAGGAGCGGGGCCGCGGGCCAGTTCTCCAGCGTGCCTTTGATCCCGAGCTTCAGCTGGTCAAAGGCATCCGCCGATAGTTCCAGCGGTACGAGGCCCTGCCCGAGGGTGCGGCCCAGAGGCCCGAAGCGGCCCTCGACCGATACCGGGCTGCGGTTCACCTTTGCCGAAAGCGCCAGGCGCACCGGACGATCGAACGACACATCCCGCAGCGCCAGGTTCAATTCCGAAATTTCCTGGCGCGATCCCCGACTGTGATCGATGACCTGGATGCGGCCATTTTGGATGGAGAGCTCGCCGACCAGAAGCGATGCGATGGGCGGCCCGGATTTCGGCTCGGGTCCGGATGGGGCCGCAGGTTTGGCCGGCGCCGTCCGGGCCTGGAAATCCCAGCTGACGGCGCCGTCCGGGTTCGTCACCAGCCAAAGGCTCGGTTCGCTGGCCACCAGGCGGTCCACCTCGACCTGTCGGGACAGCAGCGGCCAGAGCTTGACCCGCACATCGAAGGATTTTACGGTGAGGAAGTCCTTCTCGGCGAACGCCGGCGGGCTGCCCAGCCGGAGGCCGGAGAACGCCACACCGGCCCAGGGGAACAGGCTCAGGCGCACGTCGCCGTCCACGCTGAGCTGCCGGCCGGTTTTTTCCAGGACGTATTGCTCCAACAGGGGCTTGTAGCGGTTCGCGTCCATGAAATGCGGGATGATCAGGAGGGCGCCGATCACGACCACGATCAGCGCGACCGCGACGATGGCCGACCATTTCAATACTGATTTCATGGGGTTGCCCTCCAATTCCGGTATCATTCGATTCTAACCATTGATCCGGTTAATTCAACCGGTTGTCTCCAGTCCGGTGCGCTGAGCTTCGAATGGGGTTGCCGCCTAGGCCGAAATGGGGCCAAAATATAATTTTATGCCATTAATTCAGCGTAATACAACCGGTTGCGACCGGCATAAAGTTGACACACTATCTGAAGTGGGTGTAAGCTTTTTCAGATGGCATTTCCAGTTGCGGAGGTTGAACCATGATGACGATTCAAAGGCTGCACGAACTGTTCGATGAGAATCCCGGAAAGGCGAACCTGCGTTTCCCCGGGACCTGTCACGATTGCGGCCAAGAAGCGAGCGTCGACGTGGCGCTCACCCCCGAAGGTTTCGCGATCAGCGGCGGGGCGCTCTACGAGCCGGAGCCCGGCCAGTTCAGCAACAAGTGCGCGGCATGTTTCAAGGAGAACCCGGAGCTGACGAACTACCGCCGTTGCGAAGTTTACAGCCGGGTGGTGGGATACCTTCGTCCGGTGGCGCAGTGGAATGCAGGCAAGCAGGCGGAGTTCAGGGAGCGCCGGGCCTACCGCCCCTAGCGTCCCGTCGAGTCCGGCCGGAGGGGGGCCCGGCAGCTGGCGCAGCCCCCTTGGGAATCCCCTCTTGGGAATCGAGGATGGCTATCCGGATTTCTTCTGCGAGGAAATGGCGCTCTGCAGTTTTTCGGCGAGCGAACCGAGGGACGATCCGCGGCTGTTGGGAGTGAAGCGCTGCCATTCGCCCTCATCCGCCGAGCTGGACGGCGCCAGCGAAATGCGGCGCCGTTGGAGGTTGATCTCCTCGATGGCGACGTTCACGGTGTCCCCTTCCTTGGATTTTTCCAGGGCGGCGGCGGACGACGAGCGGCGGATGCTGCTGATCGGCAGCAGTCCGGTGATGCCGGGGGCCAGCCGGATGAAAAATCCGAACTTCTCCTTTTTTTCGATCACCCCGTCCACTCGCTGCCCCACTGAAAAGCGCTCCAGGACCTCGACCCAGGGATCGCCTTCGGCATCGCGCAGGCTCAGCGAGATGCGCTTTTTCTCCGTGTCGACGGCCTTGACCGCCACGTTGACGGTGTCTCCGGGGTTGACGACATCCTCGGTCTTGTGAACCCGGCGGGTGTAGCTCAGTTCGCTGATGTGGACCATGCCCTCGATGCCCGGGGCGATTTCGACGAAGGCTCCGAAGTTCATGCAGCGCGTGACTTTCCCGCGAACGACATCCCCCTCGCGGAACTTGTCTTCGACGGTGAGCCAGGGGTCCTCTTCCAATTGTTTGATGGAAAGGCTGATCCGCGGCTGGCCTTTTTCGCCGGCAGGGTCGATCCCCAACACCTTGACCCGCGGGCGATCTCCGGGCTTGAGGAGCTCGTCCGGCGTCGCAGCCTTGGACCAGCTGATTTCCGATATGTGGACCATACCCTCCAGCCCGGGGGTCAGTTCCACGAAGGCGCCGAAGGGCATAATCCGCGTGATTTTGCCGTCCAGCACATCCCCGATGTTCAATCCGGCCAGAAACTGCTTGCGTTGGACGTCGAGCTCCCGGTTGAGCAGTGCGCGCCGGGACACGACCATGTTGCGGCCCTTGTCCTCGAAGCGGGTAATCAGGAACTGATAGGTCGCGCCGACATGCACGGCCGGATCCGGGACCGGCGCGATGTCGATCTGGCTGATCGGACAGAACGCGCGGCGCTGCAGGATGTCAACATGGAATCCGCCCTTGCAGGTTTCCTTGACCTTGCCCTCGACGGGGGTCGACTTCTGGTGGGCTTCGCGCAGAATGTGGACGCCGCCGATACCGGAAATCGCCCGGGAGAGCCGGATTTCGTTTTCTCCCACGGCGGTCACGTAAAGTTCGAGCTCGTCCCCTTCGGCGCACGTGAGGTTCTGATTCGAATCCAGCAATTCGCTGCGGTCGACCACCGCATCGATTTTCATTCCGGTGGCGACGAATACCGTGTCCTTGCCGATCGAAATGACCCGGCCCTTGACCCGGTCGCCGACACGGGTTTCGGCGCGGGCACCCGGACTGAAGGCCTCCAGCAGCTCGGCGAAATTCTCCTCCGGCGCGGGCGTTTCAGGTTGATTGGTCATGAAGTTCGTTCCTCCCATACGTGATGCCAGACGGCACCCCATAGCAGAAACGCTCACCAATTACAAGCGCGGACAAAACCCGGCGGAGCGGCGTTCGGAGCCGCCCCTCCCGGGGGATTGGGATCCATGGATTGACAACCGCAACGGTCTGGGTTACGGCATGCGGCATGGCTCGATTGGCACCGCCCGCAGCCGAACGCGGGTATCTGATGGAAAGCGATGATGAGGCGGACCGCCTGGACGTCAAGACGGACGGCCGAACGGTGGAGGAACATGCCCGCTGGGCGGGTTTGACGGCCGGGCAGCGCGTGGCGGATCTGGGCTGCGGTTCGGGCAAGACCACGTTTCATTTGAACCGTCTGGCCCAGCCCGGCGGCGGAGCCCTGGGCGTCGACCTGGCCCCCCAGCGGATCGATTTCGCGCGGCGGCACTACCGCGCCGACGGGCTCGAGTTTCTCGTAAAGGACATCCGCGAGCCGCTCGACGAGTTGGGTCTATTCGATTTTATCTGGATCCGATTCGTCCTGGAGTATTACCGCGCGCAAAGCTTCGATCTCGTTCGGCATGCGGCCGATTCGCTCCGGCCCGGCGGAACGATGTGCCTGATCGATTTGGACTGCAACTGCCTGCGGTTCCACGGCTTTCCGCCGCGGACCATGAGGGCTTTAAACCGCATCATGGAGCTGCTGGAGGCCCGGCGCAACTTCGACCCGTATGTCGGAGTCAAGCTCTATGCCTACCTTTACGACTTGGGATTCCAAGACATCCAGGTCATGGTCGCACCCCACAACCTCATCTATGCCACCTTTCAGGAAAACGCGAAATTCAACTGGCGCAAAAAAGCGGAAATTGCCGGAAAGCTATCGGGCTACGGTTTCGAGGAATACCCGGGAGGCTATGCGGAGTTCATGGCGGAGCTGGACCGGCTGTTCGCCGACCCCCGGGTTTTCACCTACACCCCGCTGATGGTCTGCCGGGGGCGCAAGCCGGGGTTGTGAAACCCCTCTCGACCGGATCGGCTCCGCACGGACGTCAGCGGCGGCTGCGATGGGCACGGCCGGTGTTCAGACGTATCGAGTCAGGCGGCTGAGGTACTTGTAGTAGGCCTGATTGTTGCCGTGAACCGTATGGAACGCCCAGAGGTGGTATACTTTTTCAGTCGGGAGCCCGTTTTCCTCGGCGTAGGATAGAGGAAAAATCAGAGCCGGCATCTGCTGCTCGCCGGTAGCCTTCAGCGTCTGCCGCATGGCGGCGTACAGGATTTCCGGCGGCAGCTCGCGAGGCTCCAGGATAAACGCGTTGATGCAATGAACCAGATCCGAAAGATTGAGGCCGATGTCCGAGACGTTGACGACGATCAAGGCCTTTAGGCGGTCGTTTGCCCTCAGCGCGAACAGGTGCCGTTCGCGTTTGAAGCCGTAGTTCCGAAACTCCCGGCAAAGGGCTTCCTCCCGCCGTCCGGCAGGATCGAGGTCGATGGCCTTGACCATGAGCCCGTTGGAGGCCTGTGCATAAAAAAACGCAAGATGCTCCAAATCCCCCTGGGTGGCGGCTTCGATCTCCCACCCGGCCGGGAGCCCGCAGGAGGCGCTGGCGGCCTCCGGCATCCGGACGTAGGCAAACGGATCGACGGAGCAGCTTTGAGGGTTGTTGATGTAGCGGGCCACCCCGCCGAAGACGCGGCTCGGAAAGCGGTTCGCGGGCCGGTAGTAGCACACCATGTAGTCCATGTGCAGACCGTGGATCCGGAAGGTGTCGTGCACGAACCGGCCGACCTGGTCGAGGACGACCAATCCGGCTCTGGGCAGGGCGGATTTTCGGGCGGCATAATGGTGGATCAGCCAGGTCCTTTCCCAGAAACGGATGGTGGCCATGTGGCCGAGAATCACGCCGTTGTCCTGGTAGACAAAATGGCGGGCGATGTCCGGGCTGCGCTGGTAGAGCTTCGCGTAGGTTTCCTTGATGTCTTTTTTGTTTTTTTCGATCAGGGCGTATTTGGCGGGATATATGAAGCCGGTCTCGAACAGGAAATCCCACAAGGCGTCCGGATCGATGTCGTTGCAGACATAGGCGTTCCGATCCTTTACCTGATGCAGAATCCCCAGCAGCTTGATGTGGTCCCGGGCGCTGATATCGATCAAAGCCAGCCCGCAGCGCACGCGCGGCCGCTTCTCCGGGCGGGTCGGCGGCTTGCGAAAGACCACCTGGAGGCTGCAGCGGATCTTGAAAATATTGCCGAAACAAAGCTCCACCTCGGGCAAAATCAGGCCGGGGAGCAGCACGCTGGCGGCCTCCTCCTCCTCCACCGAGAAGCCCGATCCGGATAGGTCAACCACCTTCAGATCCACCCGCTGCTGGGTAAGGGGATGGCGGAAAATGACGTTCGGCGAAGGGTTGAGCACCTGGCGGTCGCTGCGGAATTCGGCCTTGCGGTAGCGCTGGATTTCGCGCCGGAGGGGCTCCAGCACATAGTTGCGCGCGTCGCGGCCCGGCGTGCTGCGCAGGATGCGGCATTCGCTCGAATACAGCGTTTGCCGGCCGGCGTGGAAGATAACCTGCACGGGCCGCGCGGCATCGATCCCGTCGAAGCGCTGGAGCGGATCCGCGGTGAGCTCGACCCGGAAGGAAGATGAGGTGAAATCCAAGAGCGAGCCCGAATACGAGGAGCTGTTTTGAACCAGATGGACGGTGATGTTCCGACAGCGCTGGCGTTCGATGCGGCGATGGCTGATTTCATAGCTGATTTCCGGCAGCGTCAGCCGGCAGCCGCCGGGTTGGATTTCGATTGCCTGGGGAACCGCCTGAATGAATTTTTCACCGTGCGGAACGCGTATGTATTTCAACTCATGCGTCCGGTTCAGAGATGCCTCAACGGATGCTCCGGACCACACGCAATCCAATACCGGCCCGGAACACGGCAGCGGGCAAGCCGGGATGAGCCGGCGGCGGCCGGAGTCGCGGCTGGAAAAATGCAGCTGGATGCAGCCGTCTTGGAAATTGACGAAATTCAGGCGATTGATCAGTTGGTCCAACTGGATTTTGCGGCCGGCGTCTTCCAAAGCGGAGTCGGAGCGGCCCGGAAAGGCCCTGGCAAGCTGCTCCTTCTCCTGGCCGGTCACCTCGGTTGAATCCCCGGGGTCGGACGCTAGGGGGGGATGCTCGATCGCACGGGTATCGGGATCGAGACGGTTTAGCTCTTTTACGGTCGCCCTTTTCATCATGATCCGTTTGCTGAAAGCAGCTGGTGCCGCCTTGGTCCTGCGAGTCGTTCGGAGCGCTGCGCTGTTCCCCGGCTGCATGCGGCTGGTTCTTCTTGGATAATGAACTAAAATACCCAAAAATAGGGGGAAAAGGTTCTTAACAGATAAAAACCCGTGATGCAAGACTTTTCAGTGGCCACACGATAAACTAATATCTTGCAAATATTGATACTTCTCAACAACTTGTCTTTTGGTTATTTTGATCTATCTTCTAACCGCAGTCGATTCGGATGCATTTTTTTAGAGTTCATCAAAATTTAGATTTGCGGGTGAAGGGAGTATACAACCATGGGGAACCAGATTCGCACCACGGTTTTAATGGCCCTGCTGACCGGGTTGATTCTGCTGATCGGACAGTGGATCGGCGGCCGCCAGGGAATGATGATCGCCCTGCTGGTCGCGGCCGGCATGAATTTTTTCAGCTACTGGTTTTCCGATAAGATCGTGCTGCGGATGTACAACGCGCACGAGGTCGGCCCCCAGGACGGGCCCGAGCTCTACGGCATGGTGCAGGAGCTTTGCCGCCGGGCCAACCTTCCGATGCCGAAAGTATATGTCATTCCCCAAGACGCCCCGAACGCATTCGCCACCGGGCGCAACCCCGAGCATGCCGCCGTGGCGGTGACCGAAGGCCTGCTGAAACGCATGTCGCGCGAGGAGGCCATGGGGGTGCTGGCCCACGAGCTTGCCCACGTGAAAAACCGGGACATTCTGATCGGAAGCATCGCCGCCACCATGGCGGGCGCCATCATGATGCTGGCCAACATGGCGCGCTGGTCGGCCATTTTCGGCGGTGGCCACCGCGATCGCGAGGGCGGCGGCGGCGGGCTGGGCCTGATCCTGATGTCCATCATCGCGCCCCTGGCGGCCATGCTGATCCAGATGGCGATCTCGCGGTCGCGGGAATTTCTGGCCGACGCCACGGGCGCGGCCTTCGCCGGAACACCGGAAGGATTGGCGCGGGCGCTCGAGAAGCTGGGGGCCTACTCCAAGCAGCTGCCGATGGATGCCAGCCCGTCCACCGCGCACATGTTCATCGTCAACCCGCTCTCCGGGCGCAGCCTGATGAGTCTGTTTTCAACGCACCCGCCGCTGGAGGAGCGCATCGCCCGGCTGCGCGGCCGGCGCGTCAGCACGGTTCAGGGGCCTCCGGCTTCCGGACGTCCCGACCGCCAGGACCAGGCGCGCGCGATGTGGGACCGCCTGTCCGGCAAGGAATAGCCCCCCCAACCGTCGGCCGCCGCGCGGTTTTCTCAGACCGCCACCGGCGGCCTTTGCGTTTTCCGGAAAAGCCCTTCAAGCAGACCGGCGATCGCGGCGCATTCCAGGCCGAACGGAAGATAGCCGGCGTATCCCAGCAGCGGCATGGCGAAGATCTCAAACCGGTGGACGAAGGGGATGCTGTAGCGCCACTGGGCCAGGCTGAAGACGTTCCACATCTCCCAGAAAAAGCCGCAGACGAGCGCCGCCAGCATCGCCGAGGCCGGGTCCGTCCAATCCGTTCGGGCAAAGCTCTGCAAGGGGTGCGGTTCACGCCGCAGGCGGCTCAACGCCGCCAGGATCAGCAGCGGCGCCACCCAGACCAGGGGAAAAAAGAAGTTCGGCCATACGCCGATGGCGGCCAGACCCCCGGCCGCCGCAATCAGCACGAGCCAGGAACCCAGGGGGCGGTTGCTGAAAGGAATGGGGCGCATCCGGCCGAACGCGCGCTGAACCCAGGCGAAAGACCGGATCAGCTCCTGGGTGCTCAGGACGGCCGGCAGAACGGTGGCAAAGGGCAGGGTGGCGTACCAGAAGTACTCCCAAGGGCCGAAGTGCGCGCCGGTGTAGTACCAGTTCTGGACGAAGCGGTTGAGGTACTCGAAGAACCACCAGAAGAGCGCGCTGGTCGGAAACAGGCTTAAAAAAAACCACGGGCGGCCGGTCAGCAGCGAGCGGCCGGTCCGACGAACGCTGAGCGCGTTGATCATGGCGATGTAGGCGAGCCAGAGCGGGGTGAAGGTGTGGGGCTGGAAGGCAGCGAACCAGGGTTGACGGGTCCAGGCTAGAACCCACGCGATGGCGCCGAGAACCCCGGCCGCCCAGCCCCACCACGGAAGAGGGTGGAATCGGAGCGGGGGGGGTGCGGGTACGGCGCCATAGGACCGGACGGCCCGCTGGACCAGCACCGCCAGCGAACCGGCTATCAGCGCCGCATAAACCCAGAATGCCGTCCAGGAAAAGGGTTCAGGTTGCACGAAACGGGTCTGCGGCGGGAACTCAAAGTAGAAAGCAAGAGGGTTCCCGGCCAGCCAGACCCCCAGCAGGGGCAGGCCGGTCAGCATCGCCGCCAGCGGGATGAACGTCAGCAGGAAGTTCTTCAGGGGGGACATCATGGGCATCGGGCATAGAGCAGAGGGCATAGGGCAACAGCCTCAAATAATGTCAGTACCCTATGCGCCAGGCCCTCTGCCCTAAACTTTGTGTTAGTGGGCCCAGCCGGTTTTCATGCTCTCCGGCAGCTCGCATTCCTGAGCGGCCTTGCGGGCTTCCACGTAGTGAGCCGCGGCCAGGGCCGCGGTGCACCCGTCGGCTGCGGCGATCACGATCTGGCGGGCGTATTTCTCCCGCAGGTCGCCGATGACATAGATTCCCGGAATGGTCGTGGCGCACTTCTCATCGGTGATCACGTAGCCTTCGGCGTTCCTGCGGATTCCGGCCGGGACCAGGCGGTTGTTGGGCACGAAGCCGATGAAGATGAAAATGCCGTCGGCCGGCAGCCGGCGCGTTTCCCCGTTTTGAACGTTCTTAAGATCCACCGCGCAGACGCCGTTGGCATCGGCCTGGATGGCGGTTGCGACCGAGTTCCAGATGAACTCGATCTTGCACTCGGCCTTGGCCCGCTGCTGGAGAAGGGCTCCGGCGCGCAGCTGGTCCCGGCGGTGGACGATGTAGACCTGCTTGGCCAGCTTGGCCAGGTAGAGCGACTCCTCGATCGCCGAATCCCCGCCGCCCACGACCGCCACGGTCTTATTGCGGAAAAAAAACCCGTCGCACACCGCGCAATAGGATACGCCCTTGCCGTAGAGCTCCTTTTCCCCGGGGATCTCCAGCTTGCGGGGATTCCCGCCGGTGGCGAGGATGACGGCGTGCCCCTGCAGGCATTCGCCGCCCGCCAGGCGAACGGTGTGAAAATCCAGACCGGGCTCGATGGCCACGACTTCATCGGAGCGGATCTCCAGCCCGTAGGACTGGGCATGGTTGTACATCTTCATCGAGAGCTCCGAACCGCCGATGTGTTCGTCTCCCGGCCAATTTTCAACGCTGTCGGAGAGATTCACCTGCCCGCCCGGCGCCCCCATTTCCACCAGGACGGCTTTGAGCGCGGCGCGCATGGCGTAAATGCCGGCAGTCAGGCCGCCGGGGCCGCCTCCGACAATGATCAGGTCGTAGATTCCGAGACAGGTCATGGAGCGCTCCCTCAGTTGCCGGATTTGGAAAGCCGGTCGGTGAAATCGGCGAAGGCCTGCATGACCGAGCGGGTGCGTTCACCCGGCCGGCCGCCGCCGATCCGCTCGTCGTCCACCCGGACGATGGGCACAATGAGTCGGTTGGAGGAGGTGATGAAGACTTCGTCGGCCTGGGTCAGCTCGTCCCGTCGGAGGTCGCGGATGTCGACGGGGTATCGGTCCGCGGCCAACCCCAGCACCTTCTGGCGCGTAATTCCGTTTAAAATGCCCGTACCCGGGGTGACCAGGCGGTCGGCGATGAAAGCGAAGATGTTGCTGGTCGTCCCCTCGCGGACCCGGCCTTCGGGGTCGACATACACCGCTTCGATCGCCCCCTTCTGCCGTGCCTCGGCCAGGACCAGCATGGCGCGGATGTAATCGATGCTCTTGGCGCCGGGAATGGCGCGGGTGTGGGGCACGGTGATGATGTCGGCTCCCTCCTGGTACCACGCGGACGGGTAGGCACTGAGGGCGGATACCATGATGGCCATGCGCGGCCGCCCCTGCGGGGTGATGAAATCCGGGCTGGAGCCGCCCGTTACCAGGATGCGGATGCTGGATTCGACGGGCGGGTTGCGCGTCAGGGTTTCCTGCACCAGCTGGATCAATTCGCTTTCGGAAACCGGCAGCTCGATGCCGATCTGCATGGCCGATCGAAACAGGCGCTGGACGTGGTCCCGGATGAAGATCACCTTGCCGTTATAGGTGCGCATGAAATCGAAACACCCGTATCCGCGCAGCAGGCCCAGGTCGTTGATGGGGAACACCGCCTCGGAGTCCGGCACGAAGGTTCCATCCACGTAGTACACATTCGCCATAGCCGGTCGTCACCTCGCGATTTTTGGAATCGGAAAACGGGTGCATTATACGACCGGAAGCGGCCGGTGACAAGCAGGGAATGCAGGCCCTGGGCTCGAGGCCTTGCGGCGGAGGGGCACCCCTCCGACATTCACCCTTCGGAGCTTCACGGCGCCGATGGGCCTCCCGGACCGCACGAGACGGCTTAAGTGCCGGAGAAAGAATGCCGATACCACCACCGAGACGGGATTCCGGCCGGCGGGAGCATCGACATGCCAACCGTGGGGACTCAAAATAACAATGGACGCTCAACCTGAAACGGAACCCGGCCGCCCCGGCAGCTGGGTCATAACGGAAGGCCGACTGGTTCGGCTGGATCCGACCGAGTTTGATCCCGAGGCGGAAAAAGGCCTCGTCAAAGAGTATCGCATTTCGGAAATCGGGCGGTATCTGCTCAACCCCGGACCGATCGAAATCCGCAAACGGCTGGTGGGCTGCGAGGCCCACCCGGCGCCGACGATGCTGAACCGTGCGCTGCAGCGGGTGCCCGGCTGGGGCCAGACCCGCCGCCGCAGGCCGGACGTCCTCCTGACGGGGTTGAAGCTGAAGATTCCGGCGTTCCGGGATCCGGACCTCGACGCCCACTTCAAGAAAATGGCCGACGAGCTGCGCGGCTTTGACCCCTTCGCCAAGAAGCTGGCCCGCCTGGGGTCCCGGCGGCTGTCGCACCTCATCGGCATCTGCGAAGACATCGGCGGCGGGTATTCGTATCTGAAACTGCAGGGCTCCACCGACGAAAAAATCCGGTACCTTTCCAGCCATGCGGGCCGTGCGGTGCGCGTGACGATTCATCGGGCGCATGTGAGCGATGGGCTGTTCGAACTGCGCGCCTGCCCGTCCGCGGGTTGCGACGCGAGCCATTCCTACCGGCTGTACGCCTACAGCCGGGACGGCCAGCCGGCCGCCTGTGTGCTCACCGCCCGTGGAAGCCTGGATTACCGCCTGCCCGATCCACAGGCGGTGAAGTACCTGGTCCTGCTCGAGCACGTCTTGTCTTCGAGTCCGGGCTTCCGGCGGTGCTTCGAGGACTGTTTTGCCGGCCGGTGCCGGCCGGTGCGGCTTTTTTTCAACCGGCAGTTGGAGGTGGATTACTCCAAGGCCAATCTGCCCGAGGTCTATCGCGACGCCTTCCGCAATTCCGAAACGGCTCCGTCCAGCCGCAACCTGGTGAAACCGGTGCTGAACTACCTTCAGGTGGCCGTCTCGCTGAGCTACCTCCTGCCGCCGGACAGCGCGGACCAGCGGCTGCACACGAACATCTGCATCCTCCACGACCTGCGGGCGCTGGAGCCGTTGCGCAAGAGCCTGCCGGCCGTCTACGCCGAGATGAGCCAGCGGGCGTTCAGCTCCGAGGCCGGCCGGTATTATGTCCTGGACTCCATCACGGGAACCACCCATGCCGACTGACTACAAAGAGAGCGACTACGACTGGATCCGGGAACTGCTCGACTATCCGCGCATCCTGGAAGAGCGCCTGGCGTTTTTCGACGACACCTCCCAGATTCGGATTCCCGAGGACCCGATCGAGCGCGTGATTTTTCAGGAGCGCGCCAAGATGGCCATCCGCAAAGTCGCACAGAACCGCGGGCACATGCTGATGGTCGGCCGGCCCGGCACGGGCAAGTCCATGCTGGCGGACATGTTCCGGGAGGTGTTGGATCGGTCCATCGGCGATTACCTGCGCCCCCAGGAAGCCATCGTGGCCTTCCCGGGCAAGGACAAGAACCACATTCGGGTGGCCTACGAATACCCGGAAAAGGTCGAAGCCGCGCTGCAGGACATCCAGCAGGCGCTGGAGACCGCCCAAAACAGCGTGGAGGAGTTCAGCCTGGAGGATGAGATCGGCTCGGTTCGCAAGGCGAAGCGCTGGATGATGGCCGCGGCCGGCGCCAGCGCCGCGGCCGGCATCTGGTTTGCGCCGGCCCTCATCGCCGCCGGCCTGGCCGGGATGGGTGCCGTTTTCCTGTATCTCCAGGAAAACAACCACCGGGTTCAGGAGAAAGTCCAGCGCGAAACCGCCGGCAGCCTGCGCCCGGACATCAAGCACCTCCATGACATGGTTCCGGAGGTGCTGTACGACCCGCGCCAGGACCGGGATCTCATAGCGCGGATCTCGGAGCCGAGCGCGCGCAACATGAAGGGCGGATTCCGGCACGATCCGTATCAGTCCGGCAACCTGCACACCCCCTGCCACAAGCGCGCCTACCTGGGGGCCCACGCCACGGCCCCCATCATTTACATCGACGAGCTCAAGACGCTGATCAAGATGCACTACATGGCGGACCTGCTGGAGATCATGCAGAACCAGCAGTATATCCTGGAGGGCGGCAAGAACGCGGGCAGCGGAGCCGCCGACCGCTCCGAGAATCCGCTGCGGGCCGAGAACATCATGGTGGCGTGCTGCAACCACGACACCCTGGCCTACCTTCAGGAGGAGGGCGACGGCGCCTTTCTTTCGCGGATCGAGGACAAGGGCGAAGTGGTGCACATGGAAAGCGCCGTGGCCGAGACGCCCGAGATCGTGCGGCACGTGGCGCAATACGTGAAACAGGAGATCGTCAATCTCGGCCGCGATTTCCAGCGCTCCTGGGGCGAGGTGATCGCCTGCGAGGGGCACGCGAGCGTGCGGGAGCGCAGCGAGCATATTTTCGGCCGGCGCCTGCCGGCGGATTTCCGGCTGCAGGAGCGCGAGTTCTCGCGCAATGCGGTCATGGAGATCGTCAAGGAGCTGCGCTGCCGGGCCGCGGACGGCAAGCTGAGCGCCATCCTGCGGCCGATCAACGGGATCATCAAATCCGCGGAGTTTGAAGCCATCCTGGAGAACTCCGCCCGGGTGGAGCCGGTCCATGTGCAAAAGGCGCTCGAGGAGCACCTCAGCCTGGAGGGCAGCCTTTCGCGGGAAATCGGCGAGCACAAGAAGTACCTGAAGAAATACATCACTTCGATGACCGACTCCATCGGCTACGTCGTCGGCCTGGCCGTCATCTACGCCAAGTCCAGCGGACAGATGTACGGCCAGCCGCTCCCGATCCACTGCCAGATCAACGTGGGCAGCGCGGACAAGGTGGCGGCGCCGGGGAAAATGGGCGAGATCGCCAAGGCGGCGGCCCAGAACGTGCGGGCCTCCATCAAGAAAGTGCTGAAGAAGATCGGCGCGCCGAACGTGGGCTATGAGATGCACGTGGAGTACATCCAGGCGCACGGCGGGGTGGAGGGCGACAGCGCCTCGGTGGCCATGGACATCGCGCTCATCTCGGATTTCATCAAGCAGCCGGTCAACCAGCGCTACGGCGTGACCGGATCGCTCACCGGCGACATCATCCTGGCGGTCGGCGGGGTCACCGAGAAGGTGCGCTCGATCATGGACCCCGAGCTCGGCATGGAGGGCGCGTGCATCCCCTGGCTGAACAAACACGACGTCGAGCCCCTGCTGGTCAACGCCCGCGCCGAGTTCATCCGCAACGACGACATCCCCGGCATCCGCATTTATCGCCGGGACGGAGGGGCCGAGCCGTTCGACATCTATTTCTGCAAAACGAAGTACAACGTCTATCGGATTCTGATGGGTCTGGACAAAGCGGCGGTGGAAGCGCGCATGGTCGAGCGCAGCCGCCAGGACCTGGAATTTTTGAGACCCGCCAACTCCGCGAACGGAGCCACCCCAAGCCCTCCGGCCTAATCACCGGCGGCGTTGACTTTTCAGGACGGTTTGTCATAATACCGCCCCAATCATCAGCGCTGCCGGCGTAATCCTCTATGCCTCCCGCAGGCCGACGGCCGGTGCCGCTGCCGGCAGCATCCGCCCGACGTCTGTTCTCGTCCGAGGTGATCCATGTCCGCGTTCGATCTGACCGAATTCTTCAAACTGTCATCGGTGCTCAACTACAATTTGAGCGCGGCGTCGCTGAACCGCTATAATGTGCTGTTGTACATCCTCGGCGGCAAGCGCCTGGATCTCGATGAACGGCTGGCGATGGAAAAGAAAAGCCTCATGATGGAGGCGCTGGGCTATCTGTTCAGCGCCTACAGCCACAAGCGCCGACGGCTGGGCCCCATGGCGGTTCTGCACCCCCTGCGGGCGACGGCCCTGATGACCCGCGCCAAGGAAGACCCCAGCCTGGAAGGACTCCTGGCGGCGCTCTTCCACGACATCCTGGAGGACGTGCAGTCCGTGGATTTCGAGGCCCAGGAATGGCGCGACATGGAGCAGCGGCTCTTCGAAATGCTGGAGCATCTGCCGCCGGAGGAGGAGTCCCGGCTGATTCAGCGGCTGAAGTGCCTCACCCGCACCAAGTCCGAGTCCTACTACCGCTACATCGGACGGATGCTGGAATGTTCGGCCGCCTTTCCCGATGTGGTGGAGGTGAAACTGGCGGACCGGCTGGACAACACCCTGGACATGCGCATCGACCTCGAGGACCCGCTGGCCGGCATCGACTGCTTTCAGAGCATTTTCCAGCTGTTGTTCGTGAACAACTATCCCGGCTTCGTGCCGCAGGCCGAGCACCAGCCGACCACCGCCATGAACGGCGCGCGGCGGCTGCAGCAGCTCTACAAGAACGCCGTGCTCCTGTCGCTCATTCGGCAGCTGATCCTGACCGTGGAAACCCCCAGCCGCCGGACGCTCTTCAACGCGGTGGCCGAGGCCAGCCTCAAAGAGGCCCAGCGCACCCTCATGCACGTGCTGGGCTATCACTTCAAAGACTCCCGGGCCCAGCGCCAGCTGGTCCTGGACGCCATGGACTACTGCTTCAGCGGCCGCAGCGACCTGGTCACCAAGCCGGACGAGCGCATGCTGGACGGGCTGTTCGCGACCTACTTCGCGCCCACGGACGGCAAGGTGCTGAAGCAGCAGCTGGACGGCCTCTATCAGAACAAACCCCTGATGATCCAGGCCTCGATCGCCTTCATCGTCATCTTCCTGAGCTTCCTCAACGATCCGCAGTACTTCATCCGCGGCATCAGCATCGAGGGCATCGAAGCGGCCTGAGGGCTGGGCCTGACACCGGCATGCCCCCCCCTCCGACGCCAGGGCTGCTTGGGCGCCCGTCTTGCCAGCACCGCCGGCAGGGATTATTCTTGCGTTGCATTTTGCGTCGGGGGATCCCCGCCGACGCAGCCGCCGGAGGCAATTGTTGCATCCGGTCCCAGGCCCGGCGGATGAGTTTCCGCCGCCCATCCATCACCCCCTATCCGCAATGAAAGGAGGAACATCCCATGAACGCGACCAAAACCCTTTTACTGGCGGCCGCCGTTGTCCTGCTTTCGGGATGCTGTCTGAAGTTCAACGATTTGGCTCCCGGGACGACCTTTCCGGTCGGCAGCACCATCTCCACCGGAGGAAAAACCGTCGCGGTGGAGCAGTTCCAATGGGGGAACGGCACCTGGACGTCCACGGGCTACGCCAAGGTCGACTCCTCCAATTTCGCCGGCGGCTCCGCGAACGAGCTGAGGGCCAACAACGTCAATCTCAACTTCCAGCTGGGCTACCCGCTGTCCAAGATCACTTACAAATTTGCGGACTACGGAGGCAATGAAAACATCAAGGTGAACAACGACTTCCGCAACGTGCCGAACTTCCTCGGCCTCAACAACACCACCATCGGCGGCGTGCAGGTGACCGTCACCGCGGTTCAGACCCCCAACAGCATCCGCGGCGAGATGGTCCTGCAGGGGCCCATCAACGGGTTCACCGTCGGCGGCCAGGAGTTCTGGATCGACGAGGTCTGCCCCGAATAAGCAACCGCGCCGGGAGGCCGGCATCTGACACCACCCGATCGGCGGCGCGGTTCTCGATCCATCCGGATAACCGCGCCGCCGCCCGCCTTCGAAACATTTGATCCCCGCCCCGATCCGGGTAACATAAAAGCTGCTCCCGGCACCAAATCCGGGTGCATTGTTTCCCATCCCTTCGTCCAACATGCCGCGCGCGCCAGGCTCCACCGAACGCATACCCGTCAAGAGAGAGCATGCCATCACCCATGCCCGATTCGAGGACACTCCCGCCTGGCAGGAGGCCGTCCGCTTGGCCGAAGGGGTCTACGACCGGACCGAAGGCAAGGGCTGATCCGGCAGCCGCAGCCTCCAGGATGATCAACTGGAACGGGCCGCGCTGTCGGCGTCGAACAACATCGCCGAGAGCCGCTCGCGCCAGCTGCGCGGCGGGGCGGATTATTGGCAGAGCGCGGAGATCAAGGGCCAGCGTCATCTGAACCATCGATCGCGGCGGCCCTGCGATGCGGAAACGGTCTCGGCAACCGTGACCGGATCTGTCACGGGACCGTGATAGGCTGGAAATTAACCTGAACCGGGAATCGCCGCGCATGGCCAGGGCAGGCGAAATCGTTGCCGTTGACGTGGAGACGACGGGGCTGCCCCTTCAGAGAGGGCACCGGGTCATTGAAATCGGCGCTGCCCGGATATCCTCGGAAAGAAAACAGCGAATAATCAACAGGCTACTATGACCCGACTCCAGAACAAACCCCTTGCGGCGTCGTGGCCTGCCATGAGATGGAGAAGCATTGGTGTTGATTGACTTTCGTGCATTGCACGAATAAGATAATAAAATCCTATAGATGAGTTGATGTGAGTCGTGCAGCAATGTCCGAGATGGATTGGGGCTGCACCGAAAGAATCGCTTGGCCGGAGGCCGACTATGACCAGGGATGAACAAATCGTCTACTGGGTCGAGGAGTCCGAAAGGGACAGGGCAGTCATGCACAGTCTGCTTGAAAACCGGCATTACACCTGGGCGCTTTTTGTCGGCCATCTAGTTTTGGAAAAGCTGTTGAAGGCTCTCTACGTGAAAAATGCCGGATTGCAGGTGCCGCGCATCCACAACCTTCTCAAGATTGCTAGATCCAGCGGTTTGCAGATGTCCGATGAACAAGAGGAGTTTCTTTTGGAGGTAACGACCTACAACCTCAAGACGCGATATCCCGACTACAAGAAAAGTTTTCAGCGCCAGGCAAACGAGGAATTTACATTGGAAAGGGTCGCGCGGATCGAGGAGGTGCAAAAATGGCTCAAGAAAATCATAGCCGGATGATCAACGATACGATCACGCAATACGTCCAAGCGCTTCGGGGTCATGGGATCCCGGTCTGGCGCCTTTATCTGTTCGGCTCGCATGCCAAAGGAACTGCGCAGGCAGACAGCGACATTGACCTGGCTGTTTTCTTGGACCAGGACGAAATCGACGGCTTCAACGAAGATGTGCAATTGATGCGCCTTACCCGCAAGGTGGATTTGAGCATCGAACCTCACTGCTTCTCCAGAAAGGATTTCGAGAATCCCGATCCGTTCGTCCAGGAGATCCTGGCGACCGGTGAGCGCGTATTTTAGCGCAGTGGATCGGCGGACCGATTCATAGACGCATAGCATCTGTTCACAGCAACATACTCTGTTAAAAATTCCTCAGCATCTTTTCCCATAGACCACTGCCCGACGGGCTCCATCGGCAACCGGCAGCATATTTGTAAAGCAGCATCAAGGCACAGTGCTTCGCCGTGCTCGACAATAGAATTCATTCCATCCCAGATATTTTAAGCAACCGTGACCGGATCTGTCACAACGCTGTGCTATGCTGAAAACAACATCCACATCCAGATAGACTAAAGTACCACGACAGTTGGGGACCCATGGCGAATAAGACAAAAAGACCCAGCGGCAATTTGGCAGCCCATTACGATTCCATTCTCGGGGACATCTCCCATGTCATCGACGCAGCCAGGAGGTCGGCGGCTCGTTCGGTAAATAGCGTTATAACGGCCGCGTATTGGCTCATTGGCCGCCGCATCGTGGAGTCTGAGCAAAAGGGCGAGAAACGCGCAGCGTACGGAGCGGAACTGCTCGAACGGCTGTCCGTCGATCTCGGAAAACGTTATGGACGTGGCTTCGGTGTTGATAATCTCCAGCGATTTCGCTCCTTTTACCTCATTTACTCCTCAGAACGAATTTGCGCGACACTGTCGCGTAAATTGCCGGATGAAGACCAGATCGTGAAATACTCAACGTCGTTGCGTATTTCCCAAGCACGATCAACGGACAAGCCTGACGGCTCGGTTCTCCAGACACCGCCTGCAGAATTATCCCTTGTCGACATTGCGCGCTGTTTCCCATTGCCCTGGTCCGCCTACGTGCGGTTGCTTGGCGTCAAGAACGAACTTGCCCGCAAATTTTACGAAGCCGAAGCCCTGCGGGGTGGCTGGTCGGTGCGACAGCTGGACCGGCAGATCAACTCGCAGTTTTACGAACGCACGGCTATGTCCCGAAACAAGGCGGCCATGCTGAGGAAGGGCGCAAAGGCTCTCCCTGAAGACCATGTTCAACCGACCGAAGAAATCAAGGATCCGTTCGTGCTCGAATTTCTCGGTCTCAAGGATGAATATTCCGAGACCGATCTGGAAGAGGCGCTCATCCGGCATCTGGAGGCTTTTCTCCTGGAGCTGGGCAGCGACTTCTGCTTCATCGGCAGGCAGAAACGTCTGCGCGTCGGTGACGAGTGGTATCGAATAGACCTGCTCTTTTTCCATCGCCGCCTGCGATGCCTGGTGATCATCGACCTGAAGATCGGAAAATTCACCCATGCGGACGCAGGTCAGATGCTCCTTTATCTCAACTATGCGCGAGAAAACTGGGTCCATGAAAATGAAAACCCGCCCGTGGGACTGATTCTATGCGCCCGGAAAGACGAAGCCGTCGCCCGGTATGCGCTGGAAGGACTCCCGAATAAGGTGATGGCCGCGGAATACAGGACGGCGCTGCCCGATGAAAAGGAGCTGGCCGCCGAGATCGAGCGAACTCAGGCCATGCTGCAGGATCGAAAGAGGCTGGCTCTCAATTTGCAGACAGCGGCTCAAGCAAAGAAAGGTGCGAAAAAGGATGCACCATGACGGCTTGTCGAGGTATTATTGCAACTGTGACCGGATCTGTCACAGGACCGTGATAGGCTGAAAATCAACCTGAACCGGGAATCGCCGGGCGTGGCCAGGACAGGCGAAATCGTTGCCGTTGACGTGGAGACGACGGGGTTGTCGCCTCACAGAGGGCACCGGGTCATTGAAATCGGCGCTGTCCGGATTGTAAATGGAGCATTCACCGAAGAGTTTCACAGCCTGATCGATTGCGGAGGCAGCATTTCAATGTCAGCCCAACGCATTCACGGCATCACCCCCGCCATGCTGCGCGGCCAGCCGCCGCCGGCAGCCGCGTTCGCCGCCTTCCGCGACTTTATCGGCCAGGCCCCCCTCGCCGCCCACAACGCCCGCTTCGACATGTCCTTTTTACGGTACGAGTTCGGTCGTCTGGGCTGGCCCCTGCCAAACCGTTCACTGTGCACCCTGGAAGCCTGCCGCCGACGCCTGATGAGACTGCCTGATTACCGACTCGAAACCGTAGCCCGCCGCGTACTCGGACTGCTGCCCATAGACAGTCGCAGGCATCGTGCTTTGGATGATGCACGCTTGGTGGCGAGGGTGTGGGTGGCGCTGGAATTTACAAGATGAGCAATAAGCCAGCTTATTTGAACTATTGGGGCAAGGCTGATCCGAATTATCCAGGTGAGCCCAAGTGGCATCCCCTTGTTTATCATTGCCTCGACGTGGCGGCGGTGGCAAAGGTGCTCGCTGAGTCTCGGCCCGCATGGTTGAATCACCTTTGCCGTTGCACAGGCATGTTACCGGAAAAATTGACACCCTGGCTTATCTTTCTAATAGCGATTCACGATATCGGCAAATTTGCGGATGGGTTTCAATGGCAACGGTCTGATATCGCAGCCAAACTTCAAGCTCGCGACTCTGCACCGCCGCAAGGTGAACGGCATGACACCATGGGATATCTGCTCTGCACGGCCCACCTGCTCGGCTGGCTCGACAAGGATAATCAAGACCATTTGTTGGACCTTTTGGATCCATGGTTGGCAGCTGTGACAGGTCACCATGGCCGCCCACCGAATATAGACTGCATTCGAACCCTTGTATTGCGGAACGGATTTCCACCTACCGCTAACGTCCTGACCGACGCGCGGGCGTTCGTCGATGGTATGGCCCGCCTCTTTCTGCGAGGAGGGTGGCCGCTTCCGGAACCTGCTGATGGTCTTGCTGAAAACTTCTGGAGCGCTTCTTGGCCTCTCGCAGCTATAGCGGTTGTCTCCGATTGGTTGGGTTCCAACACAAGGTGGTTCCCCTATTGTCGGCCGGAATTGGATTTGGACACCTATTGGAACGAACGGGCACTGCCGCAGGCAAGGCAGGCTGTCGCCGCAAGCGGTTTAGCAGCGCCGGATGTTGCTGCCTTTGGCGGGGTCGCCCGGCTATTTCCACAGATTTCCCATCCCACTCCTCTCCAAGAATGGTCTTCTTCGACCCTGCTCGCCAGCGGGCCGCAGCTTTTCGTCCTCGAAGATCTTACGGGCGCCGGGAAAACCGAAGCCGCCTTGACTCTTGCGGCAAGGCTGATGGAGGCCGGGAAAGGCGACGGCGTATTCGTGGCGCTGCCCACTATGGCTACGGCCGACGCCATGTTCGATCGAATCCGACGCGGCGATTGCTGGCGCCGTTTTTTCGCCGACGAAAACGCGCAGCTTTCTTTGGCGCACTCTGCGGACCGGATGAAGCTGCGTCTTGAAGAGGCCAACCGGACAGATGCCGCATACGGCAGCGGTGAAAACATGACCGCCTCCCGGCATTGCAGTGCATGGCTGGCTGACAACCGTAAAAAGGCACTCCTGGCCGATTTCGGCGTCGGCACCCTCGATCAAGCCCTGCTGGCCGTCCTGCCTGTGAGGCATCAGTCCCTGCGCCTATTGGGCTTATCGACCAAGATTCTAGTTGTGGACGAAGTGCATGCTTGCGACTGTTACATGGGCGAATTGCTGGGCCGGCTGCTTTATTTCCACGCCGCGCAGGGCGGTTCGGCCATTCTGCTTTCGGCCACCTTGCCGTTTTCCCAACGCAAACGATACATTGAAGCCTTTGCCAAGGGTGCCGGAATAAAAACACAAACCCCCATGAACCAGGGTTACCCTCTTGCAACACATTTCTCTGCTCAACCACTCGGCGAATACCCCATTGCGCCGCGCAGCGATGTCAGCCGAACCGTGGGTCTAGAGAGCATCCAAGATGAGGACACGGCGTTAGAGCGCCTGGCTGCCTCAGTCGAAGCCAGCCGGTGTGCTGTATGGGTTCGCAACACAATTTCAGACGCTGTCGATGCTTGGCAACGTTGGAAAGAGCTGCATCCCGGCCGCGACGCAATCTTGTTCCATGCGCGCTTTGCGCTCTGCGACCGGCTCCGTATCGGCAAGATGATCGAGGACCGGTTTGGGCCGCACGGCGACGTCCGGACCCGGTCCGGTAGCCTGGTCATCGCCACCCAGGTTATCGAACAGTCGCTGGATGTGGATTTCGACGACATGTTGACCGACCTCGCACCGATCGATCTTATCATTCAGCGGGCCGGTCGCTTACAGCGCCACGTCCGCGATGCCACCGGCAACCGTATGCTTGGTGGCGCGGATGGTCGTGGAGTGCCCTGTCTGGGTGTCTTGATGCCGGAGCCGGTAGAATCGGCTCAAGTAAACTGGCTGCCGCCGCATTTAAAAAAAACCGGCATGGTCTACCGCGACATAGGCAAGCTATGGCTCACAGCCCGATGGTTGCTTTCGAACCGGGAAAAGGGCTTCGCTTTGCACGAACAGGCGCGTGAAATGATCGAATCGGTCTATGCCGACGAAGCCTTCGATGGCCTTCCTGAAGGCCTTAAACATATTTCTGACCAGGCCGACGGCATCTGCCGAGCAGGGCGGGGAGTGGCGCTCAACCGGCTGCTGGAATATGCCATGGGTTACAAGCCTCAGATTCCAAAGTGGCAGGACGACGCTGAGGCTCCCACGCGCCTGGGCGAGGCCACGGTGCGTCTGCGCTTGGCTCGTACGACCGAACATGGCCTCGTGCCTTGGGCCGGCTCCGAAACCGGTATGGAATGGCAGCTGTCAGAACTTACCCTGCCGCGCCGGCTGATCGCGGATTCCTGCGAGGATGATGCGTCCATCATCGAAGCGGCCCGCGTCGGCATGTTCGATGAAGGCCGCTACTGCGTAATTTTGCCTTTGGTCCAGGAAGGTCCCTGTCTGTGGAAAGGAAGGGCCCGCAATGACCGAAACGAAGTCGTGGTTCGCTATTCGGCCGTCAGCGGGCTGACCATTGCGAAAGGAGTGGAAGATGAATCTGATCAATGATGCCTGGATACCGGTGCGACGTGCGGACGGTTCGACCGAGAAGATCGAACCGTGGCGTGTTACCGAGGATATCGGGGACGAAAAACGGCGCATCCTCGCGGTGGCGTCTCCCCGGTCCGATTTCGACGGCGCGCTGGTGCAGTTCCTCATCGGCCTGCTGCAAACAACCTGTACTCCCACGAGCCGATTTGAATGGCGCAATTGGCGTCGCAAACCGCCAACATGCGATGAGCTCCGATTGCGTTTCGATAAGGTCAGCGTATTTTTCCAACTCGACGGCCATCATGCGTTTTTGCAAGATGCTTCGCCTGAGGAATTGACGAGCCAATTCGAAATCAGCGCACTGCTTTTAGATTCGCCGGGTAAGAATGCCTTAGATCTGAATATCGACCATTTCGTGAAACGTAAACAAATCGGCCAGCTTTGCACCCAATGCGCAGTGACGGCATTACTGACGCTTCAGATAAACGCTCCTTCAGGAGGCCAAGGATACAGAACCGGTTTAAGAGGCGGCGGGCCTCTGACGACATTGGTGCTTGGCAAAACCTTATGGGAGACTTGCTGGCTCAATGTGCTGGTCAACGACGCGTATTTTCAAGGCTTTGACGTTAATCGGTCAGCAAATGCCGATCGTTTTCCATGGATGGCCAGAACCCGAACCAGCGAATCGAAACCTCCGGCAGGGGTTACCACAACAATAGACGTTCATCCTGATCAGCAGTTCTGGGCAATGCCACGTAGGATCCGCCTATTAGCTGAGGATCACAAGGATGATAAAGCGTGTTCCCTATGTGAACGAAAAACGAAACGGAATTATACTGGTTTTCGAACCCGCAACTACGGAGTAAATTATCAAGGCTTTCAGCATCCCCTGAGCCCCTATTACTATTTGGACGGCAACCCGAGCCCGGTTCATCCGCAGCCAGGAGGTATTGGTTATAGACACTGGCTGGGGCTGATTGAGAACACAGGTGATAACAGCCGACGACCGGCGAAAGTCATTCAACAATTCCGCACTTTGTTTGAGGATGGCCGTTTATGGGCTTTCGGCTATGACATGGACAAAATGAAAGCTCGATGCTGGTACGATGCTGTTATGCCGATTTTGGCACTACCGGAGAATAAGGAAGCTTCAAATTTTTTTAAGGCTTTGGTTGAGCAATCGGTGCTCGCAGCTGGCCTGGCCGCCGATGAAGTTCGGCGAAGGACGAAAACCGCCATGGTCGGCGATGGTGACCTGCGTGGTGACCTTTCCTTTGTCACGTCCCATTTCTGGGGCGCCACAGAGGCGGCTTTTTTCGCCCATACCCATCGGCTGCGAGACCTGGCGAAGTCAGGTCAAAACGAACAAGAGACCATGCAAGAATGGCTTTCCGAGCTGCGAGAGAAGGCGCTTGTAACTTTCGACCGCTATGCCAGCACAGGCGACTTTGACATCGTTAACCCTCGCCGCATCGCCTTGGCCCGCAACCAGCTCACCAGAACCATTTCCAGCAAGAAAATGCGCCAAACGTTGGGACTGCCGGAGCCTAAAAAAGATAAACCCAAAAAGCGAAAAGGAGACTGATATGGCTGACTTTCCATTCTCTTCCGGCAAGGCCGACCACGCTTCTTACGCCTTGCTGCACGGCTGGTGGAAAGATCTGGAGAGTGATCGCGGCGAGCGCGCTTCTCTGCGTCGCGCCGGGACACTCACGGAGGTTATGCTGTCGCCCGCTTTTCATCGTCTATTGCACGGTCTTCGTCGCGGCGGGTTTCAGATTCCCGAGCATCGCTACCCCAAGCTGGCGGTCATCGCCGGACTCACGGCACGGCTCAGGGGAACGGAAGGAGCGGCCTTGGGCCACCAATGCGGATCGCCCCGCAAACCCGCGGACAAAAAGCCCGGCGTCTCCGAACTGCGCATGCGCCGGCTCCTGGCCTGCGATGATCTGGAGGAACTCTACGCCTTGTTGCGTCGCGTTCTGGCGCTGCTGGACAACCAAGCCAGTTTAACCGACTTGGCGGCCTTTGTTTGGAATTGGCGGAAACTTGACGAAAAACATCCCTTCGATCCACGCCGCCAATTGGCGCTCGACTATTACGCAGCTGTTCCGTTATGAAAACCCATTTGGTGAAAAGGAGGCGCTAATGACCACTTTCCTGCAATTGCACATGCTCACCAGCTATCCGCCGGCTTGTTTGAACCGCGACGATCTAAATCGCCCCAAAACCACGGTGATGGGGGGCGTCACCAGACTGCGCATCTCTTCGCAGAGCCTCAAACGTGCTTGGCGAACGTCACTCCATTTTCAAGAATCGCTGAAAGGCCATATTGGTACACGAACGAAAACAAAGGGCGTCAAGGTCTATCAAAGTTTGGTAGAGGGCGGAATCGAGGACAAATATGCCAAGGCATGGTCACAAAAAATTGCCATGCAATTCGGCAAACTCAAGGCCCCAAACAAAGATGCTCCCTTGAACGATCTTGAAATTGAGCAGCTCGCACATTTCAGCCCTGATGAAGAATCGACGATCGACCAACTCGTGAATGAGTTGATCAACAGCAAGACAGAACCTTCAGAAGAGCAACTGAATCTTCTGCGACGGGATCATACGGCAGCCGATATCGCCCTTTTCGGCCGGATGCTGGCGGACAGCCCGGCATATAATACTGAAGCCGCCTGTCAGGTATCCCATGCCATCACCGTTCACCGCGCGGCCGTGGAAGACGATTATTTTACTGCCGTGGATGATCTCAATACCCGCGAGGAACATGCCGGGTCCGCGCACATCGGCGAACAGGGGTTCGGCGCGGGACTCTTCTACCTCTACACATGCATCGACTGCGATCTGCTCAAGGCCAATCTAAAGGAGGATGTCCAACTGGTTCAAAGAACGATCGGCGCGCTGGTAGAGGCCGCCGCAAAGGTCCCCCCCACCGGCAAGCAGAACAGCTTTGCGAGTCGGGCTTGGGCCTACTTCGTGCTGGCCGAAAAAGGCGATCGACAACCCCGCTCGCTCTCATTGGCGTTCATGAAGCCGGTCGCTGACGGCGGCGAAGGCATGCTTGCCAATGCTATATCCGCATTGGAAACCATGCGAAACAACATGGACAAGGTCTATTACGCTGAAAAATCACTGCCGGAAAAGTCAATCAACGCTCTAACCGGCCAAGGCGATTTCCAGGAACTGTGCAACTGGGCGGCCGACTTTGGAGGTATTTGATGCGCGACTATCTCATATTTCAGCTCTACGGACCGTTGGCCTCCTGGGGCGACATCGCTGTGGGCGAAACACGGCCTTCGGCTCTAACGCCCACAAGGTCGGCCGTGCTGGGCTTGACCGCCGCAGCGCTGGGCATTCAACGACCGGACACCGTCTTAGATCCTGGTCAGCGGGCCGAGTTGGAAGCGAAGCACGCTGCCCTTGAGTGCGGTTATGGTCTGGCCCTGAAAGTGGAAGCCCTGGGTAGTCCGCTGATCGATTATCACACGGCGGAAGTTCCTAAAGGCCAGAGGTTCCTTACGCGTCGCGAAGAACTGGTTGCAGTAGGTATTCAGAAACGGAAGGGCAACTTCAAAGGAACCATCCTCTCACGGCGCGAATACCGCCAGGATGGGTGGTGGGTTTGTGCACTCTGGGCGCGGCCGGATGCGCCCTACCCATTGCAAGAGATGTGTGCCTGCTTGGCCGCGCCACATTTCTTCCTTTACCTTGGCCGGAAATCTTGTCCCGTTGCATTGCCGCTATCCCCGAAGTTGGTTCGCGCGGAATGGGTTGAGGATGCACTCCAAGAGCACAGCCTTCAGAAGGCGGTCGGAGGGCTATGGCCCGATAATTCAAAGGATGCCCGGCGGGTGGTGGAAAAAATCCAGGCGGCCACCGGCTTGATAGCCTGGGACAGCGATGCGGAAACCCGGATGCCTTGCAGGGAAACCATTACTCGACGTGACGCACCGCTTTCCAGGCTCAGATGGCAGTTCGCTGTCCGCAATGAACATCGCTTGCATCTTTCCGAGGAGGTACGGATATGAATCAACCGGGTCGTTGGCTTTCGCGGGTCAGCCCCCGAGAAGGGTTGTCGCCCGCGCAGCTGGTGAAGTTAGGAGATCTTTCCCCCTATGGCCAACATCAGGCCTTATGGAAGCTTTTCAACGTGGATAAGTCCGAACGAAACGGACGCGTCGAGTTTCTATTCCGCTGCGACGAAAATGGAGGCCTGCCGGTCTTCTATTTGCTTTCCCGGCGCAAGCCCTCGGACCATTCGAGCACCTGGCTTGTCGAATCCAAGAGGCTGGACCCTGATATTCGAGTGGATGACCGCTTGGCGTTCAAACTACGTGTGAACCCGGTAATTTCAAAGCCGGTCGAGGCCGGAAAGCGCGGGAAGCGCCATGATGTTGTTATGGACGCCAAGGTTCGTTTGGGATGGAAAGAGATCCCAATAGGCCGGCGTCCCCCTCTGGCTGAGATTGTCCAAGAGGCTGGTGAAAAGTGGCTCTGTTCGCGGCAAGAAAGGCTTGGCGCGAAAATCGAGAAAAATTTGCGAGCGGACGGATACCGCACCTGGCGCCGCCAGGGCTCAAGGGGAATTGAACTGGCGACGTTGGATTTTGAAGGTTCGCTGAGAATCACCAACGCAGAATGCTTTCTGCAGGCCATGTTCGAGGGCATCGGCCCGGCCAAAGCCTTCGGCTGCGGGCTTTTATTGGTCAGGCGGATCTGAGGAGTCGCGATGGAAACCAAGCTTGTGGTCTTCAAGAACAAAGAAATCAGGCGCACCCTGCACAACAATGAATGGTGGTTTGTCGTCGAGGATGTGGTTCTTGCCTTAATTGATTCAAAAGATCCCAAACAGTACATCCAGCGGATGAAGCAGCGTGATCCGGAGCTGGGAAAAGGGTGGGTACAAATTGTACATACCCTTTCAATCGAGACGACGGGAGGCGCGCAGCGGATGCTTTGCGCCAACACCGAAGGCATCTTCCGCATCATCCAATCCATCCCTTCTCCCAAAGCCGAACCCTTTAAGCGCTGGCTGGCGAAGATAGGGTACGAACGGGTGCAGGAAATAGAGGACCCGGAGCTGGCTTCCCATCGTATGCGGGCAATTTATAGAGCTAAAGGCTATTCCGAAGCCTGGATCGAGAAGCGCATGCGCGGCATCGAGGTGCGGGCCGAGCTGACCAATGAGTGGAAGAAGCGGGGTGTCAAGGAGGAACCGGAATACGCGATCCTGACAGCCGAGATTTCCAAAGCCGCCTTCGGAATGACGCCAAGCGAGTATAAGGAGTTCAAGGGGTTGGGCCGGGAAAACCTGCGCGACCACATGAACGACCTGGAGCTGATCTTTTCGATGCTGGGTGAGGCGGCCACCACCGAGATCGCCAGGAAACAAGATGTTCAGGGTTTTGTGGAAAATAAGGGGGCGGCCCGCAAGGGAGGCCGGATCGCCGGCGAGGCTAGGGAGAAACTGGAGGCAGAGACAGGCACCAGGGTTTCGACGCCAGAGAATTACCTGGATGAACCGGAGAGCCGCAAACGCTTGAAGTACAAAAAGGGCGCCAAGGAGCTTTCATGACCGAACCCATCCTGCCACCTTTGAAGCCGATTCCAATCAAGGACCGCGTCTCCGTGCTCTTCGTGGAGCGCGGCCAGCTCGACGTGCTCGACGGCGCCTTCGTGCTGGTGGATAAAAACGGCGTGCGAACCCACATCCCTGTTGGCGGCGTGGCCTGCCTGATGCTGGAGCCGGGGATCAGGGTATCCCATGCGGCAGCGGTGCTTGCATCCCGTGTCGGGTGTCTGCTGGTGTGGGTGGGGGAGGCCGGAGTGCGCCTTTATTCAGCCGGCCAGCCCGGCGGGGCGCGAGCCGACCGCCTGCTGTATCAGGCGAAGCTCGCTCTGGACGATGAGGCGCGGCTAAAAGTGGTTCGAAAGATGTACTCCATGCGCTTCAAGGAAGAGGCTCCGGCCCGGCGCAGCGTGGAGCAATTACGCGGTATCGAAGGCGCCCGCGTCAAGAAGATGTATGAGCTGATCGCCAAACAATATCGCGTCTCCTGGCAAAGCCGCAATTACGACCACACCGAATGGGGCAGCGGTGATGTGCCCAATCGGTGCTTGAGTTCAGCTACGGCCTGTCTTTACGGCATCTGTGAGGCAGCCATCTTGGCAGCCGGGTATGCCCCGGCGGTCGGATTCATCCACACCGGCAAGCCGCAGTCTTTCGTCTACGACATTGCCGACATTTTTAAATTTGAGACTGTGGTCCCGGTTGCTTTCCGTATTGCAGCGAAAAACCCTCGCGAGCCAGAGCGGGACGTCCGCTTGGCCTGCCGTGACTCGTTTCGCCAGTCCGGCCTGCTCAAACGCATCATCCCGACTATCGAAGAGGTCTTGGCCGCTGGAGAGCTGGAAAGGCCCAAGCCGCATGAAGAGGCTGTCGAAATAGCGATTCCCAACAAGGAGGGCCTTGGCGATGCTGGTCATCGTGGTTGAAAATGCGCCGCCGCGTCTCCGTGGGAGGTTGGCAATTTGGTTGCTGGAAGTGAGGGCCGGGGTTTATGTCGGCAAGGTGTCACGGCGCATCCGGGAGATGATTTGGGATGCCGTGGAAGTTGGATTGGAGGGCGGCAATGCCGTCATGGCATGGACGACGAATACCGAATCCGGGTTCGATTTTGTGACGTTGGGTGCAAACCGGAGAATTCCGGTCGAAATGGAGGGAATAAAACTCGTTGCCTTTCTGCCTGAGCCTTTATCGGAAGCCATTGAAACCGTACCTTAATATGCTGGTAGATTTTTCGGCTCTTTGAAAACTTATAGAATTTCGTGGGATACGGGAAGTGCGTTCCCCGCACACGCGGGGATGAACCGGCGAGCGCGATGTCGCCGTTGCCGCGCTCGGCGCGTTCCCCGCACACGCGGGGATGAACCGGTGGCCGTGAAGCTGTCGATGAACATGCTGGCGCGTTCCCCGCACACGCGGGGATGAACCGGCCCAATGAAACTCGCAAAGCACCATGTCGGCGCGTTCCCCGCACACGCGGGGATGAACCGAAATTTCCCGAGTGACAATGCCCGGGCGGTTGGCGTTCCCCGCACACGCGGGGATGAACCGCGCGGCGCCCAGAGCCGTCAAGGCGATGCTGGGCGTTCCCCGCACACGCGGGGATGAACCGCGTCATTCTTTATTTTTTCAGGGGCCCCGGTGGCGTTCCCCGCACACGCGGGGATGAACCGCGATCGCCAGCGGGCTGAACGTCTCCTATATCGCGTTCCCCGCACACGCGGGGATGAACCGATCCTGCCGATGGGCGTGGCGAGCTGCTGGGTGCGTTCCCCGCACACGCGGGGATGAACCGGCCCCCGCCATGCCGCCCGCCGCGCCGCCGATGGCGATTCGCGTTCCCCGCACACGCGGGGATGAACCGCTTGGCTTGGGTATTGATGCCGTAGGCAACGTGCGTTCCCCGCACACGCGGGGATGAACCGCAGACGGCCTCCGCCACCGCCTACTGGCTGGCGCGTTCCCCGCACACGCGGGGATGAACCGCCCGGCCAGAAGGGCGGGAAGGGCGGAGGCGGGCGTTCCCCGCACACGCGGGGATGAACCGTCATGGCTTGATGTTTCAGAAACGCAACCAAAGCGTTCCCCGCACACGCGGGGATGAACCGAAAGCAAAGTACATCCGAAGGCTGGCGCTGGAGCGTTCCCCGCACACGCGGGGATGAACCTTCAGCCGTTCGCGCTCCTCGGCTTTGCGGAGCGGCGTTCCCCGCACACGCGGGGATGAACCGGTCTTGAGCGGTGAGTTGGCGCAGGTCGGCCCGCGTTCCCCGCACACGCGGGGATGAACCGCCAGCAGTCCGAGGCGATGCTCGCCGACCAGGGCGTTCCCCGCACACGCGGGGATGAACCGACCGCCGACGGCAACGGGTCTTCCGCCGACCTGCGTTCCCCGCACACGCGGGGATGAACCGCGCCCATATTTTAAATGGGAGCCATATCAACTGCGTTCCCCGCACACGCGGGGATGAACCGAGGAATTGCGTCAATGGCTAAAGGATAACTTTGCGTTCCCCGCACACGCGGGGATGAACCGAACGACCAGGAAATGAAGCTCCAGCTTAAAAAGCGTTCCCCGCACACGCGGGGATGAACCGGCTTCACGCCGCCGCCGCCGCGAAGCTGACCGCGTTCCCCGCACACGCGGGGATGAACCGCAGGGAGGCATATGTCAGATCGCTTGAGCAGCGCGTTCCCCGCACACGCGGGGATGAACCGATGAGTTATGAAGCCTCGGACTATCTTGGAGAGCGTTCCCCGCACACGCGGGGATGAACCGCGGCGGCCGGGGAGGGTCTTGACCAGGCTGAGGCGTTCCCCGCACACGCGGGGATGAACCGCACGTTCACCCGCTACAGTTGGATGTTATTGAGCGTTCCCCGCACACGCGGGGATGAACCGGATCAATGATGGCTTGTTGGTATGCCGCACAAGCGTTCCCCGCACACGCGGGGATGAACCGCAGACTCAGAAAACCAGTCATGAAATCGAAGAGCGTTCCCCGCACACGCGGGGATGAACCGGATCGCAAGGGTAACGTCCTGGTCCTGGAAGAGCGTTCCCCGCACACGCGGGGATGAACCGTACACCAACGCCAACGTCCTGGCTGATTCCGGGCGTTCCCCGCACACGCGGGGATGAACCGTTATGTGGCTATGGGATCATTCGGCAATTTTTGCGTTCCCCGCACACGCGGGGATGAACCGGCGTACAAGCTTTTTCTGAGCAATGTACGGAAGCGTTCCCCGCACACGCGGGGATGAACCGCGGCTCAACGACGCCTCGGACGCCTCCGAAAAGCGTTCCCCGCACACGCGGGGATGAACCGTCGTATACGACGATCTCCTTCTTCCCCGGTATGCGTTCCCCGCACACGCGGGGATGAACCGGCTACATAGACGAATGTAGAGATATGTTACCAGCGTTCCCCGCACACGCGGGGATGAACCGCAATAAAGCTTTCCAGCTTCCCAAATGCACGGGCGTTCCCCGCACACGCGGGGATGAACCGTATTCGGATGCACTGAACTCAGTGGGGACACCGCGTTCCCCGCACACGCGGGGATGAACCGGTCTATAAATTTTCGACAACCACCTACACGGAGCGTTCCCCGCACACGCGGGGATGAACCGCCGGCCGCCGCCAAGTCGAGCTTGGCCGTAATGCGTTCCCCGCACACGCGGGGATGAACCGTCATACATGGCGGGGGAGTTGGCCGCCATGATGCGTTCCCCGCACACGCGGGGATGAACCGACCACTTCGACCTGACCGACGACCGGCACGGAGCGTTCCCCGCACACGCGGGGATGAACCGTTTACAAAAGATGCCTCATACTCCTGAGCAAAGCGTTCCCCGCACACGCGGGGATGAACCGGAGCGGATGAGGATCTGGTCAAATCCCTCCAGGCGTTCCCCGCACACGCGGGGATGAACCGGTAACCGAGATCCTTAACCTTCAGGATCTAAAGCGTTCCCCGCACACGCGGGGATGAACCGGAGTATGATCTGATTCTCTGTGGTGATATCCAGCGTTCCCCGCACACGCGGGGATGAACCGTGTGGTTCATCCATATTTCGACCCTGGCCGCGGCGTTCCCCGCACACGCGGGGATGAACCGGTTGTTTTCGATGTAGGTCCGAAGACCGGCAAGCGTTCCCCGCACACGCGGGGATGAACCGGCCATGTTCGACGTTTCCTTCAACCGCTCCATGCGTTCCCCGCACACGCGGGGATGAACCGAGGTGGACCGGGCGCGCAAAATGGCTAATGTTGCGTTCCCCGCACACGCGGGGATGAACCGCGTTCCGTCCATGTCGAAGGCGATGTTGAGGCGCGTTCCCCGCACACGCGGGGATGAACGGCCGATTCTGAGTTCGGCCTGTTTTGCTCTCAGGCGTTCCCCGCAAAAGGCCATAGGTGTCAAATCTCGATTAAGGATTAATATTGACGGGCATGGTTCATTTTGGT
>CAYRUF010000018.1:0-72993 GCA_964427375.1 uncultured Desulfatibacillum sp. | reverse complement strand
CTCACTCCACGGGATTCGCGCGCCTTGAACTTGGGCTTTTTACGAAGCCATCGGTGGTGATGACTTTTTACGATTTCATCAAACCTGAATTGAGCGATTTTATTTCCAGACGGCGGAGTCCCGAGGGATGGGCGCCCCGCCGGACCGCCGCAAAAGACGCCCAGGCTTCGTCAACGCCCCCGGGGTTTCTACAATGGCTCCTCACCGGCAGCGACGGCCGAGCGGGTCGTGAGCGTTGCCGTTCGGGGCTATCTGGGCCTATCTGAGCGGGATGGCTGCCGTTGAGACCGCCACCATAGAAATTGCGGCGGTCCGGCGGGGCGCCCATCCCTCGGGACCCTTCCATCGTCTGGTGACGAAGCGGTCACCTACAGCTCGATCTCATCGGCGTCGAACACCGGGCCATCCAGGCAGGCATGCCGAAAACGCGTTTCATCCGCTCGGCCCTGGACCGCGCAGCCGAGGCACGCGCCCATGCCGCAGGCCATCATGGTTTCGATGGAGACCTGACAGGCAATGCCGTGCTGCCGCACGATGCCCAGAACGCAGGCCAGCATCTCCCGCGGGCCGCAGGCCAGCACCAGATCCGGAGGCGTCCGGCGGATGGCTTCCTCGAGCGGTGTCGTCACCCGGCACTGATCACCGCAGCTGCCGTCGTCGGTGGTCGGTACGACGGCGATGCCCAAGCGTTCGAAGTCTTCGGCGCACAGCAGGTCTTCCCGGCTGCGGCCTCCCAGAAACAGCCGGCAGTCGAGCATCTGCAACTGGCGGCGGTCCAAATGTTCAGCGAAAAACAGCAGGGGGGCGACCCCCACGCCGCCGGCGGCCAGGTATAAACGGCGGACCTCCGCCGGCAGCGCGAAGGCGCTGCCCAGCGGCCCCAGCAGGCTGACGGAATCCCCCGCTTTCAGCCGCGACAGCCGCCGCGTGGCCGGCCCCACGATCTTGTAGAGCAGTTCGATGCCGCGCAACCCGCCATCGCCATCGATCCGGCGATGGATGGAGAAAGGCCGCCGCAGCAACGGATCGATGCTTTCCGGAAATCCCAGCATGACGAATTGGCCGGGCTTGGCCTGAACGAACGCATCGCCGCAGCCCAGGCCGATGCGGCCATAGGACGCGGCGAGCGGCGTGTTGTACCGCACCCGGGCAACGGTCAGCATCATCGTTTCAATCCGATCACCGCCGGGAACCGTCCGGTCCGCTTCTCCCCGCGGTATGAAAAAAACCGGTCGCGGTTGCAGCGGGTGCACAGCCGGCTGGTCTCGATGCGATCCTCGCGCACACCGGCTGCGCTCAACTGATCGCGGGTCATGGCCCAAAAATCAAAGTAAACCGTGTCGCGCCGGTAGGACCACAGCCCGGGGGGAATTTCCTGCCGGTAGTGGACGAACTCGGCGCAGCAGGGTCCGAGCGAGGGGCCGATCCCCACGATGAGGTCTTTGGGGTGGCAACCGAAACCCTCACGCAAAGCCGCCACCGCCCGCCCGGCCACATTGGCCACGCTCCCGCGCCAGCCGCAGTGAACATTGGCCACCACCCGGCGGACGGGATCGAACATCAGGATGGCCTGGCAATCGGCGACCTGCACCACCAGGAACTTTCCCGGCCGGTCCGTGATCAGAACATCGGCTTCCGGCAGGGTCCCGCCATTCCCGGCCGGCCGGCCGTCGACCACCCGGACGCCGACGCCGTGCACCTGGCGCACGAAGACCAGCTCGGGGGCTTCCAACGCCTCGGCCACCAGGCGGCGGTTGCGCCGCACCCGCTGGGCCTCGTCACCGACCGCCAGACTCACGTTCAGACGGTCGAACGGCGCATCACTGCATCCCCGCTTTCTTAAAAATACAGCATGGCCGATCTCTTTGCACGCCGACAGGTGCTCGAACTGGCAATAGTCGGCCCCGGCTTCATATCGAAAAATCACGCCAGACGGCCTCCCGGTGGTCGAAGCATGTCATGGTTCAAATGACCCGCGCCAAGGCCAGCACATCCACCCGCGCCGCGCCGCTGGCCAAAAGCACGCGGGCGCATTCCCCGGCCGTCGCCCCGGTGGTGATGACATCGTCCACCAGCAAGATATGCCGGCCGTCCACCTGCTCCGGGCGCCGGACGGTGAAGACCCCCCGGATGTTGGATTCGCGTTCCCGCCGGCTGAGCCCCGCCTGCGGCGCGGCCGTTCGCGTGCGCTCCAAAACGCCGGTTTGGATCAGGGGCACCGCCGATGCGCGGGCGTGCATCCGCCAGGCGCGCAGCAGGAGGTCGGACTGATTGAACCCCCGCCGCCGCAGCCGCCGGCGGTGCAGCGGAACCGGCAGCACCCAATCGACCGTCTGGCCGTCCCAGCAGCGGGCAAAGGTGCGCCACAGCAGGGTTGCCAGCGGCGCGGCCAATCGGGTCTTGCCCCGGTATTTGTAACAGTGGATGATATCCACCGTCGATCGGTCGTACACCAGAGCCGCCCGCGCCATGTGGAAGGGCGGTGCCTGCGCGAGACAGCGCCCGCAGAGGTGGTCCGGCCCGACGCGGCTGGGGAACATGATACCGCAGTGCGGACAAAGCGGCGACTCCACCGGTGTCACCGCCGACCGGCAATCGCGGCAGAAGTAAGGCCGCAAAAGATCCGCTTCGGCCGCGGACGGCGCCGGCTCTTCGATGCCGCCGGGCGCGGTCGGAAGCAACCGCCGGCAGTTGAGGCACCGGGCCGGAAACACCGCCGCTCGCAGTGCGGCCAGCGCGGCCATAGCCTGCCGGCGCAGCCGGCCGTTTGGCGCAGCCGCTTCAGCCATCGGACCCGGCCGCGGACGGCGGTCGCAGATCGACCCCGCGCTGGCGCCGAATTTCGTAAAGAGCGACGGCGGCGGCGGCGGACGCATTCAAGGAGTCGATCGGACCGGACTGCGGAATGGACACCATCAGGTCGCAGGTCTTGCGAACCAGCGGTCGCAGCCCCCGCTCCTCGCCGCCGATCACCAGCGCGAGCGGCAGCCTCATATCGGCGCTGAAAATGGACCGGGGCGCCTGCCGGTCCAGACCCGCCACCCAGCGCCCGCGCGATTTCAGAATATCGAGGCTGCGCACCAAGTTGGTGACCTGCACCAGGCGGATATGTTCCAGGGCTCCGGCCGAAACCTTCGATACGGCCGGCGTCGGTCCGGCGCATCGATCCCTGGGGATGAGAACCGCCGCGACGCCGGCGCACAGCGCCGAGCGTACGATCGCACCGAGGTTGTGCGGGTCCACGATGCCGTCCAACACGAGAATGGGGCCGGACCCGGCCGCTTCGGCCGCATCCACGGCCTGTGAAAACTCCTCCAAGGGGTAGGCGGAGGCCCGCAGCGCCACCGCCGGCGGAGCGCTGCCGCCGGCCACGGCAACCAGGCGGGCGGGGTCCCGCACGCGCACGGCCGCACCGCGGGCTTCGGCCATCGCCAGGATTCCTTGAAGCCGAACGGACGCGGCATGCCCGCGGTCCACATAGACCTCGATCGGAACCCGCCGGCCGGCCGCCAGGGCTTCCCTTACGGAGTGAACGCCATAAAGGATTTCAGTTTTCACGGGGCGAACGATCCGAATTCAAAATGGCCATCAGCGCCTCGATGGCTGCATCCCGGTCGTCATTCACCAAGATGTGGCGGTATCCGTGGCGTTGGTCCATTTCACGCCGCGCGTGGTTCAACCGCAGCGCAATGGCCTCCGGGCGGTCGGTTCCCCGGGCCCGCAGCCGCTGCTCCAAGACCTCCAGCGACGGCGGCATGATGAAGATCGTCACGCTTTCGGGAAAGCGGCGGCAGATTTGCTTCGCCCCCTGCACGTCGATGTCCAGCAGCACATCGCGGCCCGCCGCCCGCGCCTGTTCCAGAACCTCGGCGGATGTCCCGTAGTGGTGGCCGTGAACCCGAGCCCATTCGGCCCAACGCCCCGCTCGGATGCCGGCTTCAAATTCGTCCGTGGAGATGAACACGTAATCGCAGCCGCTCCGCTCGCCCGCCCGCGGCGGCCGGGTGGTGAACGACACCGAATAGCTCAGGCCGGGCAGCCGGGCCAATGCCGCCTGCCGCAGGGTCGTCTTGCCGGCGCCGGAGGGGCCCGAAAGAATGAACAGCCGGCCGGATCCGTGATGCGGACGCCCGCCGGCCGGCGGCGTTATGGGAGCGGTTCGGTCCATGGTCGAGCGGGGCGACGGCGGGTCATGCCCGCCTAGAGCGGCAGCCGCGCGGCCGAAGGCTCGCCGGCGTCCTTCAAGACGGCGAACCGCTGCGAAATCGTTTCGGCCTGGATGGCGGAGAGCACCACGTGGTTGCTGTCCAGGATAATGATGGACCGGGTCCGGCGGCCATAGGTGGCATCGATCAATCGTCGGTCTTCACGCGCCTCGTCCTTCAGCCGTTTCATCGGCGAAGAATTCGGGGAAACGATCGCCACCACCCGGTCCGAAACCACCGTACTGCCGAATCCGATGTTGAGCAGCGCTTGATCCATCTTTCCTCCAACCTCACGCTCAGGGTTCGCTCCGCGGACGAACCGCTTCATTCGATATTTTGAATCTGTTCCCGGATTTTTTCCAGTTCGGTTTTCACCGCAACGATCTCGTGTGCGGCGGCCGCATTCCCGATCTTGGAGCCCATGGTATTGAACTCCCGATTGAGCTCCTGCAGCAGGAAGTTCAGCTGGCGCCCCCCGGCCTCCGGAGCGCCCATGATCCGCCGGAACTGCTCCAGATGGCTGCGGGACCGCACGATTTCTTCCGAAATATCGCAGCGGTCCGCCAGCAGAGCCGCCTCCTGGGCGATCCGGAGCGGGTCGATCTCGACCCGCCCCTGCGTCAACACCGCCAGTCGGTCCTTCAGACGGTCCTGATAGACCGCCGGCAGTCCTTCGGCATGCCGGGCGATTTCGGAAAGCGCCGCCTCAACGGCATCCAGCCTCAGGTTGAGATCGGCCGACAGGGCATGACCTTCGGCCGTGCGCATGGCGTCGAGATGATCCAGCGCCTGATTCAGGACCTCTTCGAGCAGCGCGCCCGCCGCCGCCAAATCGACCTCCGGTTGAACCGTCCGGAGAATGCCGCCGGCCCCCAGAAGCATATCCAGCGTGATGGGATCCGGCAGGCTCAAGGCGGCCCGGACCTGCTCCAGCGCGGCCCGCACCGCCTGAGCCCGGGCCAGGTCCGCCTCCACGCAACCGCCGGACCCGGCCAGGTCTTCGATTTGGATTTTGGCTTCCACCCGCCCCCGGGTCAGCCGGGCGGCGATCAGGGTTCGGGCCCGCTCTTCCAAATCGCCGTAGCCCGGCGGCAACCGCAGCGCCAGATCCAGGTGACGGCTGTTGTAGGTTCGGATCTCCACCGACAGCGACCAGCTGCCGGAGCAGGCCGACGCGGAGGCAAAGCCGGTCATGCTCCTAATCATCGCCGAATGCTCCTTCCCGGCCGCCGCCCTCGGAAACCGCCGCTTTGAGATCCAGCGCGTATTTGGCGCGCACGGCGAGCAGAAAGCGCCTCAGCGCCGGCCCGGCGTAGTCGGGATAGGTCCAGGGCAGCGGGTGAAACGTTCCCCGGCGAAAGATCAGCGTCAGGTCGGCATAAATGCCCTGCCCCAGATAGATCCGGTGGCTGTAATTTTTACCGGTGGCCAGCACGAACCGTTCGAGCAGCAGGTAGCCGGGATCGATGTTGACCTCCCGCCGGCCGTCCGGCGCATGGGCGCATTCGATGGCGTTGGTGGCCGACTTGATTTCCGGCAGCCGCTCCTGGGCCAGCAGCGGCCGGAACGCCAGCACGCGCCGCGACAGGCCGGCTCCCATCTCCCTCGCATAGTAGGTCGTGTAATCAAACGGCATCCAAGCGCTCACGAGGTCCACACGGCCGAAGGCCCCCTCCAGTTCGGCCGCCAGGGCCGGGAAAAGGTCTGGACGGGCCAACAGCAGGCCGATGACCAGTTTGGCGGGCTGGGGCGGATGGGGGACGCTCATGCGGCGGTCGGCGATAACCGGTGATCAGGTCTCGATGAACGGTTTGGCTTCTTCGATCAGCATGATGGGAATGTCGTCACGGATTTCGTAAACCAGCCGGCAGCGATCGCAGATCAAGCCGTCTTGGGCCGGTGCCAATCGGATCTCGCCCTTGCATTTGGGGCACGCGAGAATTTCCAAAAGATCGGGGTGAATGGCCATCGACGCCTCCCTCCTACGCACGCAGCGGGCCGGCCGGCCGCGATCCGCGGGCGGCGCTACCCGCGCGCATTCGTTCAGACGCTGCCTCCGCTTTCGCCAAAGGAGGCCATCAACTCGGCCTCGGCCACCAGCTTGCCGTCCACCAGCGCCCGTCCCGCCATCTTAGCGACCTTCGACCGCATTTTTAGTACCTGCGCCTCCAGGATCAATTGGTCGCCCGGCACGACCGGTTGTCGGAACCGCACGTGATCCATCCCCATGAAATAAATGATGGCGCCCGCCTGCTCCGGCCCCCGGCTCTCGCTGGCCAGGACGCCCCCGGCCTGGGCCATGGCCTCGACGATCAGAACTCCCGGCATGACGGGCTGGCTGGGGAAGTGGCCCTGGAAAAACGGCTCGTTCATGGTCACGTTCTTTAACGCGACGATGGACTCGCCCGGAACCATGCGGATGATTCGGTCGATCAGGAGAAACGGATAGCGGTGCGGCAGCCGCCGCATGATCGCCAGGATGTCCAGCTGGGTATCCATCAAGGTCCTCCTTAACCGGCAGAGGCCGGGTCATCTCATCCGCCGCGCCGAGCGCTAGGGGCTGCTCTTCTTGCCGGACTTGGCGTTCAGATCCTGGATCAGCCGGTTGGTGATGTCCATGGCCGGCTGGGAGTACAGCACGCCGATGTTGCTGATGATCAGTTGGTAGCCCTCTTTCTTGCCGATGTCGCCAACCAGGTCGCTGATGTCCTTCTGCAGCTGCCCCATCAACCGGCGCTCGAGATCCTGAAGGTCGCTGCGGTATTTTTTCTGCATCGCCTGAAGATCGCTGGCCTTGATCCGAAGCTCCCGCTCTTTTTCCTCGCGCGTCTCCTTGCTCATCACCATGGCTTCGCGCTGCAGGCGCTTTTCGAGTTCCTGGAGATCGGTTCCCTTTTGCTTCAAGTCCGCCTCGAGCTTGTCCTTCTGGGTCTTGAGCTCGTTTTGGGCGGCCTTGCCGGCCACGGAGGTTTCCAGCACGGTCTGCAGGTTGACGACGGCGATTTTGGGCGCGTCGGCGCCGATCGCCGGCCCGCCGCCAGCAAGCAATAGGATGGCGACCGCCATCCCGATAAAGGCTCTGAATAACCGCATTCCGAATCCCCTTTCTAGTTTCCCGTTTGGTTTTGACCGCTTCCCGAACCATCCGGGGGCGCCGGTCCGTGCGATCCGGCGGCCGCCCATTCGGCTCAAAATGCCGAGGCCATCGAAAACTCGAAGCTCCCGCTGCCGGAATCGCTCTTTTTGGGATCGAGCACCCAGCCGTAGGCCAGGCGGATCGGGCCGATCGGCGATAGCCACCGGATCTCCGGCCCGGCGCTTTCCCTCAATTTGTTGAAGTCCCAGGATTCATCCTGGCTGTAGACGGCGCCCGTGTCAAGAAAAAGGATGCCGTAGACGCCGGCTTCCTCGACCAGCGGGAACTTGACCTCGAAGTTGCCCTGGACGAACTTCTCCCCGCCGACCGGCGAGCCGTTGTCCTTCGGCGCCAGGTCGTCCCGGTCGAAGCCCCGCAGGGTGTTGATGCCCCCGAGATAAAATTTCTCGTAGTCCGGCAGATCCCAGTTCGGCAGCTTGTTCACATACCCCGCCCGCCCGTGGACCACCCCCACCAGCTTCCAGACCAGGGGGAAGTACCAGCCGGTGTCGCCGATGATTTTGTTGAAGCCGACATCCCCACCGATTCCGGCGAATTCGTATTCGATGCTGTGAACAGAGCCCTCTTTGGCGTTGAACAGGCTGTCGCGCGAATCGTAGCGCGGCATCAGCGTGATGCTGCTCTTGGTGTGCCGGCCCTCGTCCCGCTGAATGGATTCGGCCGCATCCTCGTCCACGTTGCGGATGTCGGTGAGATCATAGGTGTACGTTAAATTCCCGCGGAGGTAGTCGTAGAGCGGGTAGCCAAACTTGAGCTTCCCCCCGATGCTGTCCTTGTTGTATTCGTCGTAATCGTAATCCCACTTGTAGGCCTCCACACCGGCCGAAAGCGGTATATCAAATAGCCAGGGCTCCGTAAAGCTCAGCACGTATTTCTGGGTCTTCGATCCCAACATGCCCCGCAGCGAAAGCGTCTGGCCGCGGCCGAACAGGTTGCGCTCGGCGATCTGAGCCGTGACGAAGCCGTTTTCTTCGCTGCCGTAGCCCGCGCCGAAGCTGAAGGAGCCCGTGCTCTTCTCGGTCACCTCGACGTTCATCTTCATGCGGTCGTCGGCGCTGCCCTTGGCCGTGTCGACTTTGACGTTCTGGAAGTAGTCGAGCCGGTTCAGGTTGCGGATCCCGCGCTTGAGGCGCTGGCCGCCGTAGAGTTCCTCTTCGTAGACGCGCAGCTCGCGGCGGATCACATGGTCGCGGGTCTTGGTGTTGCCGCTGATCTGAATGCGTTCGAAATACACCTGCTTGCCCCGATCGATCTGAAAGGTGATGTTGGCCACCAGGTTCTCGTTGTCCTGATCCACCTTGGGCGAGACATCGGCGTAGGCATAGCCTTCGCCGGTGTAGATGTCGGTCAGACCGAGCACGTCGCTGCGCAGGGTTTCACGGTTGTAAAAAGGCTCCTGGGTGATCTTGATCTTCTTCATCAGCTCTTCCTTGGGCAGGATGAGATCCCCGCTGAAGTCCACCTTGCCCACCTTGAACCGCGGCCCCTCGCTGACCTTGAAGGTGACGACGATGCCGTCCTCCTCGAATTCGACCTGCGGATCGCCGACACGCGCCCGGATGTACCCGTTGTTGTGGTAGAACGCCGTCAGCCGGCCGGAGTCCTGGTTTAAAATTTCCTGGTTTAAATCGCCGGCGGACGTGAACCAGGACAAAATGCTTTTTTCGGAGGTGGTGATCTCTTTTTTCAGCTGGCGGTCGGTAAAGGCCGTGTTGCCGGTGAAAAGGATTTTCTTGATGAGGATCTTGCTGCCCTCGTCGATTTTGTATTCCACGTCGGCCTGGTTGTTCTTTTGAGGCTGAATCTGGTAGCTGACGCTGACGTTGTGATAGTTTTTCTCCTTGTACATCTCCTCGATCCGGCGCATGTCGTTGCGCACCGTGTAGATGTTCAGGATGGAGCCCTTCTTCAACGTCAGGCTCTTGCGGATATCCTCTTCATCGAAGACCACGTTGCCGGCCAGCTGGATCGACCGGACCGTCGGCTTTTCGGTGACCGTGAACACCAGCGCCAGCCCGTCGGTCCGCGGCTCCGCCTGAATCTGGACGTCGTCGAAATAGCCCATTCCGAACACCGCCTTGAGGTCTTCGGCCGCGTTCTTGGCGAGAAAAACGTCTCCGGGCCGAGTCTTGATCACCCGACGGATGGCGTCGGTTTCAATGCGCTGGTTGCCCTGGATCTCGACATCGGCGACCCGCTGCCGCTTGAAGATCGTCAGCCCCATGTCGCGCGCCACCTTTTTCACGACGCCGGGCAGGTTTTCGACCCCCTGGCCGACGGCTGAAAAAACTTTGGCCGGCCGGTCCCCGGCGGAGGCCAGCAGCCGGGCGTCCAGGCTGAAATTCTGCCCGATCCAGGTGAGGCTCCCGCGAACCACATAATCGGCGCCGGTCTGGATCGCCAGCCGCGCCACGTCCGCATCCGTATCTCCGGTCTTGGCCCAGGCCTCGGCCGTTTCCGGCTCCAGGACGCGCGCGTTGGCGCCCTCTTCCTCGAATTGCTGGCGCATCGCCTCGGGGATCTCCTCCCGCAGATAAGCCAGCTCCGCCGGGGCATGCACGGCAAACGGCATGACGATGACCCCCGCCGACGGCTGGGCCGCGGCCGGCGGAACGCACCCGAGCGAAGCGGCCACGAGAATCCACGTCAGACAAACTGCCAGATGACCGGTTCGACTGCAGAACATCATGCGCATAGGCTCCTGTCGGGCCATGGGGGGCATCCGCCGAAGATCGGACGGCGCAGGCCCCCGGGTTGGCGACGCGGTCATGGCACCGGCGCCAGCCGTCCGTCCGCCAGCGTCACCCGCCGGGACATCCGGGCGGCCAGATCCAGGTTGTGGGTGACCACGACCAGGGTCATTCCGAATTCTTCGTTGAGTTCGATCAACAGCCGATGAACCTGTTCGCTGTTGACCCGGTCCAAGTTGCCGGTGGGCTCGTCGGCGAGCAGGACGGGGGGCTTGAGCAGCAGGGCGCGCGCCAGGGCCACCCGCTGCTGCTCGCCGCCCGAGAGCTTGCCGACCCGGTATCCGAGGCGGTCCTTCAATCCGACCCGCACCAGAATCTCCCGGGCGGCCGCTGCCGCCCTCGATTTGCTCCAGCCCTGGATGAGGCCGGGCAGCATGGTGTTTTCCAGTGCGCTGAACTCGGGCAGAAGGTGATGGAACTGGAACACGAACCCGATGCATTCATTGCGGAATTTCGCCAGCCGCTCTTCGGGGTAATCGAAAAGGCTGTCCTGGTTGAAGCGCAGGCTGCCGCTGTCCGGCCGGTCCAGCGTGCCGAGAATGTGCAGCAGGGTGGACTTTCCGATCCCGGAGGCCCCGATGATGGCAAGGGTTTCCCCCGGATGCAGGTCCAGGTCCAGGCCCTGGAGCACGTCCACCTCGGTTCCGCCGTTCCGGAACCGCTTGCACAGACCGCGCGCGGTGATGAGATCGGGGCGTCGCCGCGGCGGGCGGCGGTCCTCTTCCTGAAACGGCCGGCCCTCAACCATAGCGGATCGCCTCCACCGGGTTCAACCGGGCCGCCTGGCGGGCGGGGTAGATCGTCGCCAAAAAACAGATCGCCAGCGCGGCCGCCACGATGCAGACCACGTCTACCGCCTCCATCTTGACCGGCAACTGAGTCGTAAAGTAATAGATGTCGCCGGTCAGCTCATGGATGTTGTATTGCTTGAGCAGGCTGCACAGAACCACGCCCAAAACCAACCCCAGGCTGGTGCCGATCGCGCCGATCACCATCCCGTTGAAAACGAAGATTTTACGGATGCTGCGGTTGGTGGCGCCCATGGCCTTGAGAATCGCGATGTCCCTGGTTTTGCCCATCACCATCATGATCAGCGAGCTGGCGATGTTGAATGCGGCCACGAGAACGATCAGCGTCAAGATGATGAACATCACGCGCCGTTCCAGTTTGAGGGCCTTGAAGAGGTTGCGGTTCATCTGCATCCAGTCCCGAGCGTAGTACGCACTGCCCAGCTGGGCAACGATCGCATCGGCCACCTCGCGGGCCTGGTAAATGTCGTCGACGCGCACTTCCACCCCCGTCACCGCGTCCCCCATGCGCAGCAGGCGCTGGGCGTCGGCGAGTTGGATGTAGGCGAAGGTCTGGTCGAACTCGTACATCCCGGACTCGAAGTAGCTGCTGACCCGGAAGGGTTTCATGGCCGGCACATGGCCGGTGGGCGCCAGCATGCCGCGCGGGGAGATCAGGTGAACCACGTCCCCCGGGACGACGCCGAGGTTCTTGGCCAACTCCCGTCCGAGGACGATTCCGGGCAGCGCGCCGCCGGGCTGTTCCGAGCCGCCGATCGGTGCGGTTGCCGGCAGCTTCACGTGCTCGAGCGTTTTCAGGACGCCGCCGATGGAGGCCGGATCGATCCCCCGCAGCACGGCGCCGGTGGTGTTGGCCGCCGTCCGCAGCATGACCTGGCTGTATATGAACGGCGTAGAGGCCGCCACCCCCGGCATCGCATCGACCCGGCGCATCACCTCCCGGTACTCTTCGAAGGGGCCGCTGTATCTCAGCAGGATCACGTTGGCCTGGCCGCCGAGAATCCGCGCCTTGAGGTCGGCCTCAAATCCGGCCATCACCGCGATGACCACGATCAGGGCCATGACCCCGACCGCCACGCCCGCAATGGACAGGTAGGTGATCAGCGAAATGAACGCCTGCTTCTGCTTGGCCCTCAGATAGCGGCCGCCGATGAAATATTCAAAAGACATGATCTCTATTCAACCCATCCTATTGAGCTTGCGGCAAAGCCGTCACTCGCGCGGCTTCATGTGCGGAAAGAGGATCACCTCCCGAATCGACGGCGCATCGGTCAGCAGCATGGCGAGGCGGTCGATGCCGACCCCTTCCCCGGCGGTCGGCGGCATGCCGTATTCCAGGGCTTCAATGTAATCCTCGTCCATCCAGTGAGCCTCGGCGTCTCCGGCCGCTCGCTCGCTGACCTGCTGCAGGAACCGCGCCCGTTGGTCGATCGGATCGTTCAGTTCGGAGAACCCGTTGGCGATCTCCCGGCCCCCGATGAACAGCTCAAAGCGCTCGGTCAGATCGGGCGTTTGGTCGCTGCGCCGCGACAGCGGCGAGACCTCGGCCGGGTATCCGGTGATGAAGGTGGGCTGAATCAGATGCGGCTGCACCAGCGCGTCGAAAAGCTTGGTGATCACCTTGCCCAGCTTGCCCGTCTTGGTGACCGTCACCTGGCGCTGCGCCGCCAGCGCAAGCAGCTGTTCGCGATCGTGAAGGATGCCGCGCGGAATGTCTCCGATCTCCACCAGCGCGTCATAGAGCGAGAGGCGCCGCCACCGCCCGTTGAAAACGATCGGCTGGCCCTGGTAGACCACGGTTGCGGCGCCGGTGACGGCCGTGGCCACGCGCGCCAACAACTCTTCCGTCAGTTCCATCAGGTCGGAATACGTGGCGTAGGCCTGGTAGAATTCAAGCATGGTGAACTCCGGGTTGTGCTGCGTCGAAATGCCCTCGTTCCGGAAGTTGCGGTTGATTTCGAAAACCCGCTCAAACCCGCCCACCACCAGACGTTTCAAATAGAGCTCGGGAGCGATGCGCAGATAAAGGTCCATCCCCAGGGCCTGGTGGTGGGTCTTGAAAGGCGTGGCCTCGGCCCCGCCGGGAATCGGCTGCATCATGGGCGTTTCCACTTCCAGAAACTCCCGCTCCAGAAAGAACGACCGGATCTCCTGAATCATCCGGCTGCGCCGGCTGAACAATTCCCGCACCTCGGCGTTCATGACCAGATCGACGTACCGCTGGCGATAACGCTTCTCCGGATCCTTGAGCCCGTGGAACTTCTCCGGCAGCGGGCGCAGCGCTTTGGACAGCAGCCGCAGCGAAACGCCCAGCAGGGTCCATTCCCCGGTCCGGGTTTGAAACAGCGTGCCTCGGAGCCCCACGAAATCGCCGATGTCCAGCTGTTTGAAGAGCGCAAAGGCCTCCTCCCCGATGCGGTCCCGGCGGATATAGGCCTGCAGCTGCCCCGAACGATCCCGCACCCGGACGAAAGCGGCCTTTCCGAAGTGATTGACGGCCATCAGCCGTCCGGCGATGTCGAAGAAGGGGCCCTGCTCGGTGAGGGTGTCCGGGGCGGCCTGGACGACCGCCAGAATCTCGCCGATGGCATGAGACACGTGGAAATCGTTCGGATACAGACTGACTCCGTTGCGCTTCAGCGCCTCGACTTTTTCGTAACGTTTCTGAACAACGTCGCTGATGGTATCCATAGTCTCCGATAGTTGAGCCGCGATGGGACGAGCTGGGCGAATCGGAAGGCGCGCGGGGGATGGGGCCGCTTCAGGCTGGCCGTCGTCCACCGACCTGGACGCCCCGCCCGTTTGCGGGCACCGGTCGCCTTCCCGAACCATCAGGCCGCGCCTGCAGCCGCTCCAGCGAAAGATCATGCGGCGCCGGAAAGCCGCGGGTTGCAGCGTTCCGGCACGAACGCCGATACCAGTTTAATTTTTTCAACTAGCTTATTTGGGAAGGGCTGTCAAGAATTATGCCGGGCCGATGCGCCGTTGCGGTTGAAGCGGGCCTTTCAATCGGCCGGAAATAGAGACTGAACCGGGTTCCGCGGCCCGGGGCGCTGTCGACATCCACCCGGCAGCCGTATGCATCGAGAATGCGGTGGACGATGGACAGTCCCAGTCCGGTGCCATTGGGTTTGGTGGTGAAAAAAGGATTGAAAATCGACTGGAGCGTTTCCGGAGGCATCCCCGAGCCGGTATCGCCGATCCGCAGACAGACCTGGCGGTCTTTGGCGACGGACAGCTCGATACGGATCTCCCCGCGCGATTCAATGGCTTCCGCGGCATTGATCAGCAGATTCCACAGCACTTGCCGCAGGTGGGCGGCGTCCATGTCGATCCAAATTCCCGGCTGGGTCTGGATGCGCAACGCGACCCGGCCGTCCACGCCGCCTTTCTTGCCGAAAAGCTCGGCGGTCTCGCGCACGGCCCTCTCCAGGTCGATGGGTTCGGGTTTCCCGGAGGGCGGCCGGGCATACATCAGAAAATTGCCGACCAATGCGCTCAGCCGGTCGGCCTCGCGCAGAATGATCTGCATCAAGCGGTCGTGATCGGGGTCGGGCCGGATTTCATCGCGCAGCAGTTCGATCGCACCCGTAATGGATGCGAGCGGGTTCTTGATCTCGTGGGCCAGGCCGGCCGCCATCTCCCCCACGGCCGCCAGTTTCTCGACCCGCTTGACCTGCTGCGCCATGATTCGCAGCTCCCTCCGGGTATTCAAGGCCTGCTCGGATAGGAAGCTGCTCAGCAGCGCCACGACGACGCAAGCGGTCATGATGATCGCCATCTTGTAAAGGGCCTGATCCGCGCCGATGACCCCCGCCAGCGCATGGCCCTGGTTGTCGAACGGCTTCAATAAGCCGTAGTATTCGAGATCCACCAGCAGGCCGTACTGAAAGCCGCAGAGTGCGGCGATCAGCACCGTGCTGCGGCGCGGCAGCAGCAGACTGGAGTAAACGACCACCACCAGGTATAGGAATGAAAAGAGGCTCGAAAAGCCGCCGGTCACATGCAGAATGGCCGTAACGAGCAGGCTGTCGACGACGGTTTGGAGATGCGCGAACGCTCGCAGGTTTTGAACCTGCTTCAAGGCGATGGCGTATGCCAGGGACAGAAAGAAAATAACCCCGATCAGCCCGTAGAGGATAGACAGCGGATCCGCTTCCGGAGGGCGCGGCCGGTGGAACTCCAGAAAAGCCGTGGACCCGAGCAGCAGGCACGAAAACAGGAGCCGGGCGCCCATCAGCTTCTGGAGCCAGCTTCTGAGGTCGTATTCGAAATTCATGCGCGCTTCCCGCGGATTCGGCACAAAAGGCTTAAAGGCCGTCCGCCATCAGACGGCCTTTAAGCCCAATCCGTTTGGGGGCGTTGGGGACGCCGTTCTCCGAATCCGCTACTGGATGGCGCCGGCCATCTTGAAAATCGGCAGGTACATGGCGATGACCAACCCGCCGATCGTCACGCCGAGGAACACCAGCATGATCGGTTCGATCAGGGCGGTCATGTTGTCCACCGCCTGGTCCACTTCCTCATCGTAGAAATCGGCTATTTTTTCCAGCATCGCATCCAGCGCGCCGGTGGACTCCCCCACCGATATCATCTGGCAGACCATGGGCGGGAACACCCCGCTTTCGTTCAGCGGATCGGCCATCGTCCGGCCTTCGGCGATCCCGGAACGCACGTTGTAGATGGCTTTCTCGATGGTGCGGTTTCCGGAGGTTTTGGCGACGATGTCCAGCGCCTCTAGAATGGCCACGCCGCTGCCCAGCATGGTGCCCATGGTGCGCGTGAACTTCGCCACCGCCACCTTGCGCAGCAGCATGCCGAAAACCGGCAGCTTCAGCACGAGGGCGTCGATCATATCGCGCCCCTTTTCGGTGGCATAATATTTCTTGTAGGCGATCATGAACAGGATGCCGGCGCCGATGAGGTACAGGATTTTGGACTTCACCAGGTCGCTCATGGCAACGACGAATTGGGTGGGCGCCGGCAGTTCGCTGCCGAAGTCGGCGAACATCTCTTCGAAGACCGGGATGACGAAAACCAGAATGACCGCCAGCACGATGATCGCAATGGCCAGGGTCACCAATGGGTAGGTCATGGCGCCCTTGACCTTCGCCTTCAGTCGGGCCGCCTTTTCCATATAGGCGGCCAGTCGCCTCAGGATGGCATCCAGAATACCGCCCGCTTCGCCGGCGGCGATCATGTTGACAAACAAGTCATCGAAGTGTTTGGGGAACTTCTTGAGTGCTTCGGCAAGGGTGGCGCCCCCTTCAACGGACTCCTTGATCTGCTTCAGCATTTTTTTGAAGGTGGTGTTCTTCTGCTGGTTGTACAATATGTCCAGGCATTGGATGATCGGCAAACCGGCATCGATCATGGTGGAAAACTGCCTGGCGAACAGAATGATGTCGGCTTCTTTGACCTTCGGCTGCAGAAACTGGATGTTTTCAAACAGATCCTTGGGCTTTTGCTTGATCCGGCTGGGGGTGATCTTTTGGCGGACCAGGCTGGCGCGGACGGCGTCTTCGCTCTGGGCCTCCATCTCGCCTTTTTGAACCTTGTTTGATCGGTTTTTACCTATCCATTGATAGACTGGCATGCGCACATCCTCCCTAGTCGACCATACGCAACGGCCCAATAATAGTTCGATCGAAGCGAGATCCGGCTATCGAATAAGTGGGGTGTTTGATGGTTTATCGGCTGGGCCTTAAAAAACTTGAGCATTTTGAGGCGGAATGCGACGAAAACGGCGGGGCGCCGGCGCCCTGGCCGGGGTGGCCCGGTGGCGGGGCTATCCAAAATCGTATTTATTTATTGCTATTTCAATTGGTTAAAGTCTATGCTGCGGCCGCTCCCCGCCGGCCGGGGCCGATTTGGATTTCATCAGCGAATATGGTAGGCTGATGGCTCCGCAGCGGCCCTGTCCGCGCGCAGTCATCGCCCTGAAACGGAGAAACCGGGCATTGAACAACACCGAGACCCGACTCGATCCCGCTTCCGCGCAGACGGTCATCACGACCCATATCAATGCGGATTTCGACGCCCTGGCCTCGCTCCTGGCAGCCCAGAAGCTCTACCCCGAGGCGCGCGTCGTGTTTCCGGGCGCCCAGGAAAAAAACCTGAGGAATTTTTTTATCAGCACGATGGTGTATCTCTTCAACATGGCCGACATCCATTCGATCGATCTGGACCAGGTTCGAAGGCTCGTGCTGGTGGATACCCGCCACATCGGCCGCATCGGCAAGCTCGCCGAACTGGTCGGCCGGCCCGACGTCGAGATTCACATCTATGACCACCATCCCGCCTCCGACCATGATATCCGCGGCAGCCTGGAGGTCTGTGAGGCGACCGGCGCCAATGTGACCATCCTGATCGAGGCGATCCGTGCCCGCGGCGTGCCGATCTCGTCCGACGAAGCCACGATCATGTGCCTGGGATTGTACGAGGACACCGGCTCGTTCACCTATGCCTCCACGACCGACCGCGATTTTCTGGCCGCCGCGTTCCTGCTGTCCAAGGGCGCCAACTTGAACGTCGTCTCCGACCTGATCGCCCGCGAGCTCAACCCCGATCAAGTGGCCCTGCTCCACGACATGATCCAGGCGGCGGTTCGTTCGAACGTCAACGGCATCGAAGTGGTCATGACCAGCATCGCCCTCGAGACCTACGTGCCGGATTTCGCTTTCCTGGTCCAGAAAATGGCCAAGATGGAGAACCTCGATGTCATCTTTGCGCTGGCCCTGATGGAGTCCAAAATCTACATCGTGGCCCGCAGCCGGATCGACGAGGTGGATGTGGCGGCCATCCTGAGCCGGATGGGCGGCGGCGGGCATCCCTTCGCCGCGGCCGCCACCGTCAAGGGCCAGACCCTGACCCAGGCCGAAAACCGGCTGCTGGAGATCTTGTTCGAGAAAATCAAGGGCCGTCGGCTCGCCCGGCACCTGATGTCCTCGCCGGCGATTTCGGTGGAGCCCGAGATTTCCTGCGAGCGCGCCAACCATCTGCTGACCCGTTACAACATCAACGCGCTGCTGGTCGTCGAAAAAACCGACGGCCATGCCGAGCTGCGCGGCTACATCACCCGGCAGGTGATCGAGAAGGCGCTCTTCCACAAGCTGGGCGCGGCCTCGGTGCGCACCTATATGAATACGGAAGTGGCCAGCGTCGGGCCGGATGCCGACCTGTCCGAAATCCAAAAGAAGATCATCGAAAACAAACAGCGCATCCTGCCGGTGATGGCGGACGGGCACATCGCCGGAGTGATCACGCGCACCGACCTGCTGAACGTGCTCGTGGGCCAGCGGCATCCCGATGGCGAGGCGTCCACCGAGCCGCTGCGTGAGTCCTTCAACCCCCGCACGCGCAACGTGACCCGCTTCATGCACGAACGCTTGGCGCCGCGCCTGCTGGATTTGCTCCGATCCGTCGGCGAAGTCGCCGCCACGCTGGGATATGGCGCCTACGTCGTGGGCGGGTTCGTTCGCGACCTTTTTTTATATCGCGGCGACGAAGACATCGACATCGTGATCGAGGGCGACGGGATTGCGTTTGCCAAGAAATACGCCCGGATTTCCGGCGCACGCATCCACACTCACGAGAAATTCGGCACGGCCGTCATCATTTTTCCGGACGGCTTCAAAATCGACGTGGCCTCGGCCCGCATGGAATACTACAAGTTTCCGGCGGCCCTGCCGGTGGTGGAAATGAGTTCGATCAAGCTGGATCTCTACCGCCGGGACTTCACCATCAACACCCTGGCCATCCAGCTCAACCCGGACCGCTTCGGCCTGCTGATCGACTTCTTCAACGCGCAGAAGGACATCAAGGAAAAATCCATCCGCGTCCTGCACAACCTGAGCTTCGTTGAGGACCCCACGCGGGTGTTCCGGGCCATCCGCTTCGAGCAGCGCTTCGGCTTCACGATCAGCCGCCTGACCCACGGCCTGATCCAGAATGCCGTGGGCATGGATTTTTTCCGCGAGCTGTCCGGCCGGCGGATGTTCAACGAACTGCAGCTGATCCTGCAGGAGGAGAACCCGGCCGCGGCCGTCGCCCGGTTGAACGACTTCGGCCTGCTCAAAGTGGTCCACCCCGCCCTGAGCTGCGACAAGGCGGTGATCGCCCTGCTCCATGCGGTCCGCCAGGTCGTGGCCTGGCATGATTTGCTTTTTCTGGATGAATCCTATATGAAGTGGGCCGTTTATTTTCTGGCCCTGATCCACCGCTGCCCGCGGCCGCAGGCCCAGGAGATCTGCCGGCGCCTCGAGTTGACGCCGCGGCAGGAAGCGCTGTGCGTAGCCGGCCGCGCGAAAGCGCTGGAGTCCCTGCACTGGCTGGTCCGCCATCTGCCGGTCGACAACAGCACGCTCCACCACCGGCTGGCCGGCCTGCGCACGGAGCTGATTCTGTTCATGATGGCGGCCACCGAGCATGAAAAGGTCAAGAAGGCGATCTCGCTGTATTTCACGAACCTGCGCCGAATGTCGATTGCCCTGCGGGGAGCGGATTTAAAGCGCCTCGGAGTCAGCCCCGGTCCGATCTTCCGAGAAGTGTTCCAGGCCGTCTTCAATGCCAAGCTGAACGGTCGCGTCGAGTCCTACGAGGACGAATTGGCGTTCGCCCGCGCCCACCTTGATGCGCGCGGGTGCGGCCGGAATGCCTAAGGCCGTCCGCAGAATCGAATCATACGACAGGAGTGCATGCGTTCTCATGAAAAAACGGCTGTTGAGCGGCATGCGGCCCACCGGGCCGCTGCATTTGGGAAACTACCACGGCGCGCTCGCCAACTGGGTGCGCCTGCAGGATGAATACGAGTGCTTCTTTTTCGTCGCGGACTGGCACGCCTTGACCAGCGACTACGAGAGCCCCGGCGGCATTCGGGGCTTCACCGACGATATTCTGCTCGACTGGCTGAGCGCCGGCCTCACGCCGGAGAAGAGCACGCTCTTCGTCCAGTCCCGGATCAAGGAGCACGCCGAGCTGTTCCTGATCCTGTCGATGATCACGCCGGTGCCCTGGCTGGAGCGCAACCCGACCTACAAGGATCAGATCGAGCAGCTCGCCAGCAAGGACCTCTCCACGTTCGGGTTTTTGGGGTATCCCGTGCTGCAGGCCGCCGACATCATCATGTACAAGCCCTACGGCGTGCCGGTCGGCGTGGATCAGGCTCCGCACGTGGAAATCACGCGCGAGATCGCCCGGCGCTTCAATTATCTCTACGGCCCGGTCTTCCCGGAGCCCGAGGTCATTCTGACCGAAACCCCGAAGCTGCTGGGCACCGACCGCCGCAAGATGAGCAAGAGTTACGGCAACGCCATCTTTCTGTCGGACTCGCCCGAGACGGTGGCGGGCAAGGTGGCCGGCATGATCACCGACCCCCAGCGCATGCGCAAGAGCGACCCCGGAGACCCCGAGGTCTGCAACGTGTACGATTTTCACAAGCTCTACTCCCCGCCGGAGGTGGTGCAGGATGTCAACCGGCGTTGCCGCAGCGCCGACATCGGCTGCGTGCAGTGCAAGCAGCTCATGGCCCGGTATCTGAACGCGTTCCTGGATCCCATCCGCGAGCGCCGGCGCTACTACCAGGAGCGGCCGCAGCTCGTGGAGGAGATCATCACGGCCGGCAACGAACGGGCCCGTCAGGCGGCCCGGCGGACCATGGACGACGTGCGCACGGCCATCCAGCTTTAAGGACGGGATCCCGGTGACCGAACAGCAGGCGGCAGCGGCGGACGAACCGTATCGGGTGAAGCTCTCGGACATCTTCGAGGGCCCGATGGATCTATTGGTCCATCTGATCAAGAAAAACGAAATCAACATTTACGACATCCCGATCGCACTCATCACCGAGCAGTACCTTCAGTACCTGGAATGGCTCAAGGCCATGAGCGTCGAATATGCCGCGGAATTCGTCGTGATGGCCTCCACATTGGCTCAGATCAAGTCCCGCATGCTTCTGCCGCTGCATGCCGAGGAGGAGGGGGAGGAGGAGGATCCGCGGCAGGCGATCGTCCGGCCCCTGATCGAATACCTGCAGCTCAAGTCCGCCGCCGAGCAGCTGGCCGAACGGCCCTTGCTGGGGGAGGACACGTTCACCCGGCCGGCGAGCGTCGCCGCCCTGGCTGCAGCCCCGACGGATGACGAGGTGATCAAGATCGGGCTGTTCGAATTGATCGACGCCTTCCAGCGGATCCTCTCCGGGCTGCCGGACGAAGCGCGCATCGAGTTCACCGCCGACACGATCTCGGTCAAGGAACGAATTTCACAGATTGCCGACATGCTGGAAGCGCGCGGATCGCTGACGTTTTTTGAAATGTTTCCGGAGCAGCCGACCCGGGGCGAGATCGTCGTCACCTTTCTGGCGATTTTGGAAATGGTCAAACTCGCCCTCATTCGCCTGGTCCAGCATGTGAACTCGGGCATCATCAGGATATTCTACCAATAATGCAGGACCTCAAACACATCGTTGAAAGTCTGCTGTTCGTGGCGGAGGAGCCGCTCAGCACGGAGCGGTTCAAGAAGATCCTGGAGCCGGCCGAGGCCGGAGCGATCGCCGAAGCCTTAGCGGCGCTGAAGGCCGACTACGACGCCCGCCAGGGCGGCTTCTATTTGGCGGAGGTGGCCGGCGGCTACCAGTTCCGCACCCGCCCGGAGTACACCGCCTGGATCCGGCGGCTGGTCGATCCCAAGCCGGTGCGCCTGAGCCGCGCGGCGCTGGAGACCCTCGCCATCATCGCCTACAAACAGCCGATCATCCGCTCCGATGTGGAGCATATCCGCGGGGTGGACTGCGGCGGGGTGCTGCGGCAGCTCTTGGAGCGCAAGCTGGTGCGCGTGCTGGGGCGCAAGGAGATCGCCGGACGGCCGCTGATCTACGCCACCACCCGGAAATTTCTGGAAACCTTCGATCTGAAGGACCTGAAGGATTTGCCCACGCCGAAGGAGATCGAGGAATTCGGCAAGGCGCCCCTGGAGATGCGCGGCAACATCGCGATCGAGCCGGACGAGGAACCGGCCGCGCCGGAAGCCGGCGCCGCGGCATCGGATGAGCCTACGGACGAAGCGCCGACGGCCGCGGATGCAGCGCCCTCCGCCGCCGATGCCATCGCGGAAACCGCCACGCCGGCGCCGCCCGCCTCGGGAGGCGAACCACCCGAAAAAAACCTTGATTTCGAAGAGGGAACCGCGTAAGAAGACATCCAACAGCCGATTCCGGGCGCTTAGCTCAGCGGGAGAGCGCTACCCTCACACGGTAGAAGTCGCTGGTTCAAATCCAGCAGCGCCTACCAACCACCCACCAAAGGGGCCGGAGATGAACGCCTTCTCCGGCCCCTTTGGTGGGTGGCGACCCGCGATCACTTCCTTGATTTTCCCGTAATCGATTCGATCACGATTTTGTAAACCCTGGTCTTGTGAGCGGCTTTGTTGATGTACGTCCGGCCTTCCTGGATAAAACCGGGAGAGTATTTTTTTACGAGTTCCATCAGCCCCGTGTGTTTTTCATCATCGGCCAGCTCAGACGCCTTCCCAAACGCAATGACACTCTCATATTTGGTTGCAAACTGATCAGGCAATACCTCGGTCTGCCCGACCACGCAGAAGGAGACCCGGTTGTTCGCGGTCAGGTTCTCCAGTTTGTGCCCTTCCCGGGCGCAATGGAAATAAACGACGTCGCCATGGCAGGCATAGTTGATCGGCACCCCATAGGGTTGCCCATCCGGCGAGACCGTCGAAAGGACGCCGAATTCCCCCTTTTCCAGTATGCGCCGGGCCTCGCTTTCCGAAATGGCTCGGTCGGTTCGACGAATTTTGCGTTCCATGCAGCCTCCTTCAACGGGGATGGATCCATAGCGGCCGGATGGGGGGGGTCCCCATGCGGGTCTCACTGAAAAACGCCGCCGATGAAAGCGGTCCCGCTCATGCGATGACCCCAATTAGGTAGCGTTGATCCGACCCCGGCATCCCGGCGCGCCGCACCCGCAGGGAACGATCTCGCCGTCCGCGCCGTAGCTGTAGTCGATGCTGAGCTCTTCGCCCGCGGCGATGTCGCGGCCGGCAAAGATCAGCACGCGCTGGCCCTCGATTCGGTAATCGCAGTTCGGCGCGCACGAGTGGTTGATGAAACGGGCGATGTTGTCTTCCCGATAACCGTCGATCGCCCACTCGTCGCCGGTCCAGAACGTGTAGATGCCGCTTCGGCTCGGATCCTGTTCCAGCCGGTAGGCCTCCTCGGCCGGAACGAGATCGCCGACATATTCGATGATAAAAGCGCCGGCCGGAATGAATTCCCCCGCGTAGCATCCCTTGCCGTGAATGGCGGACTCCTTGACCACCAGGGCGCACGGTTTCTGGTTCGGCATCATTCGATCTCCTCCACCGGCCCATCGGCCGACGGCGGCACCCGCGGCCGATCACCGGCCATGAGATGAGCTTGGTCATATAGACACAGCTGCGGCCGGCCGTCAACCGGTCCTGGAGGGGCTGCCGAGGAAGACATCAGTCGGCCCGGAGCGACACCGCGCGCCCGCCCGTCAGGTAACTTTCTCCCAGGCGCCCGTCCTGCCGCGGCAGGCTCTCCAGTTCCGGCGGCGCAAAACCGAATACCCGCTGCAGGAAGGCCATGGTGATCCGGAACGTCGCCCCCCACAGGATGTCATGGCCGGACGGCGATCGGAATCGAAACGCCGGCACCTCGCGGACCGGGTCCGTCGCCGGCGGTGGCAGCGCCATGGTCAACCGGTAGCAGATGTAATGCTGCGGGTCCAGCAGCTGGCGCAGCGGAATCCTGACAATGCGGGCCACTTCCCAGTTGGGTCGATAGTGCTGCGGGTCCGGGATCCAGACCACCAGCGGAAAGATCAACCGCCGGAACAGCACCAGGCGATGCGCCGGCAGCGGCCCCAGAAACCGCACCCGCAGGGGGTTGAGCCGCATCTCCTCAAAGGCCTCCCGGAGGGCGGTCGCCAGGTAGAGTGCGAGCCAGCGCGACTCCGGCAGTCGCTCGCGGCGCCAGTTTTTCCAGCGCGGCCAACGGCCCAAGGGGCCGAACGGCAGCCCCAGCAGCCGGGCGGCCATGAAATCGAACCGCGGGGACACGCTGCCGCCCGGACAGCAGAGGTCTCCCGCCTGGCGCACCCGCGCAGAGCGCTGGTTCAGGATCAGGCAGATGTCGCCAGGCCGCTCGACATCCTCCCCGCCGCGGCCCAGCAGCAACAAGACGGCGGAGGTCGCCGCCAGGTCCCCGGCGGCCGCATCGTACAGCGGCGTTCCGGATGCATGCCGATCCAGCGCATCCGTGACGCGCGCCGTGAGCCGAACCGGATCGGAGATCAACGTTTCAAGGTCGGGTGAAAGCATGAGCGCCGCGGGCGATGGCCCCGTTTTGACCAGCGCGGCCAACGCAATCTCAGACTCGACCGCCGTCAGAAGGCCGACGACCGTCCTGGTGAAACCGGATACCAGTTCTCTCCCCTTCCTGCAACCGATCCGTGCGGCCCCATCTGCATCCAAACGCTCGCAGCGCCTTGACAGCCGAGGCCCGGTGATTAAAATTTCATCGCCGCTCGGCCACCGCTGCTTCGATTCTCGTCAGGCCGGATCGCGCCGAGACGGTCAACGCCGTCCAACCGTTCCGTCGCACAACCGCAATCAGAGGAATGCACGCTCCCGGCAAACCCGTCGGCCGGAAGATCAAGGAGGTCAAGGCACGATGCACCGGATCCACCCCACCGTTGGCTTCATCGCATTCGGCATTTTCGTACTGTTCGCTTCCCCGGCACCGGCCGTCGAAAAAGCGGACACCACGCCCAAGCCCGAACGGCTTATCCTCATGGCCCCGGAATACCCGGGCATCATCAGCGCCCAGGGCAAAGAGGTCAGCATGGACCTCACCTTCATCAACAAGGGCCGCACCGATGAAACCCTGGATGTCCGGGTGGCGCAATCCCCCGAGGGGTGGAAAACCCGTATCAAGACCTACCGTTATGCCGTGACGAGCCTCCATGTGCCGGCGAACGAGAAGAAAAGCCTGACCTTCGAGGCCGTGCCGGACAAGGAGCTCCCGCCGGGAGACTACGCGTTTGCCGTGGAGGCCCAGACCCGCGATGGACGGTTCCAAATGGCCCAAAAGATCAACGTGACCCTGGTCCGCGAACAAGAGGCTCTGGAAAAGGACCAAGGCGTGAGGCTCACCACCTCCTACCCCGTGATCCGCGGCCCGTCGGATGCGGCCTTCGAGTTCTCGGTGGAAGTGGACAGCCGGCTGGACAAGGAGGCGGTCTTCGATCTGTTCGGACAGGGCCCCAAGGGCTGGGACATCAACTTCAAGCCGGCCTATGAAACCAAATTCATCTCGAGCATCCGGCTCAAGGCCAACCAGAGCCAGACCATCGCCGTCGAGGTCAAGCCGCCGCTCAACGCTCCGGCGGGCGAATACCCCATCAGCCTGCGGGTCGGTTCGGGCGACGCCAAGGCCGAGGCCAACCTGACGGTCATATTGACCGGGACCTATGCCCTGGATGCCGGGACGTCGTCCGGCCTGCTGTCGCTGGAGGCCCGGCAGGGAATGCCGGCGAACGTGTCCTTTTTCGTCAAGAACACCGGCAGCGCCGTCAACCACGACGTCAAGTTCATGACCTTCAAGCCCGAGAACTGGAAAGTCGAGTTCAAGCCGGAGCGCATCGACCAGATCGAGCCCAACGGCCTCAAACAGGTGGAGATGATCATCACACCCTACGAGGAAGCGTTGGTGGGGGATTATTCGGTCGGCGTCAAGGTCGAAGGCGAGAAAGCCTCCAAGACGCTCGAGTTCCGAACGAGCGTCAAGGCGAGCGGCGCCTGGGGCTGGATCGGCATCGCCATCATCGTGGCGGTGATCGCCGGCCTGTTCGGGTTGTTCCGCATGCTGGGAAGGCGCTGACCCATGACACCCCAACCGGTCGTTGCCACGGACGAGCTGACCAAAATCTACCGGCACCAGGTGGCCGTGGATCATTTGACCCTTGCGGTGAACGAAGGCGAGATCTTCGGCTTTTTGGGGCCCAACGGCGCCGGCAAGACCACCACGCTGCTCATGCTGCTCGGTCTGACCCAGCCCACCAGCGGACAAGCGCGAATCTTGGGAATCGACCCGGCCCGCGAGCCGATCAAGGTCAAGGCGCGGGTCGGCTACCTGCAGGAGAACATGGGGTTTTACTCCGACCTGACCGCGCGGCAGATGCTGCGGTTCGTGGCGGATCTGAACGGTATCGGCCGCCGCGAGGCCGAGCGCCGCATCGACCGCGCCCTGGCGGAAGTGGGCCTGGCGGAGGACGATGGCCCTCCCAAAAAGATCGCCGCTTTTTCCCGCGGGATGCGCCAGCGCTTGGGAATCGCCGAACTGCTCATCCGGGACACGCGGGTGGCCTTTCTGGACGAGCCCACCCTGGGGCTGGATCCGGACGCCACCCAGCGGATCAGCGGACTGATCCAGCGCCTGGCCCGCGAACAGCGCATGACCATTCTGCTCTGCAGCCACCAGCTGCACCAGGTGCAGAAGATCTGCAACCGCGTGGGAATCATGATCAAGGGCCGCATGGTCGCCAACGGCCCGATCGACCAGCTCGCCCGTGAAAAATTCGGCGTGGATCGGGAGGAGTTCACCCTCGAAGAAATCTACATGAAGTACTTCCTGGAGGGATAGACATGAAGGGCTTTGCCGCCATTCTGAAGAAAGAGCTGGCGGATCATTTCGCCAGCCACCGATTCATCATTCTCTTCGCCCTGATCGCCATGGTGAGCCTGATCACGGCCTACATGGTGGGCCTCCAGATCCGGGAGGTGGAAGGCCAGCTCAAACCTCGGTTCGTCTTTCTCTTGCTGTTCACCGAACCGGCGGCCATGTTTTCGCTGGTGCAGTTCGTGGCGTTCTTCGGACCGCTGGTCGGGCTCATCCTGGGGTTCGATTCGATCAACCGCGAACGCAACGAAGGAACCTTGAGCAAGCTTCTGGCCCAGCCGATCTACCGCGACGTGGTCATCAACGCCAAGTTCCTGGCCGGCGTCATCCTGATCGGGGTCATGCTGCTGTCCATCGTGCTGGTGATCACCGGCCTGGGGCTGATGCTGGTCGGGATCGTCCCCGGGATCGAGGAGATCTGGCGCATCGTCGCCTACCTGGTGATCAGCGCCGTGTACATCTCCTTCTGGCTGGGGGTCGCCATCCTGTTTTCCATCGTGTTCCGGAGCACCGCCACCTCCGCACTGGCCAGTCTGGCGGTTTGGATCTTCTTCTCCTTCTTTATCACCATCGGCGCCAGCATCCTCGCCAACACGTTGGCGAGCGACGCCGAGCTGAACCCGCAGTCCGCCGCGCGCAAGGCCGACCTGGTCAAATACGTGGTGCTCGCATCGCCCATGGAGCTTTACTCCGACGCCACGGCCACCGTGATCGACCCCCTGCGCAAATCCACCCGCAGCACCCTGCCCGTGGGACCGCTGGAGGCCATTTCCATGACGCGTTTCTCCGGCCCCCTGCCGCTCGCCCAAAGCCTCCTGGTGGTGATGCCCTACATCGTTTCGCTGGTCGCGATCACCGTGGTCTGCTTTGCCCTATCCTACACCGTCTTCATGCGCCAGGAAATCCGCTCCCTCTAAAAACCAGAAGGCGGCTGCCGCCGCCTTCTGGTTTTTACCAGTAAATTTCGAAAATAATTTGACCGGTTCATAAAAACGGCCAAGATCAAGGCGCGCGAATCCCGCGGCGCGAGGCGTACTTTGCGTGCGCCGCAGCACCCGCGAGATGAAGCGGAACGCGGAGATTGGCCGTTTTATGAAGCTGCATCAATACATGTCGTCGTCCATGGGCGGAGCGGCCGGCCCTTTTTTCTTCTTCTCCGGCTTTTCCGCGATCATGGCTTCCGTCGTCAGCATCAAGCCGGCCACCGAAACCGCGTTCTGCAGGGCGAACCGTACCACCTTGGTGGGATCAATCACGCCGGCTTTCATCAGATCCTCATAGGCGCCGGTTTCGGCGTTGAACCCGTAGGCGTCCTTGCCTTCCAGCACGGCATTGACCACCACCGATCCTTCCAGGCCGGCATTCTGGGCGATGTTGCGCAGGGGCTCCTGCAGGGCGCGCTTCAGCAGGCCGATACCGGCCTTCTCTTCGCCCGGAACTTTCAGGCTGTTGAGGGCCTCGATGCAGCGCAGCAGGGCCACCCCGCCTCCGGGGACGATGCCTTCTTCCACCGCCGCCCGGGTCGCGTTCAGGGCGTCTTCCACGCGGGCTTTCTTTTCCTTCATCTCCGTCTCGGTGGCGGCGCCGATGTGGATCACGGCGACTCCGCCGACCAGCTTGGCCAGACGCTCCTGCAGCTTTTCGCGGTCGTAGTCCGAGGTGGTCTCCTCGATCTGCGCCCGGATCTGGTTGATCCGGCCCTCGATGTCGGCCTTCTTGCCGGCGCCGTCGATCAGCGTGGTGTTGTCCTTGTCGATGCGCACATGCTTGCAGCGCCCCAGATCGCTCAGCGTCACGTTCTCGAGCTTGAGCCCGAGGTCTTCCGAAATCACCTGGCCGCCGGTTAGGATGCCGATGTCTTCCAGCATGGCCTTGCGGCGGTCGCCGAAGCCGGGGGCTTTGACCGCGGCGGCCTTGAGGGTGCCGCGCAGCTTGTTCACGATCAGGGTCGCCAGGGCCTCGCCTTCGATATCCTCGGCGACGATCAGCAGCGGCCGGCCGCTCTGGGCCACCGACTCCAGGATCGGCACCAGATCCTTCATGGCGCTGATCTTCTTTTCGAAGATCAGGATGTAGGGGTCATCCAGATGGACTTCCATCTTCTCGGGGTCGGTGATGAAATACGGAGACACGTACCCGCGGTCGAACTGCATGCCTTCCACCACATCGAGCGTCGTCTCCATGCTCTTGGCCTCTTCGACCGTGATCACTCCCTCTTTGCCGACCTTGTCCATGGCTTCGGAGATCAGCTTGCCGACCATTTCGTCGTTGTTGGCCGAGATGCTGCCGACCTGCACGATTTCATTCTTGCCCTTGATGGCCTTGGACATCTTCTTGAGCTCGGCGACGAGCGCCACGGCGCCCTTGTCGAGGCCGCGTTTGATCGCCATGGGGTTGGTGCCGGCGGCCACGAGCTTCTGCCCTTCCCCGTATATCGCCTGGGCCAGCACGGTCGCCGTGGTGGTCCCGTCTCCAGCGACATCGCTGGTCTTGCTGGCGACCTCACGAACCATCTGAGCGCCCATGTTTTCGAATTTGTCCTCCACCGTGATCTCCTTGGCCACGGTCACGCCGTCCTTGGTCACGGTGGGCGAGCCGAAGGATTTGTCGATGACCACATTGCGGCCCTTGGGACCGAGGGTGACTTTGACGGCATCCGCCAGGACGTTCACACCTTTGAGCATCTTCTCCCTGGCTTGAGAACTGTAGCAAATCATTTTGGCTGGCATGGTACGTCTCCTCCCTGTGGTTATTCCAAAATTCCGAGAATGTCGTCTTCACGCATGAAAATATGCTCGACCCCGTCGATTTTGATCTCCGTGCCGGCATACTTCGAGAACAACACGCGATCGCCCTTTTTAAGCTCCATGGGGATGCGCTTGCCGTCCTCGCCCATTTTGCCGGGACCGGCCGCGATCACTTTGCCCTCCTGCGGTTTTTCCTTCGCGGTGTCGGGGATAATGATCCCTCCGGCGGTCTTTTTTTCTTCCTCGACCCGCACGACCAGGATTCTGTCGTTCATCGGTCTGATCTTCATGGTTGCTTACCTCCTTCGGTAGTGGGTTTGAGCGCAATAGCGCCGCAGGTTAAATGAGGCAAACCAGGTTCGCCCTATGCACGGTTCCGGGGGTTCAAAAAAAATCCGAACTCATTTTTCGTATTTATTTCAGATTATTACATGGGGTTTTGGTTCGGAGTTGGCTGAATGATAAGCACAGAAGAAAACTTGTCAAGAGTGGTGCGGCGGGCCGGTCGGCCCCCCCGGTTCGCCGTCCAGGTAGCGCCCCAGCCGGCGGTCGACCTCGAACGGCACCCGGGAGAGATCCTGATGCGCTCGGGCGGCCTCGAAAACGGAGACGATCGCGTCGGCGCAGCGCTCGGCCGCGGCCCGGCCCGCGGCGACGGCACCTTCCCAAACGCTCCAGTCCCCGCTTCGCCGGAATTCCTCGGCTGCCGGCGCCAGCTCCGGGAACAGGTTCCGCGTCAAGCGGTCCGCACCAGCGAGGTAGAGGTTGAGGCCGCCGGCATGACGCGTGCGGAGGAGATGGTGGAGCGGCCCGCTGGGATGGGTGTCGGCCAGGAGGTCTTTGACGTGGCGCGCGAGGAGCTCGAGGCGCGAGAGCGGAAAGGCCGCGATGATCTCCCGCCAGCACTCGCTCGGGAACCCCTTCTCCTGAACCTCGCCCAGCTCGTGGTGCAGATGGATCTCCTCCTGCACCCGCAGCAGGTCGTCCCACTTCCGAAGCAGCTCGGCCGGACGGCGGCCGGCGATGCCGCAGGCTCGCAGGGCCGCATCCAGCGGTTGCCGGGCCGAGGGCGGAGCATAGGCGATCTGGTCCCACAGGAGGCTGCGCGCCGATTGGCGCCGCAGCAGGATGGTGCCGTTCTGGGAGAGGGCCGGGAGCGTCAGCAGGTCCCGGCAGAGTTCCTGACCAAGTCGATAGACGCGGCAGCCTTCGATGACCTGCTCGTCTTCAATCGCCGCCAGAAAAAAGGTGGGCTTGAGCCCGCGGGCATACCCCGCACCGTAGTAAAGCCGGCGGGGGGCCAGGACCGCGTTGACGGCCGCAGTGTCGAACGGATCCAGCGGCGAGCCGTCGATGGCCAGCTCCGCCGGCTCGAACCCGGCGAGCGTTTCCCAGTAGGCCTCGCGGGCGCCGATCCACTCCAGCACCGCCGCGGGGTCGCCCTCTTCCCAGGGCGCCAGGCCCCGCTCCCACTTGAAAAGGTCCCGCAGCCGCAGCGCCAGCCCGCAGATCGAGAAGATCCCGCTGTGCTGGGCATCGGAGACATCGCAGTTGCGTTGGATTTGCTGAACGAGGTGATTGGGGGCAGGCATCCGTCGGGCCTTCACTGGCGGGTCATATCCGGTGCCGATGGGTGATTCGACACCATGGGTCCGCATGCGAACGGTGTCAATCAGACCACGCCCTGATCGACCATGGCATTGACCACCTTGACAAAGCCGGCAATGTTGGCGCCGTTGAGGTAGTTCCCCGGCGTGCCGTATTCCTCGGCCGCTTCCAGGCAGGTGCGGTGGATCTCCCGAATGATGATCCGCAGGCGTTCGTCCACTTCCTCGCCCGACCAGCTCAAGCGCATGCTGTTTTGCACCAGCTCCAGCCCGCTCACGGCGACGCCGCCGGCGTTGGCGGCCTTGCCCGGCGCATAGAGAATCTTCTTGCCGAGCAGAACCGCGATGGCCTCCGAGCGGCAGGGCATGTTGGCGCCTTCGCAGACCAGTTTGACGCTGTTGTTGATCAGCGCGTAAGCGTCCTTTTCGCCGATCTCGTTCTGAGTCGCGCAGGGGAAGACGCAGTCCGCCCGGTGGGTCCACAGGGGATTGTGGTCGAGCGAGGGGTCGGCCGGTGTATAGACGGCGTGGGGGTACTGGTCGGCATATTCCCGGATCCGGCCGCGGCGGACGTTCTTGAGCCGCTTGACGAAGGCCAGTTTCTCGGCGTCGATGCCGTCCGGGTCGAAGACATGGCCGCTGGAATCCGAGAGCGTCACCACCCGGGCCCCCAGCTGGATGAGCTTTTCGGCCGTGTGCTGGGCGACATTGCCGGAACCAGACACCAGGCAGGTCTGCTCCTCGATGGCCATGCCGCGGGTGGCCAGCATCTCCGCCGCGAAATAGACGCACCCGTAGCCGGCCGCCTCCGCGCGGAAGCGGCTGCCGCCCCACTGAAGCCCCTTGCCCGTCAGCGCTCCGGTGAACTGGTTGGTGAGCTTTTTGTAGGCCCCGAAGAGATAGCCGATCTCCCGGCCGCCGACGCCGATGTCGCCCCCCGGGATGTCGGTGTGCGCCCCCACGTGCCGAACCATCTCCGCCATGAAGCTCTGGCAGAAGCGCATGACCTCCTCGTCGGATTTGCCCTTGGGCTCGAAATCGCAGCCGGCCGCTCCCCCGCCGAGCGGCAGGGTGGTCAGGGCGTTCTTGAACACCTGCTCGAAGGCCAGGAACTTGAGGATGCTCTGGTTCACGGACGGGTGGAAGCGCATCCCGCCCTGGTAGGGGCCGATGGCGCTGTTCATCTCGATCGCATATCCGCGGTTGACCCGGATGCGGCCCTGGTCGTCGATCCAGGGCACCCGGAACGTCACGATCCGCTCCGGCTCCGTGATGCGTTCCATGATGGCGGCGGAAGCGTAGTGCGGGTGCCGTTTGAGGACCGGCCGCACGCTTTCGGCCACTTCCTTGACCGCCTGGTAGAATTCCTTTTCCCAGGGGTCCCGGGCCCGGATGGCATCGAGAATGTCGGACATCGTTTCCTCCGCTGGCAAGCAGGATTCGGCAGGATGGACCGCGGACGGCGCGGCGCTGCACGGGCGCAAACCATACGCGGTTTCCAGCGGACTTGTCAACCCATCCGAACGCCCGCGGCGGCGGCGGCGGGCGGTAGGCGGGATCGTGGCGGTTGATGACCCTGAACCTGCGGCCTTGCCAGGCCTTTACCAACAATTCAGTTAGGGACGTTCATGCAGAAAATGATTTATTTGGACCACCGTTTTTGATATACTGGCGGTATGCCCAGATCCTCGCGGATAGACGCTTCAGGCGTGCTGCATCATGTAATCGGCCGCGGCATCGAGCGGCGCATGATCTTCCGGAACGATGCGGACCGCGCCGATTTTATCGACCGGCTCGCCGGTTTAGCCCTCGGCGGGGCGGTGGATATCTTCGCCTGGGCGTTGATGCCGAACCATTTTCACCTGCTCTGCAAGACCCGCCTCCAGCCGCTGTCCATCAGCATGCACCGGCTGCTGACCGGCTACGCCGTCAACTTCAACAGGCGCCGCCGCCGCCACGGCCACTTGTTCCAAAACCGGTTCAAATCGATGGTCTGCCAGGAGGATCCCTATCTCAAGGAGCTTGTCCGCTACATTCATCTCAACCCCTTGCGCGCCGGCCTGGTCAATAGTCTGGAGGCGCTCGCGAATTACCCCTACTGCGGGCACAGCGCCATCATCGGCCGGGTTGAGCGACCCTGGCAGGACATCGATTACGTGCTCGCCAGATTCGGGGGAAACCGTTATCAGGGCCGGCGCGCCTATGGTCGTTTCATGCGCGCCGGCGTCGGGATCGGGCGAAAACCGGAACTGGTCGGCGGCGGGCTGGTTCGTGCCCAGGGAGAATGGTCGGCCGTCCGGGCGCTGCGGCGGCGCAGCGCAGCGCCGGCCGGCGATCAGAGAATTCTCGGCGACGACGACTTCGTTCGCGCCGTCATCGATCGGCTGAGCGACCGCCAGCGCCAAAATCTGAGGCTGTCCACGGCGCGGCCGGATCTGGACCGCATCTGCCGCCAAATCTGCGACGGCCACGGGGTCTCACTCGGCGAGCTGTGCTCCGGAAGCCGGCGCCGGCCGGTGGTCATGGCGCGCTACACGGTGGCCTGGATTGCCGTTCGGGAGGTCGGCTATTCGGGAGCGGAAGTGGCGCGCCATCTCGGCGTCAGCAATTCCTGCATCACCCGATCCGTGGCGACGGGCAGCCGGCCGGAGGTCGACACGCTCCTCGAACGGATCCGCGTTCCGGCGCCGCCCTTTCGATAAGGAGAGCCTATGTACCATCTGAGATGCCAACCAGCTTCGGCCGCGCCCATCGGCCCCCACCGGCCGGCCGCAACCCAACAGCCGACCCCCCGGCGCCGACCCCCGGCGGCTCGCGGCGGCTGGAAAGCCCTGGCAGGGGCTGCGGTCGGGCTGGTCTTGGCAACGGGGATCGTCGCCGCCATGGCCGGGTTCCGGTCCCCTGGCCGCGAGGAGCTGCGTTCCCAGCCGGTTGCGTCAAAACCCCGCGCCGTGCCTCGCCCCCTGGCCAAACATGACGTGCAGGGGCTCATCGCCGGGGTGCAAGTCTTGAACCGGACCGACAGCCGGGTCGAATTCCGGCATGGTCCGACCTGCTTCACGCTGCAGACCACGCTGGACTCCAACCTGCAGCAGGCCCTCGTTCCGCGGCTGGACCGCCGGAACTCGCGCTACATCGGGATCGTGGCCATGGAGCCGGCCGACGGTCGAGTGCTGGCCATGGCAGGCTATGACAAATCCAACCCGGACGGCAATCCCTGCCTGGACAGCCGCTTTCCGGCCGCCAGCATCTTCAAGATCATCACGGCCGCGGCGGCCGTCGAAACCCATGACCTGAGCCCCAGCGACATGCTGCGCTTCTCGGGCGACCGGTACACGCTCTACAAATCCCAGATCAACGCCCGGCCGCCCAGAAACGCCAACCAGCTCTCCCTCAGGGATTCCTTCGCCCAGTCCGTCAACCCGGTCTTCGGCCGCATCGGCGCCAACCTGCTCGGCCGGGACGTGATCGAAGCTTACGCCGAAGCCTTCGGGTTCAACCGCGAGATCGAGTTCGAGCTGCCGCTGCGGCCCAGCCGGATCGAACTGGCCGACGGGGCGTTCGAGCTGGCGGAGGTGGCCAGCGGCTTCAACCGCACGACGCGGATTTCACCGCTGCACGGAGCGGCCATGGCGGCCGCCATCCTCAACCAGGGCCGTTGGGTGGAGCCGACGATCGTCGACTGGATCTGCAACGATGCGGGCCAGACGGTCTACCAGAGCCAGACGGTCTACCGCGACCAAACCATCGACAGAGACACGGCCAAGGTGCTGCGCCAGCTGATGCAGGCTACCGTTCAGTCCGGAACCGCCCACAAGGAATTTCAGAAGCACCACGGAGACAAGGTCCTGTCGCGGCTGGAGATCGGCGGGAAAACCGGGTCTATGGGGGATGGAACCGGAGCGACGCGCTTCGACTGGTTTGTGGGCTACGCGCGCGAGCCGCAGCGCAGCAAGCAACTGGTGGTGGCCGTGGTCGTCGCCCACGAGGGTTTCATCGGAACCCGCGCCGCGGCCTATGCCGTCATGGCCATGAAGGAATACTTCCAGGAGCCTTCCGGCATCCTGCACACCCAGGTTCCGCCGCCGCCGCGTTCCTGATGCGCGGATCCGGCTCGCGGACGGCCGCCGAAGAGCCGGTTCGACCCCGGCGTTCTATGACGGCCGGTTTGCCGGCGCGGGCATCCCGCCTGCCGAGGCGTGATTTCCCTGCGCCGCGGTGGCGACCGGATGACGCACCTGGCCGAGTTCAGCCGGATTACGAAGCCGCCAACCGCTCCGCCACGGCGTCGATGAACCCCTCCGTGCTCTGATAGCCGGCGGGCCGGGGGTCCATGAGCGGCACGAGGTCTTTGGTGACGATGCCCGCCTCGATGCAGCCGATGACGGCCTGTTCGATCCTCTCCGCAAAGGCGGCCACCGCCGGCGTGCCGTCCAGCTCCCCGCGCTTCTTGATGCCGCCCGTCCAGGCGAAGATCGAGGCCACCGAATTGGTGCTCGTGGGACGGCCCTTGAGGTGTTCGTAGTAGTGCCGCCGCACCGTGCCGTGCGCGGCCTCGAACTCGAACCTGCCGTCCGGGGACACCAGCACCGAAGTCATCATTCCCAGGCTGCCGAAGCCCGAAGCCACCACATCCGAAAAAACGTCGCCGTCGTAGTTGCTCACCGCCCAGAGCATGTTGCCTTCGCTTTTCATCATCTGGGCGGCGGCGTCGTCGATGAGCATGTAGCGGTACCGAATCCCGGCCCGGTCGAAATCGGCCTGGCGCGCAGCCGCCTCCTCGGCGAAAACAGCCTTGAAGAAGGCGTGGTATGTCTTGCTGATGGTGTCCTTCATCGAGAACCACAGGTCGATGCGTTCGCTCAGGGCGTAAGTGATGCAGGATCGGGCAAAGGAGCGGATGGACTTCTCCAGGTTGTGGATGCCCATGACCACGCCGGGGCCCTTGAAATCATGCACCAGCACCCGGCTCTCCGGCCCGTCCGTCGGCGTGTAGACCAACTCCACCTTGCCGGGCCGGCCCACCTTCAGTTCGACTCCCCGGTAGATGTCGCCGTAGGCGTGCCGGCCGATGATGATGGGTTTTTTCCAGCTGCGCACGGCCGGAGTGATGTTGCGCACGATGATGGGTTTGCGGAAAACCGTCCCGTCCAGAATCGAGCGGATCTGGCCGTTGGGCGACGGCCATTCCTTCTTGAGGCGGTATTCGCTGACGCGTTCGGCATCGGGGGTGATGGTGGCGCACTTGACCCCGACCCCGTAGTGCTGGATGGCCTGCCCGGCCTCGGTGGTGATGTGGTCGTCGGTTTCGTCGCGCTTCCGCACGCCGAGGTCGAAGTATTTCAGGTCCACCTCGAGGAAGGGCAGGATCAGTTTTTCCTTGATCATCGCCCAGATGATGCGGGTCATCTCGTCGCCGTCCAGCTCGACGATGGGGGTGGTCACTTTGATCTTGGCCATGGTGGGTTCTCCTGGTCCGCGCGGTCTCGTCAGGCGGACGTGATGTAGTTCAACAGCCCGCCGGCCAAAACCACGTCGATCTGCCGGGCGGACAGCGCACAGGCGCACTCGATCGCGGCCCCGCAGCGCTCGTTGCGCAGGACGATCGCTTCGCCCTTGGCGACGGCCTCGCGCCAGTTCGCTGCGCTCAGGCCGTCGTCCGGCCGGATTCCGTCGAAGTCGGCCGGGTTCCGCAGCACCAGCGGCAAGATACCGAAATTGACCAAATTGGCGGAGTGGATCCGCTCGAACGATTTGGCGACCACCGCCTTGACGCCCAGGTACATCGGGCACATCGAAGCGTGCTCGCGGCTGGAGCCCTGGCCGTAGGATTCCCCCGCCACGATGACGTTGTGCACCCCCTGGGCCTTGTTCTCCAGGCAGCGCCGGGCAAACGACGGATCGATGTGCTCGAAGACGAACTCGGCGTATTTGGGCACGTTCGAGCGGTATTTCAGCCGCGCGCCGGCGGGCGTGATGTGGTCGGTCGTGATGTGGTCGCCGAGCTTGATCATGACGCGGCCGGCGAGCGCCGGGGCCATCTTTTCGCTGCGCGGCGGCTCGCCGATGTTGGGTCCCCGCAGGACCTGGACATTTTTGGCATCCGCGCCGGGGAAAAGGAACATGCTGTCGTCGATCCGATAGACGTCCGGCTCCTGAATCTGCGGGCAGGCCATTTCCAGGCGCTCCGGCAGCGTGAGCCGGCCCGTGATCGCGGCGGCGGCGGCCGCCTCCGGGCTGCACAGATAGACCTGCGCGTCCCGGGTGCCGGAGCGGCCCTCGAAATTGCGGTTCGAGGTCCGCACGGAGACCCCGCCGCTCTTCGGCGAGAAGTGCACGCCCACGCAGAACCCGCAGGCGCTCTCCAGGATGCGCGCGCCCGCGCCGATGAGGTCGTCGAGCGCTCCGTTGCCGGCGAGCGTCCGCAGGATCTGGCGCGAGCCGGGGGCAACGCCCAGACTGATGCCCCGGGCGATGGTCCGCCCGCGCAGCATTGCGGCCGCCGTCATCATGTCCCGGTAGGAAGAGTTGGTGCAGGAGCCGATGCACACCTGGTCGACCTTCAGGCCTTCGACCTCCGCCAGCTTCATGACGTTGCCCGGGCTGTGCGGGGCCGCCACCAGGGGCACGAGCGCCGCCAGGTCGACCTCGATGACCCGGTCGTAACGCGCACCGGGGTCCGCCCTCAGCTCCACCCAATCCTTCTCACGCCCCTGGGCCTTCAGAAACGTCCGGGTGGTCTCGTCCGACGGGAAAATCGAGGTGGTCACCCCCATTTCCGCGCCCATGTTGGCGATCGTGGCCCGGGCGGGAACGCCGAGGCTTTGGACCCCCTCCCCGCCGTACTCGAGCACCACCCCCACGTTGCCCTTGGTGGTGAGCAGGGACAAGAGGTGCAGCACGACGTCCTTGGCCGACACCCAGGGCGAGAGCTTTCCCGCTAGCTGGACCAGGTAGACCCGGGGGCAGGCGAGGCGGAACGAACCGCCCCCCATGGCCACGGCCACGTCCAGACCGCCGGCGCCGATCGCGATCTGGCCGATGCCGCCGCCGGTGGGGGTATGGCTGTCGGCGCCGAGCAGGGTCGTTCCGGGCCGCCCGAACCGCTCGAGATGCACCTGGTGGCAGATCCCGTTGCCGGCGCGCGAATACACGGCGCCGAATTTGGCGGAGACACTCTGCAGGTAGAGGTGGTCGTCGCTGTTCTCGAAGCCGATCTGCTGGGTGTTGTGGTCGATGTAGGTCACCGACCGCTCCGTCCGGATGGCGTCGACGCCGAGGGCTTCGAACTGCAGGAACGCCATGGTGCCGGTGGCGTCGTGCACGAGCGTCTGGTCGATTCCGACGGCGATCTCGCGGCCGGGCACGTAGTCGCCTTCACGCAAATGGGCCTGCAGTATTTTTTCGACGATGGTCCTCCCCATGATCACGCCCCCTCGAGCATTTTGGGCTTCTTGAACATCGGATAGACGATCGAGAACAGCGCGCCCGCGAGCAGGACCACGCTGATCGGGCTGCTGACCAGGCCGAGGGGGCTCCCGCCCGAGAGCAGCAGCGCCCGGCGGAGGGAGAGCTCCGCCAGATCTCCCAGAACCAAGGCCAGGATGCACGGCGCCACCGGCACTCCGAACTTGCGCATGAAGTAGCCGATCACGGAGAAAGCGAACATCAGGAAAAGATCGTCTACGCTGTTGTTGAGCCCGAAGGCGCCGATGACGCAGAGTATCATGATCGCCGCCGAGAAGACCGAGTAGGGCAGCCGGTTCAGCTCCAAGAAGAGCCGGATCGCCGTGCCCGTCAGCACGAGCAGCAGCAGGTTCGTGAGCAGCATGGCCGCGAAGATCCCGTAGACGACGTCCGGCCGCTGAGTCAGCAGCAGGGGTCCCGGCTGCATGCCGTGGATCATGAAGGCCGCCACCAGCATGGCCGTGGTGTTGCTGCCGGGCAGCCCCAGGGAGAGCAGAACGGTCATGGATCCGCCGGTGGAGGCGTTGTTGGCGCATTCGGCGGCCATCAGCCCCTCCACCGCGCCCTTGCCGAACTTCTCCGGTTCGTGCTTGGCGGTGCGGGCGGCCTCGCCGTAGGCCAGAAAAGCGGCGATGGTAGCCCCGGCGCCCGGCAGCGCGCCGACGATGGTCCCGATGATCGGGGAGCGCACCATCGTCAGCAGGTATTTCTTGAATAAGGAGAGCGGCGGCATTTCCTTGAGCAGCCCCCGGTATTGCACCCCCCCCTTGTATTCCTTGAAGGGCTCCTCCGCCTCGATGAAGATCTCGGAGACGGCCAGCAGGCCCACCATGGCCACCACGAAGTTGATTCCGCCCAGCAGCGTGACGGTTTCGAACGTAAAGCGCTCTTCGCCCGTAATCCCGTCGGTGCCGACGGTGGCTAAAAACAAGCCGAAGAAACAGGACAGGAAGCCTTTCTGCATCGACCCGCCCGACAGGCCCGACACCACGCTCAAGCCGAGCACGGTCAGCGCGAAATACTCCGCCGGGCCGAAGCGCAGGGCGAAATTGGCGATCAGCGGCGTGGCCAGGATCATGACGAAGACGCTGAAAAGGCCTCCGAAGATCGAGCAGAGCAGGTACACCCACATGGCGTAGGCGGCGCGGCCTTGTTTGGCGAGCGAATGCCCCTCGATCACCGTGGGCACCGAGGAGGGTTCGCCCGGAATGCCGAAGAGGATCGAAGTGATGGAGCCGCCGGTGATGCCTCCCAGATAGGCTCCGATCAGCAGGACGAAGGCCGTCATCGGCGAGAGCGTGTACGTAAACGAAAGCAGAAGGACCACGCCCATGGAGGTGCTGATGCCCGGAAGCGCGCCGGCCAGCAAGCCCCAGAGGGCGCCCAGCACCATCGCGATCAGGTTCTGCGGCATCAGGACCGTTGCAAAGGCCTGCAGGTAAATGTCAACCATGTCGGCATCCCTCCTCGACCTAGTAGAACAGGCGGCTGAACTCGGCGAAGAACCCGACCCCCTTCGGAAAGGGGATCGTGATGAACTTCGCGAACACGGCGACGATGACGGCGGTGAGCAAGAAGGGTGCGACGAAGAGCACCCACTTCCGTCGTTCGCCCAGTGCGAGGGCGAAGGCCGGAATGTAGAGCAGAGTGGAGAGAATGAACCCGATCCAGGGAATCACCGCCATGTAAACGAGAAAACAGACCACGCTCAGCGTGACGGTGAGCCGCTGCCGCTTCTTCTCAACCATGGCCTCCGGCGTATCGTCGATGCCGGCGCCAAGTTCCCGCCGGGCCTTTCGGAGGCTGGCGGTCAGAAGCGCAAGGCTAAAAAGAAAGGAGGCTCCGAGAGAAATCAGCGGCCAGAGGCCGCTGCCGATTTCCCCTGCCCGGCCATGAGTCGCCAGGTCCAATCCCTCGTAAAACATGAAGCCGAAAAAGGCGACGCATACGGCGAAAAAGACCATCTCACCCGTTTTCATTGGCGGCCTGCCTTTGGTGGCGGATGCGGGAAAGTCGCCTCCCCGCATCCTCGGATGGGGCCAACCCCCTGCCCGTTTACTTCAGGTACCCCAGTTCCTTGAGGACCGACGTGAAGAACTCCACCTGCTCTTCCATGTACTTGCGGGTTTCCTCCGGCCCCAGGTAGCCCGGCCGCGCATCCAGATGGTTGTCCTTGATGAATTTCACATACATCGGATGGTCCAGCGACTTCCGGATGGCGTCCACCAGGAATTTCTGACGCTCCGGCGGGGTGCCTTTCTTGACGCCCCAGGCGCGCATCAGCCCATGGGTGTAGTCGATGCCCAGTTCCTTGGAGCAGGGCACGTTCGGCAGGGCCGGATGGCGTTTGTCCATGATGACGCAGAGCGACTTCAGCTTGCCGGCTTCGATCAGCGGCAGCGTCTCGGCCAGTTCTTCTACGGCTCCGGTGATGTGGCCGCCCAGAATGGCCGCCTTGATCTCCGCACCCGAGTCAAATGGAACGAACGTCACCTCCACACCGGACTTCTTGAAAAACGCCACGGTCTGGATCTCCGACCAGCCGCCCGGCGACGTGCCCGCGAATTTCAGGGCCTTGGGGTTTTTCTTCCCGAACTCCACGAGCTCGGCAAACGTCTGGTGCGGGGAATCGGCGGAGATGGTCACCGCCGAGGTGTCCCACTGGATCCGGCACAGCGGGTCGAAGTCCCGCAGGATGTGCGCGCGCGTCTTGGGCTTGGCCGCGTCGATGAGGTGCGAGGTGGTGATGGCGAGCACCGTGTAGCCGTCGGCCGGCTGCTGAGAGGCATAGAGCATGCCTTTGGTCGCGCCGCCGCCCGGCATGTTGTTCACCACCAGTCCGTTTTTGAGCTGGGGCTTCAGCCCCTCCGCCACCGCCCGCGCAGCCGTGTCGCTGCCGCCGCCGGCCCCGAAGGGGACGAGGATTTCGATGGCCCTTTCCGGATACTCGGCCGCCGCGGCGTTAAGCCCCGGAAGAGCCCCCAGAAGGAAAACTACCGATGCGATGAAGCAGATGATCTTTTTCATGTTGCCCCCTCCCTGTTTGAGTTGAGCGTGCCGGGTGAAACGGCCGCCCATATGGCTTTCGACGAGGCCGTTTTCAAGGAAATCGTTGTTGGGCGTGAGTATGTTGGAAGCACTTAAGTTTGTCAACATCGAGCGCTGTTTCAGGATTCATGCCAAAGCCAGCTGAACCGTCGCCGCCCGCGCCCGGCCCGATTGGCCGGGCTGCGAGCCGGATCCGCGCTGGGCGATGTTCAAGCGGATTGACATAAAGTTCAGTTTATGAAACACAATGTTTCGCATCCGACCAGGAGCCTGCGATGCAGCCCAAAAAAGTCAGTATCGGCGTTTTTGCTTCCAGCCCTTCCCTGATGGGCCGTATCCAGGCCCTCAGCACTCATCGCCAAATCGAAATCCGGGTCGACACCCATGGATTGGAAGAGGCGGTCGCGATTGCATCCGAAATGGAGCGCGAGGGGATCGAAGTGGCTGTCGGCCGCCGCGGCACGGCCCACCTGCTCCGGGAAAACCTGCGCATTCCGGTGATCTCTTTTCCGCACCGCTCCCTGGATATCCTCATCAGCCTCAAGGCCGCCGCCCGGGCCGCCCGGCGCGTTCTGTTCCCGGTGTTCCGCCAGGAGATGGGCGGCATCGCGATCGTAGAGGAGCTCCTGAACATCGAGCTCGTCCAGAAAGTCTATCGGGACATGCCCAGCCTGGAGAAGGCCATCATCCGAGCCCGGCGCCAGGGCTGCGATGCCGTCGTCGGCGGGGGCGTCACGCAGCGGATCGCTGAAGCGATCGGCCTGACGTTCGTCGAAATCCGCACCTCGGACGAGGACATCTCCGCCACTCTGGACAACGCCGTCTCGGTGGCGCTGGCCGGGCGCGAGCAGAAGGCCATGGCGCGGCGCTACCGGGCCATCATCGATGCGGCCTCCGACGGCATCGTCGCGGTCGATGCCCGCGGCCGCATCACCGCCGCCAATGCCGCCGCCCTCAAGGCCCTCCAAATCGGGGAGTCCGAAGCCCTCGGACAGCCCGTCCACAACCTTCTGCCGGAAAGCCCCATTCCGCAGATCTTGAACAGCCGGACGTCGATCCAGGACCGCCTCGGCCAAATCCGGGACGGCCGGTTCATTTTCAACCACCTGCCCATCCTGCTGGACGGCGAGGCCATCGGCGCGGTATCCACCTTTCGGGACATCGGCAACGTGATGCGCACGGAAAACGTGGTGCGCCGCTCCCTGTCGGCCGGCTTGGTGGCAAAATACAAGCTCAAGGAACTGGTCCACGTCAGCCCGGCCATGCGCGAGGTCGTGGAACTCGGCAAGCAATATGCCCGCACGGATTCCACGATTCTCGTGATGGGCGAGACCGGCACGGGCAAAGAGATCTTCGCCCAGGGCATCCACGACTTGAGCCGCCGCAGCCGCTTCCCCTTCGTCTCCATCAACTGCGCGGCGCTGCCCGAGCAGCTGCTGGAGAGCGAGCTCTTCGGGCACGAGGAAGGCGCCTTCACGGGGTCCAAGCGCGGCGGCAAGCCGGGGCGCTTCGAACTCGCCCATCAGGGCACGATCTTCCTGGACGAAATCGACTCGACACCCGAAGCCATGCAGATCCGCCTGCTGCGCGTGCTGCAGGAGCGGGAGGTCATGCGCGTCGGCGGCGACCGCATCATACCGGTCGACGTGCGCGTCATCGCCGCGGCCAGCCGCGACCTGAACGCCGCGCTCCAGGAGGGCCAGTTCCGGCCCGACCTCTTCTTCCGGCTCAACGTCCTGCGCATCCAGATCCCGGCCCTGCGGCAGCGCCAGGAAGACATTCCGGTGCTGCTCGATTTCTTCATCCGATCGTTCTCGGACCGCCAGCAGATCGAGCCGATCCGCCTCCCCCCGGGATACATCAACCGCTTGCAGCGATACGCCTGGCCGGGGAACGTCCGCCAGCTCAAGAATTTCGCCGAACGGCTGGTGCTGAATTGCAGTTTGAGGTGCAGCCCGGACATGTTGGAAATTCTCTACCACGAGTTGATCCAGTTCAGCGGCGTTGCGGGCGGCACGGCCCCGGCCGCTGCCCCTCAGGCGCCGGCGGCCTTCAAGTCTCACGTGCGTGAGAAGATCCTCCAGAACGAAAAAGCCATCATCCAGGAGGCCCTCCGAAATTCCCGCTACCGCTTGAGCCAGACGGCTGAACAACTCGGAATCAGCCGAACGACCCTCTGGCGCAAGATGAAGGCTCTGGGGCTGGATGGCTAGCCCGGATCGAAAGAAAGCCCGGGGGGGCCTCGAGTGCGCGGACAGGAGAGCGTGCCGGCCGGTGGCACTTTTCTTGCTCGGTTGAGTTTGGCGGTTTGCGGCCAGGCAAACGGCAGACGGCTTCAACCCGCCGTTTCGATCCGATCGGGAAATGCCATGAGCAGGAGGACGACATGCAGAAGCGCATTCCGGCCGTATTAATGCGCGGCGGCACCAGCAAGGGCTTGTTCTTCCATGAGAGGGATCTGCCGGCGGACCCGGCGGCCCGCGAGCGGGTGATCCTGGCCGCCTACGGCAGCCCGGATCCCTTTCGCCGCCAGATCGACGGCGTCGGCGGCGCTCAGAGCGTCACCAGCAAGGTCGCCGTCATCAGCCCCTCGCCCTCCCCCGATTACGATGTGGTCTATCAGTTCGGCCAGGTGTCCATCGACCGGCCGATCGTGGACTACCAAGGCAACTGCGGCAACATGTCTTCCGCTGTGGGACCCTTTGCGGTGGACGAAGGCCTGGTGGCGGCTGTCGAGCCCCTGACCCGTGTGCGCATCCACCAGAAGAACACGGACAAGCTCATCATCGCCGAGGTCCCGGTCCGGGATGGCGCCTTCGACCCCAATGGGGCGTACGCCATTGACGGCGTGCCTGGAACGGGATCGCGCATCCTGTTGCGCTTCGTGGATCCCGCCGGCGCCGTCACGGGCAGGCTTTTTCCGACGGGAAACCGCCGGGACCGCTTCGCCATCGCCGGGCTGGGCGCCGTGGAGGTCTCCTGCGTCGACGCCGCCAACCCCTTCGTGTTCGTCCGCGCCGAGTCTTTAGGTCTGCAGGGGAACGAGACCGAGCCGATCGAGCACAGCGCCGAGATCAAATCCAAGCTGGAGGCCGTGCGCTGCCGCGCCGCGGTCGTGCTGGGAATCACCGCCACCGAGGAAGAAGCCACCCGGCGCAGCCAGGCCGTTCCCAAAGTAGCCATGGTCGCGGCGCCCCGATCCTACCCCGCGCTGAACGGGCGCCTGATCGAATCCGGCGACGTGGATCTGCTGGCCCGCATGATGTCCATGGGGACCCTGCACCGCACCTATGCCGTCAGCGGCGCGGTCGCCACCGCCGGCGCGGCCATGATCCCGGGTACGGTCGTCAGCGATCTGCTCTCCGAGAGCGCGCGCGGCCGGGACCTCCTGCGCATCGGGCATCCCGGCGGCGTCATCGAGGTCGGCGCCGTGATCGAAACCTGCGGGGGCGGACTCGATTACCGGGAAGCGGTGCTGGGGCGCACCGCCCGGCGCCTGATGGAGGGCAGCGTGCTGGTGCCCGAGCGCTGTTTCGAAGAATGAAAAAGACCTATCGCATCCTGGTCCTGCCCGGCGACGGGATCGGCCCTGAAATCGTGGACGCCGCCGTAGACGTCCTCGAGGCGGTTCAGGAGCTCTCCGGCGGGTTTTCGCTGACTTACGAATATCACCCGGCCGGCGCCGGCTGCTACCGGGACACCGGCGAGGCCATCTCGGCGCAGGCCCTGGAGGCCTTTCGCACGGCCGACGCCACTCTGAAGGGGCCGGTGGGGCTGCCGGACGTGCGCCAACCGGACGGCACCGAGGCCGGCCTCCTGGGCGGCATTCTGCGGGTGGGGTTCGATCTGTACGCCAACGTGAGGCCGATCCGACTATACCCGAATGCCGGCACGCCGCTGTCCGGCCGTGGGCCGGACGACATCGACTACGTGATCGTGCGCGAAAACACCGAGGGGCTCTACCTCTCGCGGGGCGCGGGCCTGGTGACGCCCCAGGCAGCCACGGACAGCCTGCTCCTGACCGCCCGCGGCTGCGAGCGCATCGCCCGGTTTGCGTTCAAAGCGGCCCTGGAGAAAAAGCGCGGCGCCCCGGAAGACGGCCGCCGGCGGGTCACGCTCGTCGACAAGAGCAACGTGCTGCGCTCCTTTGCCTTCTTCCGCCGCATTTTCCTTAAAGTGGCCGGAGAATTTCCGGAGGTGGCGGCCGAATGCCTGTACGTCGATGCCGCCGCGGCCGCGCTGGTCAGCCGCCCCCATCACTTCCAGGTGATCGTGACCGAAAACCTGTTCGGCGACATCCTGAGCGATCTCGGCGGCGCCACCATCGGCGGCCTGGGGATGTGCCCGTCGGCCAATATCGGCGGGCGCCTCGCCTACTTTGAGCCGATCCACGGGTCGGCGCCGGACATCGCCGGCCGCCGCCTGGCGAACCCCGTCTCCCAGATCCTGTCCGCGGCCATGATGCTCTCGCACCTCGGTGAAGCGGGGGCCGCCGAAATGATCGCCGCTGCTCTCTGGCGGGTCTATGCCCAGGGCCGCCTCTCCTTCCGGCCCGGTGGCGCGGTGACCGGCGGCCCGCCGCTCGTCGCCAAGGCCGTGAAGGAGGCCCTGCGGGGGCGGTAAGGGTCTCGGTGGTTTTTGGGGGCAGCAGGTCGGAACGGCGCTTATTTGGGGGAGCGGCATCTTGCCGCGATGCGATCGTGGCTGGAAGCCGCTCCCACAGGGGAAACACTCCATCGGCGGGCACCTCGCCAATGGCCGCAGGGACCCGCTAAACCCCTCCGCGCTTCTGCTCCAGCGCATTGCGGACCAGGGCCGCATACCGGTAGACGGCGTGCAGGAACTTGCCGTAGGGCATGCTCACGAAGAGCCCCAGCACGAAGCCGAGGTGGATCGTCAGGAGGGTGCCCATGGCGGCCGTCTCCCGGAACATGAGCACCAGCATCCCCGTGAGGCTGGTCAGAAAGAGCAGCGCCGTAAAGGCGATGTCCATGCCGAAGCCCTCCGGCGAGGCCGGCGCCCGGTCCATGCGCTTCTTCAGATAGAGCATCCCGCCGCTGCCGGCGAGCAGCGCCAGACCGCCCACGGTCCCCAGGACCACCGGCCAGCTCCAGAAGGGGTACGGCGCCGGCCGGCCCAGGAAATGGTCGTAGAAGAAGGCGATGGTCGTGGACGCCAGGCACAGCATGAATCCGTAGAAGACGGCGTGGTGGAAATAACGCCGGGTCATGCTGAAGCGCTCGCCCGGATAGTTGCACCCGTCGCCCCCGCCCTCGAGGTAGCGCAGCCGCAGCACGTCCCAGACCGCCTGGCGGTGCGCTTTCAGATCGCGCAGCTCCAACGGCTGCCCGCCGGTTGCGCGCCAGAGGTTGGCGGCCCCTTTCCAGAGGCTGAAGAGAATGAAGACCCCCAGGGCCGTGAACGGCAGCAGGATGGCCGCGTAGGGCACCACCCGGTAGAAGGCGCCGGCGCCCGTATGAACCCCGAAAAAAGCCGCATGGCCCTTGAAAAGCAGGGTCAGCAGCATGACGAGCGCCACGCTCAGCGCGGCCGCCAGCCCCACCACCCAGCCGTTGTTCGGGAACATCCCCTTCAGCGCCGAGGGCCAGCTGAACTGCGCGTAGGTCGCGAGCCGGAGCTCGCCCAGCGCCCTCGGCACGTTCAGGTCGAACTCGTGCGGCGGTGCGTACTGGCAGGCATAGTAGCAGCCGCGGCAGTTGTGGCAGAGATGGGCGAAGTAGTTGAGATCGGCCGCCGTGAAGGTCCGGCGCAGCTCCATGGCCGGAAACACCGCACAGAACCCCTCGCAGTAGCGGCAGGCGTTGCAGATGGTCATCACCCGATCAGCTTCTTTTAAGACGCTCGACGACATAGCGCACCGACTCCTTTCCGGCGATCCGGCCGAACACCGTGCCGATGGTCATCCCGAAGCCGGCCATGTAGCCCTGGCCCAGAATGTTGCCGGACATGATCTCGCCCGCCGCGAAAATATTCTCCGCCGGCGCACCGCCCTGCAGGATCACCTGGGCCCGCCGGTTCACGGTCAGACTCAGGTAGGTGAACGTGATCCCGGGACGCAGGGGATAGGCGTAGAACGGCGGGGTGTCCAGGGGCCGCGCCCAGTGGCTTTTGGCCGGCTCGATCCCCTCCGTCCTGCAACCGTCCAGCGCGGCCGGGTCGAAGGCGCCCGGCCGGGTGGCGGCGTTGAAGGCCTGCACGGTGTCGACCAGTGCGGCCGGATCGAGCTTCAGCCGGAGCGCCATCTCGCCGATGGAGCCGGCCTCGATCGGCGGAAACACCGAGGGCATGAACAGGTCGATCGATTTGGCGTCGATGAGACAGTAGGCGATCTGATCCGGCTGCTGCGCGACGAGCCGCCCCCAGATGGCGTAGCGCTTGGGCCAGAACTCCTCGCCCTCGTCGTAGAACCGCCGGGCGTCGCGGTTGACGACGATCCCGAACGGCACGCAGTCCAGACGCGTGACGATGCCCCCGTCGAACTTGGGCGCCCGGGCGTCGATCGCGACCGCATGGCCCTGCCGCGGGTCGCCGACCGGCTGCGCGCCCTGGTCCAGCATCACCCGCAGCATACGGCCCTTGTCGTACGGGGTGCCCCGAATGATGAAATTCTCGGCCGGCGGCCCCCAGGACTGCTTCAGCCACTCCAGGTTGGCCTGGTAGCCGCCGGAGGCGAGCACCACGGCCCGGGCCCGGGCCGTGCGCCGGACCCCGCGGTGATCGAACGCCGCCGAGGCGAAGAGACCCTCGCGGATCTCGAGATCCTCGACGGTGGCCTCGTAGAGGATCGCCACCCCCAGGCGCTCGGCGGTCGCGTAGTAGGCGTTCATGAGGGCCTTGCCGCCCCCCAGGAAGAAGGCGTTCGTGCGGGCCAGATGCAGGGTTCCGCGCATGGCGGGTTGGAACCGGCAGCCGTGCTGTTCCATCCACATCCCGATGTTCTTGGACTCGCGGATGGCGAAGCGGGCCAGATCCTCGTTGGTCCGGCCTTTGGTCACCAGCAGCAGGTCGTTCCAGAACTCGTCCTCGAGGTAAGGCCCGGTCAAGTGCCGGTTGCCGCTGTCGTGGAAATAGCGCAGGTTGCGCGTGTGGCGGCTGTTGCCGCCCCGGAATTCCCGGGGCGAGCTTTCGAGCAGCAGCACGCTCGCGCCCGCTTCCCGGGCGGTCATGGCCGCACACAACGCCGCGTTGCCGCCGCCGACGACGAGCACGTCGTATACCCGGGAGAGGTTCGGCACCGCAGAATCTTCAGGTTTCATCGCAGTCACCTTGATGGATTGGCATGACCAACTGGAGTTCGATAGAACCAAGGCTCTGCCAACATCGTACCAGGGCGCTCCAGCCTGCTAACTAATTGAAATATCAATTTGAATAGTTTTAGGCCGGTTCGACATGATGATGTCATTGAAACAATGAGTTTCATAAATGGATCGTTTTGTATCAAAAAAAAGCCGCTTGCGCATGCGGACAAGCACAAGCGGCAGGTCATTCAAAACAAGACCGGGTTCAAAGGCTTCCGATCGGCCGCACCGCGCTCGGCATCCGTTCGCGGTAGGTGAACTCGTCCGCCGCGCTCCGCGCCGCTGTCGCATCGGGGAAGTCCCCGATGCGCACCGTGTACCAGGTCCGCTTCCGGGAGTCCTCGAACCGGACCATCCGGGCGGGGTAGCCCTTGGATGCGAGTTTCGAAACCTGCTGCTCGGCGTTTTCGAGCTGGCGATAGGCCCCGACCTGAACCGAATGGGTCATCCGGGCCGGCTCTGGTGAAGGCGGCGGCACAACCTTGGGATCCGGCGGTGCTGCGGTCGCAGGCGCAGAGGCGGCGCCGAGCAGAGTCTTCTCCGGAGCCTCTTTGGGCATGGCCGCCATCTTCTTTTCGACCATCTCCTTTAGTTCCTTCCAATCCATGGTGACGTCGTCGACGGTCACGGTGACCCGCGGGTCGTCGGCATCGACGCGGCTGTCGATATTCACCGATCCGCTGCTGTGAAATTCAGGCGTGATGTTGTAAGTGTTCTGGATACAGCCCACCGCAAGCCAGCAAAACAGGACCAATCCCAGTTGATGCATTTGCTCCTCCTTTCACGGCCGGGGAATCGGCCGCCGGGACGGGGTATGGTTGCAATCCCTTCTGGATGCACAGGCAGGATATGTCAATTCGCTAGGCCGATCAAGGCGTGAAGAGAAGAATTCAGCCGCAACCTGAATGCATGTCATCCGGGCATGAGCTGATGGATAATCGACGGCCCGGCAGCTATTGCCGGGCGCTGCCCCGGGCGGCACGCTGGTGGAACGGCAAAAATCAGCGGCCCGGCCCGCTGCCCGGGCGGGGCTGACGCCGCCCAGGCCAGTGCGCGCCAGGAACCCATCCGAGCTGACGGTTCGGCCGGTACCAGGCATGGCAACGCGGCCGGACATCCGCGATGCCGCTTGGCCGCCGGAAACCCTCAGCTCCGCTGCGGTGGCTCCGCCGATCCGCCGGATGCGGCCTGCCGCAGCTTGCGGGCGATTCCGGTGGTGCTGTATCCGTCGAGCAACTCGATCAACTGCACGCTTCCGCCATAGGATTCGACGATCCCGCGCCCGACCACCTGATCCGGCCGGTAGTCGGCGCCTTTGACGAGGACGTCGGGCCTCAACCGCGCAATCAAGCGCTCGGGCGTGTCCTCGTCGAAGAGTACCACCAGGTCGACACAGTCGAGCGCCCCCAGTATCGCAGCGCGGTCGCGCTCGTTGAGAATCGGCCGGCCGGGCCCCTTCAACCGCTTCACCGAGGCGTCCGCATTGAGTCCCACCACCAAGCGCCGGCCGAGCTCCCGAGCCCGGCGCAGCAGGTGGATATGGCCCGGGTGCAGCAGGTCGAAGCAGCCGTTCGTGAACACGATCGTTTCGCTCTTCGCCCGCCAGGCATCGACTTGGACGAGAGCGGCATCCCAAGCGGCCACTTTGGCGCGGGAACCGGAGCCCGTTGCCGCTCCGTGGGCGCGCAGCGCAGCCTCGAGTTCGATCCGGTTGATCGGCTGGGTCCCCACCTTGGCGACCACGACCCCGGCCGCCAGGTTCGCCAGCCGGGCCGCATCCGCGAAGCCGACCCCGGCGGCGACGGCCAGGGTCAAGGTCGCAACGACGGTGTCGCCGGCGCCGGAAACGTCATAGACCTGCCGCGCGCGGGTCGGGATGAACAGCGGCACGCCGTCCGCGCCCATCAGGCACATGCCGGAGGCACCCTGCGTCACCAGCAGCCGGGAGAGCCCGAGTCGGCCGATGGTCCGCTGCATGACGGCCGCCAGCCGATCGTCGCTCTCGATCGGCGCCCCGTCGAAGACTTCGATCTCGCGGCGGTTGGGCGTCAGGCAGGTAGCGCCCCGGTAGCGCTCCCAGTCCCGGCCCTTCGGGTCCGCCAGGATCGGGATGCTGCGCGCTTGGGCGACCCGGACGGCGGCGCCGCAGAGATCGGACGACTGAAGCATGCCCTTGCCGTAGTCGGAGAGCACGATGGCGTCGGCCGCTTCAACGGCCGCGCCGATGCGCCGGACGGCCGCCTGCACGACCTCCGGGCCGACGGGTCGGATCTGCTCCTCGTCCAGCCGCAGGAGCTGCTGGCCGCCGGAGACGATCCGGGTCTTGGTGATCGTCGGCCGATCGGAGCACTCGATGCTGAGATCCCGGATGCCCGGCCGGCGCATCAGCTCGCGCAGCCGGAGACCGGCCTCATCGGCGCCGCGGACGCCTACCAATGTCACGCGCGCCCCCAGGCCGACCAGGTTGAACGCCACGTTGCCGGCGCCCCCGGCGGATTCGGATCGACGGTCGACGCGGACCACCGGCACGGGCGCTTCCGGCGAGATCCGCTCGACGTCCCCCCACAGGTAGCGGTCCAGCATCAGGTCGCCGACGACCAGGATGTGCCGGCGGTTGAATTCATTCCAGTCGACGTGGATCGCCACGCCGGCTCCTCGATCGTCGATTTCGGAGTCAGCGGCCATCGCATCCTCCTGGAAAAAGCCGCCGCTCGATGACGGCGGCCCAGAAGTGCAGGATGACGAGATGCACCTCCTGGATCCTGGCCGTCACCGCGTGCGGCACCACCACGGCGATGTCGACAAGGGCGCCGACCCGTCCGCCATCATGTCCCAGCAGCCCGATGCTCGTCATGTGACGCGCTCTCGCGGCTTCAACGGCGGCCACCACGTTGCCGGAATGGCCGGAAGTCGAGATAGCCACCAGCGCATCGCCCGGGCCGCCTAATCCTCTGACCTGCTTGGCGAACACCCTTTCGAACCCGTCGTCGTTCCCCAGCGCCGTGAGAACGGATGGGTCGGCCGCCAGCGCCAAAGCCGGCAACGGGTCGCGCCGCCTTTCGAAACCGCCGATCAACTCGGCAGCAAAATGCTGTGCGTCCGCAGCGCTGCCGCCGTTGCCGCAGACTAGGATTTTACGGCCCTGGCGCAAGGTCTCCACCAGCTGCTCGGCCGACCGCTCGATGCCGTCGATCCGTGCCATCCGGTCGATCAGCCGGACGTGGTCCGCAATTATTTCATTCAACAGTCTCGACGAATCCATGACGACCTGTGAAGCCGTTCCCTTATCGCAACGGCATGGATTCGCATTATCCTGGATTGTTCGGAGATTTTCAACCGGCACGGAAAGCAGGCGGAGCGTTGATTATCGCGTCGAAAGCGTCGGGCGGGCTAAGGGTTGGGCGAGCGGTTCGGTGGGCAGGGGTTCGATTGGACCCACTTGCCGTCGACCAGGACATACGGGTCGCGGATGACGGTGTCCCTGGGCAGGCTGGCCAGGTATTCTTCGAAATCGACCCTGATTTTCTGGCGACGCCCGATCAGGAGGTAGAAAGAGAGCGCCATGACAACGATGACCGCGTTGAATCCCAGAAGATAGTAAACGAGTTTCAGCGCCAATTCCATGATGTTATCATACCACGATTGCGCCGGCAACTCAAAGCTTTTTCCCCGGGCGTGGTGGGCCGGTCCGGGGACGGCCTTCAGCTCACGCCGACTTGGCTGACCGACTCCATGACCTTAAAAAGAATTTCGCTCAGATCGGACTGCTTCAACCGCAGGAGGGACATCGCGTCTTTCTGGACTTCGTTCAGGATGTCGTCGTCGTCGTATCCGACGCCTCCCATCAGGGCGATGTGGTCCGCCAGGTGCAGAATGTAGGAGAGCAGATCGCCGTTCGATCCCCCGGGGTTGTGATGCCAGTGGATCGCCTTCGACATGAATTCCGGAAATTTCCAGGCTTGGCAGACTTCGGCGGCCACCTCGGCGTGGCTGAAACCGAAATGCTCGATTTCAGCATCCAGGAATGTCTTCTGTTGAGCCTCCATGTACGCCAAGAATTGGCTTTTCCGCTCAACGACGTAGGGGTCCAGAATGATCCGGCCGATGTCATGAAGCAGCCCGGCGGTGTGCGCCGCGCTGCTGATTCCAGGGTCCCGCATGCTGGCCAGAATCTTTGACCCGTAGGCCACCGCGAGCGAATGCTTCCAGAGGTCGCCGGCGTCGTATCCGTAGCCGGGCAGTTTGCCGGAGAGGACTTTTTCGCTTCCGGCCAGCATCACCACTTCGGACAGTCCTCGGAGACCCAGCATCACGCAGGCCTGGGTGATCGTGGCGGTTTTGCCGCTGGCCCCGTAATAGGCGGAGTTGGCGATCCGCAGGACTTTGGAGGTGATCCCCGGATCGGTTTCGATCATCTTGGCCACCTGCTGCATATTGACGTCCATCTGAGACAGCTGATTCTGGATCTCCACCACCACCTGCGGCATCGGCGGAAGATCCTTGATGCTCTGGGTGATTTCGGCTTTCAGCGCCGTCGATTCGTCCCTGCGGGGCGGATCCTCTGCCTGCTGGAGCGGCTTTCCATCGAGCAGAATCGGTAACCGGCAGGTCTTGCACGTCAATCGCACAGCCCTGCCGGCCGGGAGGGAGTTTTCCTTCACCCGATAGCGGGTTTTGCAGGCGGAGCATTCAACTTGCATCGAAACCCTCTGTTTGAGCGTTGTATGATATATATGGCGCCCTGGTCCTCTTCCGACAGAGGCATCTTGGCGAGGAATATATCGACCGAATCGGCAATTTCTTGATGCGAAAAAATGCGGCGGAGGGATTGCCGGGCATTCCGGCAGCGGGGAGTCGTCGCCTCAGATGGTTGCTGCCGGACTTGAGACCGTTTCCATTATTGGGCCGTAGCAGCCTTTCTTTGGAGGAGGCTCCGGCGGTGGTCGGCAGCGGAGACGACGTTGCGCGGGCTGGTCGTTTCCGTCTCCTCGCTTTCCACGCTGAACACGCGTCCGGTATGGGTGTCCATGACGACGACCGTCTCGTCGTCATAGCTGACCGGAGCGTATCGGCCGTGTTTGGCCATGGCGTCATGGATCACGTAGGACATCGCAAAAAGTCCGGCCGCAACCAGGAACAGCGCGGCCGTTCGCAGGATGTCTAGCAGTTTCACTTCGGAGTCTCCTCAAAGGGTTCGGCCATTGGCGCGCAGCCGGCCCCAGAAATGAAAAAGGCAGGCCCCTTCCAGGTCTGCCCGGTGGAAACGATGAATCTCGGGACGGCGTTCTCTTACGAGTCGTCCCTTTCGGTGGCGGGGCTGCCGTTGATCTTGTCCCGCAACCGGCCCGACCACTTGAACGTCACCACCCGCCTGGGCGCGAGCACCATGCTCTCCCCGGTGGCCGGGTTCCGGCCCCGGCGCTCCCGCTTCTGCCTGACACAGAACTTCCCGAATCCGCTAACCAGGACATCCTCTCCCGACGTGAGCCGGGACTTGATGATTTCGATGAGGGTTTCAATCAGCTCGGCGGCCTGGATACGGCTGTATCCGTTTTCTTCGGCCAGAGAGTTAATCAGGTGCTCTTTTGTGAGGGTCATCGCTCGGCAATTCCGTTGAAAGGGTGGATGCAAGCTCTCCGGATAATTTCGTACGCAACTTACTGTTACCATGAGATTTTTGTCAAGAAAATTGTTAGCGGGACTTATCCAGCGGCCGCCGGGCCGCCTCCAAATGCGGTTACGGGTCGGGAAGTCCTACGACCGGATCTCCAGGACCGATCCGCAAACCCGCTCTTGGCTTTTACGGGCCATCCAGCGGTAAAGCGGGTCGCGCAGCAGGTAGGCGCCGATAGCGAAGAGCAGGCACAGCGCGGTGACGACCACGAAAAACATGTAGTTTTTATCGAAGATCGAGGCACCCTGCAGGCTCAGGGCGACGGTGCCGGGGATCCGGCCGACCGTCGACACCACGAAAAACACGCCGGCGGGCAGCGTCGTCAGGCCCAGAAACAGGCAGAGGTAATCCTTGGGAAAGCCGGGAACCAGGAAAAAGATGAAGATGACCAGAATTCCCTTGTACTGCACCAGCTCGTTGTACTTCTCATAGGTCTCGCAGCTCACCATCCGCCGCACCACCCGTTCGCCCAGAAAACGCCCGATGAAGAAATTGAGCATGGAACCGATCGTCAGACCGAACGTGGACAACAAGCTGCCCCCGAGGGGCCCGAACAGGTAGCCTCCCAGGATTCCGGTCACGTCACCTGGAATGGGCGCGAAAACGACCTGCCCCACCTGCAGGGCGACAAATACGGCGGAGGCGGTCCACCCGCTGGTCTGCATCATCTGCCGCACCCACTCGCGGTCGCAGAACAAGTCGTAGCAGCCGACCAGCCAGGCCCACCAGCCGATTTTCAGCATCAGCAGGACAACCAACCCGGAGGCCAGAAAAACGCCTCCAATGAGGAGCAGGGATAGGTGCTTTAACCGAGATCGATCATCCACCGGAAACGGTTCCGATCGTTGATGTTTCAGCCCGACCACCGGTGCCGAGCAAAGCGCAAGGGGCCACAGAATTCGATCTGCAACCCCTTGATATTTCTGGCGCGCCCGGAGGGATTCGAACCCCCGGCCTACGGATTCGAAGTCCGGCGCTCTATCCAACTGAGCTACGGGCGCAAAAAGTGGGGTGAGTGATGGGATTTGAACCCACGACAACCGGGGCCACAACCCGGTGCTCTGCCAACTGAGCTACACCCACCGCAAACGGCTGTTCGGATGATTCCTCCAAGAATTTCGCAAGTTAACAAATCGAAATGGTTAGATCAAGAAAAAATTGAGCCTCGCTGTATCGTGTTTATTTTTATCGTGACGCAGGTTTCAAAATCCGGTTGTCCCTCTTCGGCGAAGGAGAAAGCCAAGCGCGGCGCAAGGAGGGGGAGGCATCCGGGTGGAAACAGCTGTTGAAAGCGCCCTCAAAGTTGAATACAAGTAAAAGCCGGAACCCGTCGATTTCAAAATCCCCCTGCCTTTCTTTGGCAAAGGGGGAAATGGCGGAATTGGAGCCGGCCGACTCCCTCATCGAGCGGACGGCGCCGTGCGCCCCAACCGACTTCTAAGAGGAAAAGCGCATGCATCCGTTCATCCTTTTTTTTATCCGGGCCGTTCTGGGAGTAGCCATCGCCACCCTCATCACCCGCATGTTCCGCGGCGCGGTCAGCGCGGCCTATGTCGCGGGGCTGGCCGCCGTTCTGGTGGGGCTCGCGTATGGTTTCGAATATTTCAGGAAGCGGAAGACCCGCTGACCTCCGCCCGGCGCCGTCGGCGGCCGAAAACCGCGCATGCGCCCGTCGCTTTTCCGGCGGGCGGGAGCGAACGGCATCCACCGTTCGGCCGGGCATCTTCAGGAGCGTGACGCATTGAAACAGATCATCTTGGGCACCGCCGGGCACATCGACCACGGCAAGACCTCGCTGGTGAAAGCGGTCACGGGCATCGACACCGACCGCCTGAAAGAGGAAAAGGAACGGGGCATTACGATCGAGCTGGGCTTCGCCCACCTGGATCTGCCGAGCGGCCAGCACCTAGGCGTCGTGGACGTCCCCGGCCACGAAAAATTCGTCAAGAACATGGTGGCCGGCGCCACCGGCATCGACATCGTCGTCATGGTCATCGCGGCGGACGAGGGGGTCATGCCCCAGACGCGCGAACACATGGAGATCTGCACGCTGCTCGGCGTGCGCCAGGGGCTCGTGGCGCTGACCAAGGTCGACCTGGTGGACGAGGAAATGCTGGAGCTGGCGCAGGAGGACATCCGCGAGTTCACGCGCGGCTCGTTTCTCGAAAACGCTCCGGTCATCCCCGTCTCCGCCGCCACCGGCCAGGGGCTGCCCGAATTCGTGCGGGCGCTGGACGGGCTGAGCCGGCAGGTGGAAGCCCGCCCGCCGTCCTCCCTCTTCCGGCTGCCGGTGGACCGGGTCTTCACCATGAAGGGCTTCGGCACGGTGATCACCGGCACCCTGATTTCCGGCAAGGTCCAGGTGGGCGACCCGATCATGGTCTATCCGTCCGGGATCACCTCCAAGGTGCGCGGCATCCAGGTCCACAACCAGAGCGTCGCCGCGGCCGAGGCCGGCATGCGCACCGCGGTCAACTTCCAGGGCCTGGACAAGGAGGCGGTCAACCGGGGCGAAGTGCTGTCCAGCCCGGACGCGCTGAAATCGAGCTACATGGTGGACGTGCACTTCCATTACCTGGCGAGCGCCGGAAAGCCCATCAAGAACCGCACTCGGATGCGGTTTCATACGGGCACCAGCGAGGTCCTGGGCAACCTGATCCTGCTCGAGCACGACGAGCTCAAGCCCGGCGAGGCCACGGTGGCCCAGCTGCGGCTGGACACGCCGGTCGCCGTCGTCAAGGGCGATCATTACGTCGTGCGCAGCTACTCGCCGGTGCGCACCGTCGGCGGCGGCCAGGTCCTCAACCCCATCCCCCCCAAGCACAAGCGCTTCAACGCCGGGATCATTCAGGCGTTGAAGGACGTCCTGACGAGCGATCCGGAAGCGCTGATCGGCGCGCATATCGCGGCCGCCGGCCATGCGGGCACCTGCTTCACCGACCTGCGGCTCATGACGAACCTGACGGACAAGCAGCTGGAGTCAAGCCTGCAGGCCATGATGTCGGCCCGCACCATCATCCAGGTGGACCGGGAGACGCGCAGCTACGTCCACCAGAAGAGCTTCGAGGCCTTCATCCAGGAGGCCGCCGGCCACCTGCGGGCCTATCACAAGGCGTTCCCGCTGAAATCGGGCATGCTCAAAGAGGAGCTCAAGAGCAAGTTTCCGGCCGACACGGACGTCCGGCTCTTCAACCTGGTTCTCAACCAGATGATCCGGAACGGGGCCATCGTGCAGGAGGAAAAGACCGTCCGCCTGGCGTCCCACAAGGTGTCGCTCGCCGGCGACGAGGCCACTTTACGCCGGCAGATGCTCAAGATCTACCTGGACAGCGGCCTGCAGCCGCCCTTCTTCAGGGACGTCGCCGGAATGCTGAAATCGGAACCGGGCCCGGCCAAGGATGTCCTGAACCTGTTGATCGAGGAAGGCCTGATCATCCGCACCAAGGACGATCTCTTCTTTCATGCCGAGGCGATCGCCGATCTGAAGCAGCGCATGCTGAAATTCTTCGAAACGACCGCCGACATGACCCCGGCCCACTTCAAGGACATGACCGGGGGCGCCTCGCGCAAGTTTCTCATCCCGCTGCTCGAGTATTTCGACTCCAAGAACGTGACGCTGCGGGTCGGGGATGTGCGCAAGCTGCGCAAGGCCTGACGACTCCCCGAGAAGTCCAATCTCGGCGTTGCGCTCCATCTCGCGGTCGCTGCGGCGCACGGTCAGTACGCCTCGCGCCGCAAGATTTGCGCGCCTGGATCTGGGCCTTCCCGCGAAGTCGTCGACGGGCGCGAGGTTTCATGAGCCCATCAACGGGTCGTTTCCGGTCAAAGCGGCGACGACCGTGTTCAGGAAGAGCATGCCCTGCCGCGTCGGCGCGCAGCGTCCATTTTCGAGCGTGAGCAGCCCGCGGGCCGCCAGCTCCTCCGCCGCGGCCCCGCAGATCTCATTGAAATCCCGGCCGAAGCGCGCCTTAAAATCCGCCCGGTCGATCCCCGCCGACGTCCGCAGCCCCAGCATGACCACCTCCAGCATCTGCTGGTCCGCGCTCAGAACCTCCTCGCCGCCGGGCGGCCGGCGGCCGGCCTGCAGCGCGGCGATGTAGCGCCGGACATCGCGGTGGTTCCAGAACCGGCGGGGGGGCCGGAAGGAATGCGCCGCCGGGCCGAACCCCAGGTAGGGCGCGTAGGCCCAGTACTTGGAGTTGTGCCGTGAGACCCGCGCGGCCCTGCCGGCGGCCTTGCCGCGCGCGAAGTTGGAGATTTCGTAGTGGAGATAGCCGCACCCGGCCAGGCGCTCGGACGTCGCCAGGAACAGCTCGGCCGTGTCCTTCTCCGGCGCCGGCCGAAAGCGGCCGGCGAGCTCGTCGGCGGCCAGCGGGGTACCGGGCTCGACGCTGAGCATGTAGCAGGCCAGGTGCTCCGGGTCGCAGGCAAGGGCGCTTTCGAGGTCCGCCATCCAGGCGCCCAGGCTCTGGCCCGGCAGGCCGTAGATGAGATCCAGCCCGAGGTCTTCGAACCCGGCCCGGCGCGCCGCCGCGACGGCGTCGTGCGCCTGTCCGGCCGAGTGGATCCGGCCGAGCAGCCTCAGGTTCTCCTCCCGAAAGGACTGAACCCCGAGATTGATGCGGTTGACGCCGGCCGAGCGGAACCCTTTCAGCCGCTCGGCATCCACAGTCCCCGGATTGGCCTCGAGCGTCACTTCCAGCGGTCCGGCCAGCCGGAATTTGGAATTCAACCGATCAAGGATCCCTTCGATTTCCGCCGGGGCGAGGATCGAGGGCGTGCCGCCGCCGAAGTAAATCGTGTCGAAATCGAGCGGCCCGGCGTCGGCCCCGGCGATCTCCGCCGAAAGCGCTTTCAGAAACGTGGGCATCAGGTTCAGGTCGGAGACCGAATAGAAGTCGCAATACGCGCACTTGCGCACGCAGAACGGAATGTGGATGTAAAGGCCGCCGAGGGGGTTGCTCATGCGAACATCTGATGACGCCGCTCCGGGATGAGTTTCAGCACGATCCCAGCGCCAAACGACCCGATACTCGATGCCGGATGCTCGATGCTCGTTAAAAAATCGCTTATTGGCGGGACGCTGGGCACCGCCGGTATTCCGGAACCCTGCGCATCCGCCTCTATCGCCGCCAGCCGCCGATCAGGTGCATGTGCAGGTGGAAGATGACCTGCCCGCCGCCGCGCTCCACGTTCACGAACAGCCGGTAGCCGTCGCGGGCGATGTCGAGCCGCCGGGCCATTTCCCGGGCCGCCTGGAAGAGCTCGCCCACGATCGGCGCGTCGCCGGGCTCCAGGTCGTTGACGCTGCGAATGTGCTTGCGCGGCACGATCAGCAGGTGGACCGGGGCCTGGGGCCGGATGTCCCTGAAAACAATGAACTGGTCGGTGGCCTGCAGGATTTCGGTGGGCGTCTCGCCTCGCGCGATCCGGCAGAAAACGCAGTCTGGATCCATGGATGGCTGGCTCATGGCGCATTCCTTCATTCGGTTTCAACAGGGGGTTCCAATGGCAGGCACCGCGCCCCGCCGTTTGGCCGGAGAATCGGATAGAATCGACTCGGGGATGGTCCAGCTGCCGCTGCGCGTGGGAGCTTCAAGGCAGCGCTTTAACTGCTCGAGATAACGCTTCCGCGGAATCTCGCGCGCCCCCAGGCGCTGGAGATGGCCGGTGGTCACCTGGCAGTCGATGAGCTCGAAGCCCTCGACCGCCAAGTAGGCCGCCAGGGCCGCCAGGGCCACCTTCGAGGCGTTCGCCTCCCGCGTAAACATGGATTCGCCGAAGAAGCCCGCGCCGAGCGAGACGCCGTACAACCCGCCGGCCAGGCGCGTCCCGCTCCAAGCCTCGACCGAGTGGGCCACCCCCATGCGGTGCAGATCGCAGTAAGCCTGAATCATCTCCGGCACGATCCAGGTGCCCTCTCCGCCCGCCGCGCGCACGGCGGCGCATTCGCGGATCACCGTTTCGAAGGCCTGGTCGGCCGTGACCCGGAACGCACCGCGCCGGATCACTTTCTCAAGCGACCGTGAACGGTGGAACTCCCGGGGGTAGAGCACCAGCCGGGGATCCGGAGACCACCACAAGATGGGCTCATCGTCGGAGTACCAGGGGAAGATGCCCTGGCGGTAGGCCAGCAGCAGGCGCTCCCGGCTCAGGTCCCCGCCGACGGCGAGCAGCCCCTCCGGCGTGGCCAGGCGGGGCGGAGGAAATTGGAGGGCCTCCGAGAGGACGAAAACCGGCATGGGCCATCAGTCAAATCGAAAGGCGACCTGGTCCGCGTCGATGTCGAGCGTCAGCACGCCGCCCTTCTGCAGTCGGCCGAAGAGGATCTCATCCGACAGCTTGTTCTTGATTTCGGTCTGGATGACGCGGGCGAGCGGCCGGGCGCCGTAGCGCGAGTCGTAGCCTTTCAGGGCCAGCCAGCTGCGCAGCGCCGGGGAGTAGTTCAGGTGCACTTTCTTGGGCGCCAGCTGGCTGTTGAGCTCCTTCATGAATTTGTCGACCACCTGCTCCATGATCGCGGTGCTGAGGGAATTGAAGGCGATGGTATCGTCCAGGCGGTTGCGGAACTCCGGGCTGAACATCTGCTCGATGGCCTTGCGGCCTTTGGAGCGCGTGTCGCCCGTCGCATCCCCGAACCCGATGGTCTGGGTGCTCATCTCGCGGGTGCCGGCGTTGGAGGTCATCATCAGGATCACATTGCGGAAATCGGCCTTCTTGCCGTTGTTGTCGGTCAGCGTGGCGTGGTCCATCACCTGCAGCAGGATGTTGAAGAGGTCCGGATGGGCTTTTTCGATTTCATCCATCAGCAGCACTGAATGGGGATGCTTGCGGATGCCGTCAGTCAGCAGCCCGCCCTGGTCGAAGCCGATGTAGCCCGGCGGCGCGCCGATCAGCCGGGCCACGGCGTGCTTTTCCATGTATTCGCTCATGTCGAAGCGCATGAACTCCACCCCGAGAATCAGGGCCACCTGGCGGGCCACCTCGGTCTTGCCGACCCCCGTCGGGCCCGTGAACAGGAAGCAGCCGATGGGCTTGCCGGGGATGCCCAGCCCGGCCCGCGAGCGCTTGATCGAGGTCACCAGGGCGCGGATGGCGTCGTCCTGCCCGAAGACCACCTCCTTCAGCCGTGCCTCCAGGTTCTCGAGCTTGGCGCGGTCGGAGGTGGAAACGCTCTGGGTGGGGATGCGCGCCATCTTCGCCACGATCTTTTCGATGTCGGACGGATGGATCTTCTTGCGTCCGGCGGCCCCCGACAGCCGCACAAAGGCGCCGGCCTCGTCCATCACGTCGATGGCCTTGTCCGGCAGATAGCGGTCGTTCAGGTACTTGGCCGACAGCTCGACCGCGGACTTGAGCGCGCTGTCGGTGTACTCGATCCCGTGGTGCTCCTCATAGCGCGAGCGCAGCCCTTTGAGAATCTGGATGCTCTCGCCGACCGGCGGCTCGGGCACCTCGATTTTCTCGAAGCGCCGCGACAGGGCCCGGTCCTTTTCAAAGTGGTTCTTGAACTCCTCGTAGGTGGAGGAACCGATGCAGCGGATCTCGCCGCTGGTCAACACCGGCTTGAGGATGTTGGAGGCATCCATCGACCCGCTGCTGGTCGCGCCGGCGCCGACGATCGTGTGGATCTCGTCGATGAACAGAATCGAATTCGGGCGGCGCTTCAACTCGGCGATGACGCCCTTCAGGCGCTGCTCGAAGTCCCCCCGGAACTTGGTTCCGGCGAGCATGCCGCCCAGATCGAGGGCGTAGATATGGACCTCCTTCAGCAGATCGGGCACCTCGCCCTTGGCGATGTTCTGGGCGAGCCCCTCGGCCAGCGCGGTCTTGCCGACCCCCGGGTCGCCGACGAACACGGGATTGTTCTTGCGCCGCCGGCAGAGCACCTGCATGGTGCGCTCGATCTCGGTCTGGCGGCCGATGAGCGGGTCGAGCTTGCCCTGGCGGGCCTGGCGGACCAGATCCGTGGTGTACATCTCGAGCGGGCTGCTCTTGCGCCGGCGCTCCTCGGTTCCGGGCCGCGCATCCGGCTGCTCGCGCTCCTGAACGGACGTCTTGGGGATCTTGTGCGAGATGTAGTTCAACACGTCGAGCCGGGTCACGCCTTCGGTGCTCAGAAAATACTCGGCATGGGAATCCTTCTCCAGGAAGATGGAGGCCAGGATGTCGCTCACCGACACTTCGGCCTTGTCGGCGGAGCGGGCATGGCTGACCGCCCGCTGGATGACCCGCTGGAACCCGATGGTCTGCTGCAGGACGTATTCGCTGCCCTCGGGAATCTTTTCGATCTTTTCCTCGAAGAAGGCTTCCAGCTGCCTCAGGATGGTTTCGACGTTGCCGCCGCAGTTCTCAACGATTTCAATCCCGCTCTGCTCGTAGAGGATGGCGAACAGGATGTGCTCGACGCTGACGTATTCATGCCGGCGCTTCTTGGCTTCGCGCACGGCGAAGCCCAGCGTGGCGGACAATTCCTTGCTGATCATACGCTTAGTCTCTTTCCATGGTGCATTTGAGCGGGAAGCCCTTTTCCCGGGCGAGGCTGTCCACCATGTCGATCTTGGTTTCGGCGATGTCGCGCGGATAGAGCCCGCAGACGCCGAATCCGTTGCGATGCACGTTCATCATGATCCGGTGGGCGTCCCCATCGGACTTGTGAAAAACATGTTTGAGCACCTCCACCACGAAATCCATGGTGGTGTAATCGTCGTTGAGCAGGAGCACTTTGAACAGGGGCGGCTCATCCAGCTGGGTCTCCTCCCCCGAACGAACATCTTCCTCAAGCTGCGGACGCTCTTCGCTCATGGATTCCCCGACGCGCGGCGCGTCCGTCAATCGGCGGCGATGCCGACTGCGGCCGCTCTCCGAGAATGGTTCATTATAATCACTGCGGCGAGTTTTTGTAAAGAGACGCCAGGGGTTCGCGCCGGGCTCACCGGCCGCAGCACTTCTTGAACTTCTTGCCGCTGCCGCACGGACAGGGCGAATTGCGCCCGACCTTGTCCGGGCTGCGGTGGGCCGGCGTCTTGCGGGCCGGTTCGCCGCCGCCCGAAAAGGAGAGCCGCTGCTCGCGGGGCCGTTGGAGGGTTTCCATGCGCTCCGGCGCCACGATCTGAATGCGGAACAGGATGGCGAGCGTCTCCTCCTCGATACGCTCCATCAGACCCTGGAACATCTCGAAGCCCTCTTTTTTGTAGACCAGCAGGGGGTTCTGCTGAGCGTACCCCCGCAGGCCGATGCCCTCCTTGAGATGGTCCATGGACAGCAGGTGGTCCTTCCAGAGGTTGTCGATGGTCTGGAGCATGACCACGTGCTCGAGACGCCGGTAGTGGTCGGCCCCGATCGCCGCCTCGCGGCCTTCGTAGACGCGCACGGCCTCCTCGGCCAGCCGGCCCGCCAAATCCTCGGGGGTCATGGACTCAACCGCCTCCGGCGTGAGGCCTTCCGGCCGGAAATGGAACTGCTTGAAAACCGCATCGGAAAGCGCTTTCAAATCCCAGTACTCCGGGTGGGCTTTTTCGGCCGTAACCGTGTCGGCGATCCGACCCGCGGTCTCCCGGATCATTTCCATGATCTCCGGCCGCAGATCCTTGCCCATCAGGATCTCCCGGCGCTGGCCGTAAATGACCTCGCGCTGCTGGTTCATCACGTCGTCGTATTCGATCAGGTGCTTGCGGATGTCGAAGTTGTGCGCCTCGACCTTGGACTGGGCGTTTTCGATGGCCCGGCTGATCAGGGCGTGCTCGATGGGCTCGCCCTCCTGCATGCCGAGCTTTTCCATGAAGCCGGTGATGCGCTCGCCGCCGAAAATGCGCAGCAGGTCGTCCTCCAAGGCCAGGTAGAATCGGGAGGAGCCCGGATCGCCCTGCCGTCCGGACCGGCCGCGCAGCTGGTTGTCGATGCGGCGCGATTCATGCCGCTCGGTCCCGAGGATGTGCAGCCCGCCCAGGTCCACCACGCCCTCGCCGAGCACGATGTCGGTGCCGCGGCCGGCCATGTTGGTCGATATCGTCACCGCCCCGCGCTGCCCCGCCATGGAAACGATCTGGGCTTCCTTTTCGTGGTGTTTGGCGTTCAGCACCTCGTGGGGAATGCCCCGGGCCTTGAGCTTCTTGCTCAGCTGCTCGGAGACGTCGATCGAGATGGTGCCCACCAGCACGGGCTGGCCCTTGGCGTGCAGCTCCTCGATCTCATCCAGCACGGCCTCGTATTTCTCACGCTTGGTTTTGTAAATCATGTCGGCGTGGTCGATGCGGATCATGGGCTTGTGGGTGGGAACCACCATGACATCCAGATTGTAGATTTTCTTGAATTCAGCCGCCTCGGTGTCCGCGGTGCCGGTCATGCCCGCCAGCTTCCGGTACATCCGGAAGTAGTTCTGGAAGGTGATCGTGGCCAGGGTCTGGTTTTCGTTTTCGATCTTGACCCCCTCCTTGGCCTCCAGCGCCTGGTGCAGCCCCTCGCTGTAGCGCCGGCCGGGCATCAGGCGGCCGGTGAATTCGTCGACGATGATGACCTCCCCCTCCTTGACGATGTAGTCCACATCGCGCTTGAAGAGCGCGTGGGCCTTGAGGGCCTGGTTGATGTGGTGCAGCAGCTCGATGCAGCTCGGGTCGTAGAGGTTGTCCACCTGCATCAGCTTCTCGCAGCGGGCCACCCCCTCCTCGGTGAGGGTGGTGGTGCGGGCCTTTTCATCGACGCTGAAGTCGCGGTCGCGCGCCAACCGGGGGATGAGGCTGTTCACCTGGTAGTAGAGGTCGGTGGACTTCTCGGCCGGCCCCGAAATGATCAGCGGGGTGCGCGCCTCGTCGATCAGGATGCTGTCCACCTCGTCCACGATGGCGTAGTTGAGCTCGCGCTGGACCAGCGAGCCGCGTTCGAACTTCATGTTGTCCCGCAGGTAGTCGAAGCCGAACTCGTTATTGGTGCCGTAGGTGATGTCCGCGGCGTAGGCGGACTGGCGCTCGGCGTCGGTCAGGCCGTGCAGGATCGTCCCGACCTGCAGGCCCAGGAACCGGAAGATGTGGCCCATCCACTCCGTATCGCGGCGCGCCAGATAATCGTTGACCGTCACGATGTGCATGCCTTGGCCGGCCAGGGCGTTGAGATAGGCGGGCAGCGTCGCCACGAGCGTCTTGCCCTCGCCGGTCTTCATTTCGGCGATCTTGCCCTGATGCAGGACCATGCCGCCGATCAGCTGGACGTCGAAGTGCCGCATCTTGAGCGTCCGCACGGAGGCTTCCCGGACCGCGGCGAACGCCTCCGGCAGGAGGTCGTCCAGCGATTCCCCGCGCCCGGCCCGCTCCTTGAAGCGGCCGGTCTGGGCGCGGAGCTCCGCATCGCTCATGGCCTGCATGGCGGGCTCCAGGGCGTTGATGCGGTCGACCGCGGGCTGGAGCTTCCGGAGTTCGCGCTCGTTCTTGCTGCCGAAGACCTTGGTGAGCAACTTCATGACCATGGAAACCGGATATCCTCTCTAAAAAAATTGGGTCCGAACCGTTTCAATTATAGCAGATCCTGAACGGGGCTCAACCGTTTCATCTCCGGCGGCCGGCACGGCCGTCCGTGCGGACCGCCGGCCACGCACGGAAAACGGCGCCGTCCGCCGGGCCGGTGCCCGGTGGACGCGGCCGGTCGCACCTTCCGCCGTCCGGCAAAGCCGTTTTCAGTTCAGGAAGTATTTTTCGGGGTTGACCTGGACGCCGTGGAGGGCCACCTCGTAATGCACATGAGGCCCGGTGCTGCGGCCGGTATTGCCCAGCAGCGCGATGGTTTCCCAGCGCCGCACCTTCTCCCCTGGAAGTTTCAGAAGCCGGCTGCAGTGTCCGTACGTCGTGGTGAGGCCATAACCGTGGTCGATGATGATGGTCTTGCCGAGCAGCCCCTTGTCGCCGGCGAAGGTGACCGTCCCGGCGGCGGTGGCGTAAATGGGGGTGCCTTCCCGCGCGGAGATGTCGTAGCCCTTGTGGAACTCACGCACGTTGGTGAAGGGCGACGGGCGATATTCGAAACGGGAGGTCACCAGATGCTCCACGTCCGGGTCGATCGGCCGGATGGTGGGGGTGGATGCCAACAGGCCCCGCTGCTTTTCGATGTGGGCGACCAGGGCCTTGAAATGGTCTTCCTGGTTCACGGCAGCCAACGCCAACTGATCCACCTGGGAATGCATCTCGCGCACCAGGCTGCCGCGCTGGTCGCCGAGCGCCGTCTTGGGATCCAGCGCCCGGGGGATGGGCCCACCCACGCCGAAAAGGTTGGCGCTGTCCGGCCGCTTGTCGAGGTCGGCCATGACCCGGATTTTTTTTTCGAACTCGTTGAGCGCCAGCAGCCTTTCCTTGAGCGCATTGATCTCGCATGAAAAGTCGCTGATCTGCCGGCGCTGGAGCTGAAGTTCGTCGCGCTGGCTGGCGAGCGTTCCGGAAAGCGCCTGGTCGCGCTGCTCGAGGCGGCGCTCAGCGCTTTTCAACCGGAGATAATCGTACATCAGCCAGCCGCTCATCCCGAAGAGAACCGCCGTGAGAACGGCCAGCCCGCGCAGCGTCCCCCGCGAAATACGGAACTGCTTCGCCGCCGCGCCGGAGTTCGTCAAGACGACCAGCGAAATCGTTTTGCGCATGATGCGGTTCCTCTCGGCGCCGGGGCCCGCGGAGTCCGGCCGCCCGGCTTCGCGATTTCGGGCTGCTTGGCTTCACCAACCAAAAGACCTTCGGGCGCGGCCGCCCGAAGGTCTGTCACGGCACATCGGCAGCCCGGCTATCCTGGCCATTACGGCTTTAGACCCGTGGCTTTGCGCCGCCATCTTTCGGTGACTTTGCCTTTTCGCAACGTAAAGCAGAGCTCTTATAAAAACCCGGGCCTGGTCTTGTCAACCCCTTATTCTTGGGAGGCCCATCCGACGGCCCGCGGCACCTCCGGGATCAAGCGATGCCGAGCTTGAACTTCAAGGATTTCAGGGTGTTCTGCATCAGCATCGTGATGGTCATCGGCCCCACCCCGCCCGGCACCGGCGTAATCCAGCCCGCAACCTGCTTGGCGGCGTCGAAGTCGACATCCCCTTTCAGGATGGCCACCTTCTGGCCGGTCTTTTCGCTGACTTTCTCGCCGACGCGGTTGACGCCCACGTCGATCACACAGGCCCCCGGCTTGATCCACTCCGGCTTCACCAGGCCGGGTACGCCGGCGGCCACGATCAGGATGTCGGCCCGCTGGCAGTGCGAAGCCATGTCCTTGGTGCCGGTATGAATCACCGTCACCGTCGCGTTGGCGCCCTTGGCCTTCTGGAGCATCATGTTGGCGATCGGCTTGCCGACGATGTTGGAGCGCCCCACCACGACCACTTCGGCGCCGCTGGTGGGAACCCCGGAGCGCACGATGAGCTCCTGGATGCCGGCCGGGGTGCAGGGCGGGAATTTCACCTCCGAGCCCCCGATCATCAGGCGTCCGACATTCACGGGGTGAAAGCCGTCCACGTCCTTGTCCGGATCGATCGCGTTGAGCACCTTCTTCTCGTTGACCTGTTTGGGCAGCGGCAGCTGCACCAAAATGCCGTGGATCGAGTCGTCCCTGTTGTATTTATCGATCAGGGCCAGCAGATCGCTTTCGGACAGCGTGGCCGGCTGGTTGTCCTGAATTTCCTTGAACCCCAGCCGGTGGGCCGTCTTGATTTTGAGCGTCACGTAGGACACCGATGCCGGATTTTCCCCCACCAGGATGGTCACCAGGCCGGGAACCACCCCGTGTTTGGCCTTGATTGCCTGGACTTCCGCTGCCAGCTCTTCCAGGATGGTCTCGCGGATCTCCGTGCCCATAATCAACTTGGCTGTCATGTTCTCCTCCTTTTTTCAGGTTTGCAGGTTGAAGTTTAAACCCTAACCCCCCGTCAAAGGGCGCTGGGTATCTGGTCCAGGCCGGCGGCCTCATCCAGGCCGAACATGAGATTCATGTTCTGGACGGCCTGGCCGGCCGCGCCCTTGCCCAGGTTGTCGATGGCCGACATGAGGATCAGGCGGCGGGCGCGCTCGTCCAGGACGAAGCCGATGTCACAGTAATTCGTGCCCCGCACATGCAAGGTGTCCGGCGGCGCTCCGGGCGGGCGCAGCCGCACGAACGGCCGGCCGGCGTAGAACGCCGTCAGGCAGTCCTGAACCGTCCGGGCCGTCGCCGCGCCGGCAGGGCGCGCATAGATCGTGGACAGCATCCCGCGGGTCATCGGGACCAGATGCGGCACGAAGGTGATGACGACGCTCCGGCCGGCTTCCCGGCTCAAGATCGTCTCCATCTCCGGCGCATGCCGGTGGGCCGCCACCTTGTACGCCTTGAAGGACTCGTTCACCTCGCAGTGGTGCACCGTGAGGGACGGCGAACGCCCGGCGCCGCTCACGCCGGACTTGGCATCGACGACGATGCCGTCCGGGTCGACGAGCCCGCCCTGGATCAAGGGGATGAGCGGCAGCAGCGCGCTGGTGGGATAGCAGCCGGGGTTCCCGACCAGCCGGGCGGAAGCGATTTGGGACGAATAGACCTCGCTCAGCCCGTAAACCGATTCCCGCAGGAGCTGGGGCGCGGCATGCGGCTGATAGGCCGCCTCGTACACGCCGGCCTCGTTGAAGCGAAAATCGGCCGAGAGGTCGATCATCTTCCGGCCGCGCCTGAGGATCTCGGGGGCGATCTTCATCGGCAGTTGGTGGGGCAGCGCCGTGAAGATGACGTCCGCGGCCGAGCAAATCCGGTCGTCGTCCAGCTCCTCGCAGACGAGGCCCACCCGCCCGGCCATGGCGGGAAACACGCGGTCGAAGCGCTGCCCGGCGAACTGCCGGGAGGTAATCATCGTCAGCTGAACGCCGGAATGGCCGGTGAGCAGGCGGACGAGTTCGGCCCCGGCATATCCGGTTGCGCCGGCAACGGCGGCTCGGATCATCGCGGCTCTCCTTGGGAAAAGGTTTCGATGTGCGCGAATTTACTTAGCAGAGGGCGGTGGGAAGTTCAACCCAAACATTTTTGTAAGCGGCCGCGCGAGCGGGATGGGGCGCAACGCCGATATCGGCCTTCGTGCGAAGCCGTCAGGCGCTGGCCCCCTCGAGGGCGACGACCCAGCCGGACGGAAGGTCGTTCAGGCACAGCGGCGAGACGACCGCGCGCAGCATCCGGCCCTTGAGCCCCACGAAAAATGCGCTGGGCCCGGATTGGCACCGGCGCGCCGTGGCTTTCAGCGCGCTGATCAGTTCTCCGGACCGGTTCGGCGGGAAGGCGTCCCAGATGGGACGATTGAGCAGATCGACCAGCGATTGGTCGACCATGGACAACGCCGCCGCATTGGCATTGATGATCCGGGTGTCGCGGTCGAGGATGAGCACCCCGACTCCCAGACAGTCGACCGCCGACTGGTAGAACTCGAGCGAGTCCAGCAGTTCCATGGCGTCGCGCCGCGGAAAGACGCCGCCGGTCTGCATGATTTTTTTCTCGGTCGGGGGCAGCCCCGGCTGGCCCTCGAGCGCGGCCATGAATTCGTTCAGGTGAACGCCAAGCTTTTCGATCGGGCCCTTGGCGATGAAATAGTCCGCGCCGATCGCATCCAGATCGTCCATCTGCTCGACCATCGTGCCGGACAGGGCCACGATCGGGAAGGGCCGATCCTCGAATTTGCTGCGGACGACTTTGAAAAACCGACGGCCGTCCACTTTGGGCAGGACCAGGTCGGCGAAGAGAACCGCGTAGGGGCCGTGATCCAGGCTGGCGATCCCCTGCTTGCCGTCGTAGGCCTTGCCGACCTGATAGCCCCGCTTTTCCAGCAGGCCCGCCACAAACTCGACGAAGAAAAAATCACTGTCGACCACCAGTGCGTTACGGGTCATGGCATCCATCCCTTCACGACGCCCCTCGACAAGCGATTTCCGGGGGCCTATTCGACGCAAACCCGGCGGACCTCGCGGATCGTCGTGATCCCGTCCATGGTTTTGCGAATGCCGTCCTGCTTCAAGGTCGTCATTCCGTCTTGGGCCGCCTGCTGGGCCAGTTCGTAAGAGGTCGCGTTTTTCTTGATCAGGATCTTGACGGCGGTGGTGGCCTCCATCAGCTCATGGATGCCGATGCGGCCCTTGAAGCCCGAGCCGTTGCATTTCTCGCAGCCGGCCCCGCGTTTCAAGCTGATTCCGCCGCCGTAGCTGTAGCCGGCGCGGTCGAAGGCGTCGCGGCCGTAGTCGCCCCGCAGCTCCTCGAACTCCTCCTCCGAGGCCCGGTAGGATTCGGTGCAGTGGGGGCACAGCCGGCGCACCAGCCGCTGGCCCAGCACCCCCAGAAAGGCGTCCGAGATGTTCAGGGCGTTCATGCCCATCTCCAGCAGCCGGGTCAGTGTTTCCGGCGCGTTGTTGGTGTGCAGCGTCGAAAGCACCAGGTGCCCGGTCAAGGCCGCCTCCAGCGCGATGGCGGACGTCTCGCGGTCGCGCATCTCGCCGATCATGATGATATCCGGATCCAGCCGCAGCAGGCCGCGCATGATGCGCGCGAAATCCAGGCCGATCTTGTGCCGGACCTGCACCTGGCGCAGCCCGGGCTGGGTGATCTCGACCGGATCTTCGGCCGTCCAGATCTTGACCCCCGGCTGGTTGATGTGGCCCAGGACCGCATGCAGCGTGGTCGTCTTGCCGGAGCCGGTCGGTCCGACGCACAGAATCATCCCATAAGGCCGGGCGATCAGCTTTTTCAGCACGGTCAGGTTGCGTTCGGACAGCCCGATCTCCTCGATCTTCAGCGAGCTGGTCCGGGTCAGGATGCGCATGACGGCGTCTTCGAACTTGCCGACCGTCGGCATGGTGGACAGACGCAGCTCGAACTCCTGGATCCCCTTGCGCCGCACCTTGATCTTGCCGTCCTGCGGCAGGCGCTTCTCGGCGATGTCCAGCTCGGCCATGATCTTCAGGCGCGAGATGATCGCCGGCGCCATGGCGTTCGGCACCTGGATGTATTCATGGCAGACCCCGTCGGTCCGGAAGCGGATCGTGGTCTTGCGGGTGATCACCGAGGGCTCGATATGGATGTCGGAGGCGTTGTTCCGGAAAGCGGTCACCAGGATCTGGTCCACGAATTTAACCACCTGGCTGGAAGACTCGTCCAGGCCGCTGCGATCGTCGCTGAGCTCCTCCTCCTCCTCGAAGCTGATGTCCGGCAGGATCTGCTCGATGTTCTCCATCGGTCCTTCAGCGGCCTTCTCGGCCCGCGGATCGAAGAAGTGCTGAATATACTTCTCGACGTCCTCTTTGATTCCGACGGAAATGCTGATCTTCTGGTTGCCCATCAGGGCCCGGATGTGGTCGGTCTTGCGCAGATCCTTGGGGTCGTCCACCAGGATCTCGATCCCGGTTTTGTCCCATCGCAGGGGGACCCAGACATAGTAGAGCAGGAAGGACTTCTTCAGGTTGTTGATCAGCTCGAAGGGCACCGGCAGCTCCGCGTCAAAGGTGCGGAAGGCGCATCCGAAGAACATCGACAGCGATTTGCCGAGGTCCTGAATGGCGACCTTGAAGCGGTCGATCAGCACGTACTCGACGCTCTTCTGGGACTTCTTGGCGATCGCCAGCGCCTCCTGCAGCTGCGGCGTGCTGATCAGCTTGCGGCGCAGCAGATAATCGTAGCGGGAGTTGCTGGACAGCTTCGCCTTGAGCGCTTTCAGACGCTCGGCGATTTCCGGATCGGCGGCGTCCAGCTCGGCCGCCGTCCGATAGAGGTCGAATGCCAGATCGTGCATATCCTTGCGTTCCATCTGCTGGCCGAGCCAGAATTGGATCCGGGCCGTCTCCCGGTTGCCCAGGCTGAACTTATAAAGGATCTTGTAGGCTTTCTTGACCACCTCCGCCGGTTCCGAGATTTCCAGCAGACAGGTCAGATAATCGCGGATGAGTTTATCCGGCAGGCCCTCGGATTTAACCAGGTTGCAGGCGGCGGGGTCCGCTTCCATCAGCTTTTCGTATTCGGCCGCGGCCTCCTCCATGAGGCCGAGTTCTTTCAGCGCGGCGGCGCCGTCCATCATCGTGGCGAAATCTTCGGGGATCGAAAGTTTTTTCTTGAAGGCCGAAATGTGCTCGGCGGAAACCGCCTTTTTCTCCGTCTCCTTTTGATCCAGAATTTCCTTTTTCAGCCGGTTGACCGTTTCGGTCAGCGTCAGCCGGGCCGGGTCGGACATAGCATTGGCAGAGGCGACCACCTGCTGATAGAGGGCCAGGGCCTCCTCGATCATCCCCATCGCGTAGCAGGTTTCCGCTTCCTTGATCCGTAAATCGACGTTGATTGGGCCGGAGGCCTGATGTTGATCCATATGATCGTGTTCCGTTTTCGCTGACCCGTTGACGCTGCCGGAGGACGGTAGGCCGCTTCGGGCACAGCAACCCTGTGCCGGCGAAAGCAAATTATATGAGTCCTATCGGTTGTTTGGGAATTTACTTTAGACGTTTGCGGCGTGGTGCGGCGTTTGCAGAACGGGAAATTTTTGTTAGAATTAAATGGAGC
>CAYRUF010000017.1:0-73874 GCA_964427375.1 uncultured Desulfatibacillum sp. | reverse complement strand
TTCATGATGAAGGTGCTGGTCGGCTACCCCAGCGAGGAGGAGGAGTTCGTCATCGTCGACCGGGTCACGGGCATCGCCCGCGAGGTCGCGGCCGTGGCCACGACCGAACAGCTGGGAGCGCTCCAGCGCGAGTGCCGCACCGGATACGTGGACCCGGCGCTGATCCAATATGCGGTGCGGCTGGCATCGGCGACGCGCGACCCGGCCCGTCAGGGGCTGGACGATCTCGCGCCTTACCTTTCATACGGCGCCAGTCCGCGCGCCTGCATCCATCTGATCGAGGCCGCTCGGGCCCTGGCCTATCTGCGCGGCCGCACCTACGCTCTGCCGGAGGACGTGATCGACCTGGTTCCCGACGTGTTCCGGCACCGGCTGGTGCTTTCCTACCAGGCCCTGGCCGAGGGAATGACGGCGGATCAGCTGATCCGCCGGATCGTGAACGCCCTGCCGGCCCCGGAGCGGCCGCTGGAGGCCCATGTCAGCCTCGGTGCACGATCCTGAGAAGACCTTGCTGCGGCTGGAATGGACCGTCATCCGGCGCCTGGACGGTCTGCTGCAGGGCGACTACCGGACGTTGTTCCGCGGCTTCGGCCTGGACTTGGCCGATCTGCGCGAATATCAGTACCCCGACGACATCCGCCACATCGACTGGAACGTCACCGCCCGGCTTCAGACCCCCTACGTTCGGGTGTACAACGAGGACCGCGACGTCACGGCCTGGTTCCTGCTGGACCTGAGCCCGTCTGTGGGTTTCGGCTCCCGAGCGGTGAAGAAAAGTGCGGTATCCGCCGAATTCGTCGCTGTTCTGGCACGGCTTCTGACCCGCCACGGCAATCCGGTGGGCGCCATGCTGTACGGCGATCAGGTGGAACCGGTGATTCCGGCGGGCAGCAGCCGGCGCCAGGTGCTGCGCCTGCTTGATCGGATGCTGGCGCGGCCGGCGCCCGTGCGCACGACCGTGACCAACCTGAGCGATTTTTTTCAGGCCGCCTTCCGGGTTATCCGGCGGCGGTCGCTCCTATTCGTCGTCTCCGATTTCATCAGCGCGCCGGGATGGGAGGAGCCGCTGGCGCTCCTGGCTCAGCGGCACGAAGTGCTGGCGGTGAGGCTCTTCGATCCCCTGGAGTTGGAATGGCCCGACCTGGGCCTGCTGCTGATCCAGGATGCCGAGACCGGCGAACAGCTATGGGTCGACACCCACGACCGCGGCTTCCGCCAGCGCTTCGCCGCCGCGGCCGAGCGGCGCGAAGGGGAACTCCGCACGGCGTTCCAGAAGGCCGGCGTGGACGCCCTGGAGCTGTCGACCTCGGATGACATCGTGGAGGCGATCCGGCGGTTCGCCGACCTCCGCAAGCATCGCCGCCGGGGATCGGCGGCCGGCAGCCTGCCCCGGCACCTGGGAGGACAGCATGGGGTTTCTGTGGCCTGACCTGCTGTGGCTGCTGGTCAGCCTTCCGGCGCTCGTCGGCGCCTACCTGCTGCTGCTGCGCCGGAGGAAGCGCGCGGCGCTGGCGTATGCCAGCCTGAGCATGGTCCGGGAGGCGATGGGGGCCCGGCAGACGGTCCGGCGCCACCTGCCGCCGCTGCTGTTCCTGCTGGGGCTGATGCTGATGATCGCTGCGACGGCCCGTCCCACCGCCGTCATCACCCTGCCGTCTCAGCATGAAACGGTCATCCTGGCCATGGACATCTCCGGGAGCATGCGCGCCAACGACATCGAGCCCAGCCGCATCGCCGCGGCCCAGGCGGCCGCGCGGGCCTTTGTCTCCGAGCAGCCGCGGCGCACCCGCATCGGCGTGGTCACGTTCGCCGGGACCGCGGCGGTCGCGCAGGCGCCCACCCAGAACCGCGAGGACATTCTGGCGGCCATCGACCGGTTCCAGCTGCAGCGCGCCACCGCCATCGGCAGCGGCATCCTCGTATCCCTGAAGGCCATCTTCCCGGATGCCGACTTCGACCTGCGCGCGGCGAACCCCCGGCGCGACCCGGCGCAGGATTCCCAGCGGGCGGCGCCGCTGGACCCGCTGCGCGAGCCGGAAAAACCCGGCATTCAACCGGTTGCGCCCGGATCCTATTCCTCCGCCGCCATCATCCTGCTCACCGACGGCCAGTCGAATGTCGGCCCCAACCCCATCGAGGCCGCCCGGATGGCATCCGAACGCGGGGTGCGGGTCTTCACCGTCGGATTCGGTACGGCCGAAGGAGAGATCCTGCGGTTCGAGGGTTGGTCCATGCGCGTGCGCCTGGACGAGGAGACGCTCAAGACCATTGCCGATCTCACGCGGGGAGAGTATTATTATGCGGGCAGCGCGTCGGACCTGAAAAAGGTCTATCAGAGCCTGAGCTCCCGGCTGGTCCTGGAAACCAAGGAGACGGAGATCACGGCGTTGTTCTGCGCGGCGGCGGCCGTGATGGTGATAAGCTCGGCCCTGCTGTCGATGCTTTGGTTCAACCGGATTCTTTGACCGCACGCCGGAGCCGTGCGGGTGGAGTGAACCCTTCAATGGAGGAACCATCATGAGCCGGAAAATCCTAGTGGCCTTCGACGATTCGGAAAACGCCATGCGGGCCGTCGAGTATGTCGCCGGACTGTTGAGCAAGGACTGTCGGATCACGCTGTTCTCCGTGGTTCCGGACACCGCCTCCATCTGCGACATGCAGAGCCCGGAGCTGACGCCCTACTTTAAATCCCAACAGGATTCGTTCTGCGTACTGGAGGAAAAGAAGAAGCAGATCCTCAGCGCCGCCCAGGAGAAAGCCAAGACGATCCTGACGGCCGGCGGATTCCCGGAGGATCGGATTCGCATCAAATCCGAGCCGAAGAAGAAGGGCATTGCGCGGGATATCGTGGCCGAGGCGCAGACCGGTTATGACCTGGTCGTGCTGGGCCGCCGCGGCCTGGCGGGAATCCGGGAATTCTTCATGGGCAGCGTTTCCCAGAAGGTTCTGAGTATGGCTCAGGAGCTTCCGATTCTGATCGTCAGCTGATCCTGCCCACCGTTCATCAACGGTTTTGGGCCGCCAGCATCCGGTAGAGGATCATGGCCAGGAGAACTAGCCAGACGATCAGCCACCCGAACGGGAAGGCGGCATGCGGCCGCAGCGCTTTCGCGAGATTCAGCCGGAAGGGCGAATCGCCGACTAAGAAGGTCATGTCCACCGAACCAGCTTCGATGGCTGACGGCAGTTTCAGCTGGCGGCTGTAAGTGCCGTCCAGGTGGTCGACCGCCGGCTGCGGGAATTCACCGGCCGTTGCTTCCCAGAGAATGAGGTGCTGCCGGCCCGGCCCCAAGAGGTTGCCGTAGCCGTCGGCCGGGCGCAAGGTGATCTCAAACGTTTGAAACCCCTTCTCCGCGGCGGGCAGCCGGATCACTTCGGCATGGACCGCGTCGGCCTTCATCGGGATGTGGCGTTCGAAGCGTTGATTCCGATCGAAGGGGAGCCCGCGTGCGGTTCGGCCCGACGCGTTGAACTCGAACGCATAGGTGCCGGCCACCGTGGCGCCTTCGTACCGGCCGGTGTAGATCCCGTCCCCCGCCGCCGAATCTCCATGGATGCCGTCGTCATAGAGCCGCACGGTATCGAGAACGGTGCCTCCGGCAAACGGCTGCCTCCGGAACTCCGTCAAGTACAGGATTTTGCGCAGCAGCGGCGACAGCGCCTCGCCGTCGCGCGTCTCCGGCACCTGCCCGAGCTCCTCCATGCTGACCCGTGACCCCGCCAGCCAGTTTCCAAGCGCCTGCTGGGGCCGGGCCACCCGAGCCCAGACCGCCGCCGGCAAGGCCGGCGGCCGACCATTTTGGGTGAGCCGGGCCGTCAGCGTGAGGGTCGCGCCGGTGCGGGGCGCCGGCATGGCCACCTCGCCCTTGAGGGCGAGGGCCGAGTCAATCAAAACGCTCCACTGGCAGGGGACCGCTTTCTGGGTGGACCCCTCCGGTGGCAGGGCCAGCTCCAGGGACCAGGGCCGATCCGAAACCCGGCCGGGCTGGTTCAGGAAGGCCGAATCGATTTTAACGAGCGTGAAGGTCGGCTCGTCGCGGAAACCGACGCCGGGAAGGGTTTGGCGGAAGTGGACTTCGCGGCCGTCGGAGGACCGGATGACGAGGTCGGGCCTCAGTTTAAGGGGGCCGGCCCAGCTCACGAATACGGCCAGCTTGCGGTCCGGATCCGAGACATGGAATTCGTGGCGGTGGCGTTCACCGGGGCGGATCGACCCGGCCGGGTCGGCGGCGGCTTCCAGCTGCAGGGCGTCCACCAGGATCGATTTGTAGGCGGCCTGCAAGGCCGTCGCTGGATTCCAGGCCAACGGGTCGAACCCGGCTGCGCTGGTGACGTCGTAATATCCTCCCTGAGTCTGAGCGGCCAGCTGCCCCAGCGTATCGTTGGGTACTTCCCCGGCCTGGCCGAAGCCGATGGCATAGGTCCGGACGGCGTTCGCCGCGAGGGCGTCGATCGCATGACTGATATCGTCGAGGCTGGAGTTGATCGGGCAATTATGGAACCCGTCGCTCAGCAGCACGAGCGCCCTGCGGTTTTCGGCGCCGAACATGCCGGCGGCGGTGCCGAGCGCGGCCAGCAGGGGGGTATTGCCGGCGGCGGTCAAGCCGGGAATGGTGGTTTCGATTGCGGCGGCGACGGTGTCCTCCCGCACGGGGGCCATCGGCGTGATGACCTCGCCGATGCAGCCCTGGTAGGGTTGACGCGGAAACCGGGCGAGCCCGAAGGCCGCCCGGCACGGATTGAAAAACTGCAGCATGTCCAGAAACGGGATAGCCGCCTGCCGCGCCAGCGTCCAACGCTGCCGGGCGGGGTCCACGCCGGGGACTCCCTCATGGCTCCAGGTCATGCTGCCGGACGTATCGAACAACAGGACGACGGCGGTGTCGGGCGGTTGGGCCTCGGGCGGCGGGATCACGGGCACGCCTCCGACGAGGCTGTAGCCGGTGCCGGGGGCCGGGGTCTGGTGGCGGGCGACGGTGTAAAGCGCCCTGAAAATCACCTCCGGGTGATGGACCGTGTTCTGGTGCCGGGCGAATTGGTCGCGGGTCTCCGGGCTGATGAGCGGTTCCAGCCAGTCTGGAATCGAGAGCGCGGCCGGCTGGGTGGGAATCGCGATGTCGTCCAGGTTGACGGCATCCGGCGCCAGGTTCTTGGCGAGCACGCGGCCCTGGCAGTCGTCGGACGGATCGCTGCCGCCCACAAAATCTCCGTTGTCGGCGGCATAGATGGTCGTATAAAGAACCCCCTGATCCACCGCCGCTCCGTTCGGGCGGCTGCCGGGCGCTTCGCTGGGGTAAAATCCGGGCAGGGACGCGCTGTCGCCGATGGGATGGCCGTTGAGGTTCGCGATGTAATTCAAGGTCGAGTCCCCGAACGGCGTGCACAGGGAGCTGTAGCCGTTGTTGAGCTGGCGCGCCGACGGGTAGCCGGACGATCCGCTCAGCCCCGGCCAGTTGAGCCCGTGGTTGGGGGGCGCGATCGCGACGAACTCCGAAACCGGGATCGGCTCTCCCGCATCATGAAGCTGCTGCAGGTAGCGGCGGGCGCTGATAGTGCCCTTGCTGTAGGCGATGATGGCCAATTTGAGATCGGGGCTGTTGGGGTCTTTCAGCCGCTGCCGGGCGAGGATCAGTTCCACCGCTTCCTGGATCTGGGCCGCGTCTTCGTCGATGGAGCGCTCATGGTCGGCCTCCGCATCGCCGAAGTGCAGATAATAGGGCTCGATGCCCAGGCAGAGATTTTCCGGCAAATCCAAGGTGTTCTTGAACGAGGTCAGGCTGCCGATGCTGTCGTGGAAGTTCTTCCGATAGTTGGGATGCTGGGGATCCGGATTTGGATCATGGCCGTGAACAAAGAGGACCGCGAGGCGATGACGGGGAGGGGTCAGATCGCTTTCGATCAGTTCGGCGCCGTCGGCTGAAAAGACCGTCACGGCCCCTGCCCAAAAAGGAAATGCCAGGCCGGCGGTCAACCAAACCAACAGCACCAACCAGACTCGCTGAACCCAGATCGTCATGGCATGCCTCCGCGGATGGGGTAGAAACCAGGGCGGAAAATGGACTTTCAGGCTTCATAACGAAATTTGGATGAATTTGCCATATCCCGGAAATATGCGCTGGGGCCGGGCGCACGTCGGACGTTCGGCCCCAACCCATCTTTCCAGCCTTTACGGACAAAGGGCGGGAGAATCGAACCTGCGGGTTGCGGTCACGGTCCACGCGGATCTCGACCGGCTGTCGCTGAGCCCGTTGACCTCCACTCCGACATCGGACGGCAGTTTGGCCGATAGCTTCTCCATCACATCCCACACCTGCTCGGGTGGACAGTCCCACAGGTCGACCACCACCGAATCCTTTCCGATGAATCGGCTCTTGACCTTTAACGAAAACAACCCCCGCAGTTCCGGTGAGTTCAATTCCCCCAGAACGGTTAAGGTCAGGGCGGATTCACGCCGATCCCGAACGCCCCGGAGCGCCATCAGAAAGGCGATCGGTCCCAGCATGCCCAAAAACCCTCCCGCCAATTTGCCCAGATTCAACAGCAATGCCTCCATTCCATACCTCCTTTCGCAGGATCAGGGCCTCCGAACCGGCTCCGGAGCGCTTTCCCGGCGGTCGCCGCCGGAGGTCATCTCCTGCAGGCGGGATCGGAGCATCGCGATCCCGGCCGGGTCGATCCGTTTGTTGTCGACGATGAGCTCTTTGTCTTCGGGAACAAGGGTCCGCAGCCGCTTTTCGACCAGGCTCGAGCAGACGATCACGGACGCGGCTGCGATCATTTTCTCGAGGCTGCCCCTCTTTTCCGTGCACCCCGTCAGCACCTGCAGGTGCTTCAAGCCCGCCCGCTGGATCGAAAGCTTCATGTTCTCCGATCCCGGTTTCGTGGTGCAGGCAACCCCCACCGTGGTGCCGTCGGGCAGCGCCGTCAGCCGCATCAGCGTGTCGAGGCTGGTATCCACCATGAGAGCGACCACTTCCATGCCGGATCCTTCCAGAAGACCCTGGACTTCGCGGATGTGGTAGAAGGTGGTGATGATCAGGCCGTAGCGTTTGAGACCGGCCGGATCTTTGCGGACGGCTTTCTCGAAATCTTCGACCAGCATGGAATCCACTTGGATGGAGAGCTCTTGGGAAAGCTCGGAGCTGAAGAGGTCCAGCTCGGGCCGGCTGCATTCGATGAAAAGCGCGCGGACCCGGCGGGCCGGGCCGGTGGGGGCGGGGGCGGCCTGGGTGCGGGCGTAGAGCGTCAAAAACACCTCCTCCGGACTGAAGCCTAATCTTCCTGCTTTTTCGAGGGCGTCGTCCACCACTTTGAGAAGCTGGTTCATGTGCTCCACCTTGGTTTTGGACTTCAGCGGCCCGGACGATACAAAAGTTCCCCGCCCCGGTTCGCAGGAGAGCAGGCCTTCGCGCTGCATGTCCGCAAACACCTTCGCCACCGTGTTCCGGTTGACCCGCAGAAAGCCGGCCAGCTGCCGCACGGTGGGCAGCTGGGTGCCGGAAGCCAGCTGCCCCGACCGGATCAGATAAACCAGCTGGGCCTTGAGCTGGGTGTGCACGGGGAGCTGGTTCTTGCGGTTGAGCTTGAGATCCATCTTTAATGTCCTAATGACATAGGACAATAGGACAATTTGGACGAGATGTCAAGACCATTGTCCTGTATTGCGCCTGAAAGAACGAAGGCTCGAGCGCAAGTCTTGCGCTCAAATTCGTCGAGAAGGGCTATCCCAACGTCTTTGCGCTTAAGGGCGGCTGGGACGAATGGAAGAAAATCGGTTATCCGATCGAACCCAAGTGAACAGGCCTCAAATCCTTTGCCTCCCCCCTTTGGCAAAGGGGGCGAGGGGGATTTCTTTGTAAAATGATTCGCCCCGGGGGTGTTCCTCTTTTCCTGAATGCACGCCTCGCATGACGGCCGCGCTCGCCTCCCTTTTCGGTTGACGGCATCAGCGCTCTTCTTTATAGTCGCGCTTGGACCGGACCGGTATCCGTGACGTGCGCAATCCATTCAGGCCATGACAACCCCGCGATGCTGCTGCAAATCGACAACTTGAAGACCTTCTTTCGCTCCCGCCGAGGGCTCGCCAGGGCCGTGGACGGCGTTTCCCTTCAGGTGGATGAGGGCGAGGTGGTCGGCATCGTCGGGGAGTCGGGATGCGGCAAGAGCGTATTGGCGCTGTCCATCCTGAAACTGCTGCCGATGCCTCCGGCCTTCTTCGAAGATGGTCGGATTCTGTTCATGGGCCAGGACCTGCTTGCTTCCAGCCGCGAAACGCTTATGGGGATCCGCGGCAACCGCATCAGCATGATCTTTCAGGAACCCATGACGGCCCTCAACCCGGTCTTTACGGTGGGCAACCAGCTGATGGAAGTCTTTCGGGTCCATCGCGGCCTGGAGCGGGCCGAAGCGCTGCAGAGAGCCGTCGACATGCTGGCCCGGGTGGGGGTGCCGGCTCCGGAACGACGGGTCAAGGAGTACCCCTACCAGCTCTCCGGCGGCATGCGCCAGCGGGTCATGATCGCCATGGCCTTGGCCTGCCGGCCGGCGCTGCTGCTGGCCGACGAGCCCACCACGGCCCTCGACGTCAGCATCCAGGCCCAGATCCTCGAACTCATGATGGAGCTGAAAGCGGAGCTGAACACCGCCATTTTGCTCATTACCCACGATCTCGGCGTGGTGGCCGAAGCCACGCGGCGCGTGGCCGTCATGTACACCGGCCGGATCATGGAGGAGGCCTTGACGGTCGACCTTTTCGACCGGCCGCTGCACCCCTACACGCGCGGCTTGATGGCATCCATCCCGCGCGCCGACGCCGGCTTCGAGTCCGGAAGCCTGAATGAGATCCGGGGGGTCGTGCCGAGCGTGGCCGCGCTGCCGGCCGGCTGCCATTTCGAGCCGCGCTGCCCCGAGGCGGTGGACATCTGCCGCACCCGCCCGCCGCGCCTGGAAACCGTGGAGGACGGCCACCGGGTGGCCTGCTGGCGGGTGGGCCATGCCTGAGCTGCTCGAAGTGCGGCACCTGGTCAAGCACTTTCCCGTGCGCCGGGGGCTCCTGGGCCGGCGCAGCGCCCAGGTGCACGCCGTCGACGACGTCTCCTTCAGCCTGGCGGCGAACGAAACCCTCGGGCTGGTCGGGGAGTCCGGCTGCGGCAAGTCCACCACGGGCTTCAGCATACTGCGGCTGATCGAGCCGACCGGCGGCGAGGTGCGGTTCCAGGGCCAGAACATTCTGCGGCTCGACCCGGAGCCGCTGCGCCGGCTGCGGCGCGACATGCAGATCGTTTTCCAGGACCCCTTCGGTTCGCTCAACCCCCGTTTGACGGTGGAGCGGGTCATCGAGGAGCCGCTGCTCAATCACGAGGAACTCGGCAGCGCCGCGCGCCGGGCGCGGGTGAGGGAAGCCCTGGAGATGGTCGGGCTGCTCCCGGAGCACTTGACGCGCTTCCCGCACGAATTCTCCGGCGGCCAGCGCCAGCGCGTCTGCCTGGCCCGAGCGCTCGTGCTGCGGCCGAAGCTCGTGGTGGGCGACGAACCCGTATCGGCCCTGGACGTCTCGGTGCGCGCCCAGGTGCTGAACCTCCTGGTCGAGCTGCAGCGCCGGCTCAATCTGTCCTACCTCTTCATCTCCCACGATCTGGCCGTGATCCGCTACGTGAGCCATCGCGTGGGGGTCATGTACCTGGGGCAGATCGTGGAGCTGGCCGATGTGAAGGCGATTTATGCGCGGCCCCTGCATCCCTACACCCGGGCTCTGCTGTCCGCCGTGCCCGTGCCCGACCCGCGCCGCACCCGCCGGCGCATTCTGATCCAGGGCGACGTGCCGTCGCCGCTCGACCCGCCGCCGGGATGCCGCTTCCATCCGCGCTGCCCGGAGGCGATGCCGGTCTGCCGGGAGCAGGCCCCTTCGACGCGGGCGGCGGAGCCGAGCCACCTGGTGCGGTGCCATCTCTATGACCGCCATGACCTCTGGAATCCATCCAATCCGGCATCGGCAAGCGATGCCCTCAACCCCTCACATCAAGGAGGCAGTGCATGAAAACGAAGTTCACAGCAGTCATTTCGGCATTCACTCTGGCGGTGGTCCTGACCGCCGGGGCGGCCCTGGCCAAGGACAAGGACACCCTGGTGGTGGTGCAGGAGGCCGAGCCGGTCGGCCTGGACATCATGCAGAGCTCGATCCAGACCACGATGAGCGTGGGCTACAACCTGCACGACACCATTCTCAAGCCCCAGGAAGACGCCACCGTCAAGCCCGGCATGGTGGAGAAATGGGAGAAGGTCGACGACCTCACCTGGAAGTTCACCCTGGTCAAGGGCGCGACCTTCCACAACGGCGAGCCGATCAATTCGGCGGCGGTCAAGTTCTCCTTCGAGCGCCTGATGAGCGACGCGCTCAAGAGCCCCCACAAGGGCAAGCTGACTATTTTCAAGGGCGTCGAGGTCATCGACGACCTGAACTTCAAGATTGCGACGTCCCAGCCCTACGCGCCCGGGCTTTACATGCTGGCCCAGTACCTGTTCGTGGTGCCGCCCGAGTACGTCAAGAAGGTGGGCGACGCCGAGTACAACCTCAACCCGGTGGGCTCCGGGCCCTACAAGCTGGACAAGTGGGTCAAGGGCCAGGAGATCACCCTGTCGGCCTACGACAAGTACTACGGGCCCAAACCGGCCTACCAGAAGCTGGTCTTCAAGGGCGTGCCCGAAGAGGCTTCGCGCATCGCGGCGCTTCTGACCGGCGAGGCCGACGTGATCAGCGGGGTGCCGGTGCACCAGCGCAAGAAGATCCTGGATTCCGGCAAGGCCTATCTCACCGACCAGATGGGCTCCATGAACTACCTGGGCCTCAACACCTACGAGAAGCCCTTCAGCGACGTAAAGGTCCGGCAGGCGGTGAACTACGCCGTCAACCGGCCGCTGATCAACAAGGCGCTCTTCAACGACAAGGCCATCCTGTGCGCCGGTCCGATCAGCCCGCGCACCTTCGGGGCCGACCCCAGCCTGAAGCCCTATCCCTACGATCCGGCCAAGGCCAAGCAGCTGCTGGCCGAAGCGGGCTACCCGAACGGCTTTGAAACCCGGCTGGCCTTCGGCACCTATATGCCGCAGATCCAGGAGCAGGCCGAGGCCATCGCCGCCGACCTGGCTAAGGTGGGCATCAAAGTCACGCTCGAACCTTACGAGCGCGCCGTTATGTGGGACAAATACAAAAACAAGCTGCACCAGATGTACATCTACTTCTGGGACGACGCGCCCGAGCCCGACCGCTACATGTATTCGCTGTTCCACTCCAAGAGCCGCGACTATTACTTCAAGAACGAGCAGGTGGACGCGCTGCTGGACAAGGGCCGGTCCACCATGGATCCGGCCGCCCGGGCCAAGGTCTACAACGAGATCGACCGCTTCCTGTACCAGGAGGCCCCGTGGCTTTACCTCTACGTGATTCCCGAGGTGTTCGGCGTGGCCAACTCCGTGGACTACAAGGGGCTGCGGGACGGGTACCTGATCATGAACACGGCGAAGCCGAAGTGACTCATACAGCCCGCACAGCGGGCTGTATGATAGGGTTCAGGGTTCGGGGTTCAGGATGAATGCAGTTGCCGAGGTCTGATCGCCTCGGGATCAAATTGTCCATGCAGCAAGAAACCAGAGATTATGGGGGTTGCCCTTGCATTTCCCCCGAACCCTGAACCCCGAACTCTTGTGCTAATCAACCCTCAACCCTGGGCTTTTTTTTGCTATGGTCCGTTACATTCTCAAGCGCCTCTGGCACACGCTCTACGTGGCCGTGGGCATCTCGATCATCAGCTTTTTCTTCATCCACCTGTCCGGAGACCCGGTGATGCTCATGCTGCCGCCGGACGCCACCAAGGCCGAGGTCGAGGCCCTGCGGCAGCAGCTCGGGTTCAACGATCCGCTCTACCTCCAGTACTGGCGGTTTGCCAGCCGGGCGCTCATGGGGGATCTGGGGTCGTCGCTCTATCACCGTGTCCCGGCGATCGATCTCATCCTGGAGCGGCTGCCGGCGAGCCTCGAGCTGGCCGGCGCGGCCATGCTCATCGCCCTGGCGGTGTCCATCCCCCTCGGGGTCCTTTCGGCGGTCAAGCGCGGTTCGGTCTGGGATGTGGGCTCGATGCTGGGGGCGCTCTTCGGGCTGTCCATGCCCCACTTCTGGCTGGGGATCATGCTGATCCTGCTCTTTTCGGTGACCCTGGGCTGGCTGCCCACTTCGGGCCGCGGGACCCTGGCGCAGCTCGTCATGCCTTCCCTGGCGCTCGGCCTGAGCCTGATGGCCATGTTCGCGCGTCTGACCCGTTCGGTGATGCTCGAAGTCCTCAGCCAGGACTACGTGCGGACGGCCCGCTCCAAGGGCTTGCGCGAAAAGATGGTCATCGGCAAGCACGCCCTCAAGAACGCCCTGATTCCGCTGGTGACCGTGGCGGGTATGCAGTTCGGCTTCCTCATCGGCGGGACCGTCATCATCGAAACGGTGTTCGCCTGGCCGGGGGTGGGCCGTCTGGTGGTGCAGGCCATTTTCAGCCGGGACTACCCGCTGGTGCAGGCGGCCGTGCTGGTCCTGGCCGTCATCTTCGTGGCCGTCAACCTTCTGGTGGATCTCGTCTATCTGTATCTCGACCCCCAGATCAGCTATCTGGAGCAGGCATGAGCACGGCGGCGCGGCCGGGCGAATCGCCGGAACGCTTCCGGAACCTGCGGGCCTCCCTGCGGCTGTGGGGGGAAACCCTGAAAGCGTTGGGGCGCTCGCCCGGCGGCGTGTCCGGAGGGATGCTGCTGGCGCTCATCCTCGCCGTCAGCCTGGGCTTTCCCGCGGTGTACCCGGCGGACCCGCTGGCGCAGGATCTCCTGGCGCGGCTGACCCCCCCCTTCTGGGAGGAGGGCGGCAGCCTGGCCCATCCCCTGGGCACCGACAATCTCGGCCGGGACGTGCTGGTGCGCATCCTCTACGGCAGCCGGGTCAGCCTGACGGTGGGGTTCGCCGCCGTGCTCGTGGCCTGCGGGGCCGGGATTCTGCTGGGGCTCGTCTCCGGCTACTACGGCGGCCGGATCGACAGCGTGATCATGCGGGTCGCGGACGTCTTCATGGCCTACCCCTTCATGCTGCTGACCATCTCGGTCATCGCCGTGCTGGGCAATTCGATCTTCAATCTGATCCTGGTGCTGGGGCTTTCCGACTGGGTCACCTACGCCCGCACCATCCGCGGCAGCGTCCTCAGCATCAAGGAGAAGGAGTTCGTGCTGGCGGCGCGCAGCGTGGGCACCCGCCACCGTGTCATTCTCCTGCGGCACATCTTCCCCAACGTGCTCTCGCCCATCCTGGTGCTCGCCACCGTGCGGGTGGCCAACATCATCATCTGGGAAAGCGGGCTGTCGTTCCTCGGCATGGGGGTCCCGCCGCCGATGCCGACCTGGGGCCGGATGCTGGCGGAGGGCCGGGTCTACATCACCGACGCCTGGTGGCTGGTGACCCTGCCGGGCCTGGCCATCATGCTGACCATTCTATCGATCAATCTGCTGGGGGACGGGCTGCGGGACGCCCTGGACCCCCGGTTGCGCAACATCTGAGGGAGGCGTCGTGAAAGCACTGGTTCTGGGGATGGGGCTGCAGGGCAAGGCCGTGGTGCACGACCTGGAGCAGAGCGCGATCGTCGACGCGATCGTCGTGGCCGACATCGCCCCCGAGGCGGCCAACGCCTATGCCGGCCGGATGGGCTACCGCAAGGTCCAGACGGTCGCCCTGGATGCCGGGCGGCCAGAGGGAGTCGACCGGCTGCTGCGGGAGACCCAACCGCAGGTGCTGATCGGCATGCTGCCGCCGGACTTCCAGCCGGCGGTCGCCCGGGCCGCGGTGCGCGCCGGGGTGCACTACGTCAGCTCGAGCTATACCGGGGCCTTGACCGAACTCGACGGGCTCGCCCGGGAGCGGGGCGTGACCCTGCTGCCGGAGATGGGCATGGACCCCGGGATCGACCTGATCCTCGGCCGGCTGGCCGTGGACGAGCTCGACGTGGTGTACGGCCTGCGCTCCTACGGCGCGGGCCTGCCCGAGCCGGCCAGCGCCGGCGACAACCCCATCGGCTACAAGATCACCTGGACGTTCGAGGGGGTGCTCAAGGCCTACATGCGGCCGGCCCGGCTGCTGCGGGACGGACAGGAAATCGCCATCCCCGGCGGGCGGATCTTCCGTCCGGAGCACGGCCATTCCTTCGAGGTGCCGGGAGTCGGCGTGATGGACGCCTATCCCAACGGCGACGCCCTGCGCTACATCGCGGTCTTCGGCCTCGGGCCGGAGCTGCGCGAGATGGGGCGCTATGCCATGCGCTGGCCCGGCCACAATCCGTTCTGGAACGCGATGGCCGAGCTGGGGTTTCTGGACGAAATCCCGGCGCGGATCGCCGGGGTCGATCTGTCCCCGCGCCGCTTCGTCGTCGAGCACCTGACTCCCCGGCTGCAGTTCGCGGACGGCGAGCGCGACCTGGTCGTCGTCCGGGTCGAGGCCTGGGGCCTCAAGAATCGAAAGCCGCTGCGGGCGACTTACGAGCTGGTCGACTACCGGGATCTGGCGACCGGCCTCTTCGCCATGAACCGCACCGTCGGCTTCACCACGAGCATCGCGGCCCAGCTGATTCTGTCCGGCCGGGTCCGCCGCGCCGGCCTGCTCAACCCGGCGGCCGACCTGCCGGCGGCGGCCGTGGTCGAGGAGTTGAAGCAGCGGGGGATGAACATCGAGCGGCGCGTGGCGATGGCTTCGTAAAAGGGCCAATCTCGGCGTTGCACTTCACCCCGCGCTCACTGCGGCGTACGAAAAGTACGCCTCGTTCGGCGCGGTTCGCACGCTTTGACCCTGGCCCTTCTGCGAAGCCGCCGGTATAGAACTTTTTGCGAATTTGATCAGGAAGGAATCAGGAGAACCCATCGATGAAATTCGGAATTCGAAGCGAGGATAAAAGCCAATGGGAGCACCGCGCGCCGCTGGTGCCCGCCGACCTGAAAGAGCTGCGGGATGCCGGCATTCCCGCCGTGGTTCAGGCCAGTCTCCGGCGCGCCTTCGTCGATGCGGAGTTCGCGGCGGCCGGCGTCCCGGTGCAGGAGGACCTGTCCGACTGCGACGTCATCATCGGCATCAAGGAGATCCCGCCTGCCAAGCTCGAGGCCGGCAAGGTCTATCTCTTCTTCCCCCATGTGATCAAGGGCCAGCCGGCCAATATGCCCATGCTGCGCCGCCTGATGGAACTGAAGGCCACCTTGATCGACTATGAGCGCATCGTGGACGAGAAGAACCGGCGCCTGATTTTTTTCGGTCGGCACGCCGGGCTGGCGGGCATGATCAACACGCTCTGGGCGCTGGGAAAGCGCCTGGAGGTCGAAGGGGTTCCGTCGCCCTTCAGCCGGCTGAAGCAGGCCCGCAGTTACGCCGACTTGTCCGGGGCTCGCGAGGATCTGCAGCGGATCGCCGCCGCCATCCGCAAGGACGGCGTACCGGAGGCGGTCCATCCCCTGGTGGTGGGCTTCACCGGCACCGGCAACGTCTCCCGCGGCGCCCAGGAAATCCTGGGGCTGCTGCCGGTGGAGACGGTCCCTCCGGAGGCGCTGGGGGCGGCGGCCCATGACCGCGCGCGGTCCCGCCATACGGTTTATCAGGTGGTATTTGCGGAGAATGATCTGGTAGAACCCCTAACGGAGGGGGCCGCGTTCGATCTCGACGATTATTACCGCCGCGGCAAGGACGGCTACCGCGGTGTCTTCGAGCGGCATGTCGAGCATCTGACCGTGTGGGTTAACTGCATCTACTGGGATTATCGCTACCCCCGGCTGCTCACCATCGAGCAGTGCCGCCGGCTTTGGGGCGCCGGCCGGCAGCCGCGGCTCAAGGTGATCGGCGATATCAGCTGCGACGTTAACGGCTCGATCGAATGCACGGTCAAGGCCACCGAGCCGGGCAACCCAGTGTATGTGTATGACCCGGCCACCGGACGGGCAGCGGACGGGTTCGAGGGCCATGGTCCCGTGATGATGGCGGTCGACATTCTGCCGGCTGAAATTCCGCGGGATGCTTCGATCGATTTCAGCCGGGTCTTGAAGCGCTTCGTGCCGGAATTGGACCGGGCGGATTTCTCGGAGCGCTTCGAGGCGCTTTCATTGCCGGCCGAGCTTAAACGGGCCGTGATCGTCTACCGCGGCGAGCTGACGCCGAACTATGCCTACCTCCAGTCCTTCCTTGAACCAAAATTAAGCGATGGTGTTGCCTGACGGCGGAGTCCGCAGGGGTGTGCGCCCCGCAGGGCCGCCGCAATTTCGACGGTGGCGGTCTCGACGGCAGCCATCCCGCTCCGATAGGCCCAGATAGCCCCGGACGGCAGCGTTCACGACCCGCTCGGCCGTCGCTGCCGGTGAGGAGCCATTGTAGAAACCCCGGGGGCGTTGACGAAGCCTGGGCGTCTTTTGCGGCGGCCCTGCGGGGCGCACACCCCTGCGGACCGTCCCATGCCAATCCATGCGCGAATCGCTCAAACGAGGTTGCGTGAACGGCGGATGGATCTGGGCATATTAGAAGACCGGGCGGCGGCGCCCAGCGGGGCCGCCGTCCGGTGGGGCCGACCTCAAAAATCGCTAAATTCCGAATCGTTCAGGGGAATGACCTGCTCCGGCGAGGCGCCGGCGGCCGCCGTGCGGCCCGATCGCTGCTTGGGCGGCAACGGCGTTCCGGGCGATGCGGTGCGATGGAGCGGCTTGGGTTCCGGCTCCGGCGCCGCTGCCGGGGACGGATGGACGTCGGCCGCCGCTTGCCTGCGTTGGCCGCCCTCGACCAGCACCACGAGCTCCTGCACCATGGCCTTCATCTGCTCGGCCTGAGCGCTCATCTCCTCGGCGGCCGAGGCGGACTCCTCGGCGTTGGCGGCATTCTGCTGGGTGACTTTGTCGATGTCGGTCACCGCCGTGTTCACCTGCGTGATGCCCTGGGATTGCTCCCCGGAGGCGGCGGCGATCTCGGCCACCAGCTCCGACACCTTGGCCGTTTGGCCCGATACCGTTGAGAAGGCCCCGGATGTCTCTGCGACCGTCTGCGATCCGGCCCTGACTTTTTTCACCGTGCCTTCGATCAGGCCGGCCGTGGTCCTGGCGGCGTCGGCCGCTCGCTTGGCCAGGTTGCGGACCTCTTCGGCGACCACGGCAAATCCGGCTCCGGCCTCGCCGGCGCGGGCCGCTTCGACGGCGGCGTTGAGCGCCAGCAGGTTGGTCTGGAAGGCGATCTCGTCGATCGTCTTGATGATCTTGGAGGTTTCCTCGCTCGCCGAGGAGATCTCCTGCATGGAGGCGGTAAGGGCCTGAACGGACTGATCGGCGCGCTCCACGACGGCCAAGGCTTCCTTCATCAGCTGGTCGGCCTGGCCGGCGTTGTCCGCGTTCCGTCGGGTCATGCTGGACATCTCCTCCAGGGATGAGGAGGTCTCCTCGATTCCGGCGGCCTGCTGCGATGAGCCGGCGGCCAGCGACTGGCTCGCGGCCGAGACCTGCCCGGCGGCCGAGGCGACCTGTTCGGCGCCCTCGGCCAGGCCGGCGATGATGTGCCGCAGGGAACGGCTGATGGAGACGCTGAGCAGAACCCCCAAAGCCAGGGCGATGCCGAAGCCTGCCAGGGTTCCGGCCAGCGCGATGAGTTTGGACCAGCCGGCCATACCCTCGGCGGCTTTGACCGATTCCGCCGTGGCGTCTTCGTTGATCCTGACGATTTTGTCCAACAACCCCAGGGCGGTGCGCTGCTTCTCGATGCAGGGCCCCATGGCCTGATGGTTCATTTTGGCATAGATCTCTTCGGCTTGCGAAGCTACCGCACGCAGTGCGTCAAGGTGCCCGAATATCTCATCGGCGGCGGTCCACATCTCGTTGTTGAACGCCGTGACTGCTTCGAACTGCTTGCCTTTCATGATGAGGTCGTTGATGGCGCTGCCGATCCGGTGGAATTTCTCATGGACGGAGGCGGCCTTCGAAACGATTTCCTTCACCTTGGAATTGTCGATCGATTGGCTCTTCACCCAACGGCCGAAATTGCAGGACGCGGCGTCTTTCGCGTCCATCATCAAGTTGCCCGTGGACATGACGGCCAGAACATCGGCCATGAGCTTGTAATGATCTCCGCGGAAGCGCTCCAGATCCTGCATGAGGTGCTTCGGGTCGGTAATTCCGGTCGCCTCCAGTTCTTTGGCCAGGCGCAAAAACTCGTTGTTTTCTCTGGCCCAGGCATCCACGGCCTGCGCGAACTGCTTCCAGAGTTCGGCCGCCTCCGGGGTCTGCGGCAGCCGCTCGTAGATGTCCCACGCGGCGCGGTACTCCTTGCGAGCGTTCTCGATGTTGGTGAATTGCCGCGCCCGATCTTCCGGCTTCAAGTTGGGATTGAGCAGGGTGCGGACGGCGACCCGCAGCGATTCCATGCTCTTCTCGACCGCCAGCAGGCCCGATACGCTGGGCAGCCGCACCTCAGCGATGTCGTGGATGCGGTCCGAAAGCCCGTTGACCCCGAACCAGCCGGCAAAGCCGACTCCCAAGGTGATCAGGGCGACCATCACGAACCCGGCGATCAGTTTGTAACCGAGCTTGATCTTTCTGAACATGGATGTTGTTCCCTCCCGAATGGATTTTGCGGAGTCGGCCAGCGGAGGCATCTCCCGCATGGAGGCGGCTGGGATGTGAGAATCATCCGCCGCGCCGAAAAATTCGGATGCCGAGTCCCCAGGCCAGGGCTAGCCGGCCGCTATACGCCTTATCGGTCCGTCGGGTTGGGTACTTTAGATTAAAAGGGGTTACCGCGTGGCCGCTTCCAGCCGGGCCACGGGGTTGCCGAAGCTGCAGGGCATCATGGCGGCGCACTTGCCGCAGACATGGGTGGTCTCGGGCAGATCGGAAAAATAATCCAGACCGGACCGGTTGTCCTTGAGGCGCTCCCAGCAGTCCCGGCGCTCGAAGCCGTTGGCTTTAAGCGCCTTCACCGGGCACACCTCGATGCACAACCCGCAGGCTTTGCCGGCCTTGAGCAGGCAGGCTTCACGGGTCTGGATCAGCGGGTGGGCGCCGAGCTCCGCCTCGGTCACCAGGCTCCCCAGCCGGCCGGCGCAGCCGGCCGGCGTGATCAACATGTGGTGCGTACCGAAGCGCCCCAGGTTTACGAGGTGTCCCAGGTGTTTATGGGACCAGCGGGCCATGAGCTTGGTTTCATTGAAGTTGTGGGTCGCCGGCGTCAGCCCGCAGCGAAAGCCCCGTTCACCCAGGCGATCGCCCAGATACGGGCCGAGGCGGTTGATCAAATCGTTGGTCTGCACGTAGGCCAGCCCCCAGTCGCGGCAGGGCCGATCGCCTTTCTGGTTGGCGCGTGCCAGCTCTTTGCGGAATGGAATGAAGAAGACGATGACGGTTCGGGCACTCGGCAAGAGGTCGCGAGGGTGCAGGTGATCGTCGGCGGCGATCCGCGGGAGCATCTCAAAGCGGTCATCCACCGGCGCCGTCGCGAGCAGCGGCGGACGCCACCATCCCTCGGCACCCAGCCGAGCCGGCTCGTCCGCCACGAAGGTTGCCGCGATCTGCCGCAGATCCTCAACGTCGAAAGATGGCATCGAATGCTCCCTTTTCATTTCGTTGGAAATCTCCCCCAATCCCTCTATTTCAAAGTCGGACGCTGCAGTAATAAATGAAGCGCAGCGGCTCGTCAATGTTGCTTCAGGCGCCGTCCGCGCTGCGGTCCCAGAGCGGCCGCCCCACATCCGAGCGGAAGCGGCCGGCCTTCTTAACGGATCAATGGCCCTTGGCGAATCCGTCGGAATGGTTTAAATTGGCGGCAGTCAATATTCGGTCGGCATATGACCAGAGGTGGATCGCCATGATACGAACCGGTTTGATGGTTTTGACGGCGGCGCTGCTCTCGGCCGCCTGCGCAGCGACCTTCGACTTCCGGCGCGAGGAGCTCTTCGAGGACATGTCCAAGCGCTACGGCCGGCTCATCCGCTGGTCCGATTTCGATCCGGCCCGGCCCTATCTGGCCGCCGATGCTCCTCCGGAAAGAACGGCCGTGCCCGCCAGTGTGCGCGTGGCCGATTATGAAGTCAAGCAGGTCGTTTATGCCGATGACATGCGCCGGGCCCTGCAAACCGTCCGGATCACCTATTTCAAGCAGGACAACCCCCGGCTGCGGACGTTGGATGACTTGCAGGTCTGGGAATTCAGTACGGACCAGGGCGCATGGTTCCTGAAAAGCGGGTTTCCGGATTTCCAGTAACGAACGAATGAAGATCTGTTTCTACGCGCCCTTCAAACCGCTCGACCACCCCCAGCCCTCCGGGGATCTGATGACGGCCCGCGGCATCGTCGATTTTTTGAGATCCCGGGGGCATGAAGTGGTTGCGGCCAGCTCGCTGCGCTGCCGCTGGATCTATTGGAAGCCCTGGCTTTGGCCGAGGCTTCTGCAGGAGCGACGGCGGGTGGTCCGGCGGCTGAGCGGAAAGGGGTTTGACATCTGGTTCAGCTACCACTCCTATTACAAGGCTCCGGATGTGCTGGGGCCATATGCCGCCGGCCGCATGAACCTTCCGTTTGTCCTGTTTCAGGGGGTCTTTTCCACCCGGCGCCGGCGGGACTGGAAGACGCTGCCCGGGTTCCATCTCAACCGCCAAACGCTGCTGGCGGCGCGAACGGTTTTTACCAACAAGCAGGTCGATCGACGCAATCTGGAGCGGCTGCTGCCGGCGAGCCGCATCCATTACGTGGCGCCCGGGATTCAACCGGAGGACTTCAGCTTCGAGCCAGAAGCCCGTCGGCATCTGCGCGCGGTCTGGCAGGCCGGTGACGACCCCGTGGTGCTGGCGGTCGCCATGTTTCGGCCGGGCGTCAAGGCCGAGGGGCTTGCCTGGGTCATCCGCGCCTGCGGGGAGCTGCGGCGGCGCGGGCAGCGGCTGCGCCTGGTCATCGTCGGCGACGGCCGCGAGCGGGGGCGGCTGGTGCGGCTCGCCCAGGCCGAGCTTGCGGACCGGGCGGTGTTCGCCGGCCGGGTCGACCGCGGCGAGCTCTACCGGTACTACAGCGCCGCCGACCTGTTCGTCTTCCCCGGCATTCAGGAATCGCTGGGCATGGTCTATCTGGAGGCTCAGTCCTGCGGGCTGCCGGCGGTTGCGTTTGAAAACGCCGGGGTCCCGGAAGCCGTCCGCGGCGGCGCCACCGGCCTGCTGGTTCCGATGTACGACGGTCCGCGGTTCGTGGCCGCCATCGAGCGGCTGCTGCAGGACGACGATCTGCGTCGGCAGATGGGTGCCGCCGCCAAGGCCCATGTGCGGCGGTTCCACGATATCCGCAAGAACTACCGTGACATGGAAGCGGTACTTCAGGAAATGGTGCGGCGATGAAACAACGCTCCGGCCCAGACTCGAGTCCGATCGACCGCCGCGGGGGGCCGATGCTGACGGCGCCGGCCGTCACCCGCTTCGGGCTCATTCGACATGCCGAGACGGTCTGGAACCGCGAACGGCGCGTCCAGGGGCAGTTGGACTCCCCCCTGACTCCGGAGGGCGAACAGCAGGCCATGCGCTGGGGCCGGGCGCTTCAATCGTTCTCGTGGAACCGCATCCTGGCCAGCGACACCGGGCGGGCGCTGGCCACCGTAGCGGCCATCAACGCTCATTTGAAACTGCCGATCGAAACCGACCCCCGCCTGCGGGAATTGGACTGGGGCCAATGGACCGCCCGGACGATCGCCCAAATCCGTGCCGAGGACCGGGAGGCCGTCGCGGCCCAGGAGGCGGTCGGATGGGAGTTCCGTCCGCCGGGAGGCGAGTCGCGCCGCCAGCAGCTGGAGCGCAGCCGGCAGGCGCTGATCGACGCCGCCGGCCGCCGGCCGGGCGATTGCATTCTGGTGGTTACGCACGAAGGCGTGATCAAGGCCTTGGCTCAACACCTCTGCGGGTGCGCGTACACCGCCGCCGAATCGGTCGGCCTGCGGCCCTATCACCTGCACTGGCTGACCGCCGCGGGCGGTCGGGTCGCGCTCGCCGGGCTGAACGCCCGCGCGCTGGACTGATGCGTTCCCGCCGGCGCCAGGAGGCCTTCGGATGGATGTGGTGATGTTTCACGATCTGCGGCGGGAGCATTTCGCGCTGCCCCTCGACCATTGCCGCCTGACCTTCGACGACGGGCTCTTCTCCCACTATTACTACCTCGGCCTTTTCAAGGACCACCCGAACGCCCTGACGTTTTTCATTACGACCTCCTTCATTCGGGACGGAACGGCGCGGCCGGTCTTCGACGGCCGGTACCTTGAGTGCCGAGAGGCATCCTTCCACACGCAACGGGCCATGATCGAGGGGGACTTCAGCGGGTTTATGACCGTTGAGGAGGTCCAGCATCTTGCGGCGCAGCCGAACGTGCGCATCGGCGCCCACAGTCATTTCCACGATGTGACCCTGACCGACGTGCATCCGAAACGAACCCGGCCGGCCAGTTCCTGGCGTTTCAAACGCTTTCCGCAGGTGCCCGCCGACCAGCTCCGGGCCCTGAGCATCCGCTCGCGGCTGGCCTTCCAGGGCCTTGAGTTCAGGGGTGGCCGGCTTCAGCCCCGGTCCGAGGCCGAATGGGAGGATTACATCCGCCGCGACACCGAGCTGTGCCTGGAGTGGTTCGTCCGGAACCTGAACCGCCGGCCGGACCTCTACGGGTTCCCCTTCAATGAATATTCGCCCAAGCTGATCGCGATCCTCAAGGGTTACGGCTTCAGGGAATTCTACGCCGGATCCTCCGTGAAGCATGCGGAGGTGACCGGACGAGTGGACGCGGAGGAGCTGGTGCTTCAGCCCTCATGAAAATCGTATTCTACTGCCAGCACGTGCTCGGGATCGGGCATTTCTTTCGCAGCCTGGAGATCTGCCGGGCGCTTCACCGCCACCGGGTGATCCTCGTGACGGGGGGGCCGCGCGTCGCGGCCGAGCTGCCCGGCCACGTGCGGGAGGTCCGGCTGCCGATGCTGGCCATGGACCCCGATTTCAAGGAGCTGCGGCCGGCGGCCGGCAACGACATCGGCACGATCCGGCGCGCGCGCCGGGAGCAATTGAGAAGGTTGTTTGAAGCGGAGAGACCGGATCTGCTCCTGCTTGAACTCTATCCGTTCGGCCGCAAGGCGTTCCGGTTCGAGATCGACCCGCTGCTCGAAGACATGGCCGACGGCCGGCTGCACCGCTGCCGCGTGGCATGCAGCCTGCGCGACATTCTGGTCGAGAAGGAGCGCCCCCAAAAGCACGAAGCCCGGGCCGTCGATGTGCTCAATCGGCACTTCGATGCCATTCTGGTGCATGCCGATCCGACGATCGTCCGGCTGGACGAGACGTTCAGCCGCTGCCATGAAATCACCATCCCGCTGATCTACACCGGCTTCGTCACCCCGGAGCCGGAGCCGGGCGCCCGGCAGCGGGTGCGCGCGGAGCTGGGACTGGCCGATGAGGACCGGCTGATCGTCGCCAGCGCGGGCGGCGGCAGCGTGGGCGCTCCGCTGCTGGACGCCGCCGTCGGCGCTTTCCGTCGCCTGCCGCGCCGGAGCGCCGCCCGGCTGCAGGTTTTTACGGGTCCGTTCCTGCCGGACGACGATTTCGAGAGACTGCGGCGCGCCGCCGGCGAAGCAGGGTGCGTCGCCCGGTTTACGGCGGATTTCCTGTCCTTTCTGGCCGCCGCCGACCTGTCGATCAGCATGGGCGGCTACAACACCACCATGAATCTGCTGGCGGCCCGCGCGCCGGCCCTGGTTTGGCCCTTCGGCCAGAACCGCGAGCAGCGGCTGCGCGCCCAGCGACTGCAGGCCCTGGGGGCGCTGCGGTTGTTGGACGACAGCGAGTTGGAGCCTCTGCGGCTGGCCGCTTTGGCGGAACAGATGCTGGCGCGCGGCGGACGCCCCGATTCCGGCGTCGATCTGACCGGGGCCCAGGCCACGGCGGCCTGGGTCGACGGACGGCGGTTGCGGGCTGCTGGAGAGCGTGCGCCGTGACGATCGTGCTCTACTGCCAGTATGTGTGGGGGATGGGGCATCTGTTCCGCAGCATCGAGCTGGCCCGGGCGCTGGCGGACCATCGCGTCATCCTGGTGGCCGGCGGGGAAGAGGTCGCCCTGGACCTGCCCGCCCACGTCGAACGGGTCCGGCTGCCCGGCCTATCAATGGACGAGGGTTTCACGACGCTGCAGCCGGCGATGCCCGGCGCATCGGTGGCCGCGGTTCAGCGGGAGCGCGAGGCTGCTCTGACGGCGATTTTTCGGCGGCACCGCCCGCAGGTGTTCATCGTCGAGCTTTTTCCGTTCGGCCGCACGGCCTTCGGCTTCGAGCTCGAACCGCTGTTGGATGCGATCCGGCGGGGAGACCACGGCCCGGTCCGCACGGTTTGCAGCCTGCGGGATGTGCTGGTCGAAAAACGCGACCCCGCCGCCTACGAGGCCCGGGTGCTGGATGCCCTCCACCGCTGGTTCGATCTGCTGCTGATCCACTCCGACGAGCGCCTGCTGCCGCTGCGTGAAACGTTCAGCCGGTTCGAAGACATTCGTATCCCGAAGGTCCACACCGGGTTTGTGGCCGCCCGCCCGGACATCGAAAACGGCCGCCGGCTGCGCCGCAACCTGGGCTTGAACCCCGACGAGAACCTGGTGATCGCCAGCTGCGGCGGAGGTCGTTCCGGGTATCGCCTGATGAGGGCCGCGCTGGAGGCCTGCCGGAGGCTGCCGCACCGGCCGCTGCACCTGGAGGCCTTCTGCGGCCCATTCATGAAGGCGGAGGACTTTCGCGAGCTCGAGACCCTGCGTGCTCCCGGTCGGGTCGTTCACCGGTTCACGCCGCAGCTGATCGATTATCTGTCGGCGGCCGATCTTTCGATCAGTCTGGCCGGCTACAACACCTGCATGAACCTGCTGGCAACGGGCGTGCCGGCCTTGGTGCTGCCCTATTCGCGCCAGCGGGAGCAACCCTGGCGGGTCCAAAAGCTCATGGGCTGCCTGCCGATGATCGTTCTGAGTGAGGACGACCTCGATCCGGAGCGGATCGCCGCGTTCATCGAAACGGGACTGGCGCTCCCGCGCCGCGCTGGCCCGGCCATCGTCAACCTGGATGGGGCGGCCGCCACCGCCCGCCTTTTGGCCGGTCTATGAATACCGTCGGTTCCACTGCCCGACCCGCCTCTCGGACCGCGCTGGGCCCCGATCACGTAATGATCCAGACGGTGACGGGATGCAACGCAAACTGCATCTTTTGCCCGAACCGGAAGACGTCGCTGCAGATTGCGCCAGGGCTCCGAATGCGTTGGGACCTCTATCGATCATTGGTGGACCAGTGCCTGGAACTGGGCGTCCGGCGCTACACGCTCTACCTCATGAATGAACCGATGCTGGATCGCGAACTGCCTCAGCGAGTCGCCTGCATCAGCCGGCGCATCCGCAAACCCCAATCCGTCAAAACGACCAGCCACGGCGGGCTTCTGACCGCGCGGATGGCCCAAGGCCTGCTGGACGCCGGCCTCGACAAGCTTAAAATCTCGGTGCATAGCCTAACCCCCGACCGCTATTGGAGCATCATGCACCTTCGGCTCGAGCGGACCCTGCGGAACATCGATCGCTTTCTCGACCTCAAAGCGCGGGGAGGCTACCGGCGGCCCAAGGTGGAAATCGTCGTGGTCGACTCCGTTCACAACCATGACGAAATCCCCGCTCTTCGAAAATACTGGCAGGCACGGGACGTCCAGCTGGTGGTCGCCACCATGGAAAATCGCGCCGATCACGGCACCATTCGGGGGACCGCTCTGGCCGTCCGGGAGCTCCGGCCGTTCGGATGGTGTCGACGACGGCTGGAGCAACTCCATGTGCTTTACGATGGACGGACGCTCGCCTGCTGCGTGGACTGGGAGCAGCAGGAGGTGATGGGGGACTTGAGGACCACCGCTCTCGCGGATATTTGGCACGGTCCGGTCTACATGGAATGGAGGCGCCGCTTTGTCGCCGGGGACATCGAGGGGACGCTCTGCCAGGATTGCCGCAAACAGGGCTGATTTTCGAAGGCCCAGCTGGCCATGCGCCGCGTGCACCAATAGGGCCCAAGGTCGAAGCCGCGCCGGGGGGGACCCCATTCAAGCACGCCCGTCGGAGCTCTCAATCTTATCAAGAACCGCTATTATTTACTTCTCAATACCGTTATGTTATCGGCTTTGAAACCGGGGGCTGGTTTTATCGATTATGCAGGATCGCATCTTTTCAAATCGGGCTGAAGCATCCGCGTCGACCCATCGCTTGGTGGTGTTGCCGTTCGGCAAGTCCGTGGAGATTGCCTATAAAAGCATCCAGGTGCGTTTTTTCCGGTCGCTGATCACCACGCTGAGTCTGGTGCTGGCCGTGTCCTTTTTAAGCTTTACCGGTGTCAGCAACGATGTCGCCAACGGCATGCTGGCCAGCGGCTCGCCCGAGCTGCGCCAGGCGCTCGTGCGCGCCGGTTACGATTTGGCTCCGGAAGCGAACAACGTGGCCGCCACCCCGAAGCAGCGCTGGATCCTCATCTTGTCGCTGCTCGTCTGCGCGGTGGGGATCGTCAATGCGCAGCTGATGGCGGTCACCGAGCGGTTTCGCGAAATCGGCACCATGAAATGCCTGGGGGCGCTGGACCGCTTCGTATTGAGGCTGTTCATCCTGGAAGCCGGGATGCAGGGCTTGGCCGGATCGGCGGCCGGCGCGCTGCTTGGCGCCGTCTTCGCCCTTTCCGCCAGCTGGGTTCGTTTCGGGGGCGCGGCCCTCCAGGCGGTCGCGACGACGCCGGTGGCGGCATCGGTTGCGGCCGCTACCGGCATCGGCGTCGGCTTAAGCCTTCTGGGAGTTCTGTATCCGGCCCTGGTGGCGGCGCGGATGCAGCCCGTGGAGGCCATGCGGGTGGAGACATGAGCAGCGTCGTACGCGTATCGGGCGTCACCAAACGCTTCAAGCTCGGCAAGATCGAGGTGCAGGCCTTGAAGGGCGTCGATCTGCAGATCGAGCGGGGCGAGTACCTTTCCATCATGGGGCCCTCGGGCTCCGGCAAGAGCACGCTCTTCAACATGATCGGGGGGCTCGACAAGCCCAGCACCGGCAAGGTGTTCATCGACGAAGTCGACATCGCCCAACTCGACGCCTACGAGCTGGCCTGGCTGCGCTGCCGCAAGATCGGATACATTTTCCAGACCTTCAACATCATCCAGGTCATGACCGCCCTGGAGAATGTCACCCTGCCGATGATCTTCGCCGGCGTGGCCAACGATGCCGCGGTGCAGAAGGGCATGCGGCTGCTGGAGCAGGTGGGCCTCGGCGACCGCCACAGCCATAAGCCTTTCGAGATGTCCGGCGGCCAGCAGCAGCGCGTGGCCATCGCGCGCGCGCTGGCGAACGATCCCGCCATCATCCTGGCCGACGAGCCCACGGGCAACCTGGACCTCACCACCGGCGAAGAAATCATCGCCCTGCTCAAGCGGTTGAGCCAGGAGCGGGGCGTCACGGTCATCTCCGCCACCCACGACTTCAAGATGCTCAACGTATCCGACCGGGTGGTCTGGATTCGGGACGGACGGATCGACAAGATCGAAAACCGCGAGGAGCTTTCGATTTCCATCGGGAGGATCGGGGCGCGCGAGGGGGCACAGGGACCGAACCGGTGAAGCCGCATCCGCCGCCAGCTCCGGCCGTACGTTGGACCCGATGGGTCGTGTGGGCGCTGGTGAGCGTTGCGGGTATCCCGCTGGTCTCCCGGGCGGCGGCGGCCCAGGACCCGGCCTCCTTCGCGCAAACCCTGCACGCCCTGGCGGCCGTCGGCGACCGGAGCACGGGTTCGCCGGGCAACGCCCGGGCGGCGGCCATGATCCGAAGCGAGCTCGAACGGCTGGCGGTGGGCACGGTGACGTCCCAGCCGTTCGCCGTGCCGGTCGTCCGCACCGGCGCGAGCGAACTCGATGTCCCGGCGCGCGGCATTTCGCTGCCCCTGCATGCGCTGTCCGGCAATGCCGTCAGCCCCCCGGCTGCCGCCGCGCCCGGGCTGGCGGGTCCGCTGATCTATGTCGGCAGCGGTGAATTCGGTTGGTTGAACGGCAAACGCATCGAGGGCGCCGTTCTGCTGATGGAGATCGATTCGGCCCGAAACTGGTTGAACGTCGCGGATCTCGGCGCCCAGGCCCTGATCTACGTGGACCGTGGGGCGTCGCCGCGGGCCTTCTTCGAAGACAAGTTCGAGCTGTCCCCCATTCCATTCCCCCGCTTCTGGATGCCGGCGGAGACCCTGCGGCAGGCCTTCGGCGATTTCGAGTCGGCCCCGGCCGGCCGGGTGGCCGACGAGGTGCGGCTGCGCTCGGAGGCGCGGTGGGAAAACGGCCTCGCCGAGAACATTTACTGCCTGATCCCCGGGACATCGGCCGAACGCCGGAAGGAACTCCTTCTGATCGAAGCTTTTTACGACAGCCGTGCGTGGGTGGCCGGCCGCTCGCCCGGAGCGGACGAAGCCCTCGCCGCGGCCACGCTGCTTCAGCTGGCGCGGTTTTTTCAGCGGCATCCACCCGAACGGTCGGTTCTGCTGGCGGCCACCTCCGGCCACGCCCAGGCGCTGGCCGGCATGCGCGAGATGATCTGGACGCTGACGACGCGGTCCCGGGACCTGCGCGACGAAAGAAACCAGCTGCGCCGGACCGTCCAACAGGCCCGGCTGACGCTGCGGGCCCTCAAAGACGCCCGTTTCGGCGAGGCCGACTCCGGCGAAACATCGGCCGTACCGGTCGAGCCGCCGGAGGACCCGGCCGCGGCGGACGGCGGCGGCGGTTCGCCGGAGGATCTGCTGCGGGCGGCGCTGCAAGAACGGCTCAAAACCGACGCCGACGAGGTGTCCCGCCGTTTGATGCAGCTGCGCATGCTCGAGCACGGCCGCGATGCGAAGCTCATTCAGGAACTCACCGCCGAGCGGCAGATCCTGCGGCGCCTGACCTGGCGCACCTCTTTCGATCGTCTCGACGCCGACGAGCGTCGGCTGATGCGGCAAGTGGCCGAACGCGCCCGGAAGGACCAGGAAGTCATCTTGTCCGACGCGCGCACGCATTTTCGCCTCGTGGAGGAGGCCTACGCTCTGCGCAACGCCTTGCAGGATTATGACATCGCGGCCAGCGTGTCCCTGCACCTCTCCAGCCACGGCGACGGATTCGGCGCCTTCAACACCGGCTGGCTGTACCCGCTGCGGCCGCGCATCAACCGCGTTCCGGCCTATGCCGCGCTGGCAGAAGCGCTGCAGGAAGGCGCCCAACAGCTGGATTCCGCACCCGGCCTGGCGGGGATGTTCAAGGACACCCTGCGCCCGAGCCGGCTGCGGCCCTGGCAGAGCCATTTCATCGATCGGCCGGCGCTCGGCGGCGAGGTCGCGGCATTGGGGGGCTACCACGGCATCACCTTCGCCACGACCGGCGACGCCCGGTCGGCGTGGGGAACTCCGGGAGACACCCCGGAGCGGGTCGACCTCGACTTCGCCGCGAGGCAAAGCCAAGCCGTCTGCAGCCTCATCGGCCATTTGACGCGGGCGCCGCGGCTGCGCGAGGAGAACGCTCCGCTCAACGGTTTTTCGACCATCACCGGCCGGGCCATGTTTCTGCGCCACGGAGAGCTGTTCGCCGACAAACCGGCCCCCGGCACGGTCCTGCTCTGCTATCAAGCGGATTCGCGATTTTATACCATGGTGGACACCAAAGGCCGCTTTCGGCTGAAAGGGGTGGCGGACAAAACCCACAGCCTGTTCAAGGTCGTGATCGAAGGCTACCGCTTCGACGACCGGACCGGGCAGGTAATCTGGACCATCGATAAGAAGCTCACCGGTAAGGACGCCTACCGTGTGAAAATGAACCGCCGCTTCATGGAGACCGATCTGGTCATGTTCGCCGCCAGCGGCACCACGGTGTTCAACCTGCTGGAGCCCCGCACCTTTCGCTATTTGACCAAGGCCGAGGTGCTCGACGGCCGGCGGGAGGCGGAGCCGGCGCATTGGTTCATGAGCCGGCTGGATACCTGGTCGTCGATCATCACCACCGTTTTTCTGGAGCCGGGGACGCCGTTCAAGATGATGCTGTCGGATACGGTGCTGCGACGCAAGTCGGTTCTGCTGAACGCGTCCGCGCAGCGGTCGACCGGCGTGGGTTATGAAGTCGAAGACACCCCCCGGCTGCTGCGCTCCGAATACCAGACGGCCCGCGACATGTGGGCGCTGCTGGCGCCGCGCATCGAAAACCTCGAACGGCGCGGCGTTTTCAACGAGCGCATCCGTGCGCTCGAACAGGAGGGACAGGCCGCATTAAAAGCCGCCGAAGCGGCGCTGGGCGAATACGCCTACGACCGTTTCGCCGCAGCCAGCTCGCGGGCTTGGGCGCTGGCCGTGCGGGTTTACGACGACGTGGAGCGAACGCAGAAGGACATCCTGTACGGCGTGCTCTTCTATATCGCGCTGTTCGTTCCGTTCGCCTTCTGCCTGGAGCGGCTGCTGTTCGCGTATGCGAACATCTACCAACGCATCCTCGCCTTCAGTCTCATCCTCGCCGCGCTGGTCGCGGTCATTTACAGCGTCCATCCGGCGTTTCAGCTGGCTTACAGCCCCATGGTGGTGATCCTGGCTTTTTTCATCATGGGGCTGTCGCTGATCGTGACCCTGATCATCTTCTTCCGATTCGAACAGGAAATGGCCGGCCTGCAGTCCCGGGCGCGCTTGTCGTCGGCCGGAGAGATCAGCCGGTGGCGGGCCTTCGTGGCGGCCTTTCTGCTCGGCGTGAGCAACCTGCGGCGCCGCCCGGTGCGCACGGCGCTGACCTGCGTCACCCTGGTGCTGTTGACCTTCACCATCATGAGCTTCACGTCGGCCAAGTCCATGCGCCGGCACGCCCGCATTCTCTACAGCCCGCAGGCCGCCTACCCAGGCTTCCTGCTCAAGAACACCAATTGGACGACCCTGCCGCCCGAGGCGTTTGAGGCCATCGCCAACGCCTTTTCCGGCACCGGCCGGGCCGTGCCGCGGGCCTGGCTGGAGGCGGAGGACGCGACCCGCACCGGCGCGGTTCCGCTGCGGGCCGGCGGCCGCAGCGCCGAGGCCCAGGGCTTGATGGGATTGGCGTACGCGGAGCCCCAGGTGTCGGGGCTGGATGCGATCCTGGTCGGCGGACGGTGGTTCGACGAGACGGAGCGCTTCGCCGTGCTGCTCCCGGAGCGCCTGGCGGTCAGCCTCGGCATCGACCCGAGGCAGCCGGAGGGTCAGCGGGTCACCGTGTGGGGGATGGACTTCGCCGTGGCGGGGGTGTTTTCCGGCAAACTCCTGCAGGAGCGGCTGGACCTCGACGGCGAGCCGTTGACGCCGGTCAGCTTTTCCCGGGAGGTCTCCGCGGAGCTGACCGAAGAGGAAGTCGAGGCGCTCGAAACCGGCGAAGACGTGCGCGAGTTTCAAAGCCGCTACCAGCACGTCCCCGGAGATCTGACCGTCATTGTCCCGTACCCGACCCTGATGGCGGCCGGCGGCAGCCTCAAGGCGGTGGCGGTGCGGCAAGACGCGGACCAGCCCGTCCGCATGGCCGCCCAGAATCTCATCGACCGCTTCGGCCTGGCCTTGCTCAGCGGCGAGCCGGAGGGCACGTTTCTCTACCACGCCAGCGACACCATGAGCTACAGCGGCGTGCCCAACATCATCATCCCGCTGGGCATCTCGATTTTCATCGTGCTGAACACCATGATCAGCAGCGTCTACGAGCGCAAACGCGAGATCGCCGTGTACACGTCCGTGGGGCTGGCCCCGTCCCACGTGTCGTTTCTCTTTATTGCCGAGGCCTTGGCCTTCGCTGTCCTCAGCGTGGTGTTCGGCTACCTTCTGGCTCAGACCACCGCCAAGTGGTTTGCCGAGACCGCCCTCTGGTCGGGGATTACCGTCAACTATTCATCCTTGGCCGGCGTGGCGGCCATGGGGCTGGTCATCGCGGTGGTGCTGCTGTCCGCGATCTATCCGTCCAAGGTGGCCGGCGACATCGCCATTCCGGACGTGAACCGGTCCTGGACGCTGCCGGAGGCGCGGGGCAACACGCTGACGCTCGTTCTGCCGTTTCTGATGACCTACCGGGAGCAGGCCAGCGTCGGCGGATTTCTGTTCCACTACTTCGATGGCCATTTCGATGTCTCCCACGGAACGTTTTCGACCTCGCACATCGATCTGAAATTTGTCTGCGAAACCCTGCCGGGCATGGCCGATGACGCGGCGGACTGTCCGCAGGCGGCCTGCGAGCTGCCCGAGTGCCTGCACCTCATGTGCCGGGTCTGGCTGGCGCCGTTCGATTTCGGCATCATGCAATACGTGGAGCTGCGCTTCGCTCCGGCGCGGGAGGAGCCGGGCTTCCTGGAGATCCACGTGCGGCTGACCCGGGAATCCGGCGAATCCAACGCCTGGCGACGGATCAACCATGGATTTCTGCTGGCGGTCCGGCGGCAGCTCCTGATTTGGCGCTCCCTGGACCCGGCGGCCAAGCTGCGCTGCGAGCAGTTCCTGGCGGCGGCGCGTCCGGCGGATCCGCACCGGCGCGCCGAAGCGCCCCCCGGGAGGCGAAGCACCGCCGTGCGGCCGGAAGGGCGGGCGCAATGACCAGCGACCCCGGGACCCGCCTTCGTCCGACGCCGGGGGCCGGAACGGGCGAACCCGAGCGCGGCGAGCGGGTCCGCCTGCGGGCCGTGCTCATCGGCGCGCTGCTGGCCCTCGTGATCTGTCTGGTCACCCCCTTCAACAACGCCTATCTCAAGGGAACGCCGCTCGGCGGCGGCCAGTTCCCCCTGGCACCGTTCTACCTTCTGGTCTGGATGATGATCCTGACGGCCGGGCTGCGCGCGGTGTTCCGGGGCCGGCGCCTGTTTACCGGCCGGGAGCTGCTGGTCATGTGGGCGCTCATGGTGCTGCTGTCGGGGGTCGCATGGACGGGGTTGGCGCGCACCTTTTTCATCAACCTGACCACCCCCTACCACTTCGCCACCGTGGAAAACCGCTGGGAGGAAGTCCTTCAGCCCTTGTTGCCGAAGGGCTGGTACCCGGCCAGCCGCGAGGCCATGGACGGATTCTATAATGGAATTTCCGGCGCCCGGCAGATGGACTGGATCGAGGTGGTGAGGCGGATCCCCTGGTCGGCCTGGGGCGGGCCGCTGCTGGAATGGACCGGGTTCATCCTGCTCTGCTATTTTCTGATGATCTGCATCGTCAGCCTGCTGAGCCGGCAGCCGCTTTACAATGAGCGCATGAATTTCCCCCTGTTGCGCGTGCCGATTCTGATGCAGGAAGCGCTCGATGAGGACCGGCTCGGGGCGTTTCTGACGCACCGTTATCTGCTGGCCGGCCTGCTCGTGCCGGTCGCCTTGCACCTGATCAACGGGCTGAGTTTCTACAACCCGTCCGTTCCCTCGATCCCCACTCTGATCCTGGCGGGCAAGTTCTTCCCCAAAGCCGGCCTGTTTTCCGGGTTCACCAAGTTGAAGATCTACATCTATCCGGCGTTCATCGGTTTTGCGTTTCTGACCGCCAAACCGGTGTCGTTTTCGCTCTGGTTCTTCTTTCTCGCCGGGGCGCTGCTGACCGGCCTGCTGAGCGTGATGGGGATCAACATTCCGGCGGCGGCCCTGGGGGTGACCTTCGGTTCCACGCTCGCACGCCCCGAGGAAATGCAGACCGTCGGCGCCTACCTGGTTTTTTTTCTGTTTCTCGCCTGGCTGGCGCGGTTTCATTTTCTGGACCTTTTTCTGAAGGCCTTCGGCCGCCGCAGGGACGCGGACCCCGAAACCGAGTGGATCGCCAGCCAACCGGCGTTTTGGGGGCTGGTGGCCGGCAGCGTCGGGCTGGTCGGATGGTGCCACCATTACGGGCTTTCGATCGGCCCGGCGGTTCTGGTGCTGGCCGCCTTTTTCGTGTTCACCCTGGTGGCCGTGCGGATCATCTGCCAGGGCGGGATCACGTATTTTACGCTCACCGCCGCGCCCCTGGACGCCCTCACCGCACTGTTCGGTTCGCGTTTTTTGACCCCGGTCGGCCTGGTGGTCGCCGCCGTAACCCAGAAAGTGCTTTTTCTGGATTTGCGCGAGGCCTTGATGCCGGCGCTGCTGCACGCGCGCAAGGTGACCGACGGCGTGCGCAACAACCGGCGGATCGCGGTGGCCATCGCGCTCACCCTGGTGGCCGGCGTCGGCGTGTCCTTCGCGGCGATGCTGGCGGTCGCTTATAAATTCGGCGTGCGCGAGCTCGAGATGGAATGGGCGACGCGCACCTCCGTCGCCGTCTATGAGAACATTTTCGAGCTGGTGGAATCCCCGACGGAGCCCCGCAGCTGGGTCTTGATTTTCATCGCCTGCGGCGCGGCCGTCATGCTGGCCCTGGTGGCCTGTTACCATCGCTTCTACTGGTGGCCGATTCATCCCATCGGGTACTTGACGACCTACAGCTCCGCCATGTGGACGCTGTGGTTCAGCTTCTTCGTGGGGTGGGCCTGCAACGCCCTGTGCATGCGCTACGGAGGGACGGCGCTGTTCAAGAACCTGCGGTTTTTCTTCATCGGCCTGATCATCGGCGATTTTTTCATGGCGGGCAGCTGGGCCATCTACGGGCTGTTCAGCTACGCCAGCTACGCCGTGCTGCCGGATTAGAAAATGAAAGAGGACAAAGAGCTCCAAGAATACCGGGACCTGCTGAAGGCGCCGACGCACTTCGAGGAAGGCTTCGACTGGAAGACGATCGTCGGGGCGATCTTCATCGGGTTCCTGATGATGCCCGGCAGCATGTACCTGCAGCTGGTGATCGGCACCGGCATCGGGCCGGCGGCGCGCTGGGTCACCATCATCCTCTTTGCGGAGCTGGCCAAGCGCTCCTACAGCGACCTGAAGCAGCAGGAAATCTTCCTGCTGTATTACATGGCCGGCGCGGCGCTGCACACGCCGTTCCAGGGCCTTTTGTGGAACCAGTATCTGGTGCAGTCCGATGCGGCGCGCATGCTGGGGGTGGCCGAATTCATTCCCACGTGGGTGGCGCCCCCGCTGGAATCCTCGGCCCTGGTCGAGCGCACGCTCTTTCACCGCGACTGGCTGATCCCGATCCTGCTGCTGATCGGCACCCAGATCATCACCCGCGTGGACCAATTCGGCCTGGGGTATGCCCTCTACCGGATCACCTCCGACGTCGAGAAGCTGCCGTTTCCCATGGCACCGGTGGCCGCCCTGGGAACCATGGCGCTGGCCGAGTCCACCGAAGAGCGCGAAAAGAGCTGGAAGTGGCGGGTGTTTTCGATCGGCGGCGTCATCGGCCTGGTGTTCGGCGCGGTCTACGTGCTGCTGCCGGCGCTGTCCGGTCTGGTCTTGATGGAGTCGATCCGCCTGATTCCGATTCCATGGATCGACCTGACCGTCCACACCGAGGACTGGCTTCCGGCCGTGGCCACGGGCATTCAGCTCGACCTCGGCCTGGTGTTCATCGGCATGGTCCTGCCGTTCTGGGCGGTCATGGGCGGCCTGGGGGGGCTCGTCATCACGATCATCGCCAACCCCATTCTCTACCGGCACGGAATTCTCCACCGCTGGCATCCGGGGATGCGGACCGTGGAAACGGTTTTCGCCAACAACTTCGATTTCTACCTGAGCTTCGGCATCGGCCTGGGGCTCGCCATCGGCCTGGTCGGCCTCTGGCACGTGGCGCGATCCTTCGCCGGCGGCCGGGCGGGCGAACGCGGCCGCCTGCGGGATCTTTTCCGGCCGCCGCCGGGCCGGGGCGACATCAACTTCTGGCTGTCGATCGGCATCTACGTCTTTTCGACGGTTTCCTATGTGCTGCTCTGCGTCTGGCTGGTGCCCAATTTCCCGGTGGTCTTCTTCCTGCTCTACGGTTTCCTCTACACGCCGGTCATTTCCTACATCACCGCGCGGATGGAGGGCATCGCCGGCCAGTTCGTGAGCCTGCCGCTCGTGCGCGAGGCGAGCTTCATCGCCGGAGCGAAATACTTCGGCTACCAGGGGATCGAAATCTGGTACGCCCCCATTCCCATCCACAACTACGGCAGCGCCACGGTGAGCTTCCGGGAAATCGAACTGACCGGCACCAGCATCCGGGGCATCATCAAGTCCGAGATCGTGGTCTTCCCGGTGGTGATGATCGCCAGCCTGCTGTTCTCGCAATTCATCTGGCAGCTGGCGCCGATCCCCTCCAGCGCCTATCCGTTCGCCCAGGAGCTGTGGCACCTGCAGGCCCTGAACACCCTGCTGATGCAGACGTCCACCCTGGAGGGCAATTCGCTGTTCTTCCAGGCGCTGAACTGGATGTACGTGGGGGCCGGGACCCTGCTCGGGGTCATCACCTACCTCCTGCTCACCTTATTCGGACTGCCGGTGATGCTGGTCTACGGCCTGGTGCGCGGCCTGGGCCAGAGCACGCCCCACGGACTCCTGCTGGAGGTGATTGGAGCCCTGCTCGGCCGGTATTTTTTCCGGCGGCGGTACGGCGCCATGTGGGGGCAGTACAGTCCGGTCCTGCTGGCCGGATTTTCCTGCGGCATGGGGTTGACGGGCATGTTCGCCATGGGGCTGACGCTCATCCTGAAGTCGCTCGCCCGGCTGCCCTATTGACGGGATTGCATTTGCGCGGTTGGCGCGTTAGCTTTAAAACAGACGTTGCACCTTTTCCATCACATGCCGCGGGGGCGGATGATGCACAAGCTGATCCTGGCAGCGATAGGGGCGATCGCCGCGGCGGCCATGCCCGGCCTGGCCGCCGAGGTTCCGCGGTCGATCGCCGGCTTCACTCTGGGGCGTCCGATCGAATCGGTCGCCGAACGCGTGATCATGGAAACCGCCTTGCCGGTGCGCTACATGGAAAACCTGCTCGAGGTGGAAATTATGCCGACGCCGGGCTTCAAGAGCGGACTGGTCGCCTTCGGCACCTGTCGCGAGCCGCGCTCCATCCTGCGCATCAAACTCAAATACGAGGACGGCGGCATCGAGTTTTTCGAGGAACTGCTGCGGCGGTTCAAGACTCGCTTCGGCGATCCGGCCGAATATCAGGGCGATCCCTTCCGGGTCTTCATCAGCTGGAAGTGGTCCTTTTCCGATGCGCACGCCAACCGCATCAGCCTCACCCTGCAGCATAACGCCCAGGACGAGGAGGAGAAAATCGGCAATGCCGTCAAACTCACCCTCCACAATGGGCTGGAGGAGGATGCCCGCTGCTTCAAGGAGAATCGGCCGGAGCGGCGCGAAGCCCTGCGGCAGGGCCGGGCTCCGTCCGATCGGTCCGGATCATCGGTCTGGGACCGGTATGTCCCGAAGTGAGCCCGGCCGGTCGGCGGTGAGCGCGAGGGGCTGGAAAACCATTGGATGGGACGGCGTGCGCTTCGCGGTTCCCGGCGATTGGGATCCGGCCCGGGTCGGCCGGCGCCATCTGGTGCTGGAATCCGCGCCGGGGCCGGTGATGGAGGTCAAGTGGGCGACGGTGCGGGGGCGATTTGCGGCCGGCCGCCACCTGCGGAAACTGGCCCGCCACGTCGGGCGAAGGGGCGGGGTGTTCCGGGAAACGGCCCTGCCGGCCTCCTGGCGACCCGGCGTCGCGGATTTTGAATCCACCGGCTTTCAGTGGGATGCCGGCACCGAGCGGGGGGCGGGGGCTTTGCTTTATTGCCCGAGCTGCCGCACGGCCAGCATGATCCAGTTTTTGGAACCGCCCGGAGCGAACCTCATCACCGCCGCCGCGGCGCGCGTCCTCGCCTCCTTCCGGGACCACCGCAACGACGGCCGGATCGCTTGGGCGCTTTACGACGTGGCGGCGGAGCTGCCCGATCGGTTCGTACTCGATCGCTGCCGGTTCGAGGCCGGCCGATTCGTCCTCGAGTTCAAAGGGCCGGGCCGCCGGCTGACCCTCTACCGATGGGCGCCCGCCGAGGTGCTGCTCCAGAACCGGAGCCTCGCCGAATTTGCACAGGCCGCCGCGGGCGGAAATCGACTGGTCTTCCGGCCGTTCACGGTCGGCGGCCATCCGGCTACCGAGGGCGCCGATCCGATGCCGGCCGGGTGCGGCGGGCGGCTGCGGGTGCGGCTGGGGGGGTTCCGTTTCCGCCGGCTGCGTCTGTGGCGCGTGACGACGCGCAACCGCATCCTCGGCGTTCGGCTGGAGAGCCGCCGGCCGATCGAAGACCCGGACATGCAGGCACTGAGCGACGCCTATGGGATGGCTGACCAGGGACCGTACGACACCGCCGGTGTCGACCCGCCGTGAGGCGCTGGACTGCATTCCGGTGAAGAACCGGCAGGTGCAGGAGGAGCGGCTGGAAAACGGCGATGTGCTGGTGCGCTACCCGGTGACGGTGCGGCCCTGGGTGGCGGCGGTGGCGCGCTGGCTCGGCGCCGGCGACACGCCGCCGCGGACGGCCCGGCTGCAGCTCGACCGGCTGGGATCCGGCGTCTGGTCCCTGCTGGATGGCCAGACCCCCCTGCGGCGGGTGGCCGCAGCGTTCGCCGAGATTCACCGGCTGGAACGGAAGGAAGCCGAAGTGGCCGTGGCGCAGTTTGTCCGCGAATTGGGCCGGCGCGGCCTGATCGGACTACGGTGGAATCCGGCGCCCGGAGGTTCGGCGGATGGTTCGCCGCCGGGCGGCCGACCGAAAGTCAAAAGGCCTTGAAGGCATCGTCCAGGCTGGAGACGATCGGAAGGAAGGAATCAAATCCCGCGATCTCGAAGACTTCTTTGACGTAATCCTGCATCGAGCAGAGCATGATCTTGCCGTCCTGCCGCTTCAGGGTCTTGGTGGCCTTCAGGATCACGCGCAGGCCGGCGCTGGAAATGTAGTCGAGCTCCTTGAAGTCGATGATGACGTTCCGGGTGCCGTCGGAAATGGCGTCCAAAAGCCGCTTTTCAAAAGACGGGGATGTATTGGAATCCAGGCGCCCCTGAAGTTTAAAGGTGCTGACCCCGCCTTGTTTGACTTCGACGATGTCCATGCCGATCCTCCTGTTTCTCTGATGCGACCGTCACGCTCAGCTCTTCTCAATCGATTTCTTCAGCGTCAGGACATTCAGGCCCGCGCGACGTTCGTAGACGATTTCATCCATGAGATTTTTGACCAAATGAATGCCCAGCCCGCCCACCTTGCATTCGTCCAGCGTGCAGGGTACCTCCGGAGGGATGCGCTCGACGGGGTTGAAGGCCATGCCGTCGTCTTCCAACACCACGGTCAACACGTCCTGGTCCGCAGAGATGTTCACCCGGATGAAATGCTCCGATTGGTCCTGAAACCCGTAGGAGATGATGTTGGTGAAGAGTTCATCCAACGCGAGGTTCATTTCGAACAAGCATCTTCGCGACAGGCCCAGCGTCTGGCCGACGCTCTCCATCTTTTCGCAGAGGGTCGCCAATTCGGACAGATTGTTCCGCAGCTCGAACGAAACCGAACCGGTCGTGCTCATGAACCTCGCGTCCTTGGCGGCTCGATCCGCGGAAGGCTCACAGCAGGCTGACCCCCAGCTTCGACGTGCACCCGCCGCACGCCGGCGCCATGCCCTCCAGGAAGCGCTCTTCCCAATCATGGATGGCGGCGACCACGGCCCTGAAGATTCGGGGACGCTGCCCGGGGAACTGATCGAGCGTTTTGGTGAACTTATCGCGGCTCAGAACCAAGCATGCCGTCGGCTGCAAGGCCCGCAGCGAATACAAACGCCGGGTTTCGCCGATCAGGGACAGGCCGCCGATGAACTCTCCGGGCTCGCAGCAGCGGATCGGAAGGGTGGCGTCCTGCACGCTTCGCTCCAGCTGCGTCCTCCCGGACAGGATGCAGAACGCCTCGCCGTCATCCTCGCCCTGGCGAAACAGAAACTCGCCCTCTCGGAATTTTTCCCGTGTGCAAAGATAGGCGAAAATTTTTAGCGATTCAAGGGGAAGCCCTGAAAAAAAATAGGTCTGACGCAGCATGTCCAGGTTCTCCTGGTACTCGCACGAGGGTGTCGGGCTACTTTCGTCCAACGAGTTCATACAAAGCTCCTTTCCGGGCGATCAGCTCATCGTAGCGGCCTATTTCGATGATCCTCCCGGCCTTCATGACCGCAATGCGATCGAAGTTGCGGACGGTGTCCAGGCGGTGAGCCACAGCCACCAGGGTGCTTTTGCGCTTCCAGCGGGTTTCGAGCAGGTTCTGGATCCGCGCTTGGGACGTGTTGTCCAGGGCCGATGTCGCCTCGTCCATGATCAGCAGCCGCGGGGCTTTCAGGAAAACACGAGCGATGGCCAGCTTTTGGCGCTGGCCTCCCGAGAGCTTCTCGCCTTTGGTGCCGACATTGTAATGCATGCCGATTTCTACGATGGTTTCCAGCAGGTCCCTTTCGATCAGCACCTGGATAATGTTTTGAGTGATGGCCTCCTGGGCCTGGGGGGTGGCGGCTTTGGCCTTGCCGAAAAGGATGTTGTTCAGAATGGTCTGGGAGAAAATGTAATCGTTCTTGCTGTAGAAAGTGAAAACCCCCGGCAGGTCGCGCGAGATCATCTCTCGGAATCGGGTGCGGGCCGCGAGCAGCAGGCGCTGCAGATCGTCGGGCAACGCCGCCATTTTGTGCAGGCCCGGCGTGAATCGCAGAGCCAGCGTGAGCAGGCGGTGGCGGTCCGCCGGATCGAGATCGTCGAGCCGGCGGCGGCGAAGGTGCTCCGCCACGGTCTTGTAACTGGACAGCTCGTCCGCGTTCATGGGGCTTTGTTCGAAAAAAACCGCCTCCGGCGGCAGATTGCCCAGGATGTCGACCGTCTGACGCGCGAGGCGGGCGCCCAGGTTGAGCAGCAGCCGGTGCAGGCCCGATTGTTCGAGAAATTTCAGAAAGTACTCGTTGCGGGCCAGCGCGGCTTGGGCGAAATCGGCGCGGCTGGCTGCCCCGAACGTCACGTTTTCGGCGATGTTCGAGTAGAAGAGATAGGCGTTCTCCTCGAAGAACTCCACGTGGTCGGCCAGTTTTTCGCCGTGTTTCTCCTGGAACTTCCGTCGGACGCGGATGATGTCCTTCACCAAGTCCGCATGCGTTTCGGCCGTGAGCAGCGTGTTCAGCCCGAAGCGCAGTACATCCACGAAAAGACCGGTCTGGTGCAAAACGGCGATGATGTCGTCGAGCGTCGGTCGGCGCGGGCCGTCATCGCCCGTGACGGCGTCGCAGGCATACAGCAGGTTTTCCGCGATGGAGCCCTCGAAAATGAAAGGGCTCTGGGACACGACCCCGACATTGGCGGCCACATCCTGCTTGGTCAGGCGCGAAACCTCCTGGCCGCCGATGAGGACGCTGCCGCCGCTGTATTTGTTGAGCTGGCCGATGCACAGCGCCAGGGTGCTCTTCCCGCTGCCGGAGAACCCGACCAGCGCCAGGTGCTCGCCGGGTTCGAGCTGCAGGTTGATATCGTCCAGCAACCGGATGCCGCCGTCCGTGAAGAACGAAAGACTCTGGACGTCCAGTCGGGGCGATAGATCGAATGTCTTCCGGTCGACGGGGGCCAAGGGATAATCCGGCTCGACGTCGAAGAACTCCATGGTGCGGTCATAGGTTACGCGGCCGTCCTGGTAGACTTGATAGAATTCGATCAAGTCCCTCCACGGGTCATAGAGCTTTTCCTGGGCCGAAAGGAAGGCCACGAGAGAGCCCAGCTCCAACTGGCCCTTGATGGTCAGGTAGCCGCCGAGAATGAATACCAGAAAAGGCCCGAGGCTGGTGAAGAAATTGTTCGTGGATTTCACCGCAAACCGGTACAGGCTCCAGACCACGCGGATTTTGCGCAGCTGTTCCACCAGCCGGCTGAACTTGGCCATTTCGATGCGGTAGGCCCCGTTGCCGTGGATTTCGTGGATGCCGTCGATGGACTCGGCGATCCGGCCGGCGAAGGTGCGCGCCAGGTCGACCCGCCGCTGGTTGGCGGTGTTGGCGCGCTTCTGCAGGAACGGCAGCACGATCATCGCCGCCGGATAGATGCTGAGGGATACCACTGCCAACAAGGGGTTCAACCAGAACAAGTAGCCGGCGAAGGCAAGCAGCGTCAGCACGTTCGACACCGGTGTGGAAACGGCCGAGCCCACGAAGTTGGACGGAACGGCCAGTTCGTTGGCGATCGCGTTGACGACGGTCCCGGGCTGCGTGTTGCGGAAGAAACTGAGGGGCAGGGTGATGATGTGGCTGTAGAGAGCATTGCGCATGCGGGCGAGCGACTGCTGCGCAATGTGCGTTTCCAGAACATTGATCAGGTATTTGCAGGCGCTGGACAGCAGGACGGCGGCGAGGTAGTAGGCGCAGTAGGTCAACAGCAGGTCCACCTTGCGCAGGCTGATGGCCTGGTTGACGATGCGCTTCTGCATCTCCAGGGGCAGCACCCGGGTGAACACCGCCACCGCGATGATGCCCAACAGCAGCACCTGCCAGCGCAGGTTGCCGTCGAACACCCATGAAAACAGGGACCGTTTGACGATCGGTCGATCCACCCTGTGCATACGGCTCTCCCGGTCTTCGGCGGGTTGGCATGGAGGGGGCGGCTTTCTGCCGGATTCCCGCTGACTCGAAAGAATGCCCCAATCGGGTCGGCCTGTCAAACCTGCGGGGCCGCGCGTCCGGGAACGATTCCGCCGCCGGCCGGGCCGGCCGCAAGTTGCAGCTTGACTCCAAGCGGCAGGCATTCTATGGAATGCCTGCCGGTTGGAGCATTGCGGGCCGCTTCCCAACCCGCCGCATCGAAGCGTGTGCCTCGATGCGGCGTTTCATGCACTTTTTCCATAATCGTTCAGCCGAGAGGAGGATTCGACCATGAAAAGATGGAGCATGCTGGGTATCCTTGCCGCCGGGTTGTGCGCATGGGCGTTTCTGGCTCCGACCGTCCAGGCCGGAGAGACCATGGACAAGATCGAGAAAACCGGCAAGATCAAGGTCGGTTTCCGGGAGGACTCCATTCCGTTCGCCTTCATCGATCCCAAAGTGGGCAAGCAGGTCGGGTTTTCGGTGGATATGACCAACATCCTGGCGGAGAACCTTTCCAAGTACTTCGGCAAAAAGATCGAGATCGAGCCCGTCACGATCACCACCAAGACGCGCATCCCGATGATCCTGAACGGGACGACGGATGTGGAGATGGGTTCCACCACCTACACCCAGGAGCGCGAGGACGTGGTCGACTTCAGCCTGACGTTCTTCTTTTCGGAGACGAGCTTCCTGGTGCCCAAAGACAGCCCGATCAAAACCAAGGCCGACCTGAACGGGAAGCGACTCGGCGGCGCCCGCGGCACGACCAATCTGAAGGCGATTGAAGACCAGGCCGCCGCCGGGGAATACAAGCCCAAGGAGATCGTCACCACCGAGGGCCACGCCCAGGGTTTTCTGGCCTTGAAAACGGGTAAAATCGACGCCTACGCCACCGACCGCAGCCTGCTCGAAGGCCTGCGGATGAAGGACGACACTCCGGATGCCTGGCGGACGGTTGATTTCGCCATCGCCTATGAACCCTACGGCTACCTGATGCGCGAAAACGACTCCGACTTCCGCGACTTCGTCAACAACACCATCCTGTGGACCATCAAGACCGGCAAGTTTTACGAACTCTACGACAAGTGGATGGGGCCGAAAGGCATGGTGCCCATCCCCATGTCGCAGGCCTACAAGGATTACCTTCAGCTGATCGTCTATCCCATGGACGAGGGGTGGCTGAAGAAGAAATAGGGTTCAAGGATTCAAGGGTTCAAGGGAAGGGCAAACAGCACTTTCGGTTTTTCCACTTGAACCCTTGATGAGCGACAGCGAATGCTGGCATACAAATTCGACTGGGGCGTGCTGTGGCGCCAGCCATACGGGGAGTGGCTGCTCCAGGGGCTGTGGCTGACGATCCAGCTCGGGGCGCTGGCGTGGATCCTCGCCCTCGCCCTGGGCATCCTCTTCGGGACCCTCCGTTCGGTAAGTTTTTGGCCGTTGCGGATTTTCGGCGTCCTGTACGTCGAGGTGTTCCGCAACATCCCTTTCCTCGTTCAGCTGTTTTTCTGGTTCTACGCCGGCCCCATGCTGTTCGGCCAAACCCTGCAGTTTAAAATCAACCAGATTTCCGGGCTCAACTACTACATCGCCATTTTCGGGTTGGGGCTCTACACGGCCTCGCGCGTGGCCGAACACGTCCGCGCCGGCTTCGCATCCATCGGACACGGGCAGTACGACGCGGTCCTGTCCACGGGCATGACCCGCCTGCAGATGTACTGGTACGTCATGATCCCGCATGCCCTGCGGCTCATCATCCCGCCCCTCACCACCGAATTTCTGACCATCTTCAAGAACTCCGCGGTGGCCATGACCATCGGCGTGGCCGAGACCACGTTTATGAGCTACAAGATCGACGAGCAGACGTTCCACGGCCTGGAGGCCACCACCGGCGCCATGGCCATCTACCTGGTGCTGGGGATGACCGTGGTCAAGCTGATGGATCTGATTGAATCCCGGTTCCGGATTCCCGGTTTGGTGAGCCGCTAGCCATGGATGCCGTCCTGAAAAATCTGCCGTACCTGCTCGGCGGGTTTCTCACCAATCTGCAGCTGGCCGCCTTTGCGCTGGCGGGGGGGATTTTCCTGGGGACCCTGGTGGGCCTCGGCCGGATTTCCAAGAGGCCGTGGGTGTACTACCCGGTCACCCTGTACGTCAATTTTTTGCGCAACATCCCGCTGATTCTGGTCATCTTCTGGTTTTTCTTCGTGATGCCCATCCTGGTCGGCAAAACCCTGGACCCGTTCATATCCGCCGCGGTGTCTTTCGTCGTTTTCGAGGCGACCTATTTCGGGGAAATATTCCGCGCCGGGTTTCAATCCATCAGCAAGGACCTGGTGAGCGCGGCGTACTCCACCGGGCTCACCTACCGCCAGACGGCGGCCTACATCCTGGTGCCCATCGCGGTCCGGCGCATGCTGCCCAGCCTGATCACGCAGAGCATCATCACCTTCCAGGACACGAGCCTCGCCTACGTCATCGGGCTTCAGGAAATGGTCCGTCGCACCACGATCGTAGACAGCCTGGAGGTGCGCTCCGTGCAACTTTACACCTTCGTGGCGGTTCTCTTTTTCGTCATCTGTTTCGTCGGCTCGCGCATCAGCCTGCACTACGAGGAGAAGAGCCGCAAAGCCAAGGTCTTGTGATGCCATGATCGAGATCAAAAACGTCAGCAAGTGGTTCGGCGAGTTCCAGGTGCTCGCCGATGTCAACGAAGTGGTCCAGCGGGGCCAGAAGGTCGTCATCTGCGGCCCGAGCGGCTCCGGCAAGAGCACCCTCCTGCGCTGCATCAACGGGCTGGAGCCCTATCAGAAAGGGGAGATCATCGTCGACGGCGTCTCGCTCAACGACCCCAAGACCAATCTCTACAAGCTGCGGGAGAAGCTCGGCATGGTCTTCCAGCGGTTCGAGCTCTACCCGCACATGACGGTCCTGCGCAACATCACGCTGGCGCCCATGAAGGTCCGGAAGAAATCTCGGCAGGAGGCCGAGAAAAAAGCCATGGAGCTGCTCGATCGGGTAGGGATTCCGGACAAGGCCGGCGCCTACCCGGCCAATCTTTCGGGCGGCCAGCAGCAGCGGGTGGCCATCGCGCGGGCGCTGGCCATGGAGCCGGCCTGCATGATGTTCGACGAGCCCACCTCCGCGCTGGACCCGGAGATGATCCAAGAGGTTCTGGAAGTCATGATCGGACTGGCCCAGGAAGGCATGACCATGCTGGTGGTGACCCACGAAATGGGCTTTGCGCGGGAAGTGGCCGACGAGATCATCTTCATGGACGCCGGCCGCATCGTCGAACGCGGCCGGGGCGACGAGTTCTTCAAGAACCCCAAGAGCCAGCGGACCAAGGACTTTCTGGGGCAGATACTGAAATGACGGAAAAGACCATCGGCATCCTGGGCGGCATGGGGCCGGAGGCGACCCTGGACCTGTTCGGCAAGATCATCGCCCATACGCCGGCCCAGAGAGACCAGGACCACCTGCGGGTCGTCATCGACTCCAATCCCCAGGTGCCGGACCGGACTGCGGCCATCGTAGCGGGAGGGGAGTCGCCGGTGCCGGCGATGCGGGCCGGCATTGCGGCACTCCAGCGGGCCGGGGCGGACTTCGTGGTCATTCCCTGCGTGTCGGCGCATTTCTTCCTGGACGAGCTGCAGCGCGAGGCCGGGCTGCCCATCCTGTCCATGTTCGATGTTACGGCCGAGCACATCCGCCAGCACCACGCGCATATCCGCACGGTCGGCATGCTGGCCACCACCGGGACCTTAAGGGGCGGGCGCTTCCGCGCCAAGCTGGAGCAGTCGGGAGTCGCCGTCTTGACACCGGAGGACCCGGACCAGGAACGCGTCATGGCGGCCATCTATGCGGTCAAGGGGGCGGCGGGCGTCCGGGACCGGGAGGCGATCGGGGCCGAGATCCGGGCCGTCGCCGGACGGCTGGTCCGGCGCGGCGCGCAGGGGGTGGTGGCCGGGTGTACCGAGATTCCGTTGGTGCTGCGGCCCGGCGACCTCGATGTGCCCGTGTTCGATACGCTGCTGCTGCTGGCAAGGGCGGCTATCGCGGCCGCCGGGCAAAGCCCCGTCTAAGGCCCAATGGTTCCGCCGGTGTTGGCGGGATTGCCCCTGCGGTTTGAAAAGTTCACCTATTTTTTTCGTTTCGGGAGCGGCTTCCAGCCACCCCCCCAATCGCGGCGAGACGCCGCTTCCACCAGAAAAAGAGATCAACTTCCGGAGGAGGAGGAGGAGGAGGAGGGAATAAATGAATCTGGCGCGATTCCCCCGCCGGCGGTATGCCGACGGGCCGACGCCGCTGCAACCCTTGGCGCGGCTTTCCAAGGTCTTGGGCGGACCGAACCTCTTCATCAAGCGCGACGACCAGCTCGGGTTCGCGGCCGGCGGCAACAAGGTCCGCAAGCTGGAGTTCGTGATGGCGGACGCCCTTGAAAAAGGGGCAGACTTTATCATCACCTGCGGAGCGGTGCAGTCCAACCACTGCCGTTTGACCCTGGCGGCCGCGGTGCGGGAAGGCCTCAAGTGCGGGCTGGTGTTGGAAGAGCGCGTGCCGGGCAGCTACAAGCCCCAGGCGAGCGGCAACCATTTTCTCTACCGCCTCATGGGCGTGGACCGGATTAAGGTGGTCCCCGGCGGATCCGACATGATGGGGGCCATGGGCGCCATGGCGGATGAGGTCCGGTCGCAGGGCGGCCGCCCCTACCTGATTCCCGGCGGGGCGTCGAACCCCCTGGGCGCGCTGGGGTATGCGGTCTGCGCCCAGGAAATCCTCTTTCAATCTTTCGACCTGGGGCTGCGGATCGACCGGGTGGTGTGCGCCAGCGGCAGCGCCGGAACCCACGCGGGGCTGCTTACCGGGCTCTGGGGAACCCGCAGCGGCATCCCGGTGGTCGGGATGAATGTGAGCCGGACCAAGGACCAGCAGGAGGAACTGGTCTTCAAGCTGGCCAGGGAAACGGCGGCTCTGGCGGGCATCGACGGCGAGCTGCCGCGCGATGCGGTGGTGTGCTTCGGGGATTACGTCGGGCCGGGCTATTCCCTGCCGACCGCCGGCATGGTTGAGGCCGTCAAGCTGCTCGCGCGGACCGAGGCGGTGCTGCTCGACCCGGTCTATACCGGCAAGGCCATGGCCGGCCTCATCGATCAGGTGCGCCAGGGTTTTTTTAAGAAAGGCGAGAACGTGCTCTTTGTTCATACCGGCGGTTCGCCGGCGCTGTATGCGTATCTGGAGAGTTTCTGGGACCAAGTTTGAGCGATAGTTACATGGATGGTTATGGAAGGGTCCGCAGGGGTGTGCGCCCCGCCGGGCCGCCGCAAAAGACGCCTAGGCTCCGTCAACGCCCCCAAGGTTTCTCCCATGGATCCTCCACCGGCAGCGGCGGCCGAGCGGGTCGTGAACGCTTCCGCCCGGGGCTATCTGGGCCTATCGGAGCGGGATGGCTGCCGTCGAGACGGCCATCGTAAAAATTGCGGCGGCCCGGCGGGGCGCACACCCCTGCGGACTCCGCTGTCATGCAATAAAATCCCTCGATTTAGGTGGGAATAAGGCGGCTCACATCAGCTTCACCACCACCAGCGTGACGTCATCCTCCTGGGGCGCTTCCCCGCGAAACTTTTGAACGGCTTCGATGACGGCGGACTGGATGTTGGCGGCCGGCTCGGACGCATGGGCGCGGCCGACCTGGCGGACGCGCTCGGCCCCGAAAAACTCGCCGGCGGTGTTGCGAGTCTCGGTGACCCCGTCGGTGCCGATGACGATCACCGAGCCGGGCTCCCAGCCCTGCTGGGTGCAGTCCCGGTATTCGGCCGTGTCCAGCACGCCCATCGCCATTCCCTCGCCGCCCAGCTCGTGGAAGGTTGCACCGACCGGCTCGTAGACCATGGCCGGCTCGTGCCCGGCACGGACCCAGCGCAGCGTTTTCGCCGGCGGGTCGATTTCGAGGAAGAACATGCTCATGAAGCGGCCCGTCGGAGCGCTGTCGCGCGTCAGGTAGCGGTTGACGTTTCGCGCCAGCAGGGCCGGTGTTTGGAAGCTCTGGACCTCCGAGAGCAGAAAGGCGCGCGCGGAGGCCATGAAGAGCGCCGCGTCGATCCCGTGGCCGGAAACATCGGCCACCACGACCCCCAGCCGGTTTTCGGGCAGTACGATGTAGTCATAATAATCCCCGCCGGTTTCCTGGCAGTAGATGCTCGTGCCGGACACGTCCAGCCCGGCGACCACGGGGGGGCGGGACGGAAGCAACGTGCGCTGTACTTCTTCGGCCAGTTGGAGCGCCGTAATCAGTTCGATGCGGTGGCGCAGGCCTGCGATCATGGTGTTGGTGTGCCCGGCAATCAGGCCGAATTCGTCCCGGGTGGCGACCGGCACCATCCGGCTCAAATCCCCGTTGGTCACCCGCTCCAGCACCCCGGTTTCGTTTTCGAAGAGAAGCTTCAGGTTGCGGGAATACGAAACGATCAGATTGACGGCGAGTCCCAAGAGCACGGCCATGATGAACAGGACTTCATAGGTGACTGACAGGATGGCTTCGCGGGTCGCACCCGGATCCGTTCCGACCGAGGTCAACCAGGACATGTCCCGCGCGATCACCGAAAGGTTGACGACCGACACGCAGAGCGCCGTCGCGACCGCCACCAGCGTGAATCGTCGGGTCATGGAGTAGAGGCGCTTTGGCGGCGGCTGGATCGTGTTTTGGGCCAGCGCGGTCAGAATGATGGTTCGCTCCCGGGCCAGAGACATATCCAGAGCGATGAAAAAACTGTAGATAAGCACCCCGTAGATGAGGCTGAGCGTGCTCGGTGCCGGGAAGCCGTGCACGGCGACATTCAGGGATGCGGCCAACAGCCCCGCCGCCAGGCCGAGCAGGAAGTCGAAAACAAATTGCCGCTTGGGCTGCGACTCCTCTTTGGCAACTTCGACGAGGCGGCTTTCCAGAGGCCGGCGCAGGATCAGAACCGCCGTATAGGCCGCCAAAATGTGCACCCCCAGGCTCACGGGGGGTAGCTCCGCCATGAACGGTCAGACCTGACCGCCGTAGATGGTCAAGATGACGATGGCGAAAAGGTAGTGAATGAGAATGCGCATGCGACCGCCCTTGAATGATGGGTTGGCTCTGCGACGGGTGACGACCGGTGCTTGGATGAGTATTAAGACACGAACCTTCCATGTCAATCAGGAGTTCCGACTGACGAGCCGGCCCGCCGGAATGTTTTTGACAAACGATCTCCGCGAGCGATATATAAAACTGCTCTCGCCGGCAGAGCACCGTGGGTGGTCCGACTCCAGGGATGCGCCGGGAGCGGGATCGGGGCATGAAATATTTTCTGTGGACCGGAGCATGTACTCCCTGGGTGATTACGACTACGAGCTTCCACCGGATCGGATCGCCCAGCAGCCGGCCGAGCGCCGGGATCATTCGCGCCTGCTGAAGCTCGATCGCGCGACGGGCGCGGTGTCCCATGACCGGTTCGACGGCTTATCGCGTTTTCTGTCCGCCGGAGATGTTCTGGTGGTGAATGACACCGCCGTGATCAAGGCGCGGCTGTTGGGCAGGAAGGAGACCGGCGGACGGGTCGAGGTGTTTCTGCTGGATTTCGCAGGGGGCCGTCGCTCGGGCGACTCGCGACGGTTCACCTGCGAATGTCTGGTAAAATCCTCGAAACCCTCGCGGACGGGAACCCGGTTTGTTTTCGAGGGGGGGCTGACCGGGCAGGTGGTCGCGGTCAGGGATCGAACCGTTCAGGTCGAGTTCTCGGGAGATGGGGATTTCGATGCGGTGCTCGATCGGGTCGGGCACGTGCCGCTTCCGCCCTACATCCGGCGGGCCGATGAGCCGGAAGACCGGACCGCGTACCAGACGGTGTATGCTCGCGCGCGCGGAGCGGTGGCCGCTCCCACGGCCGGCCTGCACTTCACCGCTGAGCTGTTAAGCGAGCTGCGGGCGATCGGCGTGGTGACGGCGCCCATCACGCTCCACGTCGGTTATGGGACGTTTGCGCCGGTGCGGGTCCTGGACATCCGCGATCACCGGATGCACGCCGAACGGTTTTCGATTCCGGCGGAAACGGCCGCCGCCGTTCAGACCGCCCGCAACAACGGCCAGCGGGTGGTGGCCGTCGGCACCACCGTGGTGCGCACCTTAGAGTTCGCAGCCGATGCGCAGGGGCGGCTGACGGCCGGCCGCGGGACCTGCGACCTCTTCATCTACCCCGGCTACCGGTTCAAAGCGGTCGATGCCATGATCACCAACTTCCACCTGCCGAAATCGACCCTGCTGATGCTGGTCTCGGCCTTTGCCGGTCGCGAGCATGTCTTGAAGGCCTATCGAGAAGCCGTGGCCGAGCGCTACCGGTTTTTCAGCTACGGGGATGCGATGCTGATCCTGTAAGAAAGGGGCATAGCGCAAAGGGCATAGGGCATAGAGTAAAGGACAGAGCGCTTTGGGCTCTTTCCCTATGCCCTCTGCTCTCTGCCCTATGCTGGGTCAGACGGGAATGGAAGAGGAAAAGTTCAAATTTGAAATTCTCGCCGAATCGACAAAGACCCGCGCGCGGGCCGGCGTGATGCAGACGGCCCACGGACCGGTGGAAACGCCGGTTTTCATGCCGGTGGGCACGCTGGGATCGGTGAAGTCCATCACGCCCGAAGAGCTGGTCGCCTGCGGTGCCCAGATCATCCTCGGCAATACCTACCACCTCTATCTGCGACCGGGCCGCGAGGTGATCGGCCGGTTTCACGGACTGCACCGGTTCATGAACTGGTCCGGCCCCATTCTGACCGACAGCGGCGGCTTCCAGGTGTTCTCCCTTGCCAAGCTGGCCCGGATCACGGCAGAAGGGGTCAGTTTTCAGTCGCACATCGACGGATCGACCCACCTGCTCAGCCCGGAGAAGGCGATCGAAATTCAGGGGTGGCTGGATGCGGATATCATGATGTGCCTGGACCAGTGCACGGCTTATCCGGCTTCCTATGACGGCGCCCGCCAGGCGGCCGAGACCACGCTCGAATGGGCGCGGCGCTGCCACGCGGCATGGACATCCTCCGGAAACGGACATCAGGCCCTGTTCGGCATCGTGCAGGGGGGGATGCATCCCGAACTGCGGCGTACGTCGGCGGAACGCCTGGCCGAGCTGGGCTTCAGCGGCTACGCCCTTGGCGGGCTGAGCGTCGGCGAACCCCTCGATCTCATGCTGGATACGGCGGCTGCGACCCTGCCGCTGCTGCCGGCGGGAAAGCCCAAGTACATCATGGGCGTCGGCCGGCCGGAGGACCTCATCGATCTGGTCTGCCTCGGAGCGGACATGTTCGACTGCGTGCTGCCGACCCGCAATGCCCGCAACGGGCAGCTTTTCACCGCGCGCGGCGTCATCACCATCACCCATGCGGAGTACCGCCAAGACCCGGATCCGCCGGACCAGGCCTGCACCTGCTACACCTGCCGGAACTATTCCCTCGCCTATCTTCGCCACCTGTTTCTTTCCAGAGAGCTGCTGGCCTACCGTCTGAACACGATTCACAACGTGCATTATTTCGTCAACTTCGTAAAGCAGATTCGCGAGGCGATTCGGAAAGAGGAATTCGAGCGCTTTAAAAAGCGGTTTTATGAAACCCGGGAAATTTGATATAGGAGGCCTTTATGAAAGCGAAGGTGCAGGCCGCCATCGACCAAATCCGGCCGATGCTCCAGCGGGACGGAGGGGATGTGGAGTTGGTGGACGTGCAGGACGGCGTCGTTACCGTGCGGCTGCGGGGCGCGTGCGCCGGTTGTCCCATGTCTCAGATGACCCTCAAGAATGGAATCGAGAAGCTTCTGAAGCGAGAGATTCCGGAGATCGTTGCGGTTCAGGCGGTGCCGTAGGAAAATTTGAAATCTGAAATTTCAAATTTGAAATTCTAGAGGAGGCGGGCATGAAGATTCTGAAAATCGACCATCTGGGCATTGCGGTGAAGAGCATTGAGGGCGGGAAGAATTTCTGGACCGACGCCTTGGGCCTCAAATTGGAGGGGACCGAGACCGTTGCCGAGCAGAAAGTGACGACCGCATTCCTGCCGGTCGGGGAGAGCGAGGTCGAACTGCTGGAGTCCACCGCGCCCGACGGCCCCATCGCCAAGTATCTGGAAAAGAAAGGCGAGGGGATCCAGCACATCGCCTTCCGCGTGGAGAACATCGAAGAAGCCCTGGCCGAGCTCAAGGCCAAGGGCATCCAGCTGATCGACGAGAAACCGCGCAGGGGCGCCGGCGGGGCGCGGATCGCGTTCCTGCACCCCAAGGCCACCAGCGGCGTGCTGGTCGAGCTCTGCGAACGACAATAACCTGAAACCAGGCAAAGCGCATAGGGCATAGGGCATAGCGCATAGAGCTAAAAATCCAACCTCGACGCGAGACGTGCTCATTAACCCCTTGCCCTCTGCTCTTTGCTCTATGCCTTTATGGAGGAGACCATGGCCCAACACCCCGACACCCCCAAGTGGAGAGAGCTTGCGTCCAAGGAGCTGCGCGGCAAATCGCCGGAGGCGCTGAACTGGAAGACTCCGGAGGGCATTCTGGTCAAGCCGCTTTACACGGCCGAAGACCTCGAAACGCTTGAGCATCTTAACAGCCTGCCGGGGCTGCCGCCGTATGTGCGCGGACCGCGGGCGACCATGTACACGCACCGGCCGTGGACCATCCGCCAGTATGCCGGCTTTTCAACAGCCAAAGACTCCAACGCCTTCTACCGCCGCAACCTGGCCGCCGGCCAGATGGGGCTTTCGGTCGCCTTCGACCTGGCCACGCACCGCGGCTACGACTCGGACCATCCGCGGGTCTCGGGCGATGTGGGCAAGGCCGGGGTGGCGGTCGACAGCGTCGAGGACATGAAGATTCTCTTCGACCAGATCCCGCTCGACCAGATGTCGGTTTCCATGACCATGAACGGCGCGGTGCTGCCGATCCTGGCCGGCTACATCGTGGCGGCCGAGGAGCAGGGGGTGGGCCAGGGCCAGCTCACCGGCACCATTCAGAACGACATCCTCAAAGAGTACCTCACGCGCAACACCTACATCTATCCGCCCGAGCCGTCTATGCGGATCGTCTCGGACATCATCGCCTACTGCTCCGCGAACATGCCCAAATTCAATACGATCAGCATCAGCGGCTACCATATGATGGAAGCCGGCGCCAGCTCGGTGCTGCAGTGCGCCTTTACGCTCGCCGACGGGCTCGAATATGTTCAGGCCGCGCTGCGGACCGGGCTCGGCATCGACCAGTTCGCGCCGCGGCTGTCCTTTTTCTTCGGCATCGGCATGAATTTCTTCATGGACATCGCCATGCTGCGCGCGGCGCGGTTTTTGTGGCACAAGCTCATGAGCCGGTTCAGCCCCAAAGACCCCCAGTCCTCCATGCTGCGCACCCACTGCCAGACCTCCGGCTGGAGCCTGACGGCCCAGGACCCCTACAACAACATCATCCGTACCACCCTGGAATGCCTTTCGGCGGTGTTGGGCGGCACCCAGTCCCTCCACACCAACTCTTTCGATGAGGCCGTCGGACTGCCCACGGACCTTTCGGCGCGGGTGGCCCGCAACACCCAGCTGATCGTGCAGGAGGAGTCCCAGGTCTGCCGGGTCGTCGATCCGCTGGCCGGCTCCTACTACGTGGAAGCCTTGACCGACGGCATCATCCGCGAGTCCTGGAAGATCATCCAGGAGGTGGAGGAACTGGGCGGCATGTCCAAAGCCATCGAGACCGGCATGCCCAAACTGCGGATCGAGGAGGCCGCCGCCCGGCGCCAGGCGCGCATCGACCAGGGCTTGGACGTCATTGTCGGCGTCAACAAGTATCAGATCAAGGAGGACGTGAACCTCGATGTTCTGGAGGTTTCGGCCGGCGTGCGCGACGAGCAGATCGCACGGCTCAAGGAGATCAAGGCCCGGCGCGACAACGCCGCGGTGGCGCAGGCGCTGGAGGCCCTCACCCGGGGCGCCGAAGGCGGTGCCAACCTGCTCGAGCTCACCCTCCCCGCCGTCCGCGCGCGCGCGACGGTGGGCGAAGTCTCCGACGCCTTGGAGAAGGCCTTCGGCCGCTTCGTGGCGACCACCCGCTGCGTGTCCGGAATCTACTCGGCCGAATACGGGGACAGCGAGATCATCCAAACCCTGCGCAAACGCACCGATCAGTTCAAGGACCGCGAAGGACGCCGGCCGCGGATCCTGGTCGCGAAAATGGGCCAGGACGGTCATGACCGGGGCATGAAGGTGATCGCCACCGGCTTTGCCGACCTGGGCTTCGACGTGGACATCGGCCCGATGTTCCAGACGCCGTCCGAGGCCGCCCGCATGGCGGTCGAAAACGACGTGCACGTCGTGGGCATTTCCACCCTGGCGGCGGGTCATAAAACGCTGGTCCCCGATCTGGTGCGGGCGCTCAAGCAGGAAGGCGGCGAAGACATCCTGGTGGTCGTGGGCGGGATCATTCCGCCCAAAGACTACGATCTTCTTTACACCGCCGGTGCGACCTGCGTCTTCGGACCGGGCACGCCCGTAACCGAGTCGGCCAATCAGGTGCTCAACGCCCTTGAGAAGCGTTGAGCCCGTGGACCCGTTGGCCCGTTCGCCCGTTGAAAGGAAAAGCATTCTTTTACGGGCTAACGGGTGCACGGGCCAACGGGCAAACCTTTTTTTGCTCCGATGAGACCCATCGACCCGCAAACCTACATCGACGGCGTGCTGGCCGGCGACCGCCGCATGCTTTCCAAGGCCATCACGCTGATCGAAAGCGCCCTGTCCAGCCATCAGGAAGCCGCCCGCCAGATGTTGAGCGCGCTCCTGCCCAGGACCGGCGCCGCGGTTCGGCTGGGGATCACCGGAGTTCCGGGCGTCGGCAAGAGCACCTTCATCGAGAGCTTCGGTACGATGCTCGTGAACGAAGGCCACCGCGTGGCGGTGCTGGCGGTCGACCCCAGCAGCGCCCGCAGCGGGGGCAGCGTCATGGCCGACAAGACCCGCATGGAGAAGCTGGCCATCGAGCCGCGCGCCTTCATCCGGCCGTCGCCCTCCGGGGGCACCCTGGGGGGGGTGGCGCGCAAGACCCGGGAGACCATGCTGCTTTGCGAGGCGGCGGGCTACGACGTGGTCATCGTCGAAACCGTCGGGGTCGGCCAGTCCGAGACCGCCGTGGCCTCGATGGTGGATTTCTTTTTAGTCCTGCTTCTGGCGGGAGCCGGCGACGAGCTGCAGGGCCTTAAGAAAGGCATCTTGGAGCTGGCCGACGCGCTGGCGATCAATAAAGCGGACGGCGACAACCTCGGCCCCGCGCGCAAGGCCGCCAAGGTCTTCGAGCTGGCGCTGCACCTGCTGCAGCCCGCCTCTCCGCGCTGGACGCCGCCGGTGCTCACCTGCAGCGCCCGCGAAATGACCGGCATCGATACGATCTGGAAAACCGTCCTCCGGCACCGCCAGATCCTCTCCGCCGCGCATGAGCTGGAGGAAAAGCGGAAGCGTCAGGCCGCGGACTGGATGTGGTCGCTGATCGATGAGGGGCTCAAGGAGCGCTTTGTCCGCCAGCCTGAAGTCAAAAAGCAGTTGCCGCGCATCCTGCGCCAGATCGACCGGGGCGCCCTATCCCCCACCGCCGCCGCCGACCAGCTGCTTTTTTTGCTTGACAACGAAAGGCATCAATAGGATTTATTTTAATTTTCAAACAGTCTGCAGGAAAGGAACTGCGTATGGGCACCACCGAGGATAAAATCAGGGACCTGAAGGCCCGCGAGGCCCGGCTGCTCAAGATGGGCGGAGACAAGGCCGTGGCCCAGCACCAGGCGAAGGGCAAGCTCACCGCCCGCGAGCGTCTGAACCGGCTCTTCGACCCCGGCACCTTCCGTGAGCTGGACATGTTCGTCACCCATCGTTGCGCCAATTTCGGCATGGAGAAGGTCGAAATTCCATCCGACGGCGTCATCACCGGCCACGGGCTGGTGGCCGGCCGGCCGGTATTCGCTTTTTCCCAGGACTTCACTTCGCGGGCCGGCAGCCTCGGTGAGATGCATTCCAAAAAGATCTGCAAGGCCATGGACTTAGCGCTCAAGGCCGGGGTTCCCTTCGTCGGCATGAACGACTCCGGCGGGGCGCGCATCCAGGAAGGGGTCGACGCGCTGTCCGGCTACGGCCAGATTTTTTTCCGCAACTCGGCCTGCTCCGGCGTTATTCCCCAGATTTCGGCCATCATGGGACCGACGGCGGGCGGAGCGGTCTACTCACCGGCCATGACCGACTACGTCTTCATGGTCAAGAACACCAGCTACATGTTCATCACCGGTCCCGAGGTCATCAAAGCGGTGACGGGCGAAGAAATCAGTTTTGAGGCCCTGGGCGGCGCCAAGACCCACAATGAGAAAAGCGGAGTGGCGCACTTCGCCTGCGAGAGCGATGCGGACTGCATCGCGCAGATCCAGCGGCTGCTGTCCTTTCTGCCGTCGAACAACATGGAGGACCCGCCCGTCGTCGCCGGCGGCGACGACCCGCGCCGCACAGCGCCGGCTCTGGACACCATCATCCCCGATCAGCCCGGCAAGGCCTACGATATGAAAGACGTGATCCGGGCCATCGTCGACAACGGCGAGTTCTTCGAGCCGCACCAGTATTTCGCCCAGAACATCATCGTGTGCTTCGCGCGGCTGAACGGCCGCACCATCGGGATCATCGCCAACCAGCCCAAGAATCTGGCGGGGTGCCTGGACATCAACGCCTCGGACAAAGCGACCCGCTTCATCCGGTTCTGCGACGCCTTCAACATCCCGATGCTCACCATCGCCGACGTTCCCGGGTACCTGCCCGGCAGCAACCAGGAGTGGGGCGGCATCATCCGACACGGGGCCAAACTGCTGTGGTGCTATTCCGAGGCCACGGTGCCCAAGCTCCTGCTCGTGACCCGCAAGGACTACGGCGGCTCCTATCTGGCCATGTGTTCCAGAGATCTGGGCGCGGACATGGCCTTCGCCTGGCCCACGGCGGAGATCGCCGTCATGGGGGCCGAAGGGGCGGCCAACATCATCCACCGCAAGGAAATTACCGAGGCCGCCGATCCGGGCGTCAAGCGCAAGGAGAAAATTCAGGAATACGAGAAGCTGTTCTCCAACCCGTATGTCGCCGCCAGCCGCGGCTATATCGACGCCGTGATCGTTCCGAGCGAAACCCGGCCGCGCCTGATCGACGCCTTGGAAACCATGTGCGCCAAACGCGAACTGCGGCCGCCCAAGAAGCACGGCAATATTCCCATGTAACGAAAGCCGGCCCGTTAGCCCGTGGACCCGTTAACCCGTTGAAGGAAAAAAAAGCTTCTATCGGGCCAACGGGCCAACGGGTCCACGGGTGAACGAATTGCGAGGACGATATGACCGACCCCCAGAAGAAATTCGCCGCCGCCATCGCTGCGGTGATGCAGGTTTTGCAGGAGGAAGAGCTGGCGGCCCTGCCGGCTGCGGCGATGGAGGCGGCCCCGGCCGCGCCCGCCGGGCCGAAACTGTGGGCCTTGAACGGGCGCCAGGCCCAGATGCAGCTGCGCAACCTGATGCAGCTGCGCACGTTCGGCCGGACGGCCTGAACCGACCGCTTTTCGCGAAATCATAAAAGGAGACCCTGGAGATGAATAAAGAGATCGCCGTGAAGATGACCAAGATGAACTATGACCCCAAGCGGCCGAAGGCCGAAAATCCGCTCAAGATCGAGGACCTCTCCCTGCGCGACGGCCACCAGTCGCTGTTCGCAACGCGCGGCCGCACCGAGGACATGCTGCCGGTCGCCGAGATGATGGATCAGGTGGGCTTCTGGGCCATGGAGGTCTGGGGCGGCGCGACGTTCGACACCATGCACCGCTTCCTGAACGAAGACCCCTGGGAGCGGATTCGGACCCTGAAAAAGTACATTAAAAAGACGCCCTTCTCGATGCTGCTGCGCGGCCAGAATCTGGTCGGCTACCGCAATTACGCCGATGACGTGGCCAAGGTTTTCGTCGAGCGTGCGGCCGCCAACGGGATGGACATCTTCCGGACCTTCGATGCGCTGAACGACTACCGCAACTTCGAAATCGTCGTGCCGGCCATCAAGGCCGCCGGCAAGCACTTCCAGGGCTGCATCTGCTACACGCTGACCGAGCCGCGCCTGGGCGGGGAGGTTTACAACATCGATTACTACGTGAGGAAGGCCAAGGATCTGGAGGCCATGGGGGCCGACACCATCTGCATCAAGGACATGGCCGGTCTGATCGCGCCCTACGACGCCTTCGAGCTGGTCGCGGCCCTGAAGAAAGCCGTCAAGCCGCCGATCCATCTCCACAGCCACTTCACCTCGGGCATGTCGGCCCTGTCCATGCTCAAGGCGGTCGAGGCCGGCGTCGACATCATCGACACGGTCATGGCGCCCTACGCCTACCGCACGGCCCACGCCGCCATCGAGCCGCTGGTCATGACCCTGCTCGGCACCAACCGCGACACCGGCTTCGACATCAAGCTGCTGGCCAGGATCAACGACGTGCTCGAGAAGGAAGTCATGCCCAAGTACAAGCACCTGCTCGACGACACCAAGATGTCCATCATCGACATCAACGTCCTGCTGCACCAGACCCCGGGCGGCATGCTCTCCAACCTGGTCAACCAGCTCAAGGAGATGGATGCCGTGGAGCGCATCGACGACGTGTTCGCCGAACTTCCCAAGGTGCGCAAGGACCTCGGCCAGATCCCGCTCGTCACCCCCACCAGCCAGATCGTAGGGGTGCAGACCGTCATGAACGTGCTGTTCGACAGCAAGGACGAGCGCTACCAGCGGATCACCGACCAGGTCAAGGACCTGTGCTACGGCCTGTACGGCAAGACGGCCGTTCCCATCAACCCGGAGGTGCAGAAGAAGGCCCTCAAGGGCTATGCGCGCGGGGAGAAGCCCATCACGGCGCGTGCGGCCTCGGTGCTGGAGCCCGAGCTGGAGAAAGCCAAGGAGGCCACCAAGGGCTTGGCCAAGGATATCGACGATGTTCTGATCTATGCACTTTATCCGGTGACCGGCCTGAAGTTCCTCAAATGGAAGTACGGCAAGGAGGTGCCGCCCCCGGAGACCAAGCCCATCACCCTTGAGCAGGTTCGCAGGCAGGATGAGTTGGTGGCCAAAGCCAAGGCCGGCCAATTGGTGGAAAAGCCCCAGAAAAAGGCGCCGGCGCCGAGCGACCAGCTGCGCAAGTTCAACGTGTTCGTGGACGGCGAGTATTTCGAAGTCGGCGTGGATGCCGTCGGCGGCACGCCCCTGGTGAGCTATGCCCGTCCGATGGCGGCGCCGGTGGCTATGCCCGCACCGGCGCCGGTGGCAGCCCCGGCCCCGGCTCCGGCCCCCGCGCCGGCCGCGGCCCCCGAAGCCCCCAAGGCCGAGGCGCCCAAGGCATCGGCGGACACCAAGGGCTCTCCGCTCCTGGCGCCCATGCCCGGGATGATCGTGAAATACCTGAAAAACGTCGGCGACCAGGTGAAGGAGGGCGAGACCCTGCTGGTTCTGGAGGCCATGAAGATGGAAAACGCCCTGCCGGCTCCGGCGACCGGCACCGTCAAAGCCCTGGGCTTCGGCAGCGGCGATTCGGTGAAGAAGGGCGACGTTCTGGCGGTGGTGGGGTAAGAAAAACGATGCTCGATGCTGGATACTCGATGCTCGATGGGGGAGGGGGACCCTGCTTTTATCGAGCATTCCGTAGCGGCGCGGAGCGCCTAACCCGCATCGGGTGGAGAAAGTGAAACCATGAAAATCCACGAATACCAGGCGAAGGAGCTGTTCAAGAAATACCGCATCCCGGTGCCGACCGGCGGGGTTGCCTTCAGCGTCGATGAGGCCCAAAAGGTCGCGGCCGGGCTCGGGGGATGGCCGGTGGTGGTCAAGGCCCAAATCCATGCCGGCGGGCGGGGCAAGGGCGGCGGCGTCAAGCTGGCGCGCTCGGCTGCGGAAGTGAAAACGATGGCCGGCCAGATCCTCGGCATGACCCTCGTCACCCACCAGACCGGCCCCGAGGGGCGGCTGGTGCGGAAGCTGCTGGTAGAGCAAGGGCTGAACATCGCCAAAGAACTTTACCTCAGCATCATCCCCGATCGATCGACGGCCAAGATCGTGATCATGGGCAGCGAGGCCGGCGGCATGGACATCGAGGAGGTGGCCGCCCAGACTCCGGAGAAGATCATCAAGGTTTTCGTGAATCCGCTGCTCGGGCTTCAAGGCTACCACTGCCGGCAGCTCGCCTTCGGCCTCCATCTGCCGCCCGCGGCGGTCAAGAGCTTCACCCCCATGATCCAGAATCTCTATCGGCTGTTCGTGGAATACGACTGTTCGCTCGTGGAGATCAATCCGCTCGTCATCACGGCCGAGGAGACCGTCGTCGCTCTCGACGCCAAGGTCAACTTCGACGACAATGCGCTCTTCCGCCACAAGGATATTATCGAATTCCGCGATTTGGACGAGGAGGATCCGCTGGAGGTCGAAGCCTCCAAGTTCAACCTGAATTACATCAACCTGGACGGCAACGTCGGCAATATGGTGAACGGCGCGGGCCTCGCCATGGCGACCATGGACATCATCAAGCTTGCCGGAGCCGAACCCGCCAATTTCTTGGACGTTGGCGGCGGGGCCAGCGCCGAGATGGTGGAAAACGGGTTTCGGATCATTCTCTCCGACCGGAACGTGAAGGGGATCCTGATCAACATTTTCGGCGGCATCCTGCGCTGCGACACCTTGGCCAAGGGCGTGGTCGAGGCGGCCACCAAGACCGGAATCCAGGTGCCGGTGGTGGTGCGCATGGAGGGCACCAACGTCGAGGAGGGGCGCCGGATCCTGGCCGAATCCGGCCTGAATCTGATCACGGCCGCCGACCTCAAGGACGCCGCCCAGAAGGTTGCGGAGATCGTGAAATAAAATGTGGGAGCGGCTTCCAGCCACGATCGCTTCGCGGCAAGATGCCGCTCCCACCCGGAAAATCAACTCCCACGGAAGGGAAAAACCGTGAGCATCTTCGTAAACAAAGACACGCGGGTCGTCGTGCAGGGCATCACCGGCAAAGAGGGCCAGTTCCACACCCGGCAGTGCGTGGCGTACGGCACCCAGGTTGTCGCGGGGGTCACGCCGGGCAAGGCCGGCCAGGACATGGACGGTATTCCGGTTTTCAACACGGTGCTGGATGCCGTGCAAAAAACCGGTGCGGACTGCAGCCTGATCTTCGTGCCGCCGGCGTTTGCCGCCGATGCCATCATGGAGTCGGCCGATGCCGGGATTCGACTGATCGTGGCGATCACCGAGGGCATTCCGGTGCTCGACATGATGAGGGTCAAGAACACCATCGAGGGCCGGCCGGTGCGGCTGATCGGGCCCAACTGCCCGGGCATCATCACCCCCGGCGAAGCCAAGATCGGCATCATGCCGGCTCCGATCCACAAGCCCGGAGGGCCCATCGGGGTCGTATCGCGCTCCGGGACGCTGACCTACGAAGTGGTGCACCAATTGACTAAACAGGGGATCGGCCAGACGACCTGCATCGGCATCGGCGGGGATCCGGTCAACGGCACCAGCTTCGTCGACTGCCTTTCGGCCTTCGAAAAGGATCCCGCCACCCGAGGGGTCGTCATGGTCGGGGAGATCGGCGGCAATGCCGAGGAGACGGCCGCCGATTTCATCAAAACCCAAATGACCAAGCCCGTGATCGGCTTCATCGCCGGACTGACGGCCCCCCCGGGCCGGCGGATGGGCCATGCGGGCGCCATCATCAGCGGGGGGTCGGGGACCGCCCAGGCCAAAATCGCCGCCATGAAGGCCGCCGGCATCCATGTCTGCGAGAACCTCGGCACCTTCGGGGAGCTGTGTAAGAAGGTTTTTAAGTAGACCAGCGTTAAGTTTTAGGTTTTAAGTGTTAAGCGTCTTACCCCGCCGCGGCGGGGATTTATCCCCAGACTAACTGAAAATTGCTATTTGAAATCATTCATAAATTTTGAAGTTAGTTGGAAGTGGAAGGATGAGCGCGGATTTTCATGCTCGACGATCTCCCTTCGCACTCAACTTAAAACATAACACATAAAACGTAACACGTGATTTTTCCATGCACGAAATGGGCATTGCCCTGCAGATCATCGACATCGCCACGGCATCGATCCCGCCGGACATGCGTTCCGCCCGGGTGGAACGCGTCAATTTGAAAGTCGGCAAGCTCGCCGCAGTGGTGGCGGACAGCCTGCGGTTCTGCTTCGACATCGTTTCCAAGGACACGGCGCTGGCCGGCGCCGAACTCGCCATCGAGGAGACCCCCGTGGTCGCGCGATGCAAGGACTGCGACGGGCGCTGGACCATCGCCGAGCCGGTTTTCACCTGCCCGGCCTGCCAAAGCGGGGCGTTGGAGATCCTTTCCGGACGCGAACTGGACATCGTTTCGATCGAGATCGCTCAAGAGGAACGCCATGAAACTGGTGGAAGGTGAAAAGTCGACCCGCGAGGTCAAGGTTGTCACCCGCGTTCTGGCCGTCAACGAGCGCATGGCGGAACAGAACCGGCGGCGGTTCGCCGAGAAGGGGGTTTTCGTCATCAATGTGATGAGCTCCCCGGGATCCGGCAAGACCACGACGTTGCAGAAGACGCTCGAGCGCATCATGCCGGAGATCCGGGCTGCGGTGATCGTGGGCGACGTATCCACCACCCACGATGCGGACCGGCTGGCGGTCACCGGCGCGCCGGTGGTGCAGGTCAATACCGACGCCTTCGGCGGGGACTGCCACCTGGCGGCCCATGTGATCGAGAAAGCCGCGGAGGGCATCGATCTGGACGCCGTCGACCTGCTGGTCATCGAAAATGTCGGCAATCTGGTGTGTCCGGCGGAGTTCGACATCGGGGAGGATGCCCGGGTGGTGGTTCTGAGCGTAACCGAGGGCGAGGACAAGCCGGTGAAATACCCCACCATGTTCCGGCTGTGCGACGCGGCCATTCTTAACAAAATCGATTTGCTGCCGTACCTCGATTACGACAAGAGCCAGGCCATCGATTACATCCGCCAGGTGCACCCCGGCATGCCGGTTTTCGAAATCTCGGCGCGCAGCGGCGAAGGGATGGAGTCTTGGATCGGATGGCTGAAGGAGAAGATCGGCTCGAAGCTGAGAGCTCGAAGCTGAAGGCAACCAACCAAAGAGCCCGGGGCTGCTGTTGCGGCCCCGGGCTCTTTGGTTCCTATGAGCTATCGGCCATCAGCCATGAGCTTCACGTTTCGCGCCTTTCCAGAACGGCGACATCTCCCGCAGCCGGGCAATGATCGGCGGCAGTTTCTCCAAAACCAGGTCGATGTCGGCGGCGGTGGTGTAGCGGCTGAGACTGAAGCGGATCGAGCCGTGGGCTGCGGTGAAGGGCACCCCCATGGCGCGCAGCACGTGGGAGGGCTCGAGCGAGCCCGAGGTGCAGGCCGATCCGGAGGAGGCGCAGATGCCGTATTCGTTCAGCATGAGCAGGATGGACTCGCCCTCCACATACTCGAAGGCGAGGCTGGTGGTGTTCGGCAGGCGGTTGGCCCGGTCCCCGTTGACCAGCGTGTTGGGCACGCGCTGGAGGATCTCGCATTCCAGGCGGTCGCGCAGTTCACCCACGCAGCGGTAGGAACCGGCGTCGAGGTGCTGCTGGGCCAGCTCGGCCGCTTGGCCCAGCCCGATGATGGCGGCCGTATTTTCGGTCCCGCCGCGCCGTCCCCTCTCCTGATGCCCGCCGATCATGAACGGTGAAAACCGGGTTCCCTTGCGCAGGTAGAGTACGCCGATGCCCTTGGGAGCGTGGATTTTGTGGCCGGACAGTGAAAGCATGTCCACGCCGGTACGGCTCACATCGATGGGTATCTTGCCGGCCGTCTGGACTGCATCGGTGTGGAAGACGATCCCGCGCTCTTTGACCTTGCGCGATATTTCCTCGACGGGAAAGATCACTCCGGTCTCGTTGTTGGCCCACATCAGACTCACGACGGCGGTATCTTCGCTCAGGCTGTCGTAAAGAACATCGAGATCCAGGCGGCCCTCTCGATCCACCGGTACCATCGTCGTCCGGCAGCCTTTCTTGGAGAGGGCTTCCACCAGGTTTTTTACGGCCGGATGCTCCACGCGCGAGGTCACGATATGCCGCTTGCCCGGATAGGACTCGATGGCCGCCCGAATCGCCGTGCCGTCGCTCTCGGTGCCGCAGCTGGTGAAGATGATTTCTTCCGGCAGCGCGCCGATCAGGCGAGCGACCTGCTCGCGGGCGTGCTGAATTTTGGCGGCGACTCCTCCGCCGAAGGCGTGCATGCTGGATGGGTTGCCGTAGTACTCCGAGAAATACGGCAGCATGGCTTCGAGGACCAGGGGATCCACTTGGGTGGTCGCGTTGTTGTCCAGATAGGTCACCCGCATCACTGCACCTCCTCGACCACCAGATCGGGGGTTACGAGTTCCCGCAGTTTGGACTCCACATAGTGTTTGAGCGTGACGTGCGACCGGGCGCAGGTGGCGCAGGTGCCCTTCATGCGCACGATCACCCGGCTGCCGTCCACGTCCACCAGTTCGAGGTGCCCGGCGTCCTTCTTGAGGGTGGGATTGATTTCACGCTCGATGCTCTCCTCGATCAGCCGGATTTTTTGAAGATTGGTGAGAACCTTCGGTTTAATCGGCTCCATCCGCTTGCCGCCGAGGATCTGGTCGATGATGTCCTGGATGCGCTCGTGGCACTTGCCGCAGCCGCCGCCGGCCTTGATGTAGTCGGTCACGTCCTCGATGGTTTTAAGCCGGTTTTCGCGCACCACGCGCTCGATTTCGCGGTCCGTCACCCCGAAACACTCGCAGACGATTTCGCCTTCGACCATCTTGGCGGCCTGCCCGAGATGGCAGGCGATGGCCTTTTCGAGCGCCTCGCGGCCCATGACCGAACAGTGCATCTTTTCTTTCGGCAGGCCGCCGAGGTATCGCGCGATGTCGTCGTTGGTGATCCGGGCGGCCTCGTCGAGCGTCTTGCCGATCACCATTTCGGTCAGGGCCGAGGAAGAGGCGATGGCACTGGCACACCCGAAGGTCTGGAACTTGGCATCCTTGATCCGGCCGCTTTCATCCAGCTTGAAATAAAAGGTCAGGGCATCGCCGCAGGCGATGGACCCGACCTCACCCACGCCGTCGGCGTCTTCGATCACCCCGACGTTGCGCGGATTCAGAAAATGATCTTTGACTTTATCCGTGTACTCCCACATGGGGTCCTCCCAGGAATTGGCGTTTGCAGAACAACATTAACCATCATGGCCGCAAATTAAAGGCCTCGCGCGCTTTCCGGGAGGATGTTGACTTGAGCTTAAGGCTGGGCTAGTATGAACCAGGTCTCCTGGCCGGTCCGACGCCCCATCCAACCGGGGAGGGCGGCCATTGCCCCAGGGCCTCTGAAACCGCCTGGCAGATAGTCCCAAATTATCGCTGGAACCCGCAAAAGGACATTCCGATGGCTTCCAAGGTTAGGCGTGCGGTTTTTGCGGGCAGCTGGTATCCCGACCACGCTGCGGAATGCGAACGCGAGATCCGGGCGTTTGTCGAAAGGGGCGGAATTCAGCCCCTGCGCCGCCGCCGGCGGGTGGGCGGCATTCTGCCGCATGCCGGCTGGTATTTTTCGGGCGCCATCGCCTGCAACGTCATTCATGCCTTGAAGACGTCCAACGATGCGGCACCGGATGTGCTGGTGCTGTTCGGCATGCACCTTTCTCCAGCCTCGCCGAACATCATGATGCCGGCCGGTGCGTGGGAAACGCCCTTCGGCCCCATCCCTGTGGCCGAGGACTTGGCCGAGGCATTGATTCGCCAGTTCCCCTTCCGCCTGGAGACCCCGGACCGATTCGCTCAGGACAATACCATCGAACTGCAGCTGCCGTTCTTGAAGTATTTTTTCCCCCAGGCGCAAATTCTGGCGATGGGGGTTCCGCCCACCGATGCCTCGCTGGCCATCGGCCGGGCGGTGGTCGACGCAGCCCGGCAGTTGGGCCACGCGGTCAACGTCATCGGTTCAACGGATCTCACCCATTACGGCAGCAACTACGGCTTCACCGGACATGGGAGCGGGCCTTCCGCCGTCGCCTGGGTGAAAGAAGAAAATGACCGGCGGATCATCGAGGCCATGCTGGATCTGGATCCCAAGCGACTGATGGCCGAGGCCCGGGCGAACCAGAATGCCTGCTGCCCCGGGGCCGCAGCCACGGCCATCGAGGCCGGCCGGTGCCTCGGAGCCCATGAGGCGGAATCGATCGGGTACGCCACCAGCCACGACCGGAGCCCGGGCGAGAGCTTTGTCGGATATGTGGGCATCGTCTTTTGAGAAAACGAAATCGGGGCGGCTTTGACCGGCTTTTTGAATTCCCGCTGCTGCGAGGCAACCGTGACGTTTTCAGGATCGGTGGCTCAAAACAACCCGCCGGAGTGCTTCACCACCGTTTTAAATCCGCAATAGTCCGATGTGCCCCTTTAAACGCTTGCAGGAAGTTCGAAATCACCCCTTTTAGACCCCGGTATCTGTTCTCCTCCCGAGCGACGTAGCCCAACATCCAAACCGGAATAACGCCGCATACCGCGATGGGATGCACCGAGCTTTTCGACCCGAAGCCGAAAACGTCTGGGTGCCGGTGATTCCGAAGCAAGCCGGCTCGACGTTCATGGCTGAACGCAAACCGCCCCGATTTCGATAGATGATGTTGTCGCTAATTTTCCAATATAAATCAAGAAAAAAGTTAAACTCCCCGAAAACGGGCGTTGCCAGCGGTTGGCAATTTGCGCCGTTAGCTGGTATGATAATAGCTTGCATTCGGCGCCGATCGATCCGCTTCCGGCTCCAAGCCGGAGCAACCAGCGAACCGACGAGGGATTATGAACATCTGTATTGTGGGAACCGGCTATGTCGGCCTTGTGACAGCGGCCTGTCTGGCCGAAATGGGGAACACGATTGTCTGCGTGGACAGCAATCCGGCCATCGTTGACGGACTTAAGAAAGGCACGGTGCATATTTTTGAACCCGGACTAGAGCCGTTGGTCCAACGCAACATCGCCGAAAGCCGGCTGGCGTTTTCCGTGGATTTGAAAGAGAGCATGGAAAGCGCCCTTTTTATTTTCAACTGCGTGGGGACCCCGCCGCGGGACGATGGATCCTGCGACCTCACCCAGGTGCGGGAGGTGGCGCGCCAGATCGGGGCGGTCATCACGGAATACAAGATCATCGTGAACAAATCGACCGTGCCGGTGGGCACCGCCGACGACGTGCAGCGGATCATCCGCGAGCAGATCGAACAACGCGGCTTGCGCCTGGAGTTCGACGTTGTTTCCAACCCCGAATTCCTCAAGGAAGGCGATGCGGTCAATGATTTCATGAAACCCGACCGCATCATCGTGGGAACCGACAACGTCCGCACCGCCAAACTCCTGGAAACCCTCTATGCTCCGTTTGCCCGCAGCCGCGACAAGATGATCGTGATGGATGTGCGCAGCGCCGAGATGACCAAATATGCCGCCAATTGCATGTTGGCCACGAAGATATCGTTTATCAACGAGATCGCCAACATCTGCGAACGGGTGGGGGCCAATGTGGGAGCGGTCCGCCGCGGGATCGGCGCCGATCATCGCATCGGCCACCACTTCATCTACCCGGGAATGGGTTACGGCGGATCGTGTTTTCCGAAGGACGTCCAGGCGCTGATCAGCACGGCGCGCGGCAGCGACTACGAGCCGGAGCTCATTTCCGCCGTGGATGCCGTCAACCGGCGGCAGAAGCAAATCCTGGCCCGGAAGATCCTCGGTTATTTTTCAGGGCTCGGCGGCGTGGCCGGCCGGGTGCTGGCGCTCTGGGGCCTCGCCTTCAAGGCCAACACGGATGACATGCGTGAGGCGCCTTCGCTGGAGATCATCCGCGAACTGACCGCCGCCGGTATGGCGGTGAAGGCGTTCGACCCGGTCGCCGGCGGCCGCGCCAAGAGCCTGCTGTCCGCCAATGCGCTCGTCGATATCTGCGACCATCAATACGAAACCCTGGAGGGGGCCGAGGCGCTGGCGGTGGTGACGGACTGGAACCAATTTCGCAATCCGGATTTCAACCGGATGCGGAGCCTCCTAAAAACACCGGTGATATTCGACGGCCGCAACCTGTATGATCCTGAATTCACTGCCAGTTTGGGGTTCGACTATTTCAGCATCGGGCGGGCTGCCGTCATGTCTTCATTGACCAAATCCATGTGAGAAAAGGAAAGCGTATGCCGCGTTCGACCTCCCAATCGCCGCCAAAAGCCAAGGCCGGATCCTCCGCTGCGATGGTGTCCGTATGCCCCAACAACGAGATATTTCCCCTGCCGTCGGATGCCGACTATTCGAAAGAATTCAAGCGCCTGCAGCGCGCCGTGGATCAACAGCGCCGCATGGGCCGGGAAATCGTGGTCGTGATGGGGGTCGGCTTCGTCGGCGCGGTCATGGCCGGCGTCGTCGCGGACGCCGTCGACGCTCAGGGGCAACCCAGCAAATTCGTCATCGGCATGCAGCGGCCTTCACCGCGTTCATTTTGGAAGATCGCCTATCTCAATCGGGGAGTCGCACCGGTTGAGGCGGATGACCCCGAGGTGGCGCCCATGATCCGGCGCTGCGTGCTGAAGAAGAAATCGCTGACCGCGACGTTTACCTACGATGCCCTGGCGCTGGCCGATGTCGTGGTCGTGGATGTGCAGTGCGACTACCACAAGGACACCATCGGAAACGTCCGCCAGGGCCGCGCCGACATCCAGGCCCTGGAGGAGTGTCTGAAGATCATCGGACAGAAAATCGGGCCGGACTGCATGGTGCTGATCGAGACCACGGTTCCGCCGGGCACGACCGAATATGTGGCCTATCCCATCATCAAGAAAGAGTTCGAGCGCCGCGGGCTCGGTGACCGCGAGCCGCTCCTGGCCCACTCCTTCGAGCGCGTGATGCCGGGCCGGAACTATGTCGCCTCCATCCGCGATTTTTGGCGGGTGTGCAGCGGAGTCAATCCCGAGGCGCGGAAGCGGGTGATCGAGTTCCTGAGCGGAGTTCTCAACGTCGAAAAATTCCCGCTCACGGTGCTCGACCGGCCGCTCGAGAGCGAGACCTGCAAGATCGTCGAGAACTCCTACCGGGCCGCGATCCTGGCCTTCGTGCACGAATGGAGCATCTTCGCCGAGCGCAACGGAGTGGACCTCGTCAAGGTCCTCAAGGCCATCAAAGTGCGGCCGACGCACTCGAACATCATGTTCCCAGGACCCGGCATCGGCGGCTACTGCCTGCCCAAGGACGGCGGCCTCGGGTTCTGGTCCTACCACACCCTGATGGGGTTCGAGGACAACATTTTCAAGATCACCCCCACGGCGATCGACATCAACGACACTCGGGGCATCCACGCCGCCCAGCTCGTGCGGGATGCGCTGCGCAATATGGGCAAGATCGTCGCCGCTTCGCGGGTGGCGCTCCTCGGCGCCTCCTACCGCGAGGACGTGGGGGACACGCGCTACTCCGGCTCAGAGGTCGTCGTGCGCAAGCTCGCCGAGATGGGGGCCGACGTCGAGGTCTACGATCCCTATCTGAAGCACTGGTGGGAGTTCGAAAAACAGGACAGCTACCCCGCCCCCGGGCACTCGCTCGCGCGGTTCTTCCGCAACCAGCACCGGCTGGAAGAGCTGCGCATGCACCGGGAGATGGCATCCGCCCTGAAGGGCGCCGACGCGGTGGTCCTCGCGGTGCGCCATGAAGCCTTCCTGGGCATCGACCCCGATGCGGTCGTGAAGATGGCCGGCCAGCCGGTCGCCGTGGTCGACTGCTTCGGCATCCTCGACGACCATCAGATCCGCCGCTACTTCGAGCTCGGCTGCGAGGTCAAGGGCCTCGGCCGGGGGCACGTCAAACGGATCAAAGACGAAGTGCGCGGCGGCTCCCGCCGGTGATCCCCCTTCGGCCGGCCGAGAGGCTTCCGGCCGGCCCCGAGGATTCAAGCCGAAAAGGGACGATTTGCGAAGCAGGTGTTTGCCCCATCGCCGGAGCCTGTGCTATAACCTTAAAGCAAATGGGCATCCCGAACGGGACGGATGCCAATATGCTGCGGGTGTGATGGTCGGGCATGTATCGGTGGGCGCTCGGGGGCATTGGGGTGGCGGTGGCCGGCCTGGCCAGCTTCCTGGTCTGGGGGAACGATTTCCTCGGCACGGAACCGGGTCTGCTCTCCGAAAAGGCCGACCTGGCGGTGGTTTTGGCCGGTGCGCCGCCGGAAGACCGGGAGCGGGTGCTGGTCGCCGTGGACCTGGTGCAGGCCGATGAGGCCCGGATGCTGCTCCTGCCGGTGCGGCACCGCGCCATCGACTGGCCCTGGTTCGTGCGTCGATACCGCATCAAGGCCCACCTATCCGAGGATCGGGTTCTGATCGGCCGCGAGGAGGGCTCCAGACCGGAATCCTGGCCGGACCTCGGCGGGACGTTCGCCGAGGCCCGCAAGACCCTCGAGATCATGCGCCAGCACCATTTTTCCTCGGCCATCATCATCAGCTCCAACTACCACATGCGCCGCGCACGGCTGGCGTTTGAGCGCGCCAACCAGGACCCGTCCCTGGTATTCTACTTTCACCCCGTGGATTACCGCGACCCCGAAGATTCCGATCCGTGGTGGTGGGACGGCGCTTACGTGACGAAAGTGCTCGATGAATACGTCAAGCTGCTGGCGGGGTACCTTTTCTACCGTTAGGCCGAACACGCCTATTTCCCTGCCCCTTTTGCCGCTCCGGTCTCTTTTTTGACGATCTTGGCCCAGGTGTCGCGCAGGGTCACGGAGCGGTTGAAGACCAGGTGCTCCGGCCGCGAATCCCGAGCGTCCGCACAGAAATAGCCCAGGCGCTCGAACTGGTATGGAGTTCCGGGCGCCGCGGCAGCGAGGCTGGGTTCGAGGCGGCAGCCCGTCAGCTTCTCGAGGGATGCCGGGTTGATGTGGTCGGTGAAGTGTCCGCCGGCCGGGACGTCATCCGGATTTTCCTGGGTGAAGAGGTGATTGTAGAGGCGCACCTCGGCCGGTACGGCGTGGGCCGCCGACACCCAATGCAGGGTGCCCTGGACCCTGCGGCCGTCCGGGGCGTCCCCCCCGCGGGTGGCCGGGTCGTAGGTGCAGCGCAGTTCGGCCACCTCCCCGGTCACGGGGTCCTTGACGACCTCGGTGCAGGTGATGAAGTAGGCATAGCGCAGCCGCACCTCCCGGCCCGGCGCCAGGCGGAAGAACTTCTTGGGCGGGTCCTCCATGAAGTCCTCGCGCTCGATGAAGATCTCGCGGCCGAAGGGCACCTTGCGCGAGCCCATGGCCGGATCCTCGGGGTTGTTGATCGCATCGAGCTCTTCGCTGCGACCCTCCGGGTAGTTCACCAGGACGACCTTGAGCGGCCGCAGCACCGCCATCACCCGGGCTGCGCGCCGATTTAAATCCTCCCGCAGGCAGTGCTCCATGAGACCGATATCGACCGTGCTGTCGGCGCGGGCGACTCCGATCCGTTCGCAGAAATGGCGGATGGCCTCCGGCGTGTAGCCCCGCCGGCGGTAGCCCGAAATCGTCGGCATGCGGGGGTCGTCCCAGCCGGCCACGATGCCTCTTTCCACCAGTTCGATGAGCTTGCGCTTGGAGAGCACCGTGTAATTCAGGTTCAGGCGTGCGAACTCGATCTGCTGCGGGTGGCAGGGCGTTTGGAGCGTATCCAGGACCCAGTCGTAAAGCTCGCGGTTGTTCTCGAACTCGAGCGTGCAGATGGAGTGGGTGATGCCCTCGATCATGTCCGAGAGGCAGTGGGTGAAGTCGTACATCGGGTAGATGCACCAGCGATCCCCGGTGCGGTAGTGGGAGACCCGCTTGATGCGATAGAGCGTCGGGTCGCGCATGACGATGTTGGGCGCCGCCATATCGATCTTGGCCCGCAGCACGCAGGCGCCGTCCTCGAATTCGCCCGCCCGCATGCGGCGGAACAGGTCCAGGTTTTCCTCCACGCTGCGGCTGCGGTAGGGGCTGTCCCGGCCCGGCTGGGTGAGCGTGCCGCGGTACTCGCGGATTTCATCGGCGCTCAGGTGATCGACGTAGGCCTTGCCGAGCCGGATGAGCTGCACGGCGAAGTCATAGAGCTGTTCGAAATAGTCCGATGCGAAGAAGAGCTTGCCCTTCCAGTCGAACCCCAGCCAGCGCACGTCTTCCTTGATGGACTCCACGTATTCCATGGACTCCTTGGCCGGATCGGTGTCGTCGAAGCGCAGGTGGGTGAAGCCGCCGGCTTCGGCGGCCAGCCCGAAGTTGAGGCAAATCGATTTGGCGTGGCCGATGTGCAGGTAGCCGTTCGGCTCCGGCGGGAAGCGCGTGACGACCCGGCCGCCGTTCTTGCCGGCGGCGACGTCGGCGGCGACGATCTGCTTGATGAAGTTGGTGGGGGCGCTGGGTTCGGCAGGTTTGATCGGTGAAGTCGGCATATGGGTTCCCATTTGTGGGCGCCTTAAGGGCGGCGCTTTCTTTTGGTTGAAATTCGACCTGTTACGAATAGAGTCAAAAAGAATAAAAGTCAAATGTCGAACTTGACATGCAGATGCTTTCTGTTATCCTTACTTGAAAGTAAGGATAATAATCGCGGGGACAAGCCATGATCAAGAGCACCATCACATCCAAAGGACAGATCACCGTTCCAAAGGAAATCAGAGAGTTTCTTGGCGTGGGAGACTCAGATAAACTTGCCTTTACACCGGTTGAGGAGGGCAAGGTCATGCTCAGCGTCCTGCGGCCTTCGGCTAAATCCCTTTTTGGGATGCTGCGCTCCCATAAGCGCCATCGACCGGCATCGCTGGAGGAAATGGAGAATGCAATTTTCGAAAAACGGGTACGCCGAGGGATCAAATGATCGCCCTGGATACCAATGCGCTGGTTCGCCTGCTGGTTGAAGATGATGCCCAACAGGCCAAGATTATTCAGCAGGTGGTCTCTTTTGCCGAGCAGAAATCGATAACGGTTCTGGTGCTGCCTGAGGTACTGCTTGAAACCGTGTGGGTTCTAGAATCTGTTTATGGCGTCGAACGGGATGAGATCGTTAAGTTTTTGGACGTGTTGCTCGCCACGTCGACCTTTTCGCTGCCGGATGCAAGCATGGTCCGATCCGCCGTCCGCCGATATCAACAGGGCTTGGATTTTGCCGATGCGTTGATAACCAGCCAAGCGAAGAAAGAAAAAGCGCAGGCATTGTTCAGTTTTGATAAGAGCCTCTCACGACGATTCCCTGAATTTGTTTTCTGTGATTTTGAGAAATTAAA
>CAYRUF010000016.1:0-75086 GCA_964427375.1 uncultured Desulfatibacillum sp. | reverse complement strand
CGGTTCACCAAGGACATTGACTTCGTGGTCCTGGAAGAATGGGTAGATACGGTTGAAGAAATAATGAAAGAGCTGGGTTACGAAAAGCAAGATTTCAGCAGTGCTGAAATTCTTTCGTATATTTCACCGTTGAAGGTGCTGGGGCAGGTAGATTTTCTCGTGGCCAGGCGAAAGTATAGCCGTGCCATGGTGAACAGGGCTCGCAACATTCCGGTGATGGGCGGTGAGTTGACGGTAAAGGTCATTCAAGTCGAAGACCTGATTGGCCTTAAGCTTCAGGCTATGGCGAACGATCCCAAAAACCGCTATGCGGTCGATGCTCCGGACATTCAGCGGCTGCTGAAGCTTCACAGGAACCGCTTGGACTTTGGGCTCGTTCGGGACTATTTTCGTCTATTCGAGAAGGAGGGCCTTTTGGATGAGTGGCTCGATGAGGTTGACTGAGGAAGAGAAGATGGAAATGCTGGCGGATGCCCGAGATCATGTGCGGAAGAGGGCCTTTGCGGCGGCACAGGACATCAGCCATCATGGAACACTGGACGATTACATCGATTTTTTGTCCGAGAACATGGGTATTGCTGGCGAATCGGTGCCAAGAATCATGAAGACGGACGACTATCGGCTGTAAGCGGAGCAGAGAAAAGAACGGATGATATCTTATGGGATTTAGATTCAAGTAACACACAAAAGTTGCCTTCCTAGATTTCATGCCGACCGATCCCCGAACGGCCATTTCCAAGATGCGTCCCATCAATCTGAAGAACCTATAACTACCCGATTTTAAATAAATATAAACCAATCGGCACGTTCCAGAAACAACACCTTCCGAACAGACCCGGACAGGTCTTGACACAAAAATTATTTTCATTATTTTTTATCATAAAATAGAAAAGTAATGAAAACCACTTGATCTGACACGAGAGGAGGTAACCCATGGAAATTAAAAAATGGATGCCTTGGAATTGGTTCGAAAAGGAAGAGAAGGATGCAGGAAAAACCGTTCCGGTTCGGCGGGAAGAGGCTCAGGATCAGGGATTTGCGTTCCCGATGGCGCTGCAGAATTTCCACCGCGAATTTGATCGCATTTTTGATCAGGCTTTTCGCGGTTTCGGTTTGGCGCAACCCTGGTTGGATGGGGTGTTATGGCCACGGATGTCCGACGGCATGCTTAAACCGACCTTGGATCTGAGCGCGACCGATAAAGAGTACACCGTATCCGTCGAGATCCCGGGTGTGGATGAAAAGGATGTCAAGCTGGAGATTGCCAACGACACCTTGACCATTCGGGGTGAAAAAAAACAGGAAAAGGAAGAAAAGGACAAGAATTATTACCGGGTGGAAAGATCCTACGGTTCGTTTCAGCGAGTGCTGTCATTGCCTGAAGATGCAGATCAGGCTGGAGTTAAGGCGACCTTTAAACGAGGTATCTTGACCATCAGCATGCCCAGAAAACCAATGCCGCAAGCGGATGTTCGGAAAATCGAAATAAAGAGCGCCTAGAAGATTGAAGCGACGCACATGCCCGAAAAAAATTTTTTCATTAATAATGAAGGAGAGTTGGCCATGATTACAAGAAGGAACTATAATTTTCCGGCAATGGGTTGGCAGAATCCATTCGAGGAGGTGGAGCGAATTTCAAGGCAACTGAACTGGTTGACCAACGCCATGTTTGGCGTTGGGGGTCTGCCGTTTTCTCGGCCAGGAGTATTCCCAGCCGTCAATATCACTGAAGATATCAACAAGTACTATGTTCGGGCCGAACTCCCCGGCCTCAAAGCCGATGAAATCAATTTACAGGTAAGCGGCAGGAACCTGTTGATCTCCGGCGAGCGGAGAATCCAATCGGAAGGAAAAAATGCCAAATACCATCGCAGAGAGCGCGAAGGAGGAAGGTTCTCAAGGATTATCGGGCTGCCCGGTGACATAAACGCAGACAGCGTCGAGGCCAACATGCTTAACGGAGTGCTGACGGTTGCCATCGCCAAATCAGAAGCCGCTAAACCCAAACAGATTACCGTAAAATAAACCGTTCTTTGTGAGAGAGGGATAAAAAATGACAGAATCGAAAGAACTCATGGCAAAAGAAAAGCAGGAAGTCGCAACTCGCGGAGAGCAGATTCAACCGGGACTGGTTTTTACGCCGCCGGTCGACATCTTCGAGACCGATCGCGAAATTACCATGTTGGCCGATATGCCAGGTGTTGCGGCAGATGGCATCAAAATAGACCTTCAAAATGATGTGTTGACCCTTTCGGGAGATGTCAAGCCGTGGGAAAATGCCGGGGAATCAGATGTGCTCGTCGAATTCGAGATCGGCAAGTTCTATAGGCAGTTCACACTCTCGGAGGTTATCGACCAAAACAAAATCGAGGCTGGACTTGAAAACGGAGTCTTGCGCCTGAATTTGCCCAAATCGGAAAAAGCGCTGCCGCGACAGATTGCGGTGAAGACCGCATGAAAAACGGAATCGGGTGTTACCGAAATCGTCTTGTCGCTGCAACGGAAGGACTGTTAAAGCTAAAAAACCATTGCATGGTGCAACAGTAATTTTGCAGGTAATCCGGCATACCCGGCCGAATCAATGGTCCAGCCGGCTTGCTGGAATCGCCTCAATCTGGGCCGACTTGAAAATGCCGTCAGATGAAGAGCTGAAAGGACCTCAGCCCGGATGGGCGACGCCACCCGGGCTGAGGCTCTCGCAGGAAGGGTGAGAGAGAGGAATGGAGGTAGATGATGCCAAGTTCCTCTGAGAAATATTAATAAGCAATATCGATGCCAGGTTTGCTTCATTCTATAGCATGGAAAACCCCTTCTCACAGCGCTTTGGACAGCTGGTTGGCGGCCGTCAGCAGGGGATCCCAGACCGGGCTGAAGGGCGGAGCATAAGCCAAGTCGCACTGGATGAAGTCCGAGACCGTCATCCCCGCGTGCAGGGCCACGGCCGGGGCGTTGATGCGATGGGCCGCGCCTTCCCGGCCCACCATCTGGGCGCCCAGCAGCTTCCCGGTGCGGCGGTCCCCCACCATCTGGACGTGAAGGGTGCTGGCGCCGGGATGGGCATGCGCCCGGCTGCGGCTTTGAATCACCGTTTCGACCGGGTCGAAGCCCGCCTCCCGGGCCTCGGAGACATTCAACCCCGTGCGGGCCACCTGGAGGTCAAAGACCTTGAACACGGCCGTGCCGGCCACCCCAGGCAGCTTCACCGGCCGGCCCGTCACGTTGTCGGCCGCGGCCCAACCGGCCCGGTTGGCCCGCAACGCCAGAGGAATCCAGACGTCTCGGCCCGTTACGACATGCACGGCATCGGCGCAGTCGCCGGCCGCGTAGATGTCCTGGCGGGAGGTCATCAAGGTTTTGTCGACGTGGATCGATCGCTGCGGCCCCAGCTGAAGGCCGGCTTTCTCGGCGAAACCACTGTTAGGGGTGACCCCGGTGGCGAGGAGGACCAGTTCGCACTCCAGCTCCGCGCCTTCGGAAGCCACTTTCAGTCGGTTGGATCCCACCGATTCGATTTTTTCCAGCTTCCGACCCAGATGAAGCCGGACCTCATTGTCTTCCAGCTCCTGCCGGACGATGGCCGCCAGGTCCGGATGCAGCCAGGGGAGTAGCACGGGCCCGGGCTTGATCATGTCCACCGCCAGGCCCCTGGCCCGCAGCGCCTCGCACATCTCCAAGGCGATATATCCCATGCCCAGGATGACGGCGCGCCGCACCGATTTTCCGGCCAAGAGCGCTTGAATCGCCCTGCCGTCCTCAAGGCTTTTGAGCGCCATGACCCCCTTCAGATCGGCACCGGCAATTTCAGGACGCCGCGCAGAGGCCCCGGTAGCGATCAAAAGCTTGTCGAAGGCGAGCTCGAAGCGGCGGCCCTCCAGTGTGGTTCCGTCGATCAGTTTGGCCTGCGGGTCGACGGCCTCCACCCGGTGGCCGGTGCGCAGATCGATCCCCTGCTTCTGGCGGAAGACCTCGGCCTGGCGCACCACCAGCTCGTCGAGCTGCCGGCGGCCGTCGGCAATGGCATACGGCATGCCGCAGGCGCTGTAGGAAACGTCGTGGGTCTGCTCCAGCACCACGACCTCAAGGTCCGGCGCATTGCGCTTGGCCCGGCTGGCCGCGCTCATGCCGGCGGCATCGCCGCCGATGACCACGAATCGCATCTTTATTCCTCTCGAAAACCGGGATGGCTGCCTTGTCAGTCGGTCACGACCGGGTAGCCGCCGTTGACCCAGGCCTTCATGCCGCCCGCCAGGCTGTGAACGTGCTCGAAACCCTGCTGCTGCAAAAAGCTGGCGGCGATGTTGCCGCGGTAGCCCACGCCGCAGGCGGCGATGACCTCGCGGTCCTTCGGCAGCGCGACGTTGCCCTTGAGCAGCTCGGTCAGCGGGTAATGACGCGCGCTGCGGATATGGCCCATGTCCCACTCGGCCTTGGTGCGCACGTCGATGAGATGCTCGGGGTTGCCTGCCAGCTTGCGGTTGAGTTTCTCGGCCGAGATCTGCCAAAGCTGGGCGATGGGGTAGCCCGCCTCCTGCCAAGCGGCGATGCCGCCGTAGAGGTAGCCGATGATGTTGTCGTAGCCGATGCGGTGCAGCTGCTTGCACATCTCCTGGTAGGCCCCCTCGTCGGTGACAACAAGCACCAGATCGGCCGCAGGATCGATCACCATGCCGATCCAGTTGGCGGTTTGTTTCGCCAGACCGATGTTGATGCTGCCGGGGATGTGGACGCCGCCGAACGCCGCCGTGTCCCGGGTGTCGAGAATCACCGCGCCGCGCTCGATGTGCGCCCTGAACTGAGCCGGCGAAAGGTCTTTCACCATCGGGCAGCGCTCCAGCAGAGGCGCTCCTTTTTGGTTGGTGGTGATGATGTGGGCAAAGCTCTTGGGGCGCTCCGGGAAACTCTGGGTCAGCTGGCGTCTGAACACCTCCGGGTCGAGGTTCAGCAATGGGTTGCTCATCTTTTCGAAGCCGATCGTAGAGCTGGACTTGGGACTCATCCCTTTGCCGCAGAGCGACCCTTCTCCGTGGGCCGGAAAGACCTCCACGCTTCCGGCCAGCCGGCCGAGCTTATCGTACAGGGACTGGTAAAGGTTTTCAACCTGTTCCGCAATCCGTTCGGCGCCGGCCAGGTCGGGCCGGCCGATATCGCCCACGAAGAGGCAGTCGCCGGTCAGCACCAGCCATGGCGTTTCGCTGCGGGCGCGGTCGGTCACCAGGATCGACAGGGAGTGAGGGGTGTGGCCGGGGGTCTTGAGGACCTCCAGCTTGGTGGCGCCGAACTCGAAGATATCCCCCTCCTGGACGGGGGCGAAATCGAACCCGACCGGCGACCCCTTCAGGAAATGGATGGCGGCCCCGGTTCGGGATTGCAGCTCCAGGTTGCCGCTCACGTGGTCGGCGTGGACGTGGGTTTCGAAGATGTGGGTGATCTTCATTCCGTTGTTGCGGGCGATGTCGATGTAGTCTTGGACATCGCGCTTGGGGTCCACCACACAGGCCACCCGGGCCTGGGGGCATCCGATAACATAGGACAGGCATCCCATTCCTTCGACGGTGATCTGCTTGAAATACACGGGCTAAGCTCCTTTCGAGGGCGGGTGGCAGACAGTCATGTGGGGACACCGGCCGAGCGGGCTCCGGCGCGAACCACGGTCGGAAACATTTCCAGGTTGGTGTGCGGCAGAAACAGAGCCGAGGTGAACTCGTCCATATACTTGGGATTGCTGGAGAAGTCGATGTAGGTCATGGCATGGCAAATATCGCGGGCCTCTCGGCGGTGCGACTCCGAGATCAGCGCCAGGTAGGCCCCGGCGATGGAGCTGTTGCCGAGATAGTGGAACTTGGCCCGGTCGATGTCCGGCAGCAGCCCGATCCGGACCGCCTTTTCGATGTCGAGATATTGGCCGAATCCACCGGAGATCATTACCCGTTCGACCGCGTCGAAACCGATCCCCGCTTCCTTGAGCAGGGTGGTAAAACCCGCATAGACGGCCCCCTTGCTGTAAATCAGGTTCTTCAGATCGGATTCGGTGAAGACGATGTCTTCCGCCGCCGGCGTCTGCTCCGCCGTCGCCAGCACATACGCCCACTCGTCCCGCACGCGGCGGACGCGGGTGCGGCTGCGCTCGGCGCTGAAACGCCCGCTGCGGTCGATGATGCCGGCCGCCAGCAGCTCGGATATCAGGTCGATCATGCCGGAGCCGCAGATGCCACGCGGCGGCTCGCCCCCGATGGTGGCAAGCTCGGGCTCTAACGTGTCCGGGTGAATGACCACCTTCTCGATGGCGCCCTGTTCGGCGCGCATGCCCCACTGAATGCCGCCGCCTTCAAAGGCCGGCCCGGCGCTGCAGGCCGCCGTCATCAGCCACTCGCGGTTGCCGAGCACGATTTCGCCGTTGGTGCCCACATCGATGAAGAGCGTCAGCGGCGCCTCGCGCTGAAACCCGGCGAAGAGCATGCCGGCGACGATGTCGCCGCCCACGTAGCTGGCCGGTCCGGGCATGACGAAAACCGCGGCCGCCGGGTGGACCTTCAATCCGATCTCGCCGGCCTTCAAAATCGGAAACTCGGCGACCGTCGGAATGTACGGCGCTCGCCGAATATGACGCGGCTCGATCTGCAGCAGCAGGTGGGTCATGACCGTGTTGCCGGCCACCACGACATTCTTGACCTGTCGATCCTGCGCCGCCGCGCCGTTCAGCGCCTCGCCGATCAAGCTGTTGATCGTCGCCAGCGCCATGCTGCTGAGCTTCCGGACTCCGTCCTTTTCCGCACAAATGATCCGGTTGATCACGTCGTCCCCGCAAGCCGCCTGGCGGTTGTGGCCGGAGGTGGCCGCCAGCACGCGTCCGTCGGCCATATCGACGAGGTAGACCACGATGGTTGTGGTACCGACATCGAAAGCCAGCCCCAGGGACGGCTCCGGCCCGTTGCCGGGCCGGACCTCGAGCAACTCGTTGAAGTGGCGGCGCCGGACGACCGCAGCGGTCACCTGCCAACGGTCTTCACGCATGGCCGCAGCCAGCTGGCGCATCACCGCCAGGCTGACGTTGAGCCGACCGACCTCGCAGCCCGCTTTCTTGAGCCCCCGGGTCAGCCGGTCCAGGTCGCTCACGGCGTCCTCGCGGGTGGGCGCGGAGAGTTCAAGGTGGATCTCCCGCACCATGGGTTCGGCCGCCGCCACCAGCCCTATCAGGCGGCTGGTGGCCTCGCGGCCCATCCCGGCCACCTTCAGCTTGCGTTCGAGCGCCTCTTCCGGAATGCGGACCACGGCATCCCCCTGCAGACGACTCTGGCAGGCCAGCACATAGTGCTTTTGCTTTTCAGCGTCGCTGAGCAGTGTCGTCGGTTCGCTCTCGATATTCCCCGCTTCCACCACCAGCTTGCACTTGCCGCAAAGGCCCTTGCCGCTGCAGGAGGCGTTCAAGCGGACATCCGCCGCTTCGGCGGCTTCCAGCAGGGAGCTGCCGGCCCTCACCTCGACCGCCTTGGCGCCCGGCTCGAAGGTCACCCGGAAACGGGGCTGCGCCGCGGCGGCCTGCTCCTCTTTTTGGATGCGGCTCCGGCGTTTTTCGATGAACCAGATCGGGCAGGCCGACCGGTTCTTGCAATAAATCTGCGGGTCCCGGCAGCTGAGGCACTCGTCGCACATCCAGGTGCCATGCTTCAGGCACTGAAAGCGCGTTTCTCTTTCGGGATGACGGGTGCAGGTTCCCATGTCGCGGCGACAGCTCCTTTGTAAGTTGGCGGCTTCGGCCGAACCCGGCGGGGCCCGGCTCAGGCCTCTGGGCCCCGGCGCTCCAAGGCATACACGGGAACCGCCGATTCGACCGCGGCCGGCGCGACGACCTTCGCCGCGGCGGGTGCTGCCGGGCCGAAGATGCGGTCGGTGTACTTGACGTACCAGGCAGCCGCCTGCACCTGTACCACATAGGACATGGCCACCACCAGGGCGGCGCCCGCGCCCTGGGGCCCGAAGGCGTTGATGGCCAGCGCCAGGGCAATGGACAAGTTGCGCATCACCGTGCCGTAAACGAGGGCGATGGCTTCCCCGCGCGGCAGCAGCCGTTTTCCGATCCAGGTGCTGAGGCTAAAATTCAGTGCATAAATGATCAGGATCGGTACAAAAATAGCCAGCAGAATCTCCGGAGATTGCAGGACGGATCGGGCCTTCAGGGCCATGGCGACGAAAACGATGCCCAGCACCCCCAGCGTCGACAGCGCCGGGAAGCGCGGCGCCATCCGTTTCTGGAAGGTGTCCTGGCCGTACCGCTTTAAAAGCTGGCTTTGGGTCAAATGACCCGCGATCATGGGCAGAAAAACGATCAGAAAAATCTGCCGGACCACCAACCACAGATCCATGTCGATGTCGGCGCCCATCAGCAGTCTGACATAGACGGGCGTCGCGAGCGAGCCGAGGATCAGGCCGATGACCGTCATCTTGACCGCGGCCTCCACGTTGCCCTTCGCAAAGCCGGTCCACGATATCGTCATGCCGCTGGTGGGAACCAGGCCGGCCAGCAGCAGCCCGAGAGCCAGGTAGGGCTCATTCGGAAAGAAAGACCGCCCGATCAGCAGCACGGCGAACGGGATGATCCCGAAGTTGATGGCCTGCGCCAGCCACTGGGCCTTGCCGTCGCCGCGCTGGAACACCTTGCGCACCTTCAGCGTCACCATCATCGGGTAGACCATCAGAAAGGTCAGCGGCACGATCGCATGTTTGAGCGAGCCGGGTTCGCAGAGGACCCCGCAGCCGAATCCCAACAGCAGCATGACGGGGATGGCGATGAACAGGTTCTTGTTGAGCGTCAGCAGCAGCTTCCACATAATGCACTCCTCACCGGTCAAGGTTGTATTGCAAAATGCCTTGCCAACAGCTCAAGGCAGTTGCAAAATGCGATATTATGGGTTGGGCGGAAACTTTGCGTTTTTCACGTGCTCCCGTCCCGGCCGACCGCCGGGATCGACTCAGTTCGCTCAGGAAAAACGCGAAGCGCCTCCGCTGCTGCAAAGACCACCGGCCGAGGCCGAAATGGTGCCGGCACAGCTCACCAGCTTGCGGATCTGCTGCGCTCCGCAAGCGGGGCACTGGAGATCCCGGTCCTTGTCGCCGGCGAACATCAATCGTTCAAAGCAATGGCCGCATTGGCTGCACTCGTATTCATAGATCGGCATGAAAGGCTCCTTGTTCTCGTTTCCAGGTTGATGTCATCAGATTAAAACCAGTCGTAAACATCTCAGCCCGGATGGGCGACTCCATCCGGGCCGAGACTCCCCGCAGGAAGGGGAAGAGAGGAATGGAGGTAGATAATGCCAAGTTCCTCTGGTTCCGTTTGCAGCAATATCGATGCCAGCTCTATATCGGTGCTCCCCCCCTGCCGCTCAAACCGAAGCGTTTCATCTGATTCCAGACGCTGGTGCGCGAGATCCCCAGCCGCCGCGCCGCCTCGGACTGATTGCCGCCGGATTCCCGAAGGGCTTCGAGCAGGCGCTGTTTTTTCAACTCGCTCAGGCTGGCGGGGGCGGCAGCCGGCTCGGCCGGCAGAGGCCGGGCCTGCTGCATTTGAGCCGGGAGATGCTCCGGTTCGATGGAAAGCCCCGGGCAGGCGACGACGGCGTATTCGAAGCAGCTTCTCAGCTCGCGGACATTGCCGGGCCAGTGATAGGTCATCAGGATGTCCAGGGCCGCCCGGCCGATGGTCTGGACCGGCTTTCCGCTTTTCATCTGAACCCGGCGGAAAAACGATTCGGCCAGGAGCGGGATGTCTTCGCGGCGTTCGCGCAGCGGCGGCATCCAGATCGGGATGACATTGATGCGGTAGAAGAAGTCCTCCCGAAACGAGCCCGCTTCGATGAGCTGGGCGAGGTTGCGGTTGGTTGCCGAGATGACGCGCACGTCCACGCGGATCGGGCGGTTGTCGCCCACCCGCTCCACAACTTTCTCCTCCAGCACCCGCAGGAGCTTCACCTGGGTCGCCAGCGGCAGATCGCCGATTTCGTCCAGAAAGATGTTGCCGCCGTGGGCCGCCTCGAAGCGGCCCTCGCGCTCGCGGATCGCGCCCGTAAAAGCGCCCTTGACGTGGCCGAAAAGCTCGCTTTCCAGCAGCGACTCGTTCAAGGCCGCACAGTTCACCTTGACAAATGGCTTCTTGTTCCGGCCTCCGGCCTCGTGGATCGCCCGTGCCACCAGCTCCTTGCCGGTGCCGCTCTCTCCGTAAATGATCACCGGAGCATCCGACTGGGCCGCGTTGGCGATCAGATCGAACACCCGGCGCATGGCGGCCGACATGCCGATCATCCCGTGGAAACGGTCTTCGGCGCGCAGTTCGCGGCGAAAGCTTTCGATTTGGGTTTCTTTGCTGACCAGGTCGCTGATGTCGGTCATGGTCTCCACGGCGCCGGTGACGTTGCCCTCGCTGTCTTTGATGACCGAGGCATTTTTCAGGATGGTGACCGTGCGGCCGTCTCGGCAAACCAGGGTGCAGCGCTGCCGGCTCAGGCTTCCCCTGCGGAACATGACGCACCAGTGGCAGCCGGGCTCCTCGCGCGCAATCTGACAGGAACTGCAGTTCAGCGTTGTGCAGGACCGCCCCACAATTTCGCGGTGGGAATATCCCGTTATCTCCTCGAAGGCCCGGTTCACGGATACGATCGTGCCGTCGGGATCCACGATCATGACCCCGTCCTGGATGGAGTCGACGACGGTTTTCCAGTATTCGTTCAGGTTGTGCGCAGTCATGTGAAATCCATTGTTAAGATGTTGGACATATCTGCTGTTCATTTTCTTAACACATGAACAAGAGGAACGCAAGCTCAGTACCACTCGCCGAAAAATCGGCTGCTGGCCAATTTTTTTTTGACGGCCCGTGCGCCTATATGCAACCGCGGCGGAACGACCTCCGCAGTCAGCTGCTCCGCCCGTTTTCCCGTCGGATGGCATTCGCCTTGCTCTTGTCTGCAGCCAGCAGGAGCAGAGCCGAGCGCATGCACACTTTCGACTTTCGCAACACCATCGTCCCTTTTTCGCTTCTGGATCTCCGCCAGCACTTCAAGGAAATGCGGCCCGGCGAATCCCTGGAGGTCCTGTGGAGCGATTCAACGGCCGCCGACGACCTGCTGCGCGTGCTGCCGGCCGCCTGCATCGAAATCGTATCAAAAGGCGAGCTCCCCGAGCCGTCCGGGGGAGTACGCATGGAGCTGATCAAAATACGGATGGAATCCTTGTCCATCCAGCGGAGGTGAAGCCGGATGCACGCTACGATTCAAAAGCCCATTGACGAGATCGTGAACCATATCCAACCCGGCGAAAAGGTGTTCGTGGTCGGGTGCAACAACTGCGCCTGGAAGTGCCACTCCGGCGGCGAAGAGGAAACCCAAGGCATGGCCGAAAGGCTCATCCGGCGCGGCGTCCAAGTGGTGGGCTACACGACGCCGGGCCAGCGGGGGATGTCGCTGTGCAAGCTGGACCATACCCGCAAGGTGCTGCAGACGGACTACGCCGAACAGATCAAACAAGCGGATTCGTTCCTCGTTTTGGGCTGCGGGCAGGGCGTGCACACGGTCATAGACGCCACCGAAGGGGCCATGGTCCACCCCGGCTGCGACACGATCTTCGGCGGAGAGACCGTCTCGGAGACGGACATCAACGAGTACTGCTCGCTCTGCGGCGAGTGCGTCATCGAGTTTACGGGCGGGCTGTGCCCCATGACGCTGTGCGCCAAGAGTCTGCTCAACGGTCCCTGCGGCGGCGCCGAAAACGGCAAGTGCGAAGTCGACCCCGACCGGGACTGCGGCTGGATCCTGATCTACGAGCGGCTCAAGAGGCTGGGCCGCCTGGATCTGCTAGAGGGCTATCAGAAGCCCAAGAACCATGCCAAGTGGAGCCGCCCGCGGTCGCTGAAAGTCAGCCCCCACGAAGCGACCTTCTGCTCCCAGGCCGGCAAACGGACGGTCAGCAACCAGGACTGATCTGAGGAGAGACGCCAATGCAATTGAAAGACGTGTTCGACCGCGGCGAGTTCGTGATATCGAGCGAGGTGGGTCCGGTCAAGGGCGCCATCCCGCGCGACCCCAACTTCGTGCCCCCCTGCCAGCAGGAGGCGCAGCACCTGAACGGCAGCGTGCACGCCATCAACGTCACCGACAACCAAAGTGCGGTGATGAAGCTCGGTTCGCTGGCGGCCAGCGTGCGGCTGAAGGCCAACGGCTACGAGCCGATCTACCAGATCACCTGCCGGGACCGCAACCGCATCGCGCTCCAGTCGGAAATCCTGACGGCGTATTCCCTCGGCATCGACAACATGCTCCTGCTGACCGGCGACCACACCAACTTGGGCGACCACAAGGAGGCCAAGCCGGTCTTCGATCTGGATTCGGTTCAGCTGGTCAAGATCGCCTCCGAGCTTCAGGCCGGCCGGGACATGGCCGGCAACCCGCTCATGTTTCAGCCGGAGATGTTCATCGGCGCCGTGGTCAATCCCAACTTCCAGCCGCTCGATCTGCAGCTGATCAAAATGCGCAAGAAAGTGGACGCCGGGGCCCAGTTCTTCCAGACCCAGGCGGTCTACGACGACCGGACTGTGGACGAGTTCATCGCCAAGGCCGCAGCTTTCGGCCGGCCCATCCAGCTGGGGGTCGTGGTGCTGAAATCGCCCCAGATGGGGGCCTACATGAACCGCAACGTTTCCGGGATCAGCGTGCCCCAGGCCTGGATCGAGGAGATCGGTGCAGCGGCCAAGGCCGACCGCAAGAAGAAGGCCGCCGAGATGACCGGCCGCTTTATCCGGAAGCACAAGTCCAAGTTCCAGGGTGTCCACATCATGCCGCTCGGCTGGACCGATATCGTCCCGGACATTCTCGCGCATGCCGAGATCGCCCCGCCCCGCCCTTCGGCGGTATAGCCGCAGCCATATCTTCTTGTGGGAGCGGCTTTCCAGCCGCGATCATCGCGGCTGGAAGCCGCTCCCACAAAAAATAGCGACAACCGAGGTGAGCTTCGTTGGAAGCGCGCGAACGGCATGTCTTGTCATCAGGTCGTTTTTAAAATATGTTTGACCGGCCCGTGAAATGCCGTTTGCGCGGCCGGATTCCGTGCTGAGCAACGGCATTTATCCGACTACAATCAAAGACATTGACAGGAGCCTGCCATGCTGTCTCCGGCGCTGATTCGGGAATTCAAGACCCGGGTGGGTGAGGATGCCGTTTTCGCCGACCCGGCCGACCTCCTGACCTATTCCTACGACGCCGCGCCGCTGCAGCCGGTGCAGCCGGCGCTGGTGGTGCGCCCGGCCACCAGCGAGTCCCTGAGCCAGGCCGTGCGCCTGTGCAACCAAAGCGGCCTGGCTCTGACCGTGCGCGGCGCCGGCACCAATCTGAGCGGCGGCACGGTGCCCCTGCCCGGCGGGGTGGTGGTCCTGACCAACGCCTTGAACCGCATCCTCGAAATCAATTCCGAAGACATGTATGCCGTGGTGGAGCCCGGCGTGGTCACGGCCAAGTTCGCCGCGGCGGCCCAGGCCCAGGGTCTGTTCTACCCCCCCGACCCCGGCAGCCAGGCGGTGTCCACGCTCGGCGGCAACGTGGCGGAAAACGCCGGCGGCCTGCGCGGGCTGAAGTACGGCGTGACCCGCGACTACGTCATGGGCCTGCAGTTTTTCGACGTCGACGGCCAACCGATCAAGACCGGCGCGCGCACCGTCAAATGCGCGACCGGCTACAACCTGGCCGGGCTCCTGGTCGGCTCGGAGGGCACCCTGGGGGTGTTCAGCCAGATCACGCTCAAGCTCATCCCGCAGCCGGCCGCCCAGCGGGCCATGATGGCGGTGTTCGATCAAGCCGACCGCGCCTCCGAAACCGTATCGGCCATCATCGCCGGGCACATCGTGCCGGCCACGCTGGAGTTCATGGACAACTTCACCATCCGGGCCGTCGAGGACTACAGCCATGTCGGCCTTCCGGTCGACGCCGCGGCCCTGCTGCTGATCGAAGTGGACGGCCATCCGGCGCAGGTCCAGGAGGACGCCGACCGCGTGGAGGCGCTCTGCCGGCAGCACGGCGCCGCCTCGATCCGGGTCGCCCGGGATGCGGCCGAACGCACCAAGGTCTGGGAGGCACGGCGCAGCGCGCTCTCGGCCCTGGCGAAGCTCAGGCCCACGCTGGTGCTGGAGGACGCAACCGTCCCGCGCAGCAAGATCCCGGCCATGGTCCAGGCCGTGGGCGAGATCAGCCGCGAGTACCGGCTGTCCATCGGGACCTTCGGCCATGCCGGCGACGGGAACCTGCACCCGACCATTCTGACCGACAAGCGCGACAGGGCCGAATGGGAGCGCGTGGAGGAGGCCATCGCCGCCATCTTCGACCGCGCCCTGGCATTGGGCGGCACGCTTTCCGGCGAGCACGGCACCGGCATCGCCAAGGCCTGCTTCCTGGAGAAGGAGACCAGCCCCGCCACGATCCTCTATTCCCAGCGCATCAAGAAAGCCCTGGACCCCAACAACATCCTCAACCCCGGCAAGATCATCGGAGCGTCCGTCTGAGGTCGGGTGAGACGGGGCGCACTCGGTTAAGGCGGTCAGCGAGCCATGGCGGACATCAGAGAACTCAGGCGGTTGATGCGGCAGCTGGAAGACCAGCTCGTGGTCTGCATGCGCTGCGGGATGTGCCAGGCCGTGTGTCCGGTGTTCGCGCAGACCGGCCGCGAGTCGGACGTGGCCCGCGGCAAGCTGGTGCTGCTGGACGGCCTCATGCAGGCCATGCTGGACGACCCGCAAGCCGTCCGGGAGCGGCTGCAGCGCTGCCTGCTCTGCGGCAGCTGCGCCGCCAACTGCCCGAGCGGGGTCAATGTCCTGGATATCTTCCTGAAGGCGCGCGCCATCCTGGCCGGCTACCTGGGGCTGCCGCCGGTCAAGAAGGCCATTTTCCGACGGCTGCTGGCCCATCCGCGCACGCTCGACCGGGTCGTTGAGTTCGGCGCGGTCTTCCAAAAGTGGTTCACACGGCCGGTGAATGAGATCGTCGGCACCTCCTGCGCCCGGTTCGCATCGCCCTTGTTGGCCGAGCGCCATTTCCGCACGCTCGCGGCGGTGCCGTTTCACCGCCGGCATCCGTCGCTCGAAACACCGGCCGGCAGATCCGGCCTTAAAGTGGGTTTTTTTGTCGGCTGTCTGATCGACAAGATCTTTCCGAACGTGGCCGAAGCCGCGCTGCGCGCCCTGGAGCACCACGAGGTCGGCGTGTTCCTGCCCGGAGGCCAGGGCTGCTGCGGGATCCCCGCCGTTTCCTCGGGCGACACCCGGACGTTCAACGACCTGGTGCGCTACCACCTGGACCAATTCGAATCCGCCGATTTCGATGCGCTGGTCACCTGCTGCGCCACCTGCACCTCCACGATCAAGAAGATCTGGCCGTCCTTATGCGAGGAAGACCTCCGCGGCCGCGCCCGAACGCTGGCTGCGCGCACCATGGACATCGCCCAATTCCTGGTGCAGCGGGTGGGGCCGGAGGCAGCGGCAACCCCTTCGCCGAACGGCCGGATCGTCACCTTCCACGATTCCTGTCACCTGAAGAAGTCCCTGGGGGTTTTCAGCGAGCCGCGCGATTTGATCCGGGCCAGCGCCGGGTACGCGCTCAAAGAGATGGCGGCGTCCGACGACTGCTGCGGGATGGGGGGCAGCTTCAATCTGGAGCACTACGGTCTGTCCGGCCGGATCGGACGGTTGAAGCGCGACCACATCGCCGCCACCGGATGCTCGGTGGTGGCCACGGGCTGCCCGGCCTGCATGCTGCAGATCGCCGACATGCTCTCGCAGGCCGGCGACCGCATTGCCGTCAGGCATCCCATAGAAATTTACGCCGAAGCTTTTTCGGGCTGATCCCTAAAAAGAGGACTAGCTTCAGAATATTTCGATGTGGCCCGCTGCAAGCTCTGCCCATGGAACGATCTCGATTTCAGCAGATAAGCGACGTCTCTCTTTGGCTGTCGTAACCACCCATCCTCGGCGCAGTCCGAGGTCCTTCATGCACTGCCGCAGGCCGGCGACGGAATGATGGTCCACAGCCGCCCCGAGCTTGATTTCGATCGGCAGTATTCGCTGCCCCTCGACAATCAGAAGATCGACTTCGGCCCCGGCATGCGTCCGCCAGAAGAAAATCTCTGGACGCACCAGCTTGCAGGCGGCGAGCGCGCAGAGCTCTTCGATTACAAGCCCTTCAAATGAGGCGCCTCGCCTGTGCCACGTGTTCAACTCCGGCGGACGGCGCAAACCGGCGAGGAAGTGCAGCAGTCCAGTATCCCTCAAATAGAGTTTAGAACTTTTGGTCAGCCGCTTCTGCACGTTTGCAAAAAAGGGTGGCATGCGCCGGATCAAATAGGCTCCCTCTAAAACGTCCAGGTCACCGGCCACTGTGTGAGAAGATACAGACAAGGAACGCGCGAGGTCCGAGACGTTCAAGAGGCTTCCATGAACATGAGTCAGCATGGTCCAAAGTGTCCGCAGTCGTCGTGCGGGAAGCCCCAGCCCAAGAGCGGGCAGATCGCGTTCAAGAAAGGTTGAAACGTAGGCGTTGAACCATTCACTACGCGCTCTGGAAGTACGCAAATCGTGAACTGGAGGAAAACCACCCCAGAACCAGCGATCTGTCCCCCCCGTGGCGCTTGCCAATTCCGCGGAGAGGAAAGGTGTCAATTCCAACAATGCAACCCGACCCGCTAGAGTTTCAGAAACGGACCGCATAAGACCGGGGCTCGCCGACCCCAGGAGGAGAAAGCGCCCCTTGTTTTTGGACCGGTCGATCACGTGGCGCAAAACCGAAAAAAGTTCCGGCAGACGCTGGGCTTCGTCTATCACCACCGAACGGGGGTACGCGTCGAAGAAGCCTTCGATATCGGCCGTCAACAGGGCGAGATCAGCCGGCCGCTCGAGATCCAAATGCATCCAATCGGGCAGGGCGTGACGCGCCAAGGTGCTTTTTCCGCATTGACGGGGACCCGCGAGCAAGACGGAGGGAAATGACCGGAGAAGGGAATTCAGGCGTTCGGTAATCCCTCGGACGATATATTTCATACCTTGCATATTTGCATAGGAGGTTCAAAATTACAAGTCATTATTCGCCACTCCCTTTTAGCGCTGGCTGAGCCATAGAGTGAAACCTTCAGCCGCCTTTGGAATACATCTTTCTCCAGGGCTGCTGCTGTTTGCCGCGCGCGTCGGCGAGCGCCCGGTAAAGGGCGCCCACGGCCAGCTCGGCGCAGTGATGGTGGCCCTTGGGCAGGGTTTCCAGAAATTCGATCACCTTCTCGGGCGTCAGCTCCCAGGCCGCCTCGATCGATCGGCCTTCGACCAACTCTCCCACGGCGTTGGCGCTGGCGACGGTGTTCATACAACCGCGCACCTGAAATGCCACCCGCTCGATGGTCGTTCCCCGCAGCTTCAGAAACATCTCGACCGTGTCGCCGCAGTCTCCGGTATGGCGTCCGACTCCGTCCGGGTCGGCAAGGGGCTCCAGGCGGTCCGTTTTGAAGGCCATCTCCAGGAACGTGCGCGAGTGGTCCTGAAAGAAATCAAACGGTTCTTGGGTCATGACCGGATGGCTCCGAAGCTTATTTCTCTTTCCAATTCGGCTGCCGCTTTTCAAAAAAAGCCTGAACCCCCTCCTTCGCGTCAGCGGTGGTGCACAGGCGCGCGAAGGCCTCGTTCATGTAAGCGAACTGCTGCGCATAGCCCATGTCTTCGGCCTGGTAAAACGCGGTCTTGGCGATTTGGACCGCAATCGGGCTCTTTTTGGCAAGCTCCGCCGCCCACTGCCGGGCCTGCACCTCCAGTTCGTCCTTGGGGGCCAGTTTGTTGACCAAGCCCAGCGCGAGGGCCTCGGCGGCCGGGATCAGGTTGCCGTAGAGCAGCAGCTCGAGCGCCTTCTTGCGGCCGACGCAGCGGGCCACCGGAATGACCGGGCCGATGCAATTGAGCCCGACGTTGATGGCCGTCAGCCCCATGCGGGCGTTGTCGGCGGCGATCACGAGATCGGCCGCGGCGGCGATCCCCATGCCGTTTGCGGCCGCAACCCCGTGCACCTGGGCGATGACGGGCTTCTTCATCCGCGAAACGGCGACCAGGGGCCGCTCCATGCGCTCGATCCACTCGCGGTACTCCAGGGCCGACTTGCCGGCCAGCTCATTGACGTCGATGCCGGCGCAGAAGGCCTTGCCGGCACCCTTCAGCAGCACCACGCGCACCTGCGGATCGGCGTCCAGTTCCACGAGAGCGGCATAAAGCTCTTCGGCCATCGAGCTGTCGAGCGCGTTCAATTGATCCGGGCGGTTCAAGGTCAGTTCGGCAACGTAATTGGGGTCTTTGGCGATCAGCACTTTTGAATACGTCATTTCGGGCCTCCCCTTGGTGGTTGTGTCGGTTTGGGCGGATGCCGGTTGCAGGCAAGGCAGATCCGGATTCGAAAGCGGAGCGCCTCAACGGGTTGTGAGCATTTCGAGAGGCCTGCAAGGCCGCCCCCGGCCGGCAGACGGGGTGATGGACCACTTCTAAGGGATTTCGCGCACTTTTGCAAACGGCGAGGCGTTTGGGTCGCGAAGCCTGGATGGAAAGTTCGAGGGGCAATAATGGCCGTGCAACTTGCAATGATATCCAGCCGCCATGACTTAACCTGGCGCCAGCAGTTCGTCGATTCGAGGGTCAGGATGAGAAATACGGCGGGCGTCCCTTGTCGGCGGATTTCTGGAAAAATGGTGGCATATTATTTGCTCGTATAATTCTGATACGTCAGCCGTCCATCTCACCTTAACCAAAGGAGGCTTTTATGGGAGAGGACATCAAAGTCGGCTGCGCCAGGCCCACCGGCGGCCTGGTCGGGGAAGCGCCGAGTGCTGAAACTTCTTCACCCAAGGTTGTACCCGCAAAGGAGGCGGTCGCCATGATCAAAGTCGGAAAGAAAGCACCGGATTTTTCAGCTCCTGCCTATCACCAGGGCAAGTTCGTGTCCGTGAAGCTCTCGGAGTATCTCGGCAAGTGGGTCCTGCTATGTTTTTACCCGGGCGATTTCACCTTCGTCTGAGCGACCGAGATTTCGGCAGTTGCCGAAAGATACGAAGAATACAAGAAGCTGGGCGTGGAGGTCCTCTCCATGAGCATCGACAGCGTGTTCGTTCACAAAATGTGGGACGACCACGAGCTTTCAAAAATGGTGAAGGGCGGCGTTCCCTTCCCCATGCTTTCCGACTCGGGCGGCAAAGTGGGAACGGCCTTCGGGGTATACGACGACGAGGCCGGGGTGGAGATGCGCGGCCGCTTCATCATCGACCCGGAGGGCGTCATTCAGGGCTACGAAGTCCTCACCCCGCCGGTCGGCCGCAGCGTTTCCGAGACCATCCGCCAGGTCCAGGCCTTCCAGCTGGTGCGCGACAGCAAGGGCACCGAAGCCACGCCCTCCGGCTGGAAGCCCGGCAGGATCACCCTCAAGCCCGGGCCGGACCTGGTCGGAAAGGTCTGGGAGGTGTGGAAGACCAGCATGGCCGAGGATTGACCAACGCGAGGACGATATGCATCGAAGCTGGTTTTCGGTCTTCGTCGTTTCGGCGGGACTCCTTCTCGGCCAGCGCATGGCCTGCTGCGGCGAGCCGCCTTCCTATCCATCGGCTTTGAGCCTGGCGCAGGCGGTTGAGATCGCCCTTCTGGAAAACCCGGCTTTATCGGCGGCCCGCTCCCAGGTGGAGATCGCCGAGCAGCGCGTCGTCCAGGGCCGCGCCGGGTTTCTGCCCCGGTTGAACGTGAGCGAAGGATTCCAGCGTTCCAACAACCCGCCGCAGGTGTTTTCCAACAAGCTCAGCCAGGAGAACTTCACGCCCCAGGACTTCGCCATCGACCGGCTCAACCAGCCGAACGCGATCAACGATTTTGCCACCAACTTAACGGCCACCTGGCCGCTTTTCGACGGCGGCCAGTCGTGGCACGGCTGGCAGCAGGCCAAACTGGGGCAGGAGGCCGCCGGCCGCGCGTTGGAGCGCTCCCGCCAGGAGGTGATCGCGCGCACGGCGGACGCCTACGCCGGGGTGCTGCTGGCGCGCGAAAGTTTAGCCGTGGTCGAATCCGCCATGGCCGCCGCCCGCGCGCATCTGTCTGCGGCCGAAACCCGCTACGGCAGCGGACTGGCCGTGAAGAGCGATCTGCTGCAGGCCCAAGTGAGGCTGGCGGAGCTCGAGCAGCAAAAACTGCTGTCCCAGGGCCAGGTCGAGGTCGCCCGATCCGCACTGAACGCCGCCATGGGGATCCCCGATCCGGTCCGCTTCGAGCTCTCCGACCGCCTGCCGGCCGAATCCGGGCCCGGAGACCCGCTTGAAACCTGGCTGGCGACCGCGCGGGAACGGCGGCTGGAGCTGCAGGAGATCGACCTGCGTGAGGCCATGGCCCGCAAGGAAATCGAAAAAGCCCGGGCCGGCCATCTGCCCAGCCTGGATTTGGTCGGCAACTACCAGATCCATACCGAGGATTTCGACGAATCGGCCGACAGCTACAGCGTGGGCGCGGTTCTCAGCCTCAATCTCTTCTCCGGCCTGGCGCCCTCCGCCAAGGTGTCCGAGGCCCAGGCATCCCGGCGGCAGGTCCAGGCCTTGCGCCGGCAGATGGAGAGCCAGGTTTTCCTGGAAGTCCGGCAGGCCTATACTATGACCGCGAGCGCCTCGCAGCGCATCGGCGTGGCGGACCAGGCCGTTCGGCAGGCCGAGGAGGCGCTGCGCATCGTCGCCGACCGCTACGACGGCGGCCTGCTCACCATCGTGGACCTCCTCACCGCGGAGGCCGCGCTCCAGCAGGCGCGCACGGCGCAGGCCCGCGCCCGGCACGACGCCGCCGTCGGCAAGACCCATCTTCGGCTGGCCGCCGGAGTGCTGGAAGAGAAGTGAAGATGCCTGCTTTTTTCAGCACACTGTGGGAGCGCGGCATCTTGCCGCGATGATCGTGGCTGGAAGCCACTCCCACAACTAACACCTTCTTGATTACCGACTGCACGGTGGCCGGTGCATGGTCTATCTTTCAGGATTGCAAGGAGTGCGGTTATGAAGCACGCATGGTTGTTATTCGCCGCTGCAGCTGGAATTTTATCCGTTCACGCAGGCTGCGGCGAAAAAATCGAGCCTGGGCACACCGTGCCGCCTTCCGGCCCAGCCGTGAAAGTGGCGGTCGCTGCGGCCCGGGCCGGGGCCTGGCCCCTGGTGTTCGAGGCGGTCGGCACGGTTCAGGCTGAAGCCGCCAGCACGGTCTCGGCGAAACTCATGGGCACGATCACCTCGGTGCGCGTGCGGGAAGGCGACCGCGTGCGCCAAGGGGATGTGCTGGCGACGATCGACGAACGCCAAGTGGACGCCCAGCGCCGGCTGGCCGTGGCGGCGCTGTCCGAGGCGCGCCAAGCCGAGCTGGCCGCGCACGCCGCGCGCGAGGCGGCCGCTGCCGGCGCCGAACTCGCCGCCGCCACCCACCGGCGCTATCAGGCCATGCTCGCCCGGGAATCGGTCAGCCGCCAGGAGTTCGACGAAGTCGATGCGCGTCGGCGCCAGACCCAGGCCGCGCTGGCCCAGGCGGAGGACCTGCAGAAAGCGGCCAGCCAGCGCGTGCGCCAGGCCGAGGCGGCGCTGGCTGCAGCCAGCGTTGCCGCAGGCGATGCCATGGTGACGGCGGCCTTCGACGGAATCGTCACCGCCCGGATGGTCGACCCCGGAGATCTGGCCGCTCCGGGCAAGCCGCTGCTCAACCTGGAAAAGGCCGGCGGCCACCGGGTGGACATCCGGGTTCCGGAAGCGTACGTGCGTTCGGTGCGCACCGGCCAGGCGGTCTCGGCCCGCGTCGAGGGCCCGGCGCCCTTTTCCATGGAAGGGGTGGTCGACGTCGTGGCGCCGGCCGCCGACCCCTCCAGCCGCTCGTTTCTCGTCAAGGTCCGCCTGCCGCCCGGCGCGGACGTGCGCTCCGGAATGTTCGTGCGGGTGGCTCTGGCGGTCGGCGAGGACCGGATGACGGCCGTACCGGCGTCGGCCCTGATCCAGGAGGGACAGCTCACCGGCCTTTATCTCGTCACGGCCGAAGGCATCGCGCGCTTCCGCCTGGTGCGCACGGGCCGGCGCCTGGGCGATCGGGTCGAGGTGATCTCCGGCCTGGCCGAAGGCAGCGGCTTCGTGGTGGATCCGCCGCCGGGGCTCAGGGACGGGGCACGCGTGGAGGCGTCCTCATGACCGCGCCGAAGCTCGGGCCCGCCGGACGGATCGCACGGGCGTTTATCGACTCCAAGCTGACGCCGCTGATCATCATCGCCTCGGTGCTGATGGGGCTGGGAGCCGTCATGGCCCTGCCGCGCGAGGAGGAGCCCCAGATCATCGTCCCGATGATCGACATCTTCGTCCGGATGCCGGGGGCCGAAGCCAAGGAGGTCGAGCAGCGCGTCACCCAGCCCATGGAAAAGCTGCTGTGGGAGATCCCGGGCGTGGAGTACATCTACTCCACCTCCAGCCCGGGCATGTCCATGGCCATCGTCCGGTTTTACGTGGGCGAGGATGAAGAGAAGTCCATCGTCCGGCTGCAGTCCAAGCTCATGGCCAACATGGACCGCATCCCCTGCTGCGTCACGCCGCCGCTGATCAAGCCGCGCTACATCGACGACGTGCCCATCCTGGCGCTCACCTTCTGGGGCGAAAACCTGGACCATTACACCTTGCGGCGAGTGGCGGCCGAGGTCGAAACCCTCGTCAAACGCGAGCCGAACGCATCCATCACCCAACTGATCGGCGGCGAGCCGCGGCGGCTGGAGGTGCGCCTCGATCCCGTGCGGCTGGCGGCCTATGGGGTCGACGCGACCCGGGTTGCGAACATCCTGCTGGCGGCCAATCAGGCGGCGGACGCGGGTAGCACTCCCTCCCGCGAGGGGCAGATCATCGTGCACGCCGGCGGGCTGCTGCACACCCACGAAGAGGTCGCGGCGGTGGTGCTGGGGGTACACGATGGCCGGCCGGTGTATGTGCGGGACGTGGCCGAGGTGGCGGACGGGCCTGCCGAAGCCGATCAGTATGTCTTTTTCGGCAAAGGTCCGGCGGCCGCCGAAAAGGGACTCGCGGCCCAGCCGGCGGCCCGGGGAGTGACGCCCGCCGTCACACTCACCGTGGCCAAGCGCAAGGGCACGAACGCTACGCATATTGCCGAGCGCGTGCTGGCCCGCCTGGAAGACGCCCGCGGCTTGGTCATCCCGGGGGACGTCCAGATCACGGTGACGCGCAACTACGGCGAGACCGCCAAGGAGAAGTCCGACGAGCTGCTCTGGCACATGCTGATCGCCGTGGTGTCGGTCAGCCTGCTCATCGCCATCACCCTCGGCCGGCGGGAATCCGGCGTGGTGGCGCTCGCCATTCCGGTCACGCTCGCCCTGACCCTGACCGTCTTCTATCTATACGGCTACACCCTCAACCGCATCACGCTTTTCGCCCTGATCTTTTCGATCGGCATCCTGGTGGACGACGCCATCGTGGTGGTCGAAAACGTCGTGCGGCACTTCCGTTTGCCCGAAAACCGGGGCAGGCCGTTGAGCACGGTGGCGGTCGAGGCCGTGGACGAGGTCGGCAACCCCACCATCCTGGCGACGCTGACGGTCATCGCCGCCATCCTGCCGATGGCCTTCGTAGGCGGGCTCATGGGGCCCTACATGCGGCCGATCCCGGTCGGGGCCTCCGCGGCGATGGTGTTCTCGCTTATCGTGGCCTTCATCGTCACCCCCTGGGCCTCGCTGCGGCTGCTGCGGCCGGCCGCCGGCGTTGACGGCGGCGGCCACGCGGCCGACCCGCATGCCGCGGAGGATGCGGCCACGCGCCTCTATCGCCGCGTGATGGTGCCCCTGCTGCATCATCGCGGCTGGCAAGTGGGTTTTCTGGCGGGAGTGGCGCTGCTGCTCGCGGCGGCCGGCGGCCTGGTGGCGGTGGGCCTGGTGAAGGTCAAGATGCTGCCCTTCGACAACAAGAGCGAGTTTCAGGTCATCCTGGACATGCCCGAGTCCGCGACCCTCGAAGACACGGCCGCCGCGGCGCTCGAGATGGGCGAGTACCTGCGCACGGTGAACGAGGTCGTGGACTACCAAGCCCACATCGGCACGCCCGGCCCCTTCAATTTCAACGGCCTGGTGCGGCACTACTACCTGCGCCGCGGCCCGCACCTGGCCGACATCCAGGTGAACCTGGCGGCCAAGGGCCGGCGCCGCGACCAGAGCCATGCGATCGCCAAACGCGTGCGGCCGGCGCTGCAGGCGATCGCCGGGCGATACCGCGCCCGCGTGAAGGTGGCCGAGGTGCCGCCGGGGCCGCCCGTGCTGGCGACGCTCGTCGCCGAGGTCTACGGCCCCGACTACGAACGCCAGCGCGAGGTCGCGCGCCGGATCCGCGACATCATGGCGCAAACCGACGGCGTGGTGGATGTCGATTGGTACATGGAAGAGGACCAGCCGCGCTACCGGGTCACCGTCGACCGCGAAAAGGCGGCCTTACACGGCATCAGCGTGGCGCAGGCCGCCGAAACCCTCGCGCTGGCCGTGAGCGGACGCCAGAGCGGACTCCTGCACCAGCCGCGCGAACAGGAGGATGTTCCGATCCTGCTGCGGCCGCCGCTCGAGCAGCGCGCCGGGATCGACCGCCTGCAGGCCGTGCGCATCCCGGGTGCGGACGGCGGCATGGTGGCGCTGGCGGACCTGGTGCACATTGAAAAGACCGGGATCGACCGCAGCATTTACCATAAAAATCTGATGCCGGTGGTCTACGTCGTAGCAGATGTGGCCGGGGCCAAGGAAAGCCCGGTTTACGCCATCCTGGAGCTCAGGAAGGCGATCGACGCCATCCAGCTGCCCGAGGGCGCCCGCATCGCCCAGCACACCGCCGGCCTGCCGGAGAGCGACCGGCGCATCGCCATGAAATGGGACGGCGAGTGGCACATCACCTACGAGGTCTTCCGCGACCTCGGAATCGCCTTCGGCGTCGTGCTGCTGCTCATCTTCGTGCTGGTGGTGGGTTGGTTCCAGTCCTTCGCGACCCCCTTCACGATCATGGCGGCGATCCCGTTCTCGCTCATCGGCATCCTGCCCGCGCACTGGGGCATGGGCGCATTTTTCACGGCGACCTCCATGATCGGCTTCATCGCCGGCGCCGGCATCGTGGTGCGCAACTCCATCATCCTGGTGGACTTCATCGAGCTGCGCCTGCAGCAGGGAATGCCGCTCGACCAGGCCGTGGTCGACGCCGGTGCGGTGCGCTTCCGGCCCATGATGCTGACCGCCGCGGCCGTGGTGGTGGGCGCCTCGGTAATCCTTTTCGACCCCATCTTCCAGGGGCTTGCCATTTCGCTCATGGCCGGCGAAGTGGCCTCGCTGCTGTTCTCCCGGATGACGGTGCCGATCCTCTACTTCCTGGATAAACGCTGGGAGGCCCGCCACCGGCCCCACGCCTCTCAGCCCCGGCCGGAATGACCGCGAAGGAGCCGCTAGGGTTGCACATCGGCCTGCGCGGATTCCCTCTGGAATTCGGAGCAGGGAATTCCAATCAGGTTGCCGTTATGCCTTGGCCAAGTTTTCGGCGGCAAACTCCCAGTTCACCAGCTTGTCCAGGACGGCCGCAATATAGTCCGGCCGCCGGTTCTGGTAGTCCAGGTAGTAGGCATGCTCCCACACGTCGATGGTGAGCAGCGGCGTCATCCCCTGGGTTATGGGGGTTTCGGCATTGGGAGTCTTGACCACCTTTAGGCTGTCCCCGGCTTTCACCAGCCAGGCCCAGCCGCTGCCGAACTGGGTGGCGGCCGCGTTGGCCAGCTCCTTCAGGCAGGGTTCCAGACCGCCGAAGGAGGCTTCCATTTTCTGCAGGAGCGCGGCCGGCGGCTTGCCCCCGCCTTTCGGGGACAGGCTTTTCCAATAAAACGTGTGGTTCCAAACCTGGGCGGCGTTGTTGAAGATGCCCGCCTTGTCGACTTTTCCGGCGGTGGCCTGAACGATCCTTTCCAGGGGCAGGTCCTGCAGATCGGTTCCGGCGATCAGCTTGTTGGCGTTGGCCACATAGCCCTGATGATGCTTGCCGTAGTGAAAACCGACGGTCCTGGCGGAAATCACCGGCTCGAGCGCGTTCTCAGGATACGGGAGCGGCGGCAAAACAATGGAGCCCGCAGCGGATGCGCTTTGCAGCCAACCGGTGGTCATCGAGGCTGCGGCCAACGCCGAAACTGCTGCGATGAAGCTGCGCCGGGTGATGCCGGTTGCGTTTCTGAGTTCCTGCTTTTCGTTCATGTAGCCTCCTTTCAATTGAAACGACGGGTTGAAAGCGGTTTTGCTGCCGCTGGGCCGGCTGGAAGAGATCCTCCGCCGGGAATCTGGAACGGAGACCCCTTAAGATTTGGATCTGACTCTACCGAGACGCTCAGCTTCGGCGGGGATCACAGCGAAGCTCTTCGTGATCTTAGATCGAGAGTTTTGTTTTTTCAATCTTATTTCCCTTAATCAACGAGGTCCTGCCAGTGCGGACAGGCCCAGACGACCAAATCCAATGGCAGCGCCTCCAAGGGGTAGGAGAAACCAGACAGGCAGAAAGGATTTTATGTTCAAGGGCGGTCGGTGGCCGGCCGGATGCCTAAACGGATCATCTTGCGTCGCAGGGTGTTTTTGTCGATGCCGAGTTCCCGGGCGGTGGCGACTTTTTTGCCGCCGTGGCGCTGCAGAGCCTGGAGGATGGCCGCCTTTTCGATCTCCTGCAGGCTCATGCCGGCCGGCATGCTGACGTGGCCGCCGCGCGGAATGAGGTGTTCGGGAAGATCGTCGATGCGGATGAAATCCTCGCGGCAGAGGATGAAGGCGTGCTCGATCGCGTTCTCCAGCTCGCGCACGTTCCCGGGCCAGTCGTGCAGCATCAGGGCGGCCAGCGCGTCCCGGGTAAGCCCTTTCACCTCGCGGCCCTTCTGGTGGTTGAAGCGCTCAATGAAATGGTCTGCCAGCAGCGGGATGTCGTCCCGGCGCTCGGCCAGCGTCGGCAGCACGATCTTGAACACGTTGATCCGGAAGTATAGGTCATCCCGGAACTTCTCTTCCCGGACGAGCCGGCTGAGATTGCGGTGGGTGGCGGCAATGACCCGGGCGTTGGTCGGAACCGGGCGGTTGGACCCCAACGGCTCGTACACGCGGTGCTGCAGCACACGCAGCAGCCGCACCTGGACCGAAGGCGAGATGTCGCCGATTTCGTCCAAAAAAATAGTGCCGTTCTGGGCCAGGGCGAAGCGGCCGGGCTTGTCCTGCCTGGCATCGGTGAACGCGCCGGCCTTGTAGCCGAACAGCTCGGACTCGATCAGGGAGTCGGGCAGCGCCCCGCAGTTTACGGCAACGAAGGGCCCGTCGCGGTGAGGGCTGTGGTTGTGGACGGCGCGTGCGATCAGCTCCTTCCCGGTTCCGCTGGCCCCCTCGATGAGCACCGTGCTGCTGCTCTCCGCCACCTGGGGGAGGATGCCGAAAATCTTAAGCATTTTCTCGTTCTTGCTGATGATGTCCTCAAAAGAATGCTGGCGGCGCAGCGCTTTTTGAAGTTCATGCAGGGCGGACATGTCCTGGAAGGTTTCCACCCCCCCGATAATGCTCCCGTTCTCGTCCCTCAGTAGGGTCGTGCTGACGCTGATCGGGATGCGCTTCTTATCGGCCCGGTAGACGTGCACCGGCATGTTGGAAATAGGCGCCTTGGTTTCGATCGTGCGGCGCAGCATGCAGCCGGTCTCGCAAACATCCGCCCGAAAGACCTCGAAGCATTGCCGACCGACCGCGTCGAACCGCTTGATCCCCGTAATGATCTCGGCCGCGCGATTGAAGGACGTGATGCGCCACTTCAGATCCACCGTAAACACTCCTTCTGTGATGCTGTCGAGGATCAGTTCGTGGTGCCGCTGGGAGTTTTTAGATAATTCTTCCATGATAGCCTTCAGATTCAAGTCATGCGTGTCATCCATATTCAACATCTGGGTGCAGAATGTTCCCTATTTTCGGTTTAGTCAAGGAGGTGCCGCCGCTCCTACCTGTCTGCAGGTTCCTCCGGTCTGGGCGGTGATGGCGCTGATTCCTTGGAATTTTATGAAAAGTATCATCGCTTCAAATCGCCGCAGCAATACGGGCATGGTTGTTGCTGAAAATTCGTCGGGCAATTCGATTTCACCGATTTTGATGACTCAGAGGGTTATGCCGACGCATCCCTGTATTTTCTGCTCGAAGACCCATCAGCGCTTGCCTCAGCCCGAACCGACAGGCGGGCTTTCCGCCGTCAGCCCTGCGCTGGAGTCTCTGCGCACGGCCGTGCCGACTTTCAACGGAAGGGTTTCTCCGGTTCTGGATACCTGCAGAGAGTTGTGCGTGCTGGAAGCGAGTGGAAAACTGGGCGTGGCCAAACGCACGATCCCAATCAAAGCCGGGTCGATTTACGAACGCGCCGGCGAAATCAAAAAGCTTGGCATCCGGGTTATCATTTGCGGGGCGGTGAGCGAAGCGTTTTACAATCTTCTCGGGGAAGCCGGCATAGGTTTGGTCTGCGGAATTACCGGCGACATCGATGAGGTGGTAGCCGCATACCGAAACGGGACGCTGGACCAGCCTCGGTTCCGGATGCCGGGTTCCGAATAGCCGATTTTCACTTTTTCCCCCTGCCTCAAAAAACCCATTCTTTAATCGAAAAAAGGGAACAATTCGACCCATTCCCACATTTTAACAAGGATGCCTTTTGTTCCTTTTTCATTTCTCCGGCCAGGCAGTTATCGGGGGCCGCTAAAAAATTGAATGCTATTTCAATATATTAAATCGACAGAACTCCAAGCAAAGTAGCTGGCACCACAGTTGCTGTAAGGTGATAATCAAATGTCAAAAGAAGAAACCACAGCTGCGCACATTATCAAACCGTCCCGTGGAATCGCCGCCATGCTCTCGCGAAAAGAATTCTTCAAGGATTTGCTCCTCAGAGGAATCCGCACCGTTAACGACTTGGCTGCCGAAGCTGAAAACACCTCAGCGGAGCCTGTCCCTGCTAAGCCCGGATTCGATCTGCCGGCGACCGAACTCAGCCCCTCCTTGCTGGCGATCGAGGTGGAACTTCGGGGGATAAGGCTTGAGACCGGCCAGGCGGAGGAGTTGCAGCAGGAGATTTACCAAGAGCTGGCCCAAAAGGCTCCACTGATCGGGCCGGAGGAATCCCGATGACTGATTTGAATGCGGGTCAGGGCAAGGGATGACGCCCCTGAAAATATATTTTTTTGTGGGAGTGGCTTCCAGCCACGATGATCGCGGCAAGATGCCGCTCCCACGGAGGAAAGCAGGCACTCTGACTATTTCCAGGACAGGGGAGAAAAATTCAAATCAGGTATGAAAGGAGGCTGAAATGGAGCGTTACGGTACAGGCTATCTGGAGGAGCGCAAGTTGGTCAAGCGCTGGCCGCAGCCGATCCCGGCGATCGTGGCGCTGGTGCTGACCCTAGCCGTGTTTTACGCAACGTGGTGGATTTTTCAGGACCCTCGCGGGTGGATGCGAATGTACACCCCTTATGTGGGCTACATGTACACGCGCTGGTGGCTGATCATGCTGATCTGGATGGTCTACATCTTCAACTACTGGCCCTTTAAACGCAAGTGGCTGGAGAACACCCATCCGGTCGTCAAGGGCGCCGTGCTGACGGTGATCTCGGTCGTGATCCTGTGGGTGCTGATCAAGGGATTCTTCGAGTCCCTGCTGGGCAACTACGGGATCGCCTACTTCAACCCGGACAACCTGATGAAGCTGCCCAAAATGACGGAATTCTTCGCGCTGGAGTACGCATCGCTCGCCTGCCTGATGTTCGCGGCGATCGCCTCCTGGCTGAGTCCGGCCTGGGTGGTGGCCTGCGAGGAAGTCCCCTGGCAGAACATGAGCCAGCCGGGCAAGGGCATCAGCATTCTGGTGGCAACCTTCTTTTTGAGCACCCTGATCTACTTCATGACCATGCACTCCCACATGGGCATTCTGCATTACCCGTGGCAGGCGTTCACGGCCATCACCCCGCCGTACTGGGAGAAGTTCGCCAACACGGTTTCGGGCAACTTCCACGTGGCATGGATCATGTGCTGCACAGTGACGGTCTGGATCGTGGAAACCATCTGGGAGCGCTTCCCCTTCAAACTGGTCCGCACGAACTGGCTGCGGCGCATTGTGGCCTTTTTCGGCATCATCGCCATCGCCTGGGCCATGCACCTCTTCCTGTATTTCGCCCAGGAGCTCACCTGGGGGCCGGCCATCCGCGGAACGCGGCTGATCAACGCCCCGGATTGGCGCTGGCTGCACGTGGGCGAGATGGCGGTCTTCTTCCTCGTTCCGGCCCTGTTCATCACCTTCTACTGCGGCAACTGGCCCAAGCGGTTCAGCCTGCCGGTCAACGTGCTCATCCGGACCGTCATCACGATCGCTGCCGCGATTCTGCTCTATATTTTCTACTACAAGACCTCCCACGACTTTCTGGGGACCCAGAAGGGCTTCATGCACGAGCAGCAATTCCCCATGATCCCGACCATCTGGCTGATCAACATCTGGCTGGTGCACCATTGGTTCATGGACAACTGGCCGGCCTGGAAGATGGTGCCCAAGACGGCCGAGGAGATCGCGGCCGATCACGCCGCCGAGAAGTCTAAATTGGCAGAAGTCCGCTGGGACCCGGCTTTGGGGTGGGGGCTGGGGGTAGGCGCCGTTTGCGGCGTGGCGGTGTACTTCATCACGCTGAGCGTGCTGCCCTGGGCATACCAGAACATCACCGTGATCAAATAAAGACAAGGAGGAACCATGTCTGAAGATAAAGGCAAAATAAGCCGCCGGAGCTTCTTCAAAGGGGCGGCCATGGGTGTATTGGGCGGGACCGCCCTGGGCATGGGGCTTTATTCCTACAGCCCCTGGCGCAAGTCCCATTTCCCGGAAGTCAAACGCAAGCTGGCCGATATCGGCGCCTGCAAATCGCTCAAGGTGACGAACATCTCGGAAACGAGCTGGTTCGAGAATTCGGTTCTCATGGGCGACATCAAGGGCGCCGGCGGGCTGCTGGTCAACCAGTACAGCTACAACTGGCCGCCCTTCGGCGACGGCACCGGTCTCGGCAAGGGCAGCTACGAGAAAGGAATCGCCAAGATCAAGCATCTGCTGCCGAATAATCTGGAGGAGGCTTGGGCGATCACTGAAAAACTATCGGTCAGCCCCGAGAACGCGGGCGGGTTCGCCGCTCTGATCGAGATCGAGGAAATGGACGGCCGCAAGCGCAAATTCCTGCTCGACAGCGGCTGGTCATACAAGTGGATGGACGAGTGCTTCAAGCGCGAGGGCATCGACCAGATGCTCAAAAACCGGGAGATCGAGGCCTTGTTCATCTCCCACGAGCACTTCGACCACTTCTGGGGCATCCCGGTCACGTACAAATACGACCCGACCATCACAACCTACATCCCCGAGGGCTTCTATCCGGAAGGCTTCCAGTACCTTAAGGATTCCGGCCACAAGGGCAAGGTGATTACGATCAAACCCGGCCTCAACCCCGTCATCCCCGGGCTGGCTTCCTTCGTGTTTGCCGTTCCGATCATCTGCCGGGTGTACGGAGAGCAGGCGCTTTACGTCAACGTCAAGGACCACGGGCTGACCAGCATCACGGGGTGCTGCCACTTCGGGATTATCCAGTTCTCCGAAACCGCCTTCCGGGAGATCAAGTACGAGAAGGATCAGCTCTACGGGATCTACGGCGGTCTGCACATTTCACCCTTCGAAGACTGGGACCCCAAGTACGACGATCTGGTGCTTTCCTTGGGTAAGTATGGATTCCAGAAAATCGGCTGCAACCACTGCACCGGGCTGCTGTGCGCCCGCAAATTCGTGGAGGCCGGCTACCCGGTCGTGAAGGGCACGGCGCGGCACCGCAGCAAGGAGACCAATTATCTCGGCAACGGCGACAAGATCGGATACGGAATCGAGGTGTGATGGCTTTCAACCGGCTGCGGCAGAAGATCTACCATCCTCTGCCGCAGTCGGTCCTTATCGGGGAGGTGAAGGATGCTGAAGCGACTGCAAGGAAAGGGAAGATTCATTCTTTTAGCGGTATTGCTGCCGGCGCTGCTGGGCTTTTTCGGCGGCAAAGTGATTCCGGAGATGAAAGAGGTGATCGACAATTTTACGGACCGAGCCAAACCGGCGGAGGTGCTCAAGAAATACGGCGAACCCGGAGTGGTGCCGCCGGAGCTGACGGTGTGCGACATGGCCAAGCCGGTCGTGTCCAAGAGCGAGGAAAAGGAAGGGATCACGTTTTACACCCTGGAGTCCAGAGTCGACAAATGCCAGGAATCACCGGCCGCGGTCGGCACGGTTCGGATCTTCGCCATGGGGTGGAAGGGCGGCAAGATCGTCAAATTCGCCTGGGGCGGTCCCAAGGGGGGCAAGGTCGAATACTAATAGGGCTGCATTGCAGCGGTTGCAAGATGATTTTATGTGAAGAAGGGGGAAAGTATGAAACGGACCGTCTTAATGGTTGTGATGAGCGCCTTCCTGGCGAGTGGGGCCTGGGCGAATCCCGGGCCCGGCATCATCCCGGAAATGCTGGAATGTATGCAGTCCCACGGCTCTCAGGCCCAGTATGCCGCCGTGCTTCAGAAATACTGTGACCCGGGCATCATGCGTCAGGCCATGGGTTTGCTGGTCATCAAAAAGCCCTACGTGATCAAGGCCGAGCAGAACGGCGCGATGGTGTGTTACACGGTGGAAGGAGTTACGGTGGAGACTTCGCGGGAGATCCCCGCCGATGCCACCCAGACTTACAACGTCTGCTGGGAGAACGGGCGGATCGTTTCGCTGGAGTTCTATGGTGCCAAGTCGCGGGTGAGACAGGAGATTATCCCCCAGATGCGCGAGTGCATGCGTTCTCACGGATCTCCGGCCGAGTACGAGGCGGTTCTCAAGAAGTACTGCGACCCAGGCATCATCCGTCAGGCCATGGGGCTTCTGGTCATTAAGGAGCCCTATGTCGTCCATACCGCAACGAACGGGCCGGTCACGACTTACACGGTCGAGGGCCGCACGGTCGGCACTTCCAGCGAAATCCCCAGCGACGTGATTCAGGTTTACCGGGTGAGCTGGAGAAATGCGAAGATCATCTCTCTGGAATTCCTCGGGCCGAAAAAGGCATTGTAGGACCCCGATGCGGAGCGGTAGCGGCAACGTCGGGATTCAGGCGGTGTTCTCACGCTGTTGCCGGATGGAACCCGACCCATTATGCGGCGGGCAAACGAAGGGGGTGAGCGTATGCGCAGATTCAAATACAAAGGGAAAGTCTTCGAGCTGGACGCCGACGGGTTCCTGGTGAACCCGGCGAAATGGGACCGCGATCTGGCCGAAGGCCTTGCCGGCGAATGCGAAATTTCTTCCGGGCTGACGGAGGAGCACTGGGATGTGCTCCGCTTCATCCGGCGCTTTTACGGCGAGCATGGCAAATGCCCCACCATCTTCGAAACCTGCCGCGAGTGCCGGCTCGGCCGACAGGTGCTCAAGCGGCTGTTTCCGACCGGCTACATGCGCGGCGCCTGCAAAATGGCAGGGATGAGCTACAAGGAAGCATACTTGGGCGCCGACTACATGGAGCACAGCGCCAAGGACCTGCATGCCGTCGCCCAGCGCCAGGAGTATCGGGTGGACGTCCGGGGGTTTCTCGTGGATCCCGACGAATGGGACGAGCATTATGCCGCGCACCGCGCCTACGACATGAAAATCCGCGGCGGAAAACTGACCGTGCAGCACTGGAAGATCATCCGCTACCTGCGCAGCGCCTACTACAAGACGGGCCGGATCCCCACCATCGTCGAAACGTGCGAAGCGAATTCCCTCGAAATCGACGAGCTTGAGGCGCTGTTCCCGGACGGCTACCACCGGGGGGCCGTAAAACTCGCCGGTTTGCGGTTGCGTTGACGAGGTCCTCGCAGCGATGGCGACGGACGTGGACCTGAGCGCATTGTTCAAGGGCGGCCTTGACGAGGATCCGGCCGCTGCGCTGCAGGCGATCATGCGGTCGACCTTGATTCGCACCCAGTTTCTGCCTGCCGTCCGCCATGTCATCGGGTGGCGCGGCCTGAAGCAGTCCGCGGCCGCAGTGGAAGGCTGGACGGCGAAGATCAAGGGCTATTCGGGGGTGTTCGGCCTGTTTTTCATGGGGCTCGAACCGCTGCCGGCGTGGATCGCGGGCCTCTTCGGACTGTGCTATTTTCCCGACCCGGCCGAGGCCCTCGTCGAACGGTATTCCCTGCGCGCGGCGGCGTTCACCCAGAATGCCGATTACTGGCCATGCGTCCGCGATTTTCTGCAGCACCCCGAAATGTGCGAACTTTTCGGAATCGGGAACTTGCTGCTCTGCATCCAGCCCGACCAGCGCGGGCTGGCCCTGGCGATGCAAAGCGTATCGTCGCAGCGCACGCTGGCCCGTGAAGGCGTGCGCTTGCAGCGGGATGGACAGATGGTGGAGCTGGTCGCACCCGGCGGCTGCGATCAGGACCTGCCTGCCTTTGAGACCACCCTCGGCTTCTTCGACGTGCTGGCCGCCTCCGTGACGTTCAATCTCGAGCAGCCTCCTGTCTGCCTGATCGAACGCCGCTATCCTGCGACCCAAGCGGTGTACGACGGGTCGGGCTCGGTGTCCACTCAAGACGCGCCGGACCTCTGGAGCGGTCTCGTGGCGCTGGGCTACGGGGCGGGGGACTTCGAAGCGCTCTGTTCGGCGGTTGCGGCAGCGGAGCGCGCGCCGCTGTCGGCGCAAACCGCGGCTGGGCCTGACAGCGCTCCCGAGAGTCACCGGGAAAGGCTTTGGTGGCGGGCAAACCAACTCCGGGACTTCAAAAGCGTCGACAAGAAAATTTTGGGCGTGGATGACCGCCCGCCGCTCATCATCCTCACGGGTTTTCTCGGTTCCGGCAAAACGAGCTTCCTGCAGCACTTCATCGAGTACCAGACCCAGCGCAGCCGCTTCGTGGCGGTGATCCAGAACGAGATCGGTGAGATCGGGCTGGACGGCAAACTGCTGGACTACCAGGTCACGGAGATCGACGAGGGCTGCGTGTGCTGCAGCCTGGTCGGCAACCTCAAGCGCGCCGTCCACGGCATCCTGGAAAGCTTTTCGCCGGATTATGTCATCCTGGAAACGTCCGGACTGGCGAATCCGTTGAATCTGCTCGATGAGATGGGCGATTTAGAGGACACCGTTCGATTCGACTGCACGGTTACCGTCGTGGACGCCCTGAATTTTGATGAAGCCCTGGCGGACTACCGGATTGCGCTCGACCAGATCCAAGCGGCCGATGTCTTGGTTTTGAACAAGTGCGATTTGATCGACGGCTCGCGTCTGCGCTTTCTTCGGCAGCAGCTGAACGGCCTGAAGCCGAATGCACCCGTCATTGAGGCCACCCAGGGGGATGTCCATCCGGCATTGATCCTTGGCGGGGAGGAAAACGGCCCAGACATCGGTGAACGTCAGGCGGAGTCACCCACCGGGCCAACGGCAGGTCCAACTCGCCGGACCCATCGACAAGACGGGCTCTGGTCGCGAAGTTTGAGGTTCACGCGGAAGCTCGACCGCGGAAAATTCTTGAGGGCGGCCGAATCGCTTCCGCGCTCCATCTTTCGCGCCAAGGGCATCATTGAAATTGCGGAGCCGCCGCAAACGATGCTCTTCCAGTATGTGGCCGGCCGCTACGAGCTTTCCGCTTTGCCGCAGACCCCGACCTCCGATCGTTTCCTGACCCTTATCGGAAAATCCGACGACGACGACGGCTTCGACCGGGCCGAGCAGTTGCTGCGGGCGGCCGAAACCTGAACAATCCTGCCCTCCGTTTCAAAGAGGGGGGCTGCCTCCCTTTGAAAAAGGGAGGTCGGGAGGGATTTGCAGGTATCTATTCGGTCCAATTTTGAAACCGTTTATTGTAGGGGGTTGAATTCTCGCATGAGGGGTCTGAGATGAAAAAAATAGGAATCATCATCTGTGCCCGTTACCGGGATTGCGGCGGCGGAAAGTGCTTCCGGTCTTTGCGCGAACGACATGGAGCCTTTTCGATCTACCCGGCCGAGGAAGCGGTGGAAATCGTCGGCTATTCGAGCTGTGGCGGTTGTCCGGGCGGAAACGTGGAATACGTCCCCGCCGAGTTCAAGAAGAACGGCGCTTCAGCCATTCACCTCGCCACCGGGCTCGTCGTCGGCTACCCGCCGTGTCCAAATATCCGGAGCTTCAAGGCCTTCATCGAAACGGTCTATGGCCTGCCGGTCGTCATCGGGACCCACCCCATTCCTCAAAAATATATGGACGCTCATGAAAAGCTGCCTTTTTGGCAGGAAAGCGGCATGGCGGAGCTATGCCGGCCGCTTTTGGATGAATCTCCGGAGATCAAGTCGGCCTATAATTGATGACTTCGTAAAGAGGCCAATCTCTGCGTTGCGCCTCATCTCGTCGCCGCTGCGGCGTACAGCGAGTACGCCTCGCGGCACGAGATTCGCGCGCCTTGATCTTGGCCTCTTTACGAAGTCATCGCCTCGGGTGGCTTTTTTGCGAGTTCACCATGATTGAGTAAAGCCGATTTGGATTTTCGTGAACAGTTGGCTCAGGGGGATCTGCGCGAAACGAACTACGATGGCCATCGTTTCTATTTGAGAAGATTCAATTTCTTTCAAGACCGCGAGCACCTATGACTTCCGCTTCTGTGAAAATAACGATCCTGGTCGACAACCGTGCCGGAGACGGCCTCGTCCCGGAGCATGGCTTGTCCTTGTGGATAGACGCCGGGGATTGCAAGGTCCTCTTCGACACCGGCCAGGGGAGCGCGCTGCCGCTCAACGCGGCATCGCTCCAGGTGGACTTGAGAAAAACCGACGCGATGGTGCTGAGCCATGGGCATTTCGACCATACCGGCGGCGTCGCCCACGTGCTCAAAACCGCTGGGCCGATCGACACCTATTGCCACCCCGGCGTCGTACTGCCGCGCTACAGCATTCGAGACCTGGCGCCGCGCCAGATCCAGATGCCGGGGTCCTGCATGGTCGCCATCGACGCCCTCTCCCAACAGCGCCTCCATTGGGTCCAGGAGCCGATGCGGATTTCCGAACGGGTCGGGGTCACCGGCCCGATTCTCCGGGAGACGGCCTTCGAGGACACGGGCGGGCCGTTCTACCTCGATCCGGGAGGAAGGCGTGCCGATGCCATGGACGACGACCTTGCGCTATGGGTGCGAACGGACCGCGGGCTGGTCGTTTGCGTCGGGTGCAGCCATGCCGGCGTGGTGAACACCTTGAATTACATTCTGCGCTTGAACCCCGGGTCCAAGATACGAGCGGTCGTGGGCGGGATGCACTTGCTGAACGCGAGCGCAGACCGGCTGGGGCAGACGATCGCGGCCCTGCGGGCTTTGGGGCCGGGGCTCCTGGTTCCCTGCCATTGCACCGGCGAGGTGGCCGTCGAGCGAATGCTGGCCGCCTTCGGGGATCGCACCCTTTGGGGTCATTCGGGCAGAGTGCTCACCTTTTGAACAAATTGAACAAAACCTGGTTTGAGGGATGCTTCCAATGATTGTGGCGGGACGGCCCGCAAGGGGGTGCGCCGCGTCCAAAGCGCACCCGAATTTGACATCCGCACGGAACTCACTAGCTTTTAGGAGGAGAGAAGGCGGGCGCTGATATCCGGCCGCGAGCGACCCATCCGCTTTCAATAATCATAGTGCCCGCTTGCTTCGGGAAACCTCGGCGAAAGGCGGTGCATATGATTCTCCACTATGTCTTCATCGGCATCTACGTGGCGGCGATTGTCGGAATAATCCTCGCCGTCCTGCATGTATCCCGTCAACGTGACGGGACCTCTCACCGGCATGGCCATTGAAATCTTCGAAGGGCTGCCTTTTCCCGGCGGCCGCAGGCGGACCACGCGTGCTGATCACCTGTGTCGGCATGCGGCCTAAAGAATCCGAAGGCGTTTGAGGAGGTTGTCCTTCTCGGCTGGAAAAGGCGCCAGAATGCCGAAAGGAGGCCGGTATGTACAAGCACATCTTGATACCGACGGACGGCTCGGAATTATCGGCAGCGGCGATTCGGATGGGGATTCGTTTCGCCAAGAGCATCGGTGCGAAGGTGACAGGTCTCTGTGTGATTCCAGGGCAGGACCCGGTCTTCTACCAGAAGAGGATTCCGGCGGAAGCGCTCAAGGAGGCCGGCCTCAGATTAAGAAAAATTGCCGATGACCATCTTGCGGTGGTTGCAAATAAGGCCATGGAGGCCGGCGTTGCGTGGGATGTCGTCTGTGAAAGCAGCGATTTTCCATACCAGGCCATTATCGGGGTGGCCAAAAAGAACGAATGCGATCTCATCATGATGGCTTCCCACGGCAGGAGGGGCGTCAAGGCGCTTTTGCTCGGCAGCGAGACCCAAAAAGTGCTGACGCATTCCAGGATCCCCGTGCTGGTGGTTCGGTGAACACGGGATCGGGCGGGTCCACATCACGCTTGATCGGCCCAACCCACCGACACCGCCTGCCGGCAGCCCTCCCCGGACTTTTCACTGGACTTTTCAGGCCGGGTTGAGCGATATTTCGATTACCCCCCGGAGTGGTCGGCTGCACCAAAAAGCATGGGTGAGCGTTTCACCGCATCGGGCGCCGGCTGGTTCCGAAACGGCTGGAACCAAGGCACGATGCGCATGTGTGCGGATATGGAGCTGCAGCATCCCTTTACTTCCAACGGCGATGAAAGGAGGCGAGCCCATGAGCACTTCGACGCAACCCAGGAAAAAATTCGACCTCGATGTGGACGGCTTTTTGGTGGACCCGCAAAAATGGGACCCGGCGCTGGCCGAGCAGCTTGCGCCCCAGATGGGGATTGCAGACGGGCTGACCAAAGAGCACTGGGATGTGATCAACTACATCCGCAGGGCTTACGAAAAAACCGGGAAATGCCCCAATCTGTTCGAGACCTGCCGTGAAATCAACCTTCGCCGGGCCGAGTTGAAACGCCTTTTCCCCAAGGGCTACATGCGGGGGGCCTGCAAGCTGGCCGGCATCAGTTACAAGGAGGCCTATTTAGGGGCCGATTATCTCGAACACAGCGCCGTCGACCTGCACGCCATCGCCCAGCGGCAGGAATATCGAGTGGACGTGCGCGGCTTTCTGGTGGACCCGGACGAATGGGACGAGCACTACGCCGGCCACCGCGCCTTTGAAATGAAAATTCCAGGCGGCAAACTGACCAAGATGCACTGGCAGATCATCCGTTACTTACGCACCACGTTCTACAAAACGGGGAAGGTCCCGACCGCAGCCGAGACCTGTGAAGCCAACGACCTGGAGATCGGTGAGCTGGAAGCATTGTTTCCTGACGGTTACCACCGCGGGGCCGTCAAGATCGCCGGATTGCGGGTGCGCTGAACTCAAGTGCCCATCCAGAAACGGCGTCTTTCGGCTCGTGCCGGGGTTCTCGTTCCTCGCCATCCTCGGCGCAGACTCACTGCGCCTGCGGTTGCGAAATCGCTGCGGCCTTGGCCTGGAACCGAAATCCACCATTTCTGGATGAACCCTATGCTAAAATTCAGAGCTCGGCGCCCTGACGTGGTTCAGAGGAAGCCGATGCCAATTTCCGCGGAGGTGTGAAGGGTTGCCGTGGATACAGGATTGACCTGCCCGGGCTGCAACGAGCCGGTGAAGGCGGGCTGGAAGGTGTGCCCGGCCTGCGAAGCACCTCTCGGCCGACTGGCGTGCCCGAGCTGCGGAATGGAGGTCAAGGAGAACTGGAAGGTCTGCCCGGAGTGCGAAAAACGCCTCAAATGTCTGGATTGCGGCCGGCGTCTGCCGGCCGGTCAGTCCGGATGCCCGGTTTGCCGGAACGCGGAATCGGAGAATAAAAAAGCTCCGACAGCCTTCACGGAGCCGGTCACCGGCATGGAATTCGTTCTGGTTCCGGCCGGAACGTTTCAAATGGGGGATCTCTTCGGCGACGGGTGGGACAACGAAACCCCCCTGCGGGAGGTGTCGATCGAATGCTTCTATCTCACCCGGCATCCCGTAACCCAGGGCGCCTGGAAAAAAGTGATGGAAGCCAATCCGTCCTTGTTCTGCAAGGGTGATTCATACCCGGTGGAACAGGTCAGCTGGCTGGACGCGACCGAGTTCATCCAACGGTTGAATGGGCTTTCGCCCGGCCAAACCCCGTTTCGGCTGCCGACCGAAGCCGAATGGGAATACGCCGCCCGCAGCGGCGGCCGCAAAGAGCTTTATGCCGGCGGGGACGACATCGACGCCCGGGCCTGGTACTCCGAGAACAGCGGCGGCTCCACGCAACCGGTCGGCCTCAAGGCACCCAACGGCCTGGGGCTGTCCGACATGAGCGGCAACGTCTGGGAGTGGTGCCAGGATGTCTACGTTCCGGGGGTCGTCGTCGGGCGCGGCGCGGACCGGCCGACCCCACGCAAGGGATCCGGAGACCGCGTCATTCGCGGCGGCAGCTGGAACCTCGACGCCTGGAGCGCCCGCTGCAGCCGGCGCTTCGGGTTCCCCGAGGATTATTTCGGCGCCGGGCTGGGTTTCCGTCTGGCCAGATCCGCGGGACATATAACCGGTTCGAAAATTGAGCCGAATGGATAACGGCAAATCCCTCCCGACCTCCCTTTTTCAAAGGGAGGCAGCCCCCCTCTTTGAAAAAGAGGGGTCGGGGGAGATTTTAAACGATGGGTCCAAACCATTGTGAAACCATTGATAGGCTTGCTTCTGAAAGGAAGCGGAGCGTTGGCGGTATGATCGTGCCTGAAAAAAATCGGAGCTTCGCGCCGCGAGCCGCCCGGAGTTTATGGGCGATAGGCGTCCTCCCGTTGATCCTCAGTGCCTGCACGCCCGTCATCTCCCCCCAGCTCATGGAGCAGGTCGACCGCGACGTGACTTACAGCTCCTTGGCCGCCCGCCCGGACGAGTTCAAAGGCAAGATCGTCCTGCTGGGCGGCACCATCGTACAGACCGTGCCCAAGCCGGGCGAAACCGAGATCGAAGTCGTCCAGAAGCCGGCAAGCGCTTCAGGCGAACCCCACCTGACGGATAAATCCGAAGGACGGTTTCTGATCGTTGTCGATCGTTTTCTGGATCCGGCCATTTACCAAACCGGCCGCGATATCACCGTGGCGGGGGAGGTTCGCGGTTCCGAAGTGCGCCGCATCGGCGAAATCGACTACCGCTATCCCGTCATCACCGCTCAAGAGCTTTACCTTTGGAGAAGGCCGTCTGCTCCGCCGGCCTACCCTTACCCTTATTCTTTCGGCTACCCCGCCTTCTGGTGGTGGCGCTACCCCGGCTACCCATATTGAAGCCCCGCTTTTCCCGGCCGTGCCTTGGCCAGTCGAGCGAAATGTATTAGCTTGCCATTGTGCGGATTCGACCGCCCGGCAGTCCTGCGTGCACGGCGGAGGAGATTCTGAACTCCAGGGGCCGGCCGGGAGGAGGCCGACGTTAACTTCGAAATGAATTGATACGGGTGGTTCCTGTGTCCTTCGGATTGTTTCGCCTCATCATCGTCGGCTTGGCCGTGTTTGCACAGATTTATCTGTTTTGGCGCATCCGGCGGGCCGTTCGGTCCACGTCCGGCCCCGGCCGCCGGACGACCATCGGCGTTGCTGTGGCCGGGATCCTGATCGGCGTCCTGTTTGCCGCAAACTGGCATATCATGTACACGCCGATTCCGTGGGTCGATCCACCGACTCTGGCGCAGGCCATTTTGTTTTATGCGCCGGCGGTATGGAGCTTCGGTTCGATTTTTTCGGCCCTGCTGCTTCTCATCGCCCAGGCCATAGACGGAGCAGCGCGAGGGACAATATGGATCTATCGGCGCTGGGTCGGGCCGGAGAGAGTCGCACCGCCAAACCCCGGCCGGCGAATGTTTCTCAAAGCCGGCATGGGCGGACTTGCCGCAGCCCCCTTCCTGTTTTCGGGGTACGGCGCGGCCTATGCCGGCCGGAACCATGTGGTCGAGGAGCTTTCCTTGCCCTTCGGCCGTCGCTTGCGGGTGGCCCAGCTCACCGACATCCATGCCGGCATTTTCATGACCCGCGAGCGGATGCGGCACTACGTCGATCAGGTCATCGCGCTGAAGCCCGAGCTGTTTGTCCTGACCGGGGACTACATCTCGAACTCGACGGTGTTTTTCCCGGGTTTTGTAGATGAAATGGCTCGGGTTCGCACCCCGTACGGCACCTTCGCCACCATGGGAAACCATGAACACTGGTACGGGAAGATCGGGTACTACCGGCGCATTTTCGAGGCAAACGGGATTCATCTGCTGCAAAACGAACACCAAGTGATCCAAACGGAAAGCGGCGCCGTTGCGGTGGCCGGAATCGACGACTTGCGCTGGGGCCGGCCGGACCTTGAAGCGGCCCTCCGCGGGCTGGATCCCGCCGTGCCGACGCTGCTCCTTTCCCATCGGCCCGAAATCTTTCCCGAGGCCGCCCGCCGGCGCATCCCGCTGACCCTCGCCGGCCATTACCATGGCGGCCAGATCAAGCTGAGCCTGCCGGGAGGCGAGCTCAGCTTGGCCCATCTCCGGACGCCCTACCCGGAGGGGCTCTACCGGATCGGCCCCTCGCATCTCTACGTCAGCCGCGGGATCGGAACCACCTTCACTCCGGTGCGGCTGAACGCGCCGCCGGAAGTTACGCTCTTTCATCTGGGCAGGCTATGACGCGGACGAATGCCGATCGGCGCACATCGCCCGCCTGGCGCAAAACGCTCTACATCATGGTGTTTTGCCAGGTGATCACCTCTATCGGGTTCTCCAGCATTTTTCCCTTCCTGCCCCTTTATGTGAAGTCCCTGGGGTCCGTGACCTCTCTCGGCACGGATATCCTATCGGGGCTGGTGTTCTCAAGCCAGGCCCTGACCATGATGATCGCCTCACCGATCTGGGGAGCGGTGGCGGACCGCTGGGGCCGCAAGCTCATGGTGGAGCGGGCCATGTTCGGCGGTGCCGTGATCCTGCTCTTGATGGCGTTTGTCCGATCCGCCGAAGAGCTGGTCCTGCTGCGTACGATCCAGGGGATGATCACCGGCACGATCGGCGCAGCGAACGCATTGGTGGCTTCGATCGTGCCGCGGGAGCGCTGCGGTTTTGCGATGGGGCTGCTGCAGGTCGGGCTGGGCGCCGGCGTCGGGCTCGGCCCCATCATCGGCGGCGCGGTGGCCGACGCTTACGGGTACCGCGCGGCGTTCTACGTCACCGCCGCGCTGCTGGCGATCGCCGGAATGATCGTCGCCGTCGGCGTGCAGGAACACTTCAGCCCGCCGGCGAAAACCGACCGCCGCCGGACGGGATTTTGGAGTGAGTGGCGCCATATCCTTGCCAGCCCCGGAATCGTGGCGACCTATTCGCTGCGCTTCATGGACTCCCTGTCTCGAATGGCGTTCATCCCCATCCTGCCCTTGTTTGCTCTGGAGCTCATGGCCGAAGCCTCGCGCGTGAACAGCTTCACCGGCCTGGTGATCGGGGCGGCGTCTGCGGCCGCGGCGGTTTTTTCGGTATTCTTCGGCCGCCTGGGCGACCACGCCGGAGGGCGTGGCCACCGCCGGATCGTCATCGCCTGCGCGCTGGCCGGTTCCTTTTCTTTTTTCCTGCAGGTCTGGGTCGGCAGCGGCTGGCAATTCCTGGCGCTGCACCTCCTGGCCGGCATCGCCCACGGCGGGATTGTGACAGGGGTCAGCGCGCTGCTCGCGAGATACACCCGCTGCGGCGAGGAGGGCGCGGTCTACGGGCTCGACAACTCCATCAACTCCGGCGCGCGGGCCTTGGCGCCCATGATCGGCGTGTCCATCGCCATGTGGCTGGGCCTGCGGGCGGTGTTCGGGGCCATTTCCCTGCTGTATCTCACGGCCGCCGCGCTGGCCCTCTGGGGGCTGCCGCGCGTGGCGACCTGCCGCCCCTTCGGCCGCGAAGTCGAACCCTGAGATCGCGCCAGGAATTCGCTTTGTTGGCTTACGGTTCTGTGCTAAAGGCTTACCGGTTCAAGTAGTTAGGCGTTGACTTTCGATTGCCGCCCGGAAGAGCTGTATATTGAATGAACATCTGCTCGACATCCAGTTCCCCCTTCATGTGGATTCGGCCGCGTATCAAGGCCGCCTGGCACCGCCATAACGCCTCGGGGTACGCTTTCATATTGCCGGCCCTGCTGGTGATTCTCTGCCTGGTCGCCTATCCCTTCGCGATGGCGATCTACCTCAGCATGAGCGACGCGTGGGTCGGCACCGAGGGAAAATTCGTCGGCTTCCGCAACTACGGCGACCTGATGCAAAACGACATCTTCCGACAGACGCTTCAGAACTCGCTCGTTTTCACGTTCTTCGCGGTTACGGTCAAGACCATCCTTGGAATGGCGCTCGCGTTGCTTCTGAACGCCGGGATTCGTTTCCAGCGGATCTTCCGGGGCGCCATCCTGCTGCCCTGGGTCATTCCCAACACCATGAGCACTCTCGGCTGGCTATGGATGTTCGATCCGCTTTTCAGCGTGCTCAACTGGGTGCTCAAGCATGCCGGCCTCATTCAAACCAACGTATCCTGGCTGTCGAACCCATACTGGGCGATGGTATCCATCGTCACGGTCAATGTCTGGCGGGGGCTGCCGTTTTTCGCCATCACGCTTCTGGCCGGCCTGGTGTCCATCCCGCCAGAGCTTTACAGGGCCGCCCATATCGACGGCGCCGGCTCCGTCCGTTGCTTCTTCCGCATCACCCTGCCGTTGCTCAAGCCGCTGCTCTTGATCGTGATCCTGTTTTCGACCATTTCCACCATCAGCGATTTCAACATCGTATACATCCTGACGCGCGGCGGGCCCATGAACCTGACCCACCTGCTGGCAACGCTCTCCTTTCAGATGGGGCTTTCCGGAGGCCGGTTGGGACTGGGAGCGGCCGTTTCGCTTTTCATGTTTCCGGTGCTGTGCGTCGTCGTTTATTTCCAGCTGAAGACGATCCGCGGAGGAACCACCTATGACTGACCGTCTTCGCGGTTCGGCCCGGCGCACTCTCGGCATTTATGCCCCCTTGCTGCTGTTCGTCGCCTTCGCGCTGTTCCCGATCTACCACATGTTTCTCACCTCCATTAAGACCGACCGGGCGCTTTACAACCTGAGCCTGAATCCTTTATTAGTCTCTCTGGGAGCGTTGACGGCCGAGCACTATCGCTTGCTCTTCACCGACACCCTGTTTGCTTCCTGGCTGTTGAACAGCCTGATCGTCAGTCTCTCCAGCACGGCGATCGCCATGGTGATCAGCATTCTGGCTGCCTATGGGCTGACGCGCGTCCGTTTCAGGGGGGCGGACGCCTTCGGTATCGCAATTTTCATCACCTACCTCGTGCCCTACTCGCTGTTGTTTTTGCCCCTGACGCGCGTCGTCACCTGGCTGAACCTTGCGGACAGCCTGTGGGCGCTGATCGTCACCTACCCGACGTTTCTGGTACCGTTTTCCACCTGGCTTTTAATGGGCTATATGAAGACCATCCCGGAGGAGATCGAGAAATCCGCCATGATCGACGGCTGCAACCGCCTGCAGATCCTGACGCGAATCATCATCCCCCTAGCCGTGCCGGGGATCGTCTGCGCCGCGCTTTTCGCTTTCAGCCTGGCCTGGAACGATCTGCTGTATTCACTGGTTTTCATATCGCCGACTGAGAAAAAAACACTGACGGTCGGAGTGTTGACCGAGCTGATCCGAGGAGACGTCTATTTCTGGGGCTCTCTGATGGGGGGCGCCCTGATCGGCTCCGTGCCGGTCGTGGTGTTCTATGTAATGTTCATGGACTACTATGTTTCAGGTATGACGGTCGGTGCGATCAAGTAAGGATGGCCGCACCACGCCATTTGTTAAGGACATATCGGGATGGCCAGGCTGGTCGTCGAAAATCTGACCAAGCGATTCTGGAGCGTGACGGCGGTCGACCGCTTGAGTTTCACGGCCGAGGATCGCGAATTTCTGGTACTCATCGGGCCTTCCGGTTGCGGCAAAAGTACGACCCTCAATCTGATTGCAGGCCTCGAGGAGGCGAGCGATGGACAAATCAGCATCGGCGACCGGCTGGTCAGCCATCTGCACCCGAAGGACCGCGACATTGCCATGGTTTTTCAGAATTACGCTCTTTACCCGCACATGAACGTCTATGCCAACATGGCCTTCGGGTTGAGCATGCGCGGCTACTCCAAAGCGGAAATCGACCGACGCATCCACGAGGCGGCCGAGATCCTCGGCATCGGGGACCTGCTCCAACGCAAACCCCGGGCGCTTTCCGGCGGCCAGCGCCAGCGCGTGGCGGTGGGGCGGGCCATCGTTCGGAAGCCGGCGGTTTTTCTATTCGACGAACCGCTCTCCAACCTGGACGCCAAGCTGCGCGTGCAGATGCGCGCCGAGCTCTCCAAGCTGCATCAGCGGTTGAACACCACGATCGTCTACGTCACCCATGACCAAATCGAGGCCATGACCATGGCGACCCGCATCGTGCTGCTCAAAGACGGGATATGCCAGCAAATCGGCCGGCCGCTGGAACTCTACACCCGCCCGGTCAACACGTTTACGGCCGGCTTCATCGGCACCCCGCCCATGAATCTCGTGCCGGCGCGGATCCAGGCGGAAAACGGAAAGATGATGGTGGCCGCTGACGGCTTCCGCCTGCCGATTCCCGCCCGATGGCAGCCGGCGTATGACCGCTTGAGGGGCACAGAAGTGATTTTCGGAATTCGGCCGGAGCACATGCGCGCCACCCGGGAGGGGGATATCGCCGTCGACGCTGCGGCGGTCGCGCGCCTTGAAGTCGATCTCGTAGAAATGCTCGGTTCGCACCTCCAGCTCACGCTGGCGTGCGGCTCCGAGCGGCTGATCGCCCTGGCCGACCCGGCATTGTCGGTCAAGGCGGGTGACTGGATACCCGTCGTTTTCAACATGGATTCGATGCACTTGTTCGAGAAGAGTGAACCGCAGCGCCGGATCGACGCGGCCCCCGGCCGCTTAGGAGAAACCCCAACCCAAGAGATCGCAGGAGGTGTTGAATGAACAGATGGATACTTCGACTGGCGGTGGTTTTAGTGATGGCAGTTGCCTTGAGTCTGCCGGCGGCGGCCCAGAAGCAGGAAATCACGGTTCTCGTCTGGTCACATTTCATCCCGGACGTGGACAAGGTGCTCAAGAAACACGCCGAGGAGTTCGGCGCCGCCAAGGGCGTCACAGTCCGCATCGACACCATCGACCTCAAGCAGTTCGCCTCCAAGAAGGCGGCCGAGGCCCAGGCCAAGTCCGGCCATGACATCATCATGAACTACGGTGCCGACCCCATGCTCTACGATAAACTCCTGGCCGACGTGGACGACCTGGTCGGCGACTTGGGCAAGGCTTACGGCGGATTGATTCCTCTGGCCGCCGAGACCTGCAAAGTCGGGGAGCACTGGAAATCCGTGCCCTGGTATTATTACCCCTACCCGCTGGTCGTCCGCACCGACCTGATTGCCCAGGTCGGAGAAAAGGCGCCGGACACCTGGGAGGATGTGCTGCGGATCGGCGCGAAGCTTAAAAAGATCGGCAAGCCCGTTGGCATCCAGCTCGGCCACTCGCGCGACGGCAACGGAGCCATGCTGGCCCTGATGTGGGGCTACGGTGCGGCCATCACTGCAAAGGACGGCAAAACCGTCACGATCAACTCTCCGGAGACCATCAAAGCCGTGGAGTTTGTGAAGGCCCTTTACACCGACGCCATGGACCCCGAGGTCATCTCCTGGGACGATGCCGCCAACAACCGCGCCGTCCTAGCCGGCACTTGCTCGATGGCTTTCAACAGCCCCAGCATTTACAAGGCCGCCAAGAGCAAGGACATCCGCGTGACCGAGACCGACAAGCCGCTTGCGGACGCGATCGACCACATTCTGCCTCCGGCCGGACCCAAAGGCCGCTTTGCCTTCGCGGACTGCCTGACGCTCGGAATCTGGGAATTTTCCAAGAACAAGGCGCTGGCCAAGGAATTCCTGAAGTACCATTTCGCCAAGAAGCAGTTCGATGAGTTCCTCGAGGTGGCCGTGGGCTATAACGTCCCCTTCTTACAGGGCTACCGTGCCCATGCGGTGTTCACCTCGGACCCCAAGATTCGTTTCATCGGCGAGATCGGCAAGTATGAGCACACCATTGGCTATCCCGGACCGGTGACGGCCCAGAGCCAGGTGGTGTGGGACATGTTCATCATCAACGACATGTTCTCCTATGCGGCCACCGGCAAGAAGAGTCCGAAAGAGGCTGTCGAATGGGCCGAAAAGGAGATCAAGGCCATCTATGCCGGCAAGACCGGTCAATAAAGCCGAACAACCCAAACGCAGGAGCGGCCGGCGCTGCACCGCCGGCCGCAGCCTTCCATGACGATCCCGATCGAGCGCAAGTCCTCCATCGGGGACATCCGCCCGAACATCCGCTTAAAAAAACCCGGCGCACCGCCCGGTGGCGGCACCTTTGCTGTTGAGCCGGCCATGATTTTTCTTTCCTTAATCCGCTCCCGGTGTTATCGAACCGTCAGGTTTTCCCTTGGGGCCATGGCTTCGCACATTTCCAAAGGAGGTGGAAAGATGAAGAAGCTCGCTGTCCTTTTGCTGCTGACCCTCGCAGGGTCTTCCGTTTTCGCGGCCGATCAGGCGCTGATCGACAAAGCCAAGGCTGAGAAGAAGGCAACGTTTTACGCCAACATCACGGCTGTCGAACCCATCATGGCTGCCTTCACCAAGACCTACGGGGTTGCGGGGGAGTACACCCGCATCTCCACCTCGAAGTTCGTCTCGACTGTGTTGACCGAACACCAGGCCGGAAAACTCCTCGCCGATGTGCTTCAGGCCCCGCTGCCGATTCTCGAACTGCTGAAGGAAAAAGGTGTGCTGGCGGCCTACCAGCCCCCCGCCATGGCCGGATACCCCGAGTGGGCCAGGAACGACGACAAGATCCTGACCTTCGGCATCGAGTACGTCGCCCTGATCTACAACAAGGAACTCGTCAAAGCGGCGGACGCCCCCAAGCAGTACGAGGACCTGGCCGATCCGAAGTGGCGGGACAAGATCGTCATGGCCGACCCCTCCTCGCATGCCACGACCATCTCGTGGCTGATCGGGCTGAAGGAAAAGGTCTTCGCCTCCGAGCAGGCATGGATGAATTTCGTCAAGGGGTTGGCCGCCAATCGGCCGATGTTCGTCGCCTCCTTCGGCCCCACTCCGGCTCCGGTGGAAAGCGGGGAAAAGTTGATCGCCATCTCCATGCCGAAGTACATCATCACCAAGGCCCCCGCCCCGCTGGATTGGGCGCGGGTCAAGCAGCCCCTGCTGGGAACCCCGCGGGCGATGGCCATTACCGCCGCGGCGCCTCATCCTCATGCCGCCAAATTGTTTGTGGATTACTGGCTGTCCAAGGACGCTATGAAAATGCTGGCCGACCAGGTGGGCGAATACGTCCTGCATCCCGGGGTCTACCCGCCAATTGCCGGGATCGACACGGCCAAGGTCGAAGCCATCCGTGAGCTTTCGGACGACGAGATCCGCAAATGGGGCGCGGAGTTCAAGAAGATCTTCGCCATGCCATAGAATCTTTTGACTGCCAAGTTAGCTTTCGGATCTGAAGCCGGGCTTTCCGGCTTCAAATCCGATCACGGTGCCCGACCATGGAAATCCGCATCACCGACCTGAGCAAGGATTATGTCTCGGACGACAAGCGAATCCACGCCTTGGCTCACGTCGACCTCACCATTCCGGCCAATCGTATTTTCACGCTGCTGGGGCCGAGCGGATGCGGAAAAACCACCCTGCTGCGGTGCATCGTCGGGCTGGAATCCCCGGACGCCGGAGAGATCGCCATCGGAGAGGACATCGTCTTCTCCAAGGACAAAGGGATCTTCGTCCCCCCGGAAAAGCGGGGACTCGGGATGGTGTTCCAGACTTATGCCATCTGGCCCCATATGACCGTGTTCGACAATGTGGCCTACCCCCTTCAGGTCCGCCAGGAGCCCAAGGAGGACATCCGCAAAAAAGTCCGCCGCACACTGAAGTTCGTGCAACTCGATGGCTTCGAAAACCGTCCGGCGACCAAGCTGAGCGGAGGCCAACAGCAGCGGGTCGCGCTGGCGCGGGCGCTGGTCGCAGAGCCTAAGGTGATCCTGTTCGACGAGCCTCTCAGCAATTTGGACGCCAAGCTCAGGGAAGAAACGCGCAAGGAACTGCGAAGCTTTCTGGGCGAGTTGAAAATCACCGCCGTTTATGTGACCCACGACCGCATTGAGGCCCTGTCGCTGTCGGATGTGATCGCCGTGATGAAAGACGGCGCCATCGTGGAGACCGGAACGCCCAAGAAGATCTACTTCGATTCCGATCATCAATTCGTGGCGGATTTCATTGGTCGAGCCAACCTGGTTGAAGGCAGGGTGGCCGGGCAGGATGAGGCCCATACGCTGGTGGATTCCGCTATCGGCACCGTCGCCTGTCAGAAAAGAGGTGAGCTGCCGCCTGGAAAGTCCGTCAGGCTCTGCATCCGGCCCGAGTTCATCCGCGTCGCCAAGGCGGATGACCACCCGGCGCGCAACCGATTTCACGGCCGGGTGGAGACCTTGGTGTTCGTCGGGGAAGCCTACGAGGGAGAGATCCGGGTCGGCGACGCGCGCCTGGTCGTCCGCATCGATCCCGAGACGGGCGTCGGCGAAGGAGATGAGATCACGATCGCCGCCGCGCCCGATCACTGTTTCATGCTCTGGAAATAACCGCAGCGAGGATGGATGGCCGCAACCCGCAGCGCGCTGACGCCAACCCTCATCATCCTGATCGGATTTTTGACGGTATGCCCGGTCGTCATGCTCGTGTTCGGAAGCATCTCCGAGGGGCTTGAGGCCTTCGGCAGCTTCACGCTTGAAAAATATGTCCAATCCTACACCGATCCCTCGTTTGCCGGCATCATCCTCAACACCGTCATTTTCACCGTGGGTTCGGCCATCCTCTGCACGGCCCTGGCCCTTTTTTTGGCTTATTTGAACACCCGCACCAACATCCCCTTCAAATTCCTTTTTCGAGTCCTGTCCATCATTCCGATGATGATCCCCCACATCCTGTTCTGCGTCAGCTGGGTCCTGCTCCTCAACCCGTCCAACGGGTTGATCAACCTTTTGCTGCGGGAGGCCTTCAACCTGACGGCGGCTCCCTTCAACATTTACACGATGCAGGGAATGATCCTGGTGGAGGCGCTGCTGGATCTGCCGATCGCCTATCTGATCCTGGCCCCCGCCATGTCCGCCTTCGACGTGTCCCTGGAGGAGTCGTCTAAGGTCTGCGGGGCGTCAAACCTGCGCACCCTGCTTAAAGTGACGCTGCCGGTCCTGCGGCCGGCGATTCTGGCCGCGTCCATCCTGGTCATCGTCCGCAGTCTGGCCTCCTTTGCCGTGCCTTCGGTGATCGGCATGCCGGGCCGGATTTATGTGCTGGCCTCCCACATCTACCGGATCATTGCAACCGGCTTCGCGGCCGACTACGGCCAGGCGGCAGCGGTGGGGATGAGCGCGCTGTCGGCCTCCATCGTGCTCATTTACGTCTATCGCTACCTGACCTCGGAGAGCGAGAAATACGTGACGGTCACCAGCCGGGGCTACCGGCCGTCGGTGATCGACCTGAAAGGCGCCAAGCTGCCGCTGTTCGCGATCGTCGGTCTGCTTTCCTTTGCCCTGATCGTCCTCCCGGTGCTGGTGCTGTTCTATGCGTCCCTGCTGCCGTATTCCATGGTGCCGGGCGCAAAAGCCTTTGCGCTGATGAATCTGAAGAACTGGATTCAAGTGCTTAGGGATCCCGTGTCCCTGACCTCGCTGAAAAACAGCGTTTTTCTGGGAGTTGCGGGTGCGACGCTGGGCGTGACATTGTCCATCTTCGTCTCCTACGTCATCGTCAAGATCCGCTCGGCGGCTTCAGGGGTTCTGGAATCGCTGAGTTTTCTGTCGTTCTCATTTCCGGGGATCGTCATCGGCGTCGGGTTCATGTGGTTTTTCGTGCGCACACCTCTTTACGCGACGATCTGGGCGCTTCTGATCGGATACATCGCCACCTATCTACCCTACGGCATTCGTCCCCTGACCAGCGCTTTCGTCCAGATCCACAGCCATTTGGAGGAATCCTCCCGCGTCTGCGGCGGAGGAACCTTCTATACCATGCGGCGGATCGTCATCCCGCTTCTGGTGCCCGGCATCGTCTCGGCCTGGATCCTGATGGCCACCATGTTCGTGCGCGAGCTGACGCTCTCGGTGGTACTCTCCCGGCCGGGGACCGAGGTCCTGGCGGTTCAAATTTTGCGCTTCGCGGAGGACGGCTTGTGGGGCAAGCTCTCCGCCCTGGGAATTCTGATGATTCTGATTTCAACGACCCTGGTGGTCATCGCTTCCGTGATCGGCGGAAAGCTCACCAAGGTGGAGCGGCTTCAGGCAGGTTAGTCAGGCTGTTCCAACCGTGAACCATGAACTGTGAACTGTGAAACCGGATTTTTCGAAAGGAGGCATCATGGCGCAGGATCCTGGAATCGGCTACCGGATGCAGGCGACCATCACCGGCGTCAAGGGCGAATGCGGCGCGGGACACCGGGTGGGCGAGACGTTCGAAATCAGCTGCTACAACCCCGGCGGCTTGTGCGGCTGGTTCTACCATGACATCTTCCACAGCCTAAGCACGTTCCAGTTCGGCGGGAAATACCCCTGGTGGGAAGGAGACGCCATCGAACTCAGGTGCCCGGACCATCACAATCAGGTCACCATGTGGCTGAAACGGTTCTCACGAGGGTAGTTTGAAGTTCGTGCTTGAAAGCTGAGACGGTATGACGCAATACCATGCCGGAGATGATCATAATTGCGGCATCAAAAATAGCGATTACCATCGATGACAAAATTACACTGGACGGACGGCATGAAAATCGACATCGACAATCTTACCGAGGCCGAACTGATCGATCTCAACCACCGCATCGTTCAACGGCTTCGGTTTATTCATCAAATGCGTTCCCACGTTGAGATGCTCGAGTTCAGGATCGGAGAACGGGTCGAATTTCAACCCACCGGCCATCCGCTCCAAGCGGGCGTGGTCACCCGGCACAACCGGAAGACGGTAACGGTGATCACCGATTCCGGCCAGCGCTGGAACGTTTCTCCGCAGCTCTTGCGCCACGCGTCGGAATCGAACCGGGAAGCCCCATCCAACCCCAACATCATTCGTCTGCCGGAGCGGTAGCTGCAGCGAAAGGGACACAGCTCATTAAACGCTTCAACGTCTTTATTTTCTACCAACGCGCCGACACCCTGTATGTCGCGCATGCGCTCGGGTATGCCTTGCGCCTCGCAGGCCATGACGCGTTCGTCGATACAGGAGGCATCGGCGGCGGCGAGTTCTACCCCCCAGGCCATCAGCCAGGCCATTTCCCGCGCCAACGTGGTGCTGGCGCTCATCGGACCCAAATTCGACGTCAAGAAGCTGCATGAGCCGTATCTCGGAAGAGAGCGCTCTTCGGATCAATCGCCCACGGCCGAATCCGCGTCCCTCGTGAACCCGTCGGTAAAGAACGCCGGGCCGCGATTTGAGTCGCTGAATGGCGACCGCCCTGCCCTTTCAGAGTTGCCCAGGTGGGAAACTTCAGGAAGAGTCGCCGAAAAATCCTGCTTCCGATGATACGATGGGTTAAATTCTAAAAAACTATCTTGCGTCCAGTATTTTTGTACGTTATATTGTACAAAAATAAGAACTGACATGAGGTGCAAGATGCCAAGGCTAAAAATAAATCAAGATATCAAACCGTTATCGGAGATAAGAACCGGTATCGCGAATTTCATAAAGCAGGTCCATGATACAAAAAGACCCTTGATCATTACTCAGCACGGAAGAGGCGTTGCCGTTCTTATCGACGTACATGAATTTGAAATGATGCAAGAGAAAATTGAACTTTTAACGGATATACAGATATCCTTAAGCCAAGTCGAAAATGGACAAGGTATAGATCATGAGGATGCAATGGACCAGGTTTTAAAACGAGTCCAAAAATGAACATTGTCTGGTCACCGCTGGCTGTAGATAGGGCCTCAGAAATCGCAGGCTATATTGCCCAAGACAAACCATCGGCAGCAGAAAAATGGACCAAAACAGTATTTTCAAAAGTTGAGCAGCTAAAATCTTCGCCGGAAGTCGCTAGGATTGTTCCTGAAATTGGAAACCGCCAATTTAGAGAGCTTATTTACGGTAATTACAGAATAATTTATCGTATTGAAGCGAAGCGAATATCTATCCTTACGATCCGGCATGGCAAGCAAATTTTGCCATTGAAAGAAATTGATGAAGTACAACTTGTTGGCCCTTAGTTTGCGTTATTAATAACCGCGCCCATGGGTCGGACCAAGGCAAGCAGTTAGATTTTTGGAAAAAAGCAATAAAAAATGGGCAGTTAGAAGCTGAAAAAAGCGTTTTCAGATCAAAAGTTGTGGGTGCACGCAAGAGTGAAGACATATGACGAGGTCTATCCGGCGTTTCATTCCAGGCCATATCTGGCACATCACCCACCGGTGCCATAAGAAGGAGTTTCTTCTGAAGTTTGCCCGCGACCGTCGCCGGTATTTGTGGCGGTTATTTGAGGCCAAGAAGCGCTATGGCCTGTGTGTTCTCAACTTCATGGAAGGCGATCCTTGACCGAATTGCCGGGTTGTTGTAGCTTTGTACTGACAATGTGTCAACGCATAGCGGGAGGTTCGATCAATGATCAAGACCCTGACCAAACACGGAAACAGCCTGGCGCTGGTGATTGAAAAGCCGGTTCTGGAGCTGATCGGCGCGGATGCCGACACCCAATTCGACATTTCCACCGACGGGCAAGTGCTAATCCTTGCCCCTGTGAAGGATCTTGGCCGGAAATCGGTTTTCAGGGCCGCTCTTGACAAGGCGAACGCAAGGTATCCCAAGGCTCTGAAGAAGCTTGCGGAATAGCTTGTGGACCCAACCTTCCTCAGCCTGGCTGAAGTGTTAGAGATCCACAAGGATCAGGTGGCTCGCTACGGAGGCGCTCCCGGTATTCGAGATATGGAGTTGCTCAAGTCCGCCATAGGAATGCCTTCAGCGACCTACGGCGGGCAGTTCCTGCACACGGACATCTACGAAATCGCTGCGGCCTATCTGTTTCATCTGGTGAAGAACCATCCGTTCGTCGATGGCAACAAGCGTGTCGGTGCAGTGGCGGCGCTCGTCTTTCTCGCCTTGAATGGATTTGACTTCGATGCTTCCGAAGATGATTTCGCTGAGATGGTGCTGTCTGTTGCGCGGAGCGAACGAGACAAGACCGACGTAGCAGTATTCATTCGGGGATTCACACGCGCATTGTAATCGAGTCGGGCCTCCGATATAAAATGGATTGAAGTTGTATCGGGAAGGATGCTGAAGAAAGGGTCTTGGCCAATTCAGTCCTTATCCTTGCCCAGCATCTCCTCCGACTCCATCCACATGACGTTGATGATGCCGAAGGCGCAGGCGAGCAGCACGCCTAAAATCCAGGTGAAGTACCACATGGAGCCTCCTGTATCTCAAAATCCCATTGGCCCCCTTTGTCAAAGGGGGAAAAAGAGGAAAGGTGAGAGCTAATACACCGAATGCGTTTCCTCCTGGATCCGCTTCTCGGTGATCTTGCCGCGCAGCACGCGGTAGACCCAGCTCGTATAGAGCAGGACGACCGGCAGGAAGAGCACCACGGCAACGAACATGATGTTCAGCGTGCGGTGGCTCGAGACGGCGTCGTAGGCGGTCAGGCTCGCATTGGGAAACGTGCTCGACGGCATGACAAACGGGAACATGGCAAAGCCTGCCGTCAGGATCGTGCCGGCCAGGGCCGCCGCGCTGAAGACGAAGGCCGCCCCGCCGCGGCCGGCGGAGGACAGCAGCAGCACCAGCAGCCCCCCACCCACCGCCAGCACCGGCGCCAGCCACATCCAGGGATGGGCGGCATAGGTGGCCATCCAGGCGCCGGCAGCCATTTCCACCTTCTTGGCGAGCGGACTGAAGGAAGTGCCGGGGTCGGGGATATTCACGATGCGGAAGCCTTCGATTCCATATGCCTGCCAGATCCCGGCCAGAACAAAGGCCAGAGCGAAGACGACGGCGAAGATGCGCGCCGCGCCGCGCGCCCGCTGGGCGATCGCGCCCTCGGTGCGCATCTGCAGGTAGACCGCGCCGTGCATGACGAGCATCGCCAGGCTCACCACCCCGGTCAGCAGCGCGAAGGGATTGAGCAGGCCGAAGAAGCTGCCGCTGTAAAAGGGACGCAGCAGGTCGTCGAACGCGAACGGCACCCCCTGCAGCAGGTTCCCGAAGGCCACCCCGAAGACCAGGGCCGGCACGGCGCCGCCCACGAACAGCCCCCAGTCCCAGGCGCTGCGCCAGCGCGGATCGCTGAGCTTGCTGCGGTATTCAAAGCCCACCGGCCGGAAGAACAGCGCAAAGAGCACGAGCAGCAGCGCCCAGTAGAAGCCCGAGAAAGCGGCGGCGTAGACCAGGGGCCAAGCCGCGAAGAGCGCTCCGCCGCCGGTGATGAACCAGACTTGGTTGCCCTCCCAGGTGGGGCCGATGCTGTTGATCAGCACCCGGCGTTCGGCGTCGGTTTTGGCCACAAAAGGCAGCAGCGCCCCCACTCCGAGATCGAATCCGTCCATGACGGCAAACCCGATCAGCAGCACCCCCACGAACAGCCACCAGATGATCTTAAGCGTGAAATAGTCGAAAAGGATCGGCATGGAATTTCTCCTTGCGGTCAGGCCGCCTTTTGTTGTTCGAAAAAGTAGCGCCCCGTGTGCAGGCTGCTGGGGCCCAGGCGCACGAACTTAACCATCAGGTAGGCGGCGGCGATCATGAACGCCGTGTAGAGTGCCACCAAGGCGGTGATGCTCCCGATCAGGTCCCCGGTGGATAGGGTGGAAGTGGACAGCAGGGTGGGCAGCACCTCGCCGATCGTCCAGGGCTGGCGGCCGTACTCGGCCACGATCCAGCCCAGCTCGGCGGCGATCCAGGGGGCCGGCATGCTGAAAACGATCAGCTTCAGCAGCCAGCGTTTGCGGTCGAACTCCCGTTTGGCGCAATAATAGAAGGAGACCGCGATCAGGGCCAGCATGTAGAACCCCAGGCCGACCATGACGCGGAAGCTCCAGAACATGACCCCCACGTTGGGAATCGTGTCCAGGGCCGCGCGGTGGATCTGCTCGGGGGTGGCGTCGGTGACTTTCGGCGTGTAGCGTTTCAAGAGTAGGCCGTAGCCCAAGTGCTGCTTGAGGCTGTTGAACTCCTGGAGCAGGGCCGGAGAGGCGTCTCCGGCGCGCAGTTGTTGGAGCAGGCCAAAGGCCCGCATGCCTTTTTCGATGCGGACCTCGCTCTCCGCCACCAGCTGCTTGATTCCCTTGATGGGCTTGTCGAGGGAGCGCGTCACGATCAGGCCGCCGAGCCACGGGACCCTGATCTCCCCGCGCGTGGTCTGGGCGTCCTGATCCGGGAAGCCGAAGATGGTGAAGGAGGCCGGCGGCGGCTCGGTGTCCCAGGCGGCCTCCATGGTGGCGAGCTTGACCTTCTGCACCTGGCCGACCTCGTAACCGCTCTCGTCGCCCAGCACGATGACCGAGCAGACCGAGGCCAGCCCGAACCCCACCGCCACGGCAAACGAGCGCCGCGCGAAGGCCAGGTCCCGTCCCTTGAGCAGGTAGAGCGAGCTCACCCCCAGCACGAACATCGAGGCGGTCACGTAGCCCGCCGCCACGGTGTGCACGAACTTGACCTGGGCCACGGGGTTGAAGAACAGGTCGGCGAAGCTCGCCAGCTCCATGCGCATGGTGGCAGGGTTGAACTCCGCGCCCACCGGATTCTGCATCCAGGCGTTGGCCACCAGGATCCACAGGGCCGAGAGGTTCGAGCCCAGGGCCACCAAAAAGGTCGTGAGCAGGTGCGCCGGCTTGCTCAACCGGTTCCAGCCGAAAAAGAACAGGCCGACGAAAGTCGATTCGAGGAAAAAGGCCATGAGGCCCTCGATGGCCAACGGCGCGCCGAAGATGTCGCCGACGTAGTGCGAGTAGTAGGCCCAGTTGGTGCCGAACTGGAACTCCATGGTGATGCCGGTCGTCACCCCCAGGGCGAAGTTGATGCCGAACAGCTTGCCCCAGAAGCGGGTCATGTCCTTGTAGATTTCCCTGCCGGTCATCACGTAGACCGACTCCATGATGAACAGGATCCAGGACAGGCCCAGCGTGAGCGGCACCATGATGAAATGATACATGGCGGTCAACGCAAACTGCCAGCGGGACAAATCGACCAGGGTTTCGGTAGGCAGAGCGAACATGGACAGGCTCCTTGGTGGCTTCTGTTTTTGCGGCTGAATCGCGGCTGGAAAGCTGCTCCCGCAAATAGAGTAAGGATTAAAGAGCCCCTCGGGCAACGGGCTTTTTGCTTGCAAATGCGCCGAAAACAGCGTTTATCAGAATCAGCTCGAGCGACCGGGTAACAGAGCCGCTTCATGCTGCGCTTTTCTTATCATCCGATAGCCGATGCCTATCGGAATTGTCAACGGTTTTGACATGGCGGTCGATACCCTCCAATCCCGACGTTGGCTTTATGCCCAATCCCGTCTGGCGCGCGGCGCCATGGTCCGCACGGTGGTCCTGGGCTGGCTGGGAGGGTTTGCCGTTATCGCCCAGGCTTTCTTCTTATCGCAGATCATTCATGCCCTTTTCATCGATGCCCGGCCGCGCGAGTCCCTGTCGGGCGCCTTCGCCTCTTTCGCGGCTGCCGTATTCGTGCGGGCGGCCCTGGCCTGGTTTAAGGAGATCAGCGCTTTTTCGGCCGGCGAAAAGGTCCGAACCCAGGTGCGGCTGCGGCTGCTGGAGGGGATCACCGCGCGGGGGCCGGCTTTTACCCGGGGGGAGCGCACCGGCGCCCTGGCCAGCGTCGGGGTGGAGCAGATCGAGGGGCTGCAGGATTTCTTTGCGCTGTATCTGCCTCAGCTGGCGCTGGTCGTGCTGATCCCCTTGACCATCGCCGCTGCGGTCTTTCCCCTGAGCTGGGCGGCCGCGGCTCTGCTGCTCGCCACCGCGCCCCTGATCCCGCTCTTCACGATCCTGGTGGGAATGGGCGCCGAAAATATCAGCCAGCGCCACTTCCAGGCCCTGGCCCGCATGAGCGCGCATTTCCTGGACGTGCTGCAGGGACTGCCAACCCTCAAGCTCTTCGGCCGCGGCCGCCAGGAGGCCGAACGCATCGCCCAGCGCTCCGACGACTTCCGCCGGCGCACCATGAGCGTCCTGCGGGTGGCGTTCATTTCTTCCGCGGTGCTCGAATTTTTCGCCTCCCTGTCCATCGCGCTGGCGGCCGTCTATCTGGGCATGAGCTATCTCGGGTATTTCAGTTTCGGCACCTACGGCCGGCCGCTGACCCTGGCCGACGGGCTTTTCATCCTGCTGCTCGCCCCGGAATTCTTTCTGCCCCTGCGCGATCTCGGCGCCCACTATCACGTGCGCGCCCAGGCCCTGGCCGCAGCCGACTCCATCCGGATGCTCCTGGACGCGCCCCTGCCGGGATTGCCCGGAGGTGCGATGCGGCCCGCGGGCACCCGCGGATTCCACATTCAGTGCCGCGGGCTGCACCTGGCCTATGACGGCGGCCGGAAGCCGGCGCTCATGGGAGTCTGCCTGGACCTATCCCCCGGCCGCCACACCGTGCTGGTCGGAGGCAGCGGAGCCGGCAAATCGACGATCCTCTTTCTGCTGATAGGGTTCATCCGGCCGGATCAGGGGGAAATCCTCGTCAACGGCGTTCCCCTGAATGATATCGATCCGGCCTGGTGGCGGCGGCAGATCGGCTGGATCGGGCAGGACCCGGTCCTTTTTCACGGAACCCTTCGCGACAATCTGCGCATCGGGCGGCCCGATGCCGGGGAAGCTGAAGTTATCGCAGCCGCCCGAGCCGCCGGCGTGCTGAGTTTTGCAGACCGGCTTCCGCAGGGATTGGACACCCCGGTCGGAGAACAGGGCGTGGGGCTTTCGCGCGGAGAGGCCCAGCGCGTCGCCGTGGGCCGGGTATTTTTGAAGAATGCGCCGGTGCTCCTGCTGGATGAGCCCTTCTCCGGGCTGGATGCCGACACCGAGCGCCTGGTGCACGGGGCGATCGAGTCCTATCGCAGCGGCCGCACCGTTGTGACGGTCACCCACCGGCTGGCCGACATCCATCGAGCCGATCGCATCGAGGTGCTGGAGGATGGGCGGATCATCGAATCGGGAGGCCCGGAAGAACTCCTGGCGGCCGGCGGTCCGTTCCAACGGCTGGCCGGCCTTCACCCTGGAGGTGCAGACTCATGACGGCCGGACCGCTGGGAGACTTTCGACCCTTTGCGGGAGCCTTCGCCCGGCACCTTCCGCGGCTGGCCCTGGGCACCCTGGCCGGATTGGCGGCGGCCGCAGCGGCCATCGGCCTCATGTCCGTTTCGGGCTGGTTCATTTCGGCCGCGGCGGCGGCCGGCCTGGCACCGGCCGCGGCCCATCTCTTTAACTTCTTCATGCCGAGCATCGGCGTGCGCATCTTCGCCATTCTGCGAACGGCCGCGCGCTATGGCGAACGGGTTCTCACCCACGATGCCACCCTGCGGGTTCTGGCGGATCTGCGGGTGTGGTTCTACGGACGGATCGAACCGCTGGCCCCTGCCGGCCTCTGGCGCTTCCGCAGCGGCGACATGTTAAACCGCATGGTGGCCGACATCGAAGCGCTCGACAATCTTTATCTGAGGGCCCTCTCTCCCGCCGCGGTCGCCCTGTCGATATCGGTCCTTGCATTTTTCTTGCTGGCCGCCCTGGACGTGCGGATCGCCGCGACGTTTTGGATCCTCTTCGCGCTCGCCGCCGGCGGCGTTTCTCTCGCCGCCGCTAAAATGGGCGCGCAGGCCGGCCGCCTGATCGCCGCCCGCATGGCCGAGTTACGGATCCGCGCCGTCGAGGGGCTTCAGGGGCTGGCGGAAATCATTTTGTTCGAAGCGGACGGCGTGCTTCGGGAGCGGGTTCGAAGCGCCCAATCGGCATTGCTGGCCGGCCAGCGGCGCATGGCCCGCATTCGCGGCATGTCGGCCGCGGCGATGCACCTGCTCTCCGGGGCGGCCGTGCTGGCGGCGCTTTACCTCGGCGGCGGGCTCGTCGCTTCCGGGAGGCTGCCCGGCGACACACTGGCCTTGGCGGCCCTGGCGATTGCGGCCGCTTTTGAAAGCGTCTTCGGGCTGCCGGCGGCTTACCAGTTCCTGAGCCGCACCCGGGCGGCCGGTGGCCGGCTCGTCCAAATCGTTGAATGCGAGCCCGCCGTCCGTTTTGAGGGCTGCACCGATGGGGTCCTCCCCGTCGCCGGCGGCGTCGAATTCAACGGCGTGAGCTTTCGCTACGGCCCGGAGCTGCCGTGGGCGCTTGAGAACGTCGAGCTTTCCGTGCCTGCGGGCCGGCGCCTGGCCGTCGTCGGAGAAAGCGGCGCGGGCAAGTCTACTCTGGTTAACCTGCTGGTGCGGTTTTTCGATCCGGCCACCGGCCAAATCCGCATCGGCGGCAAGGACATCCGGAAGCTGAGCGAGCCGGATCTGCGGCGCACGGTCGTGGTCGTCTCTCAGCAGTCTCACCTGTTTTCCGCTACGGTTCGAGATAACTTGCTGCTGGCCAAGCCGGATGCCGATGACGGGGAGCTGCAGCGGGCCCTCGCGGCCGCCCGCCTGACCGGCGTCGTGGCCCGCCTGCCGGACGGATTGGACACCTGGATCGGAGAAGCCGGCCGGCTCTTGTCGGCCGGCCAGGCCCGGCGGCTGGCCGTGGCCCGGGCCGTTTTGAGAGATGCGCCGGTCTGGGTCCTGGATGAACCGACCGAGGGGCTCGATCGCCGGACCGAGGCGGAGCTGGTCGAGTCGCTGCTGGATTCAACCGCCGGCCGCACCGTCATCTGGATCACGCATCGGTTGATCGGGATGGAACGTCTGGATGAGGTGGCTGTGATGGAAAACGGGCGCGTGACGGACTGCGGCGCGCATGCCGATCTGCGCGCACGCAACCCGCGGTATGCGTCCTGGTGCACACGGATGCGCTGAGAATTAGGTCTCAGGGTTCGGGGTTCAGGGTTCAGGAAATTCACACGGCCTGACGCTGTCTCTTTCTCCCGAACCCTGAACCCCGAACCCTGGAATCTTTTCTGCCTGAGCCGGCAGGATACCGGTCAGCGCTGGCCGGAATTCGCTTTTTCCGTAAGAACATAATGCGTGGCCGGCCCCCTTCCGGTTTTCTTCAGAATCCCCCTGCTCACCAAGTCCTGAAGATCGTAAATCGCCGTGCGGGTGGGCAGGTTGCCGCCGATGATCTCCTGGTACTGGCTGCGGGTGATCCGGCCCTGAGCCCGGATCGTCGGCCAGGCCTTGCCCTGGCGATAGTTCAACTCGGCGGCCGGCCCATCAGCTCCCGCAGTGTCAGCGGCTCCCGGCAACTCGGCGCTGCCGCCATCGGCGTCCCAATCGCCGAGATCCAGCGGGATGTCTTCGGCCTGGATGAGGGGACGCTCGGCCATCACCACTGCGCGGGTGATGCAGTTCTGAAGCTCGCGCACGTTGCCAGGCCAGTCGTATCGCATCAGCTTGGAGAGCGCGCCCTTGCTCAATCCCATCCCGGACCGCCCGGCCAGACGCTCCTGGAGCTTGAGGAAATGTCTGGAGAGCACCGGAATGTTTTCCTTTTGCTCGCGGAGCGGCACGGTGTGGATGGTGATGACTTTGAGCCGGAAATACAGATCTTCGCGAAACTGCCCCCGTTGAATCGCCTCCCTGAGGTCCACATTGCTGGCGACGATCAAGCGCACGTCCACATCGATCTCATGGTCGCTTCCCAACGGCTTGATCTTGCGTACCGCGATCGCCCGCAGCATGGCCTGCTGCACGCGCGGGGAGGCGACCTGAATTTCGTCTAGAAACAGAGTCCCCTGGTCGGCTTCCAGAAAGGCGCCCTTTCGGTCGGTTTTGGCTTCGGTGAAGGCGCCGCGCACATGTCCGAAAAGAGTGTCGAGCAGCAGATTCTCGTCGAGGGCTCCGCAGTTGATGGAGATGAAGGGCTTTTCGGAGCGGGCGCTCAGCCGGTGGACGGCCTCGGCCGCCAGTTGTTTGCCGGTGCCGGTTTCACCGACGATCAAGACGTCCACGCCCACCTGAGCCGCCTTGAGGATTTCGCTTTTCAGCTTTTCGATTCTGGGACCGTGCCCGACGATGGACGGCACGGGGTCCACTGCCGGGTCGGATGCGGGATCGCAGGCCACCTGATCGAGGTAGGCCTGTTCCTTTAAGCTGGCACTGCGGATGGTCCTGTCCTTCTGCCGGATCTCCTCGACCTGGCTCGTCAACGTGGCGATCAGGGCATTGATAGCCTTCTGGAGCACGGTGATTTCCTTGCCGTGGTAAGGCAGCGCGATGGGAGTGAGGCTCGCATGCTGGGGCAGTTCGGTCACGGCCTCAGCCAGTTTGAGGATCGGCCGCGTGAGAATTCCGCCGAGAGCATAGATCAGAACGCCAACCACCAGGGCCGTCGCCACCGTGATGTAGAACATGGTGTCGATATGCTTGTAGCCGGCCGCCAGGGTCAGCCGGCTGATGTCCAGATAGGCGACGCCGGCGATGACTTGAGGTGCGGATTCCAGGGACGTCTTGAACCGCACGGGCGCATAGGCGAGGTAATAGCTTCGACCGTAGGCGTTGGCCTGGTGCGCCGTCAGCGACACGACGTTCTGCCGCCCGTCGCGAACATCCGAGACCATTTTCCAGTAGTCGTCGAAAATGCTGTCCGGCCGGAAGGCGAACTCCAGCCCATGACGCCCCAGGGTCCCGGTGTAGCCCGAGCGGGCCAGATGGGTGGAAAGCTCGGCCATGGGCCGCTCCACGGAATCGGACTGGTAGAGGATCCATCCGTCCGTGTCGAAGAGGTAGAAATAGCGTTCCTCGGCCGTGCGTTGGTATGCCCAGATCGGCGACTGGCTCGAGTTATAGAGCGAAAGGATGTTTCTCAGGTTGCGGATATCGATCGAAACCAGCAGATACCCCGGCGCTTCGCCCTCGCTGCCGCAAGGGGTTGCCATCTGAATGACCTTGCGAATCAGTCTTTGGTTCGGATTCCCAGGCTCCGGAAAGGGGAATTCGATTTCAAATATCGGTGAGAGCCAGGCCTGCCCAGGCAGAACCTTTTTAAATTGTTCATAGTGGGATAAAGGGTTGGGCTTGATCGAATCGGCCGATATCTGCACGATTTGGCCGTCTTTTGCCATATAAACCAGGTGATCGGCACTTTTTTGCGCAATGTAGGCAACCCCAAGATACTCGACGCCCCCAGAAATTTTATGCCTGGCCATGAAGCGGTGCAGAGCCAAAGGGGTTATATCCTCCTGCGCCAGGATGGATAGGTCCTGACGGCTGCGTTCAAGATAGGCTTCGATTTCATTACGAACGGCAATGGTCTGGAGCCGGCTGGTGCGCTCGATGGCATTTCCAATGGATTGCTTTGATATCAGATAGGTTATGTATCCGGTGAAGATCATTATGATGACGACCGGAGGAATGATACCGACCATCAAACGTGTCTTTAGGCTGCTGGCTTGAAAAGCTTTCCTCAGTCGCTCGAAGCTTGAATCGGGTATTTCACCTCGCAACCAGCGCATTGCACGATCCTAATTTTTTGCAAAATAAGGTTGTTTGCCTACCAGATATATTTTTTCTGCCATACCAGGAAATAAAAATCAACTGAAATCATAGATAAAATCGGTGTCTGATTTTGCCAGATAAGTTGGCATACGGATTGCTCAGTCATGATGCAAAACAAGTTTAAAGCGCAACTAAAACGTTTAATCCATTGAAAAGAAAGGAGGATCTAAGCAATGACGTTTCTGAAAAACATGACTTTGACCGCAATGGTTTTCTTGCTGACCGCACAGACGGCTTTAGCGGCCGGCGGCGGCGGTGAACCGATCGTTCTGGTAGCCGATTCCCGAAAACTCACGGGTATCATGGCCTGGTGGGCCAATCTATACAACGAGAGCCATTTTTACTTCACGCTTCTGACGATCATCGTGATACCGGTGGTGGGTGTCATTTTCGGCGTGCTGGCCGACATCGTCATGCATTTCATCGGAATCGACTTGAGCTCGCGCGACTTGGCGGAACACTGAGATGAACGTATCCGGCTATCAATTTCACTGTTAACTGCAGGTAAACCGAGAAATTAGAAAGGAGAAGTGGCATGGACTGGTTGTATGTTCTCATGCCCATCGCGGGTGTGAAAATCTTCTGGCCGGGTCTCATCATCCTGGGCGTCGGCGTGGGCGTCATCGGCGGGTTTTTCGGAATGGGCGGCGCATGGATGGTGACCCCGGGGCTGAACATCCTGGGCTTCCCCATGGCCTTCGCCATCGGCACCGATATCGCTCACATGGCCGGTAAATCTTTGATCTCCACCATGCGCCACGGCAAGTTCGGAAACGTGGACTACAAGCTGGGCTTGATCATGCTGGTTGGAACCGTGGTCGGCTTCGAGGTCGGCGCGCAGATGATCATGTGGCTTGAGAGAATCGGCATCGTTGGCCCAGTGGTGCGCTGGATGTATCTGGTGCTGCTGGCTCTCATTGCCTGGATGGTATTCGCCGATGTCGCGAAAAAGAAACGCAAGGAGCGTGAAGCCATCGCCGCCGGCAGGGAAGTGGATAAACTCGCGACCGGGATCGAATGGCACAAGACCCTGCACAAAATCAATATCCCGCCGATGATTCACTTCCATACGGCGCAACTCACATGTTCTGCCTGGCTGCCGATCCTCGTGTCGTTCTTCACGGGATGGCTGGCCGGCATTCTGGGCATCGGCGGTGGCCTGATCCGCATGCCGGCCCTAATTTACCTGGTCGGGTGCCCGACCCATGTAGCCGTCGGAACCGATCTGTTCGAAGTCATGATTTCCGGTCTCTACGGCGCCGCCTCCTACACTTTTAAAGGCCGCACCGAACTCGTGGCCGCCATCATCATGCTGGTGGGCGCGGCCATCGGGGCCCAGGTCGGTTCGGTCGCGACCAAGTACATCAAGGGCTACGGCATCCGCATCGTTTTCGGTTGGGCGGTCATCGGCTGCTTTATCTCGGTGCTGCTGAAGCTGATCCCCACCTACATTCCGGAACTCTACGCGATCTGCGACTTGATTGCCACGGTCCTGATCCTCGGTCTGGTGGCCGCCATGTCGATCTACATCACCGTCAAGATGGTCCAGGGGGCCGCGGCGGAAGTGGCCATGAAGAAGAAAAAGGCGTGACGACCGAATGGGAAATCTACGCGTCAAGGAGGATAACATGTTGAAAAAAGGTTTCTGGCTGAGCCTGCTCGTCGCTTTGCCGCTCGTTTTCCTGTTCGGTTGCGCCGAAGAAGGCAAAGTGGATCAGGGCAGGGTGGTTGCATTCGATAAGGACAAGAAGCTCGTGACCCTCATCCGGGACAAGAAGATCGATACGCTCAACCCGGACTACACCTACCTGCCGCCCCTGACCTATGCGCTGCCGGAAGATCCGGCGGAAATCGGACCATTGCCCAAGGCCGGCAGCCGCATGAAGCTGGACGCGGAGAAGAACCAGATCATCATCTTCGACGCCAAGGCCCAGAATTTCAAAGCCATCGACTTCAAGCCGATCGAAAAGAAGACGGGCGTGGAACGCAACGACCCGCTCGTCAAGAACAAGAAGTTCCCGGTGGTCGACAAGGACAAGAAGACGATGACCATCTACTCGGGACGGCAGAAGATCCTCGAGACCATCGGTCTGCCGGATGAGTACTTTGCGCTCCCCGACTCCACCTGGGATGCCGGCGACGAAGTCCGAATTTACTACAAACAGGACGGAAAAGCCCTGCGCTTTATGAACATCACCCAGACCGACATATTCAAAAAATAGCCGGATGGATATTGCGGCCGGCAGCCCAACCGGCCGCAATATCCAAACAAACCAGAGGGACAATTTTCATGGACCCGATCAACGCAATCAACATGGATGAAAACCCTCGGCACTGGATACTGGTGATCGCGATGAACGTTCTGGTGCTGGCCGAGCTCTGCCTGTCCATGCATCTGGCCGTTTCCAGCACCGAGGATTTTACGGCGACGTTCATCAAAGTCTTTTTCGGGATGTTGATCCCCACTCTGGTCATCGGCGCACTGGCCAAACGCCGTCTGCGGACGCAGTCGGCCAGGGCCTGATCAGCGAAGACGTTTTTCCTGGCGTTTGCCGACGGACGCCCCTTTCGCCCGTTTGGGCCTGCACCGCTGCCGTCGGTTCGGAGCCCGAATAAGATTAGGACGGTTCATGCAACGCCGCGACACCACAGAGATCTATATGATCAAGAAATCCGCCGAGGGGTTCATCGTTTCCTTCAGGCGCGGAACCGATCATGGCGTTGGACCGGGCATGCAGTTGACGGTCGTCAATGAGGACGGCATCCGGGTGGGGGTCGTGGAAGTGCTGTCGAGCACGGAAGCTGAGAGCGAAGCGCTGGTCTCGGGCGAGAGCGGCGTCAAGCTCGGCTGCCGGGTCCGCCTGCCTACCGCATAGCCTGATCTCCAGGAAGTTGTTTGCCTGCGCGCTTGTTTTTTGCGGGAGCGGCATCCTGCCGCGATCATCGCGGCTGGAAAGCCGCTCCCAGTGCGTAAAAATGTGTTGGACTCACGGCGGCACCTGCCGTCTTTCACCTTCCGGCAAGGGGCAAGCCCCTGAGCCAGCCGGATCGAGACGGTAATTGCCCTGCAGGAAGCACTCGGTCAGCTGGACGACGTGGGCTTCCGTGTGCATCATCATGTCCATCTGCCGCGTGTAGATCAAGAGCCTTCCCAACAAGTCCAGTTTCTCCTCGATGTAGGCCTGCTCCTGCTTTGCCAGGCGCGCCCGGACCCGGTCGCCGGTCGTCTCCACCAGGAATCCCAGACTGCCCAGCACCTTTTCGATCATGCGCGCCCGGCGCGAGCGCCGGACGTCGTCGGCGGCGCCGCCCTTGAACTGGAAGTTGATGTAGTTCTTGGCCGGGGTCTTGCCGCAGTAACAGTCGAGCACGCTGTAATGGTAGCCCACCCGCGAGCTGAAGTTGAGGTATTTGTCCGAAATGATGGCGTAGCTGCGGTCCCCGAAACGTTCGCCTGCTCCCGGCTGGGAGACCATCTGCTCGCCCATCACGGAGAGAAAGCCGCTGAGGTTCACCGGCCGGGTCTGGCTGGCGGCGAGATCCTTGAGCAGCATGCCTCTGAGAAGCGCGCGGAAGGGCACCGAGGTGACGTCCTCCGGCGTGACGGATGCCACCCGCGTGGCATCGACTTTCAGTCCGCCGAAGAGGTCGATCACGTAAAGATCGATGGGTATGGCCGCTTTCAGCCGCGCCGAGATGCTGGCCCGGTCGGTGACCAGGTCCCCGAGTTGGAAGACCACGGCATAGGATTTCTCGTGGATGAAGCGCATGATGTCGTGGATGGTGCGGCAGTTCTGCTCGGCGAACTGGGGGGATCGGGGGTCGGTGAGGTGGAGCGGCACGATCAGGTCCGCGCGCCGGCGCAGCGCCTGATAGGCGGGGCCCTTCACCACGAAGCCGCCGTGCCGCAGGCCGGAATTCAGGACCTCCGGCACCCGTCCCAAATACACGCGGCCGTTGTAGGCGTCGACCGTTATTTCGGTTCCCGGCGCAATCCGCGCAGTAGCCTGCCGCAGGTTCATGAGCGTCGGCACCATGTATTCGCGGGCGAGCGAAGCCATATGGCTCACGATGCTGCCGAAGTCGGTAATGATGGCCTGGGCCTTGTTCATGGCCATGACATACTGCGGCGAGGCGTGCACGGCGATGAGCACCCCGCCGTCGGGAAAGGCCGCGAGATCGGCTTCCGTGCGGACGTGAACGGCCGGTCCGAAGCCGATGCCCGGGCAGGCCACATCCGCGTCGTCCAGCAGCAGCGTTGCGCCCTCGGGCATCTCGGAATCGAGCGATTTGGCGTCCGGTTCCCGGCCTTCGAGCCGCAGCGGCCGGGTCTGAAGGATAATGAATCGGCCGGCGTCATCCAGAGCCCATTCGATATCCTGCGGAACCCCGAAATGGGCTTCGAGTTGGAGGCCGGCCGAGGCGAGCTCGCACGTCTGGCTTTCGGACAGGCAGGCCTGTTTGCTCTGCTCTTCGGAAACCGCCTCCTCGACGACGTAACCGTCGGTCCGGCCCACCAAACGGGCCGTTTTCTCCTGGATGCGCGACTTCAGCAGCACCGGCGGGCAGTCTTTGCTCAGGAAATAGCTGTCCGGCGGCACGATGCCGTCCACCGCATAGGGGCCGAGCCCCCATACGGCGTTGATGAGCACCCGGTTGTCGACGGCGTTGACGGGGTTGCGCGTGTACATGACCCCGCTCGCCCGCGCCGGGATCATCTCCATGCAGGCGACCGCCATGGAGGCCTCGGTGAACGGGATGCCCATGTGCAGGCGGTAGGCGATGGCCCGCGGCGTAAACAGGCTGGCCAGGATGTTCTTGTATTCCTCCAGAAGCCTCTCCCGCGGGACGTTCAGCACCGTGAGGTACTGTCCGGCGAAGGAAAGCGTGCTGTCCTCGCCGATGGCGCTGCTGCGCATGGAGATCTTGAGGGGCTTGCGGGCGGCCGGCGTCTCGGCGTCCAACTCGTCGTACCGGGCGAGGATCATCCGGCCGAGATCCTCCGGCACCTCGGACTCGGCCATGAGCATCTGGATCTGCTCGCTCACCTGCAGGATGGTTTCGGTCTCGATGATGTCGGCCTTGGCCTTCAGCCGCTGCACGACCTCCACCAGGCGGTTGGCGGCCATAAAGTGTTCGAAGGCGGCCGTCGTGATGGCAAAGCCGCGCGGCACCGCCAGACCGATACGGTTGCGCACTTCGGCCACGTTGGCGTTCTTTTCGCCGACGGCATCCGTCAGGTCGCGCGAGGTGATCTCAGCATATTTCAGAATGAAGGCTTTGCAGACAGCAACCCGGGGGGGACCGCCCTCGCCCTTGATGACCTGCTGGATGTCCTCCAGGGCTTTTTTGAGAAAGGGGTAGGGGCGTCCGGACATCTGCTCGATGCAGTGGATCATCCGGCTGCAATGGAAGAAGGCCCGCATGGTTTGGGCCTCGATGTACGGCAGGCCGAAGGCCGATTGGCCGCGCAGCTTCTGCTCGATGTCGGAGATGATCTTGAGCAGTTCGGTGTTGGATTCCAGGAGCAGCTTGAAGTTGTCGTACTTGACCGTGAAGCCGGTCATCAGCTCCTGCCGCGAAGGGCGCCTCCGGGATCGAAAGATGTTGAATATCGGCAGATCGCTGAGTTTCATTCCGCACCTGCTGGACGTCCGTTCATCCGCGGTGACCGGTGATGTCCGAGATGCGACGGACGGCGCCTGCCTGCTCCCCGACCATGCACCATACTAGAAGCCTGGAGGAAATGCGAGTGTTTTTCGACGACTTGTAATCGCCGGAGCTTGGCCTTATTATTGCCGAAACCGGTTTCCCGCCGTCAAAAGGAGGAAGGCTCATGTCGAAACCCAGCTTGCACATCGAATCCATGGTGCTTCACTCCGGGCATACGCCCGATTCGCAAACCCTATCCCGCGCAGTCCCCATCTACCAGACCTCGAGCTACGTCTTCAAAGACACCCGGCATGCGGCCGACCTGTTCGCCCTGCGCGACACGAGCGGCTTTATATACACCCGCATCGGCAACCCCACCACCGACGTGTTGGAGCGCCGCCTGGCCGCGATCCACGGCGGCACGGCCGCCATCTGCACGGCCTCGGGCATGTCGGCGATCTTTTACACGGTGGCGGCCATCACCGGCGCCGGCCAGAACATCGTCTCCGGATCGAACCTCTACGGCGGCACCCATGTGCTTTTCGAGAACACCTTGAAGCGCTTCGGCATCGAGGTGCGCTTCGTCGATTCCTCGAATCCGGCCAAGGTCGAAGCCGCCATCGACGCCAACACCCGCATGGTCTTCACGGAGAGCATCGGCAACCCCAAGTGCAACGTGGACGACATGAAGGCCCTGGGCGATGCCGCCCACCGGCACCAGATCCCCTTCGTCGTCGACAACACCGTCTCCCCGCCGCCGATCTTCAACCCCTTCGACCACGGCGCCGACATCGCGGTCTATTCGCTCACCAAGATCATCGGCGGCCACGGCAACAGCATCGGCGGGGCCGTGGTCGAAGCCGGCGGCTTCGACTGGGCCAAGGCCGGCAAATTCCCCGAGATCACCGCACCCGACCCGAGCTATCACGGCCTCAATTTCTGGGAGGCGTTGTGCACGCTCGAAGGAACGCCCTGCACGGCTTTCTGCGTCAAACTGCGCACCGGCCTGATGCGCGACATCGGCGCGGCCCTCGGGCCCATGAACAGCTTCCTGATCCTGCAGGGGCTGGAGACCCTGCCGCTGCGGGCCGCGGCCCACTGTGACAACGCCCGGAAGGTCGCCGCCTTCCTGGAGAAGCACCCCTTCGTGAAATGGGTGAACTACGCCGGCTTGAAGAGCCATCCGGACTACGCCCGTTCGCAGAAGTACTTCCCCATGGGCCCCAGCGCCGTGTTCGGCTTCGGCCTCCAGGGCGGGCTTGAGGCCGGCCGGAAGTTCATCGAATCCGTCCAGCTGTGCTCCCATCTGGCGAACATCCTGGACGCCCGCACGCTGGTCATCCACCCGGCCACCACGACCCACTCGCAGCTTCCGCCCGCCGAGCAGCTCAAGGCCGGGGTGGAGCCCGAAATGGTCCGGATCTCCGTCGGCATCGAGCACGCCGACGACATCATCGCCGACCTGGACCAGGCGCTCAAGGCGGCCCACCAGTAGGCCTTTCTCTGTATCGGTTTTCCAGGGCGAGCCCTTTCCGGTTGAAAGGGCTCGCCCTGTTTGGGGCCCCAGATGATCGGCGCGCTTCTGGAAAGCGGCAGAAAGCCCGCACAGATTCTGCGCGTCAACCTCGAAGAACCGCTCTTCGCCGCCGAATACGCCATCGGCCTCCTGGAACAGATCTATCGGCTGTACCGGGAGCAGATCCATCCCTCGGGCAAGTGCTATCTATTTCTGGATGAGATCCAAAATATCCCCGAATGGGAAGGATGGGTGCGCGGCCGCAGCGAAACCGAAGACTTCAAGATCGTGATCACGGGTTCTTCCTCCCGGCTGCTGAGTTATGAAGTGGGCGCCAAGCTCACCGGCCGGCACGTTTCGTTCGAACTATTCCCGCTTTCTTTCAAGGAATTTCTGCGGTTCAAGGGGCTGCAGGCCGACTCCCAAGCGGCGTATTTCGAGCAGAAACCCATGATCCGGAGCCTCTTTGCGGAATACCGGAAATATGGAGGATTCCCGGAGGTCGTTCCCAGGGGCGAGATCGAGGACAAGGAGCTTCTGCTGAAACAGTATTTCGAGGACATCCTGAACCGCGATGTGGTTTCCCGGACCGAGATACGCGACACCTTAACGCTCCAAAATCTCGCCGTGTTCATGATGAGCAACATCGGCCGGCTCACCAGCGTCAGCAACTTGAAAAAAAACTTGGGTGTATCGCAGGACAAAGTGGAGAACTACGCCTCCGCCCTGATGAAAAGCTGCCTTCTCCATCGCCTGCCGAAGCTCGAACCATCCATGAAGAAGAGCCTCCGCGCCCGATTCAAACCCTATGCCATCGACACCGGCCTCCGCAACCGGGTTGCCTTCAGCTTTTCGGAAGACTCCGGCTGGCTGGCGGAAAACATCGTCCTGAACCATCTGCGGTCCCGCCACGAGGAGATTTATTACGAGAGCAACGGCGGCGAGGTCGACTTCGTCGTCAAGGAAGGGATGAAGGTCACCCGATCCATCCAGGTCTGGCACGCCGATGCGGCCGATACGACCATCCCGGAAAGGGAATTCGCTGCGTTCAAGATCAGAAAGGGAGCCGCCGCCAAACGCGAGTGCCAGCTGATCACGAATGACGTGTCCCGCACGGTGAAGTCCGGCGGGGTTCGAATTCAATGTGTTCCGCTGGTATCGTTCCTGCTGGATCTTCAGTAGACAGAAGCCAAATCGGCCGATGGTTTTGCACCGGGAACTACGATAGAGTAACGAATCATGTCGAGAGTAAACGAACTGTACTTATAGAACGGCGGAGGCATTGCGCGGCGGCACGCGCTGGGCGGCCATGAATGCCGCCAGCTGCTCGTAGGGCTGGGCGCCGACGAGGTTTTCTTCGTTCATGCGGAAGGTCGGAACCGCGGTGATGCCCAGATGATGGGACCGCAGCCAATCCCGGTCGACGGCGGATTTGAAGATCTTGCTTTGGAGAACCGCTTCCAGATCCCCTCCCTTCAATCCCACGGACTCGGCCGCCGCAGCCAACGTTTCCATTTCGTGCAGATTCTTTCCGTCCACAAAATAGGCCCTGAACACCGCGTTGTGGAAAGCGTCCGCCTTTCCGTGGGACTCGGCCCACTTGGCCGCCTCCTGGGCCCGGCGCGAATTGAAGCTCATGCGGCGCTCGCCGAACGGCAGACCATGTCTGGCAGCAGCCTGCTCCAGCCGCTGCAGCATTTCGGGAATATGGATGCGTCGCCCGGCGAACAGCTGCTCCAACGTGACCCCTTCGGCCGGGATCTCCGGATGCAGAGGAAATGCCGTCCAGCGAACGGCGACCTGGAACTCTTTTTTCAGTTTTTCAATACCCCCGGTAATGAAATAGCACCAGGGTCAGATGAAATCCGAAAAAATCTCCAGAACGGGGGGTTCGGCGTTTCTTTCCATTGATACTCCTACAGATGGTCCTTTATTGCTTGGATCAGCTTTTGAACATCCTCCGGATTAAGCTTGCCGTCTTTGCGGAAGATCAGCTTCCCCTGCTGGTCGAAGGCGAGGATGTTGCTGCTGTCGTCGGCGATCTTCCAGGCATCCACGAGCACCTTCTTGTAGTCTCTCACATAGATGGTCCTGGGATAGCGCTTCTGCTTGTCCTCGATCGACATGGAAATGGCGAAGTTGGGCATCCAGGTGGCGGCCATGTTGATGACCGCCACGGACTGGAACTTTTCGGCCGGAAACTTCTCTTTGTCCAACGCCTCGCTGGCTTCGTTGTTGGTGTCTTTTTCATCCGGGTCCACATAGAACAGCACATGGACCTTGCCCTTGAGCTCGTCGCTGCGCCAGGCGGTTCCATCCAGGCGGCCGCCCAGGTTTTCCTGCAGCTCCACCTTCGGCGGAACCTGGCCCAGCTCAACGGCCTGAGCCACCGGAAGCGACACGAAAAGGGCCAACACCCCGATGCAAATTCTTTGAAAATGCCTCATGACCGACCTCTCCCTTTTCCCTTGGGTTCATAGCCATCGCTCCCATCCATCCCAGCGCTCTGGGCCTCCAGCCGGGTTGGCCGGTTCACCCCGTTACGGCTCCTGGGGAGAATCCAAACGCGTTTATGCCGCCGGTGTCGTTTTCCAGGTTGGGACGGGAGCTCCAGTATTTTTCAGTTCTCAGAGTCCGATTTCCAAGTCAACCCATTTTTTCTCGGGCATAGGTCCTTTTTCAGGATGATAGAATGCTTCTGGTCAACCCAATCCACTCGCTGTCAACTTAAATTGCGGCCTCTCGGAGGGTTCTCCGACAAACCCCGAAACCCGCTAGGCCAGCCCGCGGGTGAATCCATCGCCCGGTTCTGTAAGGGGGCGTGCCGCTTTGATCTTTTACCGCCATTCGAGGTCTCGACGCGCAGGAGGGACAGGTCCTTGAGTCCATGGTCCACCTGCCCCTCGACCAGATCGCTTCCGCCCGGCAGCAGGTGCACGGTAAAGAGCGGCTCCCGGAACCGGGCGACACAGCTGTCCAGCAGCGACCCGAAGAAGACCACGAAGATCAGAGCGCCGATCCGGCCAAGCAGTTTTCGGGCGCGGACGGACTGTTGCAGCGTCACCCAGGAACCTCCACCGATCGGGTTGAGCG
>CAYRUF010000015.1:0-81197 GCA_964427375.1 uncultured Desulfatibacillum sp. | reverse complement strand
GTGTCCTGGGCCCAGGCGCTTCCGCAGAGCAGCAGCAGGGCAACGGCGACGGCGGTGATTCTGTGTGTGCATTTCATCAGCAGCCTCCTTATTAAGGGGTAAACGGGAACAGCCGCCGGTCTTCAGCGGCCTTTTCCAAGGGCCATTAATCTGCCCAATTTGAGGTCAGCTGTCAATCTTGAATGCCGTGCCTGCCGTGACCCACGACTATGCACACCAGGTGGGGACTCAAGTCGCTATGCTTTTTGCCGATAGCGATAACAGGAGCAGACCAGCGATGATCAATCATCATGTTGGGACGCCAAAACTGAAAACCACAAAATGGTACAACCGGTGAAAGGGTGTGCCGCCCCTTGGAATTTGCAACAGGAGGAAGAAAAGATGCAATCCGTAAATTTTGTTTTCGAGAAACAGGAACACGATTGCTACTCAAGACGGAGAGTTGCAGAGGACGGAACATTAACCATAAAATTCATATGTCCGATATGCGGCGTATATAGAAAATTCAAGAGATTTTCAGACGGGAGAAAAAAGTGGAAGGTGGTTCAAAAGTCTCCCTTTAAACATAGCGGTGTGAGTCTGCCAAACTCAGGGCAGATGTTTTTTGCACCCGGGAGGCTCCCCGGAGAGTGGCAGCCAAAACCGACCGTGGAAGGTTGATTCGAGCGTATCAGCATTAGACATGCAATTGCAATTACGCCTTAAGGCCTCGAAAAAAGCTTGGGGCGATCATTCCCGCGCGCCATTCGTTTTCAGGCGACTTGAAGCAGTTTTTCCCCGGTTTGGAAAGTCGAAGTGCGTTGATGTTCGGACGGCGAGGCCTGCTCCGATAAGCCGACGACAGCCTGCAATCGGTACAATCCTTGTGGTAAAGGATTGCCAATGATTTTTATGATGGGCGTGTCCGTTGGCTCCAACCGACCGTCTGCCTCGCCAACGGATTGATGCAGCCGACCTCTTAAGTTTTTTGCAAATACGGCTGCCTTATAGCTGAGAGGTTTCTTCTTTGCATAATCCGTCTCGGTTAGATCGATGGCGAGGTGCAAATCAAATGGCTGATTGGAAGATAAGACCCCAGAGGCGGCTATAGATTGAGATAGGGTCGGCACGGATTCTGGAAAAATTGGCCTGCCGGTCGAGGTGGCGATCTCGATGGAATTTGGATGTGGTTCAATCGATGTTTCCGCTGAAGGAGTTCGGCGGGCGTCTTTTAAAGCGGCTGATGCCGTATGAAGCGTTCCCTCGGCCTCACGTTTATGCTCGATCGGCGGTGCGCTGGGCACCTCGGTCTCGGTTGTAAATGAGCATAATCCGGCACGGGTGACCAAGAAATCCAACAACCGCCGCTCCTGCCACCCGATCCACGTGTCCTCATGCCCGGTGTCGATATGCATGATCTTCGTGCGCTTTGCCTGGCCCGCTTCATTCCGCAACAACTCAACTACGAAGGAAGTCAACCCTGCGGTTTGAATGTTCTGGGGGGCTTCCTCAGCGCCCGCCTCCTCGTCTGATTCACGCAAATCAGACCGGGAGGAAAGGACGCGTGCCTGTTCAATCCAGTTTTCTTTGCTGATCCGTTTGGCACTTACACCGTTAAGGTCGCCAATGATCGTTGAGATGCCACTGGGCTTCAGCGAAGCTAGTTTGGTGTAAGTCGTTATCCCGGCCTCATTCAGCCGGCGCTCAATGGACCGGCTGATGCCTTTGATGAGCTTGAAATTGTCGGCTCTCGATGGGGTGCGCTTGCTGGTCATCGCCATTCCCTCCGTCCTACAAATTCGACAATGGAAAACGATAGCTTTTCTCCCGTTCCACCATAAGGCGAACTTTCACCCCGATATTTCTCGAATTCAGCGGATAAGGAGCCGCGACATTTTGCGGCCCCCTATCCCGAACCCGGGTATGCTTCGCAGACCTGTGGTTCCATCCCGCTTCAGATTGGATTTTCGGCCCTAATCACCGGGCCCTCGGCGAAGCCTGCGATGTCGTAGCCAGGAACACCGAGCGTTGAATTCAGAAAGGCGGTAATTGTCAATTTATACACCCCCGACGGCCCTCCCGGCCCCGCGGTGTGCTCTTGAAGTTCATTCGCTGCCACCGGCATCGTCACAGAATAGGTCTTCGGTTGTACCGCAGGACCAACCGGCACATTCACTAGAGAGATCCTCTTCTCCTGGCCTGGGCCGATGGACTCTGCGTAGGCTTCTACCACCCAGCTGCCACCCAGTGCAGCCAGCCACAGCGGGACAAAAAAACCGCTCAGCTTCCACTCGATTTCAATGGAAAAGGGCTTGGTCGGGTCGATAACCAGATTGCCCACCATCGGCGGAGTAGGGACGGCCGGGTCGACGACCTTGATCTTGGTGAACTCGCCAAAGAAAAGGTTTGGAGCCATTTGGGGATCGAATCCGGACATAGGTGCCTCCTTTCTATTTGTTGATCGGTATGGGATTCTTCCGGACCTAGTTTGCTAAGAGCAGTCTGCAGATGACTCCCTGTTTTTCGCGGATGCCTCTGCCCTTAGGCCGCATCGCAAACGCCTCGGACGCGTTTGCCCGTTAACATTCAGCGGAGCGGCTGTGCGGAAGTTGTTTTCGGCTTGCTAGGCCCAGCAGCGAACCGCTGCCGAAAATGGATTCCTGCAATCGCCGTACCATCCGCGGGCGTTGAGCCTGCTGGACGAACAACTGCCTGATTTGGCGTCGCAATCCGCTGCCGCGGCGCCATCGTGTTGTCTGAACGGCGTGATGCGATTATCACAGCTATCTGAGAGGCGGCGAGATAAATCGTGTGGAATCAGAGAGATGGGCATGTAATAAATTTGTCATACGATGGTTCGCGAAGTATCACGATCCCCGGCGGGTCTATTCCTGAAGCGTTCTACGTCTATCCGATGCTTACGGACCAAGTGCCAGAGTGCCCCTCGGTCTTTCTGGGCGGCTTGCGCTGCCCTGGTGATATTGCCTTGATGGGCGAGCAGAAGTCCTTGCAGATAGGCTCTCTCGAACTGGGCAACGGCCTTCGCCTTCGCATTCTGAAAGGATTCCTGTTTGGCGGTTGCTTCCGAGGACGGAAGGACAATGTCGATTTCTCGGATCATCTGTTGTCCTGAAAGCGCGACGGCGCGCCCGATGACATGTTCCAATTCACGCACGTTTCCGGGCCAATCGTAAAAGAGAAGCTTCTGCAACGCATCAGGAGAGAAACAAGTTGTATTCTTTTTGAATTCGCTTGAAAATTTGATCATGAAATTGGAAGCCAGCAGCGTGATGTCTTCTCGCCGCTCCCGCAGCGGAGGCAGGATGATTGGAATCATGTTGAGCCGATAGTAAAGGTCCTTGCGCAGTTTCCCGTCGCGCACCGCTTTCTCGACATCGACGTTTGTTGCGGTAACGACCCGTAGGTCGGCCTGGTGGGTTTTGGTGGAGCCGAGCGGGCGAAACTCCTTCTCTTGCAGAAAACGGAGCAGCTTCACCTGAGAAAGGAGCGGCAGACAGTCGATCTCATCCAGAAAGAGCGTTCCGCCATTGGCCTCTTGGATTAATCCGGATCTTGAGTCCGTTGCGCCGGTGAAGGCTCCTCGCTCGTGACCGAACAATTCGTTCTCTACCAACTCCGCGGGGATTGCTCCGCAATTGACCGGAATGAAAGGGCCGCTGGCCCGCAAGCTGAGCTGATGGATCGCCTGGGCAAACAGATCCTTTCCGGTCCCGGTTTCCCCAGAGATCATGACGCTGGCGTCGCATTGCGCCACCAGATTGACTTTATTAATTGCGTCCAAGAAGACCGGGCTTTCGCCGATTAATCCCTTGGGCCGGTTGAGTTTTTGCTTCAGTTTCTGCACAATTGTTTCGCCGCGGCAGGAATGATCAAGCAGCCGCCACAGCCGAGGAAATATCCCGGTCGGTGTGAGCGGAGGAATGATGAAATCGGCTGCTCCGAGCTTGATCATTTCGAACATTTCATCCGGTGTTTCAGCATCGGAAACGATGACCAGCGGCGGATTGGGCTTTGCACGGCGCAGCGATGGAATCAACGATTTGGCATCCTTCAAGGAATTCCAGGCACTGACCAGAAAGATCAATGCTGGATTTCTGCGGGCAAAGAGTTCGGAGATGCGATCGGGCAGGCTCGGCTGCTGTTCATTGCCGATGGTTTCCTGTTGAAGGTTTATATTTGAATCCGGCGCCGATTCCAAAATCCAGCGCAGTCTTCCCCCGAGCTCGTCCACCGGATTAATATTCAGTAATAGAACATTGCTCGGCTTCATGATTTCAACACCCTTTCGCGGAAGAGAAACCTCCGGACTTTTTCATGTGACGGTATCCGTCGGGTCAAGCGATGCTCTTATGGGCCACCTCCGTTGAACAAGGTTTCAATTGGTCAGGCAGAAGATGTCGGGCTGCGTCGGCCTATACGACCGGTAGATCCATCATCGGTGAGGGTTCTGATTGGCGGCGAAATTACAACCCGCCCTAGTATATATGAACTTCATTAATTCGCCATTAAAATGGGGTTAAGACTTGATTATTTTTCAATTATTTAATTCAATGCGGCAATTCCGTGTTGCAGAGGTAAATCGGGGGCTCACTCCTTATGGGAAAACAAAGGGATGTCATCTCTTATTTTTTTATAGAGTTCCAATGTTTTGCTCGATGGCTTCGCTTCCAATTCTCGTTTCAGGATGGTTGAGCACTTTTTAAACTGCCTCAAGGCTTGATCACGGTTGCCGACCCGGTGGTAGCAGAGCATGAGACGGCGATGGATTTTTTCGCGGCAGTCGTCTTTCTCGAGAATGGCGGTGCAGATCTCAATGGCTGTTTTGGGTTTCCCGTTAAGGCTGTAAATCCTGCTCAGGCTTTCGAGCACCTGCAAGTAGATCTCGCGAAGCTTTTCCCTTTGGGGTAGAACCCACTCCTCGCTGGTTTCATCCTGGATGAAATCCCCTCTGTAAATGGAGGCGGCGAGTTCCAGCTCGTTCACCGCCGGTCCCGGGCGGTTGTCTGTCTGCAAGAAGCGTGACCGGTTCCAATGACTTAGGAAGCGTTTTACATCGAATGAAATTTTTAAATCCGGATTTATGAAGTAGCAGTCATTCGAAAATAGGATGACGTCTTTTTGGATTCCGGTTCCCTGAATCTTCTGGCGGATGTGATGGATGGTGACGTTGAGGCAATTCCGCGCCGATTCCGAAAACACCTTCGGCCAGAACATTTCAAGAAGGGCCTCTCTGAAGATCGGCTTTGAATCGTTGTAAAGGAGGAAAGCCAAAATGGACTTTCCTTTTCTGCTCGGCCAGTGACGGATGGGCACGCCAGCGACGGTGGTCCGGAATTCCCCGAAAAAGAAAACCTCAATGTCATAACTCATATCAGGGGCAGGAGCCGGCCAGCCTTGATGACCTTCGGCATCTTCGGCGGCGTCCATGTCCTTGATACCGAAGCCAGGGGCAACGTGCTTAGGCGATAACGCCTCTATTCTTCGGATCGCCGTCAACAATTGGGACGCGTCGAACGGCCATTCCAGAAAGTCCCGCGCTTCCCTTCTCATCGCAGAGATAATGGTTTCTTTTCTGGAATCCTCAGAAACAAATATGACAGGAAGCGCCGGGAAATGAAGCGCAATGTGGCTCAACAACTCGAATCCATGACGATCCACCAAATTCTGTGTAACGACGGCCATGCGGACCTGCAGTTTGTGCAGGGCCTTCAAGGCGGCCTCGAAGCTTTCGCAGTCCACATGGCTCAGCTCCGGGCCTGTGGATTGCTTCAACAGGTTAGACAAATCGCCGGTTCGGTCAGCAATGAGAATCATGGTTCCCCATTCAACCAGCTGCGTCTCAGGACGGCAGGCGTCCACCGATAAGGCACTGCGCAGTTTGCCGCCGCCAACGCTCGCTCCCCTCTCGGAATCCCTTTGGAGCGGATGGATGACTTTACTTCGGTAGATGGAAAGGCTCAAAGCCTAAACATGGCGACACATCGCACGACACTTCAGTCTTAGGTTTGATTGGGGACGGGGGAATAATGACGTCGGAGTGGATTCTCGGCACCCATTTGCGGCACCTCCGAAACCGTAAGTCTGGAGGAAAGACCCCCGCTCGATTCCGAAGGTTTTCCTCGTCGACGCCTGCGAGGTTAGCTGAAGGGCTAGGGCCGAAGAGGTTGCCCATCGCCGTCTGGCGATTCGCCCCAAATACCTGGATCCCCCGCTCCCGGCCAGCGGCCGGGATTAAGCGATGTCATTTTTCTAATCTGCTTGCTGGTTTTTGTCAAGCATCGTGGAAATCTGGGCGTGCTTGAGGTGGGTTTCCGATCGGATCGTCGCAAGGCTGCGACCTGATGGACCGCAAAGGCACGCACAGAATTGACTTGGTCAGGCATTATCCCCTAAGATCTATGAAAACGAATGCTTTCAGCGGCGCAATGCGGACACTGGATCGCAAACCACGAGGTCTGATTATGGAGAAACTCATCATCACCGCGGCGGTCACCGGGTCTCTACCCACCAAGAAGAAATCGCCGTATGTTCCGATCACGCCGGCAGAGATCGTCGAAGCCGGGATGCGCTGCGAACAGGCCGGGGCGGCCGTCATCCACGTTCACGCCCGCAACCCGCAGGACGAGTCTCCCTCTGCGGACTTCCATCTATTCAAAGAAATCTACGAAGGCCTCAAAGCGCGCACCCATCTCATCATCCAGATTTCAACCGGCGGCCGGGCCGGCATGGCCTATGAGCAGCGGAGCGATCGGCTCACACTCAAGCCTGAAATGGCGAGTCTGACCACCGGATCGGTGAACTTTCCGGACTCGGTCTACGCCAACAGTCCCGAGCTCATCGAACGCCTGGCAAGGGACATGCAAACGCACGGCATCAAACCGGAGATGGAGATCTTCGATGTCAGCATGATCCGCAACGCGGTGGAGCTGGCGGAGAGGGGCCTGGCCGAGCTGCCGCTGCACTTCGATTTCGTCATGGGGCTCAAGGGCGCCATTCCCGCCACGATCGAAAACCTGGTGCATCTCAAGAACAGCATCCCGGCCGGATCCACTTGGACCGCGGCCGGCATCGGGCCGGCCCAGCTGGTGGTGAACACCCATGCGATCCTGATGGGCGGGCACGTGCGCATCGGCCTGGAGGACAACATCTATTTCCGCAAGGGGGAACTCGCCCCGAACGAGCGCTTTGTCGAGCGGATGGTGAGGCTGGCGGCCGAGTTCGGACGGCCGGTGGCCACCCCGGATGAGGCGCGGCGGATCATGCATCTGAGCACATCTTGACCGATGGCTCGACTGGTCCGAATGGCAATTGACTTTTAAAAAGAGCTTTAATACTGGAAGACGATGGAGTTCGTTCCGACCGGCTGCAAGACGCAACAGCTGACATTCGGCTACTCGCCTTGCCCGAATGACACATTCATGTTTTATGGGATCGCGAGTGGTGCGATCACGCTGCCGGGCTGCGCTGTCGCGGTGCAGCTGCAGGACATCGAAACCCTCAACCAGATGGCGCTTTCAGGGCAGCTTGACATCAGCAAGCTGTCCGTCTTCGCCTGGCTGAAGGTCCGCGGCGCCTATCGGTTGATGCGCAGCGGAGCGGCCCTCGGGTACGGATGCGGCCCCGTCCTGGTCGCCCGCCGCAACCTGACGCCTGCCGAAGTCATCCGCTCCCGCGTGGTCCTGCCCGGAGAGTGGACCACGGCCCATCTGCTGTTCCGTTTGTGGCTGCCGGAGGCGGGGCAGCGTTATTTTACGGCATACCACCGCATCTATGACGAACTCGCCACCGGCCGGGCGGATTGCGGCGTCATCATCCACGAGTCCCGATTCACGTATGAGCAGCAAGGCTTCCGGGAGATCATCGACCTGGGCCGGTGGTGGGAGGAGCAGACCGGCCTGCCGGTACCGTTGGGTTGCATCGCAGCGCGATCGGCTCTCGGTCCGCAGCTGCTGCAGGCCGTGGACGGCCTCCTATGCCGCAGCATCGAGGTGACCCAGCAGAATCCGGATGCTGCGCTTCCCTATATCCGCCGGTATGCGCAAGAAATGGACTCCGAAGTGCTCCGAAACCACATTGCAACCTTTGTCAACGCCTTCAGCCTGGATATCGGCGCGACGGGTTTGAAAGCGGTGGAAGAGCTGGATCGGCGCGCGCGGGCGATCGGAGTGCTTCCATGATGGGGTTCGTCTTCGCTACCGAAGCCGAGGCGTCTCCGTTCCTGGACCTCGGCCGGTTCGAAGACGTCGCGTTGAAACCGTTTCGGCTGCTGGCGTCCCCGAGGGTGGACCACCGCGCGACCATCAGCGGCATGGGCAAGGTGTCGGCCGCGCTGGCCACCCAATGGCTCATTCGAGAGCATGGCCCCAGCCGGGTGGTGCACGCGGGAATCTGCGGGGCACTGGGCGGTCCCCGGGATTTCGCACCCGGCGACATACGGCGCGTCGATTCCGCCTCGGAGGGACAGCCCGGCCCAGGCATCCCGGCCGAGGCGGTGGCGTGCGCCGACGACCTGTGGTCGGAGCTGCGGCCGGCCGCCCTGGTGACGGTGGAGCGACCGGTATTCGATGATGCCCTGCGTGCAGAGTTGCGCCGCTACGGGGAGCTGGTGGACATGGAGGGCGCCGTGGTGGCTCGGGTTGCCCAGCTTTACGGTGTGCCCTGCTCGATCATCAAGGGGATCAGCGACCATGCCGGCTGCGGAGGCCGGTCGATGCTGAAATCCAATCTATCCGCCGTCAGCGCAGACATCGCCAAGATTCTCTGGAGGGAGCTCATTCGAAATGCTGCCGCCTAACGTATCGCCATTTCCGCAGGAAACGCCCTGGAAATCGACGCTCATCAATTTTTTGAGGTTCACCAAGATCGAGCACACCGCCTTCAGCCTTCCGCTGGTCATAGCCGGAAGCTGGATCGCCAACCAAGGGCAGCCGCCGGGGCTGCCGCTGCTGCTGCTGATCGTGGCGGCGGCCGCGGGAGCCCGCATCTTCGGCATGTCGCTCAACCGCATTGTTGACCGCCGCATCGACGCCCGCAACCCCCGCACTGCCTCGCGGGAGCTGCCCAGCGGGCGGATGTCCGTGACGAAGGCGTTGGCCGTGGCACTGATGGGGCTGGGGGTATATTTAGCGGCGTGTGCGGCCCTCGGCGGCTGGTGCCTAGCCCTCTGCCCTATACCTCTGGTTCCGTTGCTGGGGTATTCATGGCTCAAGCGCTTCACGGCCCTGTGCCATTTCGGCATCGGCCTCTGCCTGGCCTTGGCGCCGCTCGGGGCCTATGTGGCGACGACCGGCGGCATCCGGTTTTCCGCCGGAATCGTCCTGTTCGCCGTCTTCGTGTTTTTTTGGCTCAGCGGAGCTGACATCATTTACGCCCTGCTGGACCTTAAAAGCGACCTGGCCAACGGGATCCACAGCCTGCCGGCGGCCATCGGTCGAAGCAATGCCCTCGCCATTTCGGCCGCCTGTGAACTCATCGCTCTGGGCGCCTTGACGGCGGTCTACATGGTCAGCGGCCGAGGGGGAGCGTCGACGGCCGCGCTGCTGCTGGCCGCGGCCTCCATGGCGCTAATGGTTCTGCCCGCGATTCCGGAGCAGCTGCGGTTTTTCCCGATTTCCACCACGGCTGGAATTTTCGCCGCCTTTGTGCCGATTTTCGGCCGCTGGATGTGAGGGCTCTTCCATTCAACCATTCGACGCGGACAGGGGGACAGGATGGCAGCGGAAAAACACTTGATTGTCGGCATCAGCGGAGCCAGCGGCGCCGCCGGGGCGGCGCTCCTGATAGAGAAGTCCCCCTGGCCCGTGACGCTGGTGGCCAGCCGTTGGGGCAAACGCCTGGTCGAACACGAGTGGGGGGCCTTCGAAGCGCTGGCGGCCAAGGCCAGCCGCCGCTACGAAGACGACGATCTCTTTGCCCCGATTTCCTCCGGCTCGGTTGAAACGGTCGGGATGGTGATCCTGCCCTGCTCGGCCAACACGCTTGCCCGCCTATCGGCCGGAATCGCCGAGACGCTGATCAGCCGCGCCGCCCACTGCCACATCAAGGAGCGGCGGCCCTTGATTCTCTGCCTGCGCGAAACCCCGCTGACCCGTATTGATCTTGACAACGCCCTGCGGATCGCCGACGCCGGAGGGGTGATCATGCCGATGTCGCCTCCGTTTTACATGACCGGAATGAAGCCCTCCGCCACTGCGGACGAGCTGCTCGGCGCATTTGCGGACCGGGTCCTGGCCGTGCTGGGCCATCCGGCCCCGGTAACCTGGGAGGACGTGCGGTGAGCTTTCCCGACCTGCGTTCCTATCTCCGGTTCCTGGAATCCAGGGGAGAGCTCGCCCGGATCCGGACGGAAGTCGATCCGGACCAGGAAATCACGGTGATTCAGCACCGGGTTATGGCCGGCAATGGCCCCGCCCTGCTGTTTGAAAAAGTCAAGGGCTCCCCCTACCGAATGGTCACCAATTTGTTTGGTACCCTCGGCCGGGTGCATGACGTGTTCGGCGGTTCTCCGGAGGCGCTCGGCGAAAAGATGGCCGGCCTGATGGACCTGCTGATGCCGCCGAGCGCCAAACGCTTATGGCGCGGCCGCAGGCTCCTTTGGCCCTTCCTGCGGGCGCGCCTCAGAAACGTATCCGCGGGACCGGTCCTGGAAACGATTCAGGAGCCTGCCGACCTCGACCGCCTGCCCGTGCTCAAGTGTTGGCCGGAAGACGGCGGGCATTTCTTCACCCTGCCGCTGGTCCACACGGTAAACCCGGCGGACGGCCGGGGGAATCTGGGGATCTACCGACTGCAGCGCTACGGGCCGGGGGCGACCGGGATGCACTGGCAGATCGAAAAGGGCGGCGGGTTTCATTTTCACCAAGCCTGCGCTTTGGGCCGACCGCTGCCGCTCAGCGTTTTCTTGGGAGGGCCGCCAGCCCTCACCATCGCTGCCGTGGCGCCCCTGCCGGAGGGAGTGGACGAACGGCTGCTCGCCGCCTTGATGCTGGGCTCTGCGCTGAAAGTGATCCCGCGCCCCGAGAGCGGGCACCGCATCCCGGCGGACTGCGAGTTCGTGCTGGAGGGGACCGTGAGCCCCGGCGACACCGCCCGGGAAGGACCGTTCGGGGACCACTTCGGACATTATTCGCATTCAGCCGATTTCCCGGTCTATCGAGTGAAGCGGGTGTTGGCCCGCCGGGATGCCATCTATCCCGCGACGGTGGTGGGCAAGCCGATCCAAGAGGATTTTCACATCGGCACCGCTCTGCAGGAGATGGCGATGCCTCTGCTCCGGATTCTGCGGCCCGCCGTCAAAGCCATCTGGGCCTATCCGGAGACGGGCTTCCATCCCCTGGCGGCCATGGCCGTCCAGCAGCGGTATCCGCGCGAGGCGCTCAAGCATACCTTGGGGATGTTGGGCGAGGGGCAGGTGTCCCTCACCAAGATCATGATCACGGTGGACCACGACGTGAACGTCCGCGATTTCAACGCGCTCAGCAGCGCCGTCTGGGCGCACCTGGACGAGCGGGAGGGCCTGCACCTGCTGTCGCCGACGGCGCAGGACACGCTCGATTTCACGGGTCCGGCCATGAACTCGGGCTCGCGGCTCGTGGTGTTGGCCTGCCGCCGCGAAAGCGGGACCCTGCGTGGGGCGCCGCCGCCCCTGCCGCCCGCGGCCGGAGAGGTCCATGCCGGCCTTCAGCGGCTGGCCGCATGGGGCCCGGCGTTTTTAATGGCTCAGCTTTCTTCGAACGCGGCCGATGTCGCGGCTCTTCAGGCTGCGCTTGCAGCCCACCCCGTGACGGGCCGCTATCTCTTCCACGTTCTGCTCTCCCCGGACGTGCCGATGGACCAGCCGACGATGGTGTTCTGGGGGTGGTTCACGCGGTTCGATCCCCTGCTCGATCTGCATCCGGCCGAACGGCTCCTGGAGGGAAACCGACTGGTGCTGCGGCTGCCGATCCTCATCGATGCGCGTTGGAAGAAGGGATACCCCCGGCCGGTTGAATTCGATCCAAGCGTGGAGCGGCGCGTGGACGAACGCTGGACTGCCTACGGTCTTCCCGGGTAGAATGCGATCCATGGCGAAAGTAAAGCCTGAAAACCGGTTTCAGAGGGCGCTCGCGAACGCCTCCCAAGGCCGGCGGCTGACGAGGCCGGAGGCGCTGTCCCTGGTCGAGGAGATCACGGCGGACCGCGTGCACTCACTCGGCCGAGCCGCCTTGGCCGATCGCCATCGCCGATTCGGCAACGAGGCCACCTATGTTTTCAACATGCACATCAACCCGGCCAACATCTGCGCCATGCGGTGCACCTTCTGCAACTATGCCGCCTCCCCGAAGGACCCGCATGCATACATCCTGCAGGAGGAGGACATCCTGGCAAAGGTTGCGCGTCTGGGCCCCACCGAAGTGCACATCGTGGGAGGGCTGAACCAGGCCTGGCCTTACGAGCGCAACCGTGGTCTGGTGGCTGAGCTCAGACGCCGGCATCCGCAGCTTTACATCAAGGCCTACACGGCGGTGGAGATCGCCTATTTCGCTCAAACCACCGGCAAACCGGCGGAGCGTATTCTATTAGAGCTGCAGGAGGCCGGCATGAACGCCATGCCCGGAGGCGGCGCTGAGATATTTTCGGAGCGGCTGTGGCGGCTGCACTGGAAAAACAAGATCGGGCCGGCCGAATGGATCCGCATCCACCAGCTGGCCCACCGTATGGGCATTCCAACCAACGCGACCATGCTCTTCGGCTTCGGCGAGAACTGGCCGGAGCGGGTCGAGCACCTCCTGACCCTGCGGTCGGCCCAGGATGAAAGCGCAGGATTCAACTGCTTCATCCCGCTTGCTTTTCAACCGGGGCGGGGCCAGTTCATTGAAAAAGGACCGCCCCCCCTGGAGATCCTGGCCGTCTTGGCGGTCGCCCGGCTGATTCTGGACAACATTTCCCATCTGAAGTCCTACTGGCCCATGCTCGGGATCGAAACCGCCGCGGCCGGCCTCAGCTGGGGAGCCGACGACATGGACGGCACCATCGAGGAAGAGAAGATCGCCCATTTGGCCGGGGCCACCACGCCCGTCGGCCTGGCCCGCGAGCGCATGGTGGAGACCATCGCCGCTGCCGGCTTCGTTCCGGTCGAACGGGACGGGGCTTTCAACCTCAAGCCGCCCTCGGGAGGAAGGGGGTAGGCATGGCGTTTCCCGTGGCGATGATACCCTATACCAATATGGCTCCTTACCGCGAGCTGGGCCCTCCGGCGGGCTGCCGTTTCGTCCCCCTCGTTCCAAGCCGCAGCATCGCCGCCCTGAGAGACAATTCGGTGATCGCCGCTGCCGTGCCGGTGGGAGGGCTGCCCGAGCTGGCCGGGCTGACCGAGTTTTTGGGCAGCTTCGGCATCGCCGCCGCCGAACGCTCGATGAGCGTCCTGTTTTTTTCCAACCGGCCCTTGGCTGAGACCGGGTCGGACGCCTGCATCCGGATCACGGACGAGTCCGCCTCTAGCGTGCGCCTGCTATACCTTCTGATGGTCTATCATCGCGGTCTGGGCGATCTTCCGCGGCTGGCGGCCTCCGATGAAACCGCCGACGGCGAGCTGCTGATCGGCGATCGGGCTCTGCTGCGGCTGCACGGCGGGCGGCTGGACGTCCGCAGGGATTCGGGTCCGGCGTCGTGCGAAGTCGTCAGCGATCTCGCAAGCGAATGGTACGCGCGCCAGCGTCTACCCTTCGTGTTTGCTCGGTGGGTGGTTCGCAAAGATGCCCCGGCGCGCGCCCGGGCCGCATTAGAAGACTGGCTGTCCGAATTCAAGGCGCGCGAAGCCGAGATGGTGGCAAGAGCCGTGCCGGATTCAGCGCGCCAGCTCAATCTGGATCCGCAGACCATCCAGACCTATTTCAGCGTGCTGCGCCGCTGCCTGGATGAAACCGACCTCGCTGGCCAGGCGTATTTCCTGGATGAGTGCCGACGGTATTCCCTCACCGGCGCTGCGGCCTGGCGGCAGGCCGGGACGGAAAGGTGACCCATGGCACCAGAGCGCCAGCGAACCCTCCCGGCCGACCGGAACCTTCCCCGACGCATCGGCGAGCGCTTTGAGCGCCGGGAGGGGATCGAAATGCTCCAAAGGCTTCCTATGGGCGAACTCATGCGCCTGGCCCATTCCGCGCGGCAGCGCCGCATACCCGGCAATACCGTCACCTTTGTCATCGACACCAACCCGAATTATACGAATGTCTGCACCACGTGCTGCTCATTTTGCGCCTTCCACCGGCCCGCCGGGGCCGGCGAGGCTTACACGCAGACGCCGGAACAGCTGGCCGCCAAGGTCCAATCGGCCCAGGCGCTGGGGGCAACCACCGTCCTGCTCCAGGGCGGCCACAACCCGCAGGTTCGTCTCGCAGACTGGATTGCATACATCCGCGCCATCCGCATTGCCTGTCCGGAAATCCATATCCATCCGTTTAGCCCGGCGGAGTATCACTTCATGGCCCGTCATGAAAAAATGCCCGTGCGCTCGGTGCTGGAGCGGGTGTATGCAGAAGGAATCCGTACCATTCCCGGCGGCGGGGCGGAAATCCTGACGGAGCGGGTCCGCGCTGAAATCGCTCCACGCAAGGCGACCGCCCGGGAGTTTCTGGAAGTTTGCGCCATCGCCCACGAAATCGGATTCAAGACCACGGCCACGATGATGTACGGCCATGTCGAAACCGATGAGGACATCGTAGACCATCTGCTCGCTCTGCGGCGTCTGCAGGATCGAACCGGCGGCTTTACGAGCTTCATCGGCTGGTCCTTCAAACCCGGTTCGACCCCGCTCGGCCGACGGATCCGGGGCACGGCACACCCTGCGCGGTATATCCGCATCATCGCCGTGGCGCGGCTCGTCCTGGACAACTTTCCCCATATCCAATCCTCCTGGTTCAGCGAAAGCGTCCCCGCCGGTCAGCTCGGGCTGATTGCCGGAGCGGATGATTTCGGCGGGGTCCTGATCGAGGAAAATGTTCTGCGAAAGGCCGGCCACGAGCGCCTGACGACGGCCGACACCGTCAAGACCATTATCCGCCGCGCGGGATTTGTCCCCGCGCAGCGCGATGGGCACTACCGTATCCTGGCGATCAACGCCGAAGGTCGAAGAGCGACATGATTCTCGATCTTCAACCCAACCTGGCGCCGGAAACGAAATCCGAGCTGCTTTCGAAGCTCCAATCGCTGGGGTGGGAATACCGGGAGCTTCCGCGAACGGATGTTCAACGGATCGGTATCCTGGGGGAGGGCACCCGCGATGCTGAAGTTTGCCGGCGGCTTCCGGGTGTCGCTCATGTGCGGCCGGTCCGTTCGCCCTATAAACTGACCAGCCGCGAAATGCATCCCGCCGACACGCTGGTATCCGTGGGAGGTATCGTGATCGGCGGCCGGCGCATCGTGGTCATCGCTGGGCCCTGTGCCGTTGAGAGCCGCGAGCAGGCCCTGGCGATCGCCCGCTCGGTACAACGGGACGGGGCCGTGCTTTTCAGGGGCGGGGTTTTCAAGCCGAGGACCTCGCCCTATTCCTTTCAGGGGATGGGGGAGGAGGGTCTGCGGATCCTATCCGAGGTGCGCCGGGAGCTGGGGATCGGCGTCGTCACCGAGCTTACCTCGCCCTCGAACGCCGACCGATTGGGCGCGTGCGCGGATGTCGTTCAGATCGGTTCGCGCAACATGCAGAATTTCGAATTGCTGAAATGCGCCGCACGTCTGGGCAAGCCCGTTCTCCTCAAACGCGGCTTCGCTGCAACGATCGACGAATGGCTCCTCTCGGCGGAGTATCTTCTCATTGAAGGCAATGGCGCGGTGATCCTCTGCGAGCGCGGCATCCGCACCTTTGAGACCGCCACGCGCAACACGCTGGACCTTTCCGCCGTCCCTCTTTTAAAAAAGGTCACCCATCTGCCCGTGCTGGTCGATCCGAGCCACGCGACGGGCATCCGCGATCTGGTGATTCCGATGAGTCGCGCCGCCATCGCAGCCGGCGCCGACGGGCTCCTGGTGGAAGTTCACACCGATCCGGACCACGCGCTTTCGGACGGCGGGCAGTGCCTATTCCCCGAGCAGCTCCGGCAACTCATGCCGGAGCTGCGGGCGATCGCACCGATTATCGGCCGGCAATTTGATTGAGGCAGAGGAAGGACAGCAGAAATAAGACTCACCATTTCACGCCGCCAACGGACCGGTCTGCGGCCGCACCCGCCGAGGCGCGGCGGACCGTGCACGATCCATAAACCGGCTTGTAATCGGCCATGCCGCATCGCCGACAGCGGCGGCCGTTGGGGCTTCATCCATCGGTTGGAAAGGTGAGCTGATAGTATTGGACCAGCCGGTGGCCCAGGATTCCGGCCAGTTTCTTGTAAAAAACCAAGCCGCTTTCGGGATGGCCCTTCAGAAGGGCTTCAAGCTTTTTCCTTTCCAGCTTCGAGCAGCGGGCCGGCTCGGTGCATTCGGCAGCGGCCGAATAATAGTTGCGGTCCACTAGGCTCGACCATCCGAAGGCCTCCCCGGCCTGGTCGATCGTGTAGACCTCTCGGGGCGGGTCGCCGACGGATAACCGGACCTTGCCCTCGATGAGCGTATAGAAGTAATCGGCCGGGTCGCCTTCTCGGAAAACCACGTCGCCTTTCGCAAAGTTCACGGTGGTGGCGATCCCCATGAATTCCCTCACAAACAGCATGTCCATGCCCCACAAGAGGTCAGCCTGATCGATCAGCATCGCCTTGCCTCCTTCCCCCCATCGATTCAAACGGAATCGTGAGATGGTAGACTCCGCTTTCGAGATGGGCCTGAACGGGCAGTTCGCCCTTTTGAAACACGTTCATCATCCCGACATTGTTGAAGAGCACGTCCGCCGTAAATCCCTTTATTCCCCTTTCCCGCGCCAGACGGATGAGCATGGCATACAGATAAGTGGCGATGCCCCTGCCGTGAAAGGGCTCATCCACCACAAAAACCAGTTCGGCGAATGCGCTGCCAGGGGTCCGCAGATAGCGTCCTTCGGCGATGATGCGGCCCTTGCCCTCCTCGCCCACCAGCCCGACGATGGACATGTCCCGGCTCCAATCCACATTGACATATTCCTGCATCTTGGCGTGCGGCATGCTTCGAACCGAATGAAAGTAGCGCGAATAGTGGGTTTCATCCGAAAACCGGTAGAATAGGTGGCGCATGCCCTCTTCATCGGACGGTTTGATGGGCCGAAAGCGGACCGTTAAATTATCCCGGAACGTATGCGTCGCGCTGATGTCCAGGGGGTAGAGCCGGGCGCTGCCCTCCAGGAAGATCTGATCGGGGTAGAGTATGTTGCGGGCTTTGGCCTCCCGCACCAGCCAGGCCCGGTCGTCGGGATGGGCCACTTCGATCAGCGCCTGCGCCCGCTCCCGCACGGTGCGGCCTTCCAGATAGGCCACGCCTTGCTCCGTGACGACCGTGCTCACGGCTTCGAACATTCCGAACCGGTTGGGCCAATCGGCTATGGTGGGCCGGATGTTGGACCGGCCCTGGAGGTCGCGGCTGGTCAGCGCAAAGATGGAGCGCCCGCCTTCAGACAGGGCTGAGCCGGTGAAAAAATCAATGATCTCGGAAGGCCCGGTCGCGACAACGCCCTTGCCGACATGCAGCCCGACGCAGCCGTACAAGTCGATCCATTTGGCCGCGATGACGGTTACGAACCGGCGGTTGCGTCCGATGATCAGCGGGTTGAAAACCTTGTCAATGCGCTGGAACTCGACCAGCGGGTTCTGATCGAGCCACGCAAAAAGCTCCGGCGTGCCGAAGGCGTAAGCCGTGAGGGACTTCCCGCGATAGCTCTCCTTGCGACGGTTGGTGACGGCCCCGGATTGGATCAGATCCATCAACGGATCCGTAAAGAAGGGCGAATGGATGCCCAGGTGTCTTTTGTCCTTTAAATGCCGGCTCAGCGCCTCGTAAAGCGGGCCAATCGAGAAGGCGAGACAGCTTCCATCGTCGATCAAAGCAGCGACGTTTTGCGCCACACGATCCAGGACCTCATCGACGGCCCAGCGCTCGAAATACAAGGGATCGTCTTCCGCCAGGACCAGGTAGTCGAATTCGGTAGCCGGCAGGAATGTATCTCCGAAGGTTCGCGGTATTTTCGAGTTGATTTCCCCGACCGTGACGGATGCCCGTTCCATGGCTTCCCAGGCCACGTCCACGGCCACCCCCAGGCTGCAATAACCGGCTTCGTTCGGAGGGGAGACTTGCACGATCGCCATGTCCAGGGGGATTTGGCCGGATGAAATCAATTCGGCGATTTTCTGAAAGCGGCTGGGTACCAGGTCGACCTGCCCGTTTTCAATGGCGCGGTCCGCCGCCCACCCCGAAAAAAAGGTTTTCAACCGGAAGTTCTGGGACTTGAGGGCTTCCAGCGAGATGGCATCGCCGAAGCTGACCAGCTGAACCAGTTCGAGGTCTTCCAGGTTCTTCTCACGCGATCGCATGATGTGCCGAACCATGGTGCGCGGCTCGGCCACCCCCGTGCTCAAAAAAATACTCATTCCGGGCTTGATTTTTCTCAGCACGGCATCGGGAGAGACGATCAATGAACTCAAATCGGGCGCTGGAGTTTGCATGCGACCGGATCCGACTCGGCACACCCATGAATGACGGCCAGGCGGTTGCTGCCGTCCCGGCCGGTACGCCGCTCGGCTGGTTCGACGATCTGGCCGAGATGGGATGAATTCCCCTGCCGGAGCATGGGGCGTTTATCCGGACCGAAAGAAGCGGCCCGGGTGTCCGTCACCAAGCGGTGCGACCACGCGATCAAGGGCAGATGGAGAATGAGATGGAAGGCCGCTGAACCAAGGCAGATGGCATATCCGGTCCGGCCGAGCAGAACACGCGACGAGATGGTCGAAATATAAACCCGCCGGCTCTGAAAATCAAATGCGAGTTCGTCTGAACCCGTCCGGGACGCATGCGGGCTCAACCGCCTTCCATGGGAGGAAAAAGAGTGACTTCATCGTCACTGCTCAGCCGGGTGCCGGTATCCGCCCGGCGGCCGTTGACGAGCATGACCGCTTCAACCGCTGCCGGAATTCCCAGCGCGGCTAGCACGTCGGCAACCGTTGCTCCGTCGGCAAGGGCGAGCTCGAGCTTTCCGCCGTTGGCAGGCGCGTACTCGCGCAGATGGGCGAATGTCTGGACGCGGATCTTCATTTTTACCCTGGGCGGTTAGAGCAGATCCAGCTGCCGGAGCTTGGTTTCCGACGGCCGGCCCTCCGGGTCCCAGCCCCGCAGGGCGTAATAAGGCCCCAGCATCTCCTCCAGCTTGCAGACCATCCCCCTGGCCGGGCCGACGGGCATGGGCTCATGGGTGATGCGCGCGGGGAGGCTATCGTCTTTGCGCGTGAAGCCGGCCGCCTGCAGGTAAAGCCGTTCGGCGTTGAAGATGCGCTCGCCGACCCGCTCCACCGCATCGGGCGTATACCCGGCGCCGGTCGCCGCGTTGAGCAGCTCGGTGATCCCGACCGGTTTCACCATCAGATCCTGCTCCACCAGGTAGCGCACGCTGAAGAACACGCACAGTCCGGCGGCGTCGATCACGCAGAAGAGATCCTGCCATTTGGCCACCAGCAGCGGCTTGTCCTCCCAGGTGTGCGGGTCGGCTGCAACCGGAACGCCCAGGAGTTCGAAGTAGGCGGGGTCTCCGCGCATGTGGGATCCGCCGATGGGCGAGGTGGCGTAGGCCAGGCCCATGCCCTGCTCGCCGCGCGGGTCGTAGCCGGCGAAGTCCAGGCCCTTGGCGACCATGGCGAGCTCCGGGTGCCCGCAGCGGGTCGCCAGCCGCAGGCTGCCCTCAGCCAACAGGCCGCCGAAGCCCTCCCGTCGGGCGGTCATGCGGGTGAGCCGGACCAGGGCATCACCGTCGCCCCAGCGCAGCGGCATCCCGGTTTCGGATTCCTTCAGAAAGCCTTTCTCGTAAAGCTCCATTGCACAGGCGATGGTTGCGCCCATGCTGATGGTGTCCAGCCCCAGCTCGTTGCACTCGTAGTTCGCCTTCGTGAGGGCGGCCAGATCGTCCACCCCGCAGTCCGATCCGAGGGCGTAGACGGTTTCGTACTCCGGGCCCTCGCCCTCGCCCTGGTAAGGGCCGTCGGGGATGCGGGTGACCCGGCCGCAGGCGATCGGGCAGCTGAAGCAGGGCTTGGCGCGCACCAGGTATTTTTGGGTGAGGGTTTCCCCATAGATGGACTCCCAGCCCTCGAAGGTGCCCTGCTGAAAATTGCGGGTGGGGAAGACGCCGTGGCTCTGGGTGCCGACCACGGTGATGGCGGTGCCGTGCGTGCGCAGGGCCGGCGGGTTGTCCCGCGTCTTGTCCCTGAAGGCTTCGCGATATTTCAGGTTGACCGCTTTGAAGGCGGCCGGGTCGGCCAGCGGCACTTCCAGCTGGCCGCGCACCGCTACAGCCTTGAGGTTCTTGGCGCCCATGACCGCGCCCACGCCGGCGCGGCCGGCGGCGCGGTCCCGGTCGTTCATGATGGCGGCAAAAAGGACGCGGTTCTCGCCGGCCGGTCCGATCACGGCCGTTTTGGCTTTTTCATGGGTTTCACTGCGCAGGGCATCGTCCGTGGCGTGGGTGGTCTTTCCCCAGAGATGGTCCGCCGGCCGCAATTCGGCGCGGTCGCCGTCTATCCAGAGGTAGACCGGCCGGTCGGATACGCCTTCGATAATGACGGCGTCGTGGCCGCTTTTCTTCAGTTCGGCCGGGAAGTTGCCACCGGAGTTCGAACAGGTGATGGCGCCGGTCAGGGGCGACTTGGTGGTCACCACGTAGCGTGCGCCGGTAGGGGCGGCCGTGCCCGTCAGCGGCCCGGTCGCCATGATGATCTTGTTCCGGGGGCCGAGAGAGTCGCAGAGCGGATCGACTTCCCGGCGCAGATAATAGATGCCGAGCCCCCGTCCGCCGATGTAGTCCCGCGCCACCTGCGGGTCGAGCGGCTCACGGGTGATCCGCCCCCGGCTCAGATCCACTCTAAGAATTTTTCCGCACCAGCCATGCATGTTCCGTCTCCTGATATCATTATTAGCAAGGTCGGCCCGCTCGGCTCGCTGGTTCCTTATTGTGCTATTTCATGTACTACCAAACGCAGCATTAAACAAGGGCCGGACGATTCGTTATGGCGGAGGTGGCCGCCGCATTAAGCCGGACCGGAAGCCAGCCTGATTTGGCACAACCATATGCTACCACCGTCGGCCGGCTGCCCAATGCCATCATGGTGGTGCTGGATGAGGGATTGGCCCGTCAGGCGGCCGCGTTCGGGTCGAAGCATGGGTTGCGCGGGGCGGATGCGGTCTATCTCGCTTCAGCGGCATTATTCGCGGCTGAGCTGGTCACGCTTGATCACGAACAGCTAATCTGCGGCGCCGCCATCGTGCAAACGCTGACTCCTTCCGACTTCCTGGCAACGATCACATAGTGGGGATTTCGTGGGTGTATCACTTGCCAGAGGAACGAATAAGCCGCAAAACATAAGCTGTCACTATCGTCAAGACGGCGACCCCAATTTCCGTTGGATATAATCCGGAGACACAATCTATCCAAGTGCGCCCCTCAAGATCATATCCACACTTTTTTGAAGTACGATTTCTTTGCGATTACCTGATCAATACCATGAAAAACGTAGAAATCCCCCAAGATTGGATTCATCGCCGGATGTGCTCGATGCCAAGGAGGCTTGGCTTATATGGACGGAATCAGCACAGTTGAGTAAGCGGTTGCGTCCATCACCGATACACATCACAGAATCCAGTTTTGCACCTTTAACCCGGCGATGCGTCGAAATTCTCGTTCATTGTTGGTAACGACCGTAAGGCCTGCCGCTTTAGCGTGCGCGGCGATCCACAAATCGTTGTTACCGATAGGCCGTCCCTGAGATTCAAGTGTCGCCCGGATGATCCCATAGGCATTCCCAGCCGTCTCTGGTAACGGCAGAACGGGAACCAAGCTCTTGAACTCCGCAAGCAACTCAAGAGCATTTTTACGCTGCTTGCTTTTCTCCGCACCATACAGCAATTCGCCCCATGTGATAACGGAAATCGCGGCATCTCCAGGTTCAAGTTTTTGGAAACGCGTCAACATGTTCCCCGGTTTTTGGCGTTGGATGTAAATGCAGATATTGGTATCCAATAGAAAACGAGCCGCCATCACAATCCCTCCCGCTGCTGAGGTAGTGCGTCCTGACGTCCTTCAGCAAAGAAATCATCAGGAAGTTCGGTCAACACTTCAAATGCGCGTTCCAGTCCTTTGCCGGGTTCCCGCAGCACGATTTCGTCTCCGCGGCGAAGAATCTCAACGATCTTGCTTTTGACGGAGAATTCCTTTGGCAACCTGACTGCCTGGCTATTTCCCGATTTGAAAACTCTAGTTGTTTTCATAACAACCTCCTTGCTCTGCATCCGACTCGCATTTCCTTCAATCATAGGAGATTCTTCAATTTATGTATACACTGTTTAGTATATACATTCGCATATGAAATGTCAATTTCTTAATTTGCAGGTTTCATTCTATGAAAGTGGGGTAGATGTTCACAGGGGTTCGCTAGTAAAGCTTACGCGAGCCAGCCCAGGTTGGGCGTTTGCTCTTTGAAATAGGCTTTCACGGTATCCACCAAAAGCGGGAAGGTCGCCTGCTGCCTCAGGCGGCACGTCTGCCGGAAGGACAGCATCCGCTCCACCCAGCGATTGCCCTTCTCGCTCTGGGTGCCGTTGGAGCGTTTGCGCCACAGCACGGCAAAGCGTAGCGCCCGCTCGGCCCGGTTGTTGGTCGGCTCAACCCCGGCCTCATCGAGGAAGACCCAGAGCGTGTCGATCTCCCGCAGGATCTCCCGGGATAGGCGCCCGGCGTCATCCTCGGCGCCTTCAAAGAACCACAACAGCAGCATCAGCCGGGTATAAAAATCGGTCCACTTCTTTTTGCCGGGCGCCGCTGGCACATATCATCAAATGTCGAAATTATTGCAAATTTCACTGAATACCTTAACTCCTGCGAAGGATCAGGGCGAGGTCCCAGGTTGTGGCGTTAATGCCGGTTGCGACTGAATCCAGCTGTTTTTTAAAACGAATTTGAGCTGGTCCGCGACTGAAGGATTAGCATCAAGCCCCTGTCCAGGAGTCGATCACTTTTCGCATTTCGGCTGGGCGGTCGGTCATAAGCCCGTCAACACCCATATCCAGCAGTTTGACGATCTTAGACCGAATTTCTTCGGAAAATGCTATTTCCTGGTCCAAGGCTTGGATGGGACCAAATTCGGTAACAAATACGAAGATAGAGCCGCCCGATCGATGGACACGCCTAACCAAATAGTCGGTAACCAGAAAATGCGAGGTTTCGAAGGCAGGCCCGTCTCTGCCTGCACCCAAACAAAATAATAATTGTTCAAAACCCGATAGCCCGGTGGGATAGCGATTGCCGACCTGCCGTCTGAACTCCTTAATAATGTGCGTGTCTGCACTCACTACAACAATAGGGCGTTTTCGGGCGTGGAGATCCAGCACTTCACAAAATGCCTTTATGTTGTCTGGAAGGGCCGCTCGGTGCGGCGCATCGAACGGCATTGCGAACGATTCCTTCAACTCAATATTGAGGGGGTGGTTGGGAAATGCATCCATAAAATCCGGTAGCAGCAGCAGGCCACGATTATCGAGCTGGGGGACTTGCGAAAGGTCCACCTCTTCGATGTCCAGGTCCTTAACTTCGGGATCGGCGACCCAGGCTTTCCGATCGAGCTCGCACCAGGCGTATTCGAATATTTTTCTTCTGATCCTTTTCGCCGGGCGGTCGCACACATTGTCTATCCGAACATTGTCCAACTCCGGACCGTGCCATACAACCATTTGGGCATCCTTTGTCAATTGAACATCCAATTCGAGCACGTCGGATCGGGAGTCGACAGCATGTTGAAAACCCAATATGGTGCTTTCAGCGGTTTCACGGGCTCCGCCTCTATGCGCAAAAAGCAATGGTGTTCGGACCTCGAAGATCGGCTCGATGCGGGTCTTGGGCCAGCAATTCACATAGGCTGTAGGGCTATTCAAAGCTCTCGATGAGGGCGAACATCCCTCTGAAGAGAGTGCCATACCCGGGAGCGCCACGGCGCAGATTTTCAGGAAATCCCTCCGGCGCATGATTTCCACCTTTCCGTATGGATGACCGATTTCCAGGCCATTCAGGGGCTGACAGAGGCTTGCGGAGCACTGCTGATTCTATCCATATCCTCCTGAAGCGTCGGCCAGGTGCAATAGGTGCTCTCGAAATTCGAACTTTTCCCGGACAACAAACTCGATATTCGCTTTAGACATTCATTCTGGTCGGTCATTAGCAGACCAGATGCTTTCTGCAATGCCTTTATTTCGGACCCGCCGATTTTGAAATCCGTTTTGATGGAATTAACCTTTTGATAGAGCGCCTCATCCATGGCGCGGAGGTTGTCGAACTTGATGTGGTAGAAAATGGCATTCTTTTCCCGGTCCGCTTTAAGCCATTCGAAGTAATTAATCCCGTTTTCGACCAGGTTTTCGCGGTTGCGCGACAGCAGGCAGTCGAAGCTATCAATAAAATTGGTATCCGCGATAAAGTCTGTCGGCCATTCGCGGCCATCCGGCATGGCATCGCTGACCCCACCTCCTTGGGTGAATACGTCCACCAGAATAAGGATGATGGTATCATAATTCTCCCTGGTGTTATCGAGGATACCGAAGACGGTTTTCAGCCCAAGATTATCGTTGCTGCCCCCATCAAAAAGATGGGTGTACCTCTCATCCTTGGACTGGTAGTCTCTGAGATGCATATAGTTGAAGACCGAGGGGAAGCTAGCGGATGCCATAACGGCGCGGGCGATATCGTAGTCGGCCAAATCGGATCTTAGGTCGTTGAAGTGCTCAACCGTGAACGTAAAAATCTCGCCGAATTTTTTCCCGCGGGTTCCGTTGGTGCTGTTGATCAACAGCGTCGGGCGAGTCGGGTTGATGTCCCGGAACTTGTAATCCGTTCCGATGTGGCGCGTATCGAGGAAATTATCGGCAAACGTCGTGGCCATGATATCGGAGCGGTTATAGGCGGTGAACCAATAATAGAAAATGTTCTTGGGCCAGAACCAGTTTGCGATCCATCTGCCGCGGTAATTCCTGGACATAACCTCAGTTGCGGTATCCCTATCCCATATGCGGTCCTGCATCTCCACCGCAGGGCCGGGGTCTTTTGAAATCGCGTAGTACGAAGCCGCCAACGATCCCCCTGAAACCGAGGAAATCGCGTCCACCTCCTTCAACAGCGTTGACCCTTGAACCTGAATTTCATCCAAGGATAACATCACCAGCGAAGAAAACAGCGCTGCCCGACTGCCGCCGCCGGACAATGCCAAAAGAACGAGCGCATGCTTTTCAGACCCCTCTCTGTTTTCCACCCGGTATGTGGCTTTGATTCCATCGTTGGTTTGATTCGCAGATAGCTCCTTATTGGTGTAAGCGTTTAACGCGCAACCCGTTGCAGCCAGAACCAACGCCAAAATCGTAATGGACTTAAGAACGAATTTTGGGCTCCGTATTCCGGTTTTAAGATTCGCGCAGCGAGAGTTAAAATTCATGGCGACCTCCCTGGTCTTTCCCGTTGAAGTTTCAGACGGAAATAACAGACCTGTAACCGGCCACATCGGCGCTGAAAATGGCAGTGAATCCGCTTTTGAATGGGTCATGCGCCATGAGCCACCTCCTTGGGCAGAAGGTTTGGCAGATACAGGATGCGAAAGGAACATTAAGGGAAAAAAGGGCTGGCGAAGTGAAATCAGAACCGCTTTAAAAAACCAGCGCCCGCATCATGTCCGGACTAGTGGGAAAGGCATAGCGAATGGATAGGATCATATCCTTTTCCAGGCGGAAAAATCAAAGCAAAAATGGCCGCCTCCATAAAACCGCTTCTTGCGCTTTGGTCTCCTCGAGACGGACTAGTTCCATTTCCATGATCCGGTACTCGGCCCGGCGGCGATGCGGCGCTGCGCCTCCGCCCATTTCCGGCCTCATGGCTTTGAGTTTCCGCAACCATGCACTGCTCGATAATGTCTTTCAAGGGAAAGTGCGCCGGGCGCCAGCCACCACGGGTTGCTGATTACAAAATTTTTCGAATGTGCTACATTGATGCATTCATGCGCCGAAACGGGGCGGAGGTTGGCACTAAAGAAAGATTGCATGTCGATAGTGATGGACGAGAAGACACGTTGCTGGGTCGAGCTTGCGGAGTACGACGTGGATGGTACCGAGGCTATCGAACCTGCAGTGAATGAAGTGGCAAACCCTGTATCGCATCATTTGTCACTTCGGTGGTCCGCCGGATGATCCTCCGGACGCCAGACTGGCGGAGACGATGGGAGAGTGGATACCGTTTGGGGAAGGCCGATACCTGGCCGAGCGGGCCGTCCTGGTGGCTGCCGACGAGCGTGCGGTCGAACTGGAAGAGACCATCATTGAGATTGCCGAGGGGCCCGGCGGAAGGCGCCGGCTGAGCGGGCGCGGGCGTGCGCCGAACGCGCTGGTGGTGGAACTGCTCGAAGAAGGCTCCGATCTGGATCTGCTGCTCGATTTCGGCGGAGAGTTCAGGTTCCGGCTGCCGGCTCCGGCGATTCAGGGCGGCAAGGTGTTTGCGCCCGGCGTCAAATCCTTTGTGCAGTTCGTGCCGCGAGCGCCCGGGGTGCCGCTCGCGGAAGCCGACTTCAATTCTTTAATGACCCGGATCCGAATCCTGTCCGCTGAGCGGAGCTGAGCAGCGTCCCCTTGGCCCGCTCGAACTCTTCGCGGGTGAGGAGGTTCTTTTCATAGAGCTGGGCCAGAGAGGCCAGCTCGCGCAGACGCTGGGTTTCCGGGTCCTCCAGCAAGGGCGGCGGTGCGGAAGACGGCGCGATTTCGGAGAAGGCCGAGGCCGCCGGCCGCGCGAATTTGATCGAGGCGAGCCCGCCCAGAAAACGGACTTCCAGGGTGCCGCCGGAAGGCACCGCTACCCCCTGCAGGTCGCGCATCACATTGCGGCCCTGGGCTTTCAGCCGGCGGTAGACGAAGTAGGCTCCGGCCGCGGTCAGGCCGAGCCCGCCCAGGAAGATCCAGGCCCAGTAGCGCGCGATGCCGCCGAAGAAGATGACGACCAGCCCGATCAGGCAGATGAGGACGACGTGCAAGCCCAGGATCACGTGGGCCAGCATGACCCCCTTGAATAATTCCAGGGTCGGTTTCTCAGGTTCGGATTTCATCGTTACGCTCGCTCAATGTAAAAATAATCCTAACGCAATCCGTCGGATTTGTCACGGCCGGCGTCAGGACCCGGAATGATGACCATGCGATATCCCGCCTTCATCGAAGCCGATTTCGATTTCCCGGAATTTCACCTCGTGCGCATGAACTTCAGCCGCGAGGCGATCGACGACGTGGAGGGGGCCGTCAACGGTGAACTCGACCGCCTGCTCCCGCAGAGCGGGATTCGCGCTGGCGACCGGGTGGCCGTCGGGGTGGGGAGCCGCGGAATCGACCGTCTGGAACTCATCGTCCGCACGGTATGCGCGCGCCTGCGCCAGGCGGGCGCGCGACCGGCCATCATACCGGCCATGGGCAGCCACGGGGGGGCCACGGCCGAGGGCCAGGCCGCCGTCCTGCGGCGGTTGAACGTGACCGAGGAATCCTGCGGCGCGCCGGTCGTCTCCACGATGGACGTCGAGGCGCTCGGCACCGTGTTCGGCGAGGTGCCGGTGTATTTCAGCCGGGACGCCCTGATGATGGATCATTCCATGGTCATCAACCGCGTCAAACCCCACACCAAGTTCATCGGCCCGGCCGAGAGCGGGATCCTGAAGATGCTGTGCGTCGGCATGGGCAAGCACCGCGGCGCCATCGCCTATCACACCTGGGCCATGAAGCACGGCTTTTCCGAGCTCTGCCAGGCCATGGGGCAGACGATCGCCGCGGCCGCCAATTTCCGTTTCGGACTGGCGGTCGTGGAGAACGCCTACGACCGAGCCCTGGCCGTCGCCGGTGTTGCGGCCGCCCGGATCTTGGAGGAGGAAACCCGCCTGAACGCGCTCGCCAAAGCGCACATCCCCCGGCTGCCGTTCCGGGATCTGGACGTCCTGGTGGTGGGCCGGATCGGCAAGGAGATCAGCGGGGCCGGCATGGACCCGAACGTCACCGGCCGGGCCTTCGACCTGATGGAAAGCGACTTCTCCCAGATGCTGAAGGTCAAGCGCGTCGCGGTGCTGAACCTCTCCGCCCAAACGGGCGGCAACGCCATCGGGCTGGGGAACGCCGACGTCATCACGGAAAAGGTATTTCAGCGGCTGGATTACGAGGCCACGCTCATGAATGCCCTTACCAGCCTTTCGCTGCGCAAGGCCTTCATTCCCATACGCATGCCGGATGAGCGCAAGGCGATCCAGGCCTGCTTCACCACCATCGGCCCGGTGCCGGCCGCCGACGTGCGGGCAGTGGTGATCCGCGACACCATGCACCTTTCCGAGTTTTGGATCAGTCGAGCCCTGAAGAAGGAGGTTGAAGGGCTCTCCTCCGCCGAAATCCTCGGCGCCGCGCCCCTGAGCTTCGATGCAGACGGCAACCTGCGCCTGCCCGTCGGTCCGTAAGACGCGGGTCGTCGCGATTGGGCCTCAATTGCTGAAGAGCTCCAACAGCTCGACGGCTTCTTTCTGGCGGATGGGGCTGAGCGGAAACACCGGCTCGGGCGGCTCCTCGTCCATCTCCCGCTGCATCTCGGCGTTGGCCCGGCCGGCAAGGGGTGAATAATAAAAGGACAGCTTCATGGCGCCCGAGGCATCGGAGTACTTCATTTTGATGCGGGTTTCGCCGACGGTCCAGGAGTGGGTGGTCAACGCGCCTCGGGCCTCCATGCTGATCTTGGGGATGCCGAAGCGCTGCTGGATGCCGCGCTTGATGGTGCTGTATGCGTCGATGGCCTCGAGGCCGGCGTAGACTGCAAAAAATTTTTCGTCGTAGAAGCCGTATACCAGGTTCGTCACCTGGGTATCGAACAGCGTGTAGGCCTGCTTCGGATTCACATAATAGGCGATCTTACCGCTGCCGCCCACGTGGACCAACTGGGTGAATTCGGAAAGCGGAGCTCCCCAGCGCTTGTTGAGAAATTCCTGGTCCAGATCGGCCGCGGGCAGGGTTCCGATGTCGAAAACCGACCACGCCAGGAACATAAAGAGATAGGCTCCCCTTCTCATCGGATGGCCTCCTTCCATCAGTAGCCCCGCTTCAAATCAACCACATTCCACGGCGCCTGCCCGGCCCTCACGCGATGGTAGTTCGCGACGATCTGGGGCGCCACGTCACGGGGATACGTCAGGCTGGCGACATGCGGGGTTATGGTCACCCGGGGGTGGCTCCAGAACGGATGCGATTGGGGCAGCGGCTCCTCGCGGAACACGTCGAGGCAGGCCCCGGACAGATGGCCGCTTTCGAGGGCGGCGATCAGATCCTCCTCCACCAGGTGCTCTCCCCGGGCGGCATTGATCAGGTAGGCTCCGGCGGGCAGTTTGGACAGGGTGCGGCGGTTCAGGATTCCCTGGGTCGCCGGAGTCAGCGGCAGCAGGCAGACTAAAATATCCGCGCCGGATAGAAAATCATCCAGGCCGCTCTCCCCGGTGAAGCCGGCAACGCCATCGATCGACTTCGGGGTGCGGCTCCACCCGGATACTTGAAAGCCCATCGCGTGCAGCTTCCGAGCGGCATCCGCACCCAGATGCCCCAAACCCATGATGCCCGCCCGCACGTCCCGGGGGTGGTTCGGTATGCGCGGCGTCCACGTCTTGAGCGCCTGGTCCCTTCGGTAAAGGTCGAATTGGCGGGTATGGCCGAGCACGGCGGCTAGGACGTACGTGCTCATCGCCTCGACCATCCCGGCATCGACGATGCGGGTGACCGGCACTCCGGCCGGCAGATCGGGGTCACGCAGGACATGATCGACGCCGAAGCCCAGCGAGGCGATGCACTTGAGCCGCGGAAACCGTTTCATGGCCCCCAGGGGGTGCTTCCAACTGAGTACGAACAGCACCTCCTCCGGCGGCCCCACATCCGGCCATATCCGCAGGTCCAGACCGGGATCCTGGCGGCGCAGGTGCGTGACCCAGGGCTGGGTGTCGAGTTCAGGTGCCAGGAAAAGCATGCTCATTTTGATTCCACGGTCTCCGCCCACGGGGTGGAGGTTTCACGAATCGCTTTCGGGATGAGGCCACCCATAACACGGAAGCGGCGCCAGGGCAAAGGAAGATCGATCGCTCCCTGCGGATCATACCAGGAAGGTATCCCCGTGCTTCCAGTCGACCAGCCGGCTGAGCAGCCCGGCCTTCTGCAGCTCCTCCCGCAGATGCTGCGGCGGCAGGTGCACGGGTTCGTCGCCGAGTTGGAAGGTGCCCCAGTGCATGATCATCAGCTTCTTGGCCTTCAGTTCGCGGAAGGCCTGGACGGTTTCGCGGGGGTTGATGTGGCTTTGCGCCATGAACCAGCGGGGCTCGTAAGCCCCCAGATTGAATACCGCCACGTCGATGTCAAACTCCTCCCCGATCTGGTCGAAGCCGTCGAAGTAAGCCGTGTCGCCTGAAATATAGATCGTGGGGCCGGTGGCGGTGCGGATCAGATACGATCCCCAGAGGCCCAGATTCGGTCCGGCCACCGGATTGCGCATGGTCCAATGGTTGCACGGCAGCAACATGATTTCGCGGTCCCCGCTGCGGACGCTTTCGTACCAATCCAGGGTGGTTCGACGGTGCAACCCGACCTCATCCAGAAGGCCGGCGTACCCCGGCGGCGAAAGGATATGGGTATCGGGCGGCAGCTGGGCCAGCGACGCGGTGTCGAGGTGGTCGTAGTGGCCATGGGTGAGCAGCACCAGCTCGGGCGCCGGGATCCGGGACGGGTCGAAGTCGAGGGGCGTGAAGTCCCGCATGAACCAGAACGGGCTTGCGAACACGGGATCGACCAGGATGCGGCTTCCCGCGTCCTGGATCATCAGGCTGGCGTGTTTGAGGTAGGTGATGGACAGCTCCTCCGGCCGGCGCAGCCGCTCCCAATCGACGGATACCGGCGCCACCACCTGCTGGCTCAGCTGCTCTTCGAACGGGTTGCGGTGGAACAGCTTCCAGGACAGGACCTGGAGCAGGCGCCCCGAGCGATCGAATCCGAACGGGTTGAGGAAGCGGCCGCCGCCATGGTGCTCACGGCGGCGGGCGATCTCCCGCAAACTGCGTCCGTTGAGCGGCCGGTAGTGGAGCGGCGGGGCTTCTTTGACGTCCGCAACAGAGGCCTGCGCCCAGGCCGGCAGCGCAGCGGTCAACAGCGCGGTCTTGGACAGCGTGAAGAACGCATTTAAAAATCGGCGCCGGTTCATAAACGTCACACGCCCGTCGAGGGATGGAAAGCGCTGCGCCGCGGTCCGCGGCGCTCAATGGACCATGATAAGCATTGCGGGCCGGATGCCAAGCGGGCCGAACGATCGCCGGCGGCCGCACGAGGCGCTGGCGCAGCATCGATCGTCGATAGCGTTGGGTCTTTGCCCCTACCATTCGGAAGTCAGCTTGCGGCTGACCTTGCTCCAGTTGGTGTTCAGCTTGGCGACGGCGTCGATTCCGATGTCCAGGTGAGTGTCCATGAACCGGGTATAAATTTCTTCGGACAGGCGCTTGTCCTTGATGCCCCGGCGCTGAAGCGGCATGTCCGATACCAGCATGATGGAGCCGATCGGGACCTCATAGCGGTAGGCGACGGTAAAGAGCGTGGCCAGCTCCATTTCGATGGCCAGGATTCGGCGGCGGCGGAGATAGTCGACGAACTCCTCGTCGAACTCCCACAGCCGGCGGTCGGTGGTGTAAACGATGCCGCAATGCGGCGTGAAACCGAGTTTGCGCACGGCGCCGATGCAATACAGATTCACGGAAGAAGCGGGGATGGCGGGAAACTCCGGCGGCATGTAGTGGCGGCTGGTGCCTTCTCCGCGGATGGCGGCGGACGGCACCAGAAAATCGCCCGTGTTCAGAATGTCGTCGATCCCCCCGCACATGCCCAGCATGATGACCGATTTCAGGCTGTCGAGATAGGCCAGGCAATTGATCACCAGCGCGGCCTGGGGGGAGCCGATGCCGAAGTCGATCATGCTGCAGTTGAAGTCTTGGGCGTTGACGATCCGAAAGTTGCCCTCGTAGAGCCGTCCCTTGGTCTTTTCCTGAAAGCGGATCAGATAGCGCCTGAAATTGGTGATGAGGATGTGGTCGCAGAATTCGTCCAGCGAACAATTGGTGTAGCGCTCCAGCGTCTGGCGAACGTATTCATGTTCCTTGAGTGACATGGGCTTCTCCCTCGGCGGTCGGCTTCGTTTTTATCCGGGATACTTGCGGGCCAGCCGCTCCAGCTCCGCCAAATAGCTTTTCTGGTAGGCGAGGCCCGTCTGGCTGCGGATATCCCTGGCGGCGGAAGCAATCAGCGGGCGGATATCGATCCCGTTCGGGTTCATATTCTGGTCGTTGGCCCGGTCCAGGACCTGGATGCAGTAATAGATGGACAACAGCCGGATTCTGGAATCGCGGCGCAGCAGATAGCTTCGGCCGCCGAAAGTGTCCACCAGAAAGCTGGCGCAGGCGTACATGGTCTTCAGCGAAGGTTTGCCCCGCATCGTCTCCAGAGGCCCGGTGTACCACTGGAAGAACACCCGCATGGCGGACTCCATGATTTCCGGTTCCTTTTTAAGGATCTCGGCCTCGAGCTGGACGCGTTTGCGGCCCATGACCCTGAAAAAATAGGAGACGTTTTTGAGCATCTCGTACAGGGATTCGGTTTCGCCCGCCACCCTCGGCGGACTGGCCGACAGCGCCTCCACCGCCAGCACGTATTCTTCGTAAACGCCGCCCGGCAGGTCGTAGGCCTTCACATAGTCCCGGCTGTCCAGGTAGGCAAAAAAGGCCTTCACGCGCCGCTCGATTTCCTCGGGTGCCAGGGGCTTTTCCCGCGCCGGCGGTTCGGCGGCCGGCGGCCCGAAGACCTCCGCGACCTTCTCGCCCAGGGGAGCCTCGCCGCGGGCGGCCTTCAGCTCCTGTTCCATGTCCGTGAGCTTCTGGGTCAGCACGTCGGTGCGCTGCTGCCACGCCTGGCTTTCCTGTTGGCGCGCGGTTTCGATGCGGGTGGCATACCAATCCTTCAGCACGATCCAGAGGAATATGCCGACGACGACCAAGACCAAAAGCACCATCACGGGCTGGTAATTGCGTTCCGCTTTCATGCGCCACCTCCTCCGTTAAGCGGCTGTCGTTGCCGACGCCTTACTGCGGGTTCTCCTCCGGGAGCGCTTCTTCGGGGGGCTCCACGTGCACCACGACGTCGACGACCTCCTCGATTTCATGGATGAGCCGGGCTTCCACCTCCCGAGCGATATCGTGGCCCTCGCGGACGGTCAGACCGCCGTCGACGATGAGGTGCAAGTCGGCCTGGATGCTGGTTCCGATGTAACGCGTGCGGATATCGTGAACCTGGAGAACGCCCCGGCTGGCACCGGCGATGTCCCGTATCCGGCGGCGCACCTCGGCCGGCGCCCCGGCGTCGATGAGCTGCTTGAGGCTCGGCCAGGTGATCTTGATGGCTGCGTGCAGGATGAACGCCGAAACCACCACCGCGCCCAGGTGATCGAGAAAGGTCCAGGATGGGAGCAGGATCGCTCCCGTCACCGCGATGACCACCGGCACGGAACTATAAGCGTCGGAGCGGTAGTGCCAGGCGGTGGCGATCACCGCAACGCTCTTGATCCGGCGGCCGACCCCCAGCGTCCAGCGGTAGAGAATCTCCTTGCCGATGACCGACGCCATGGCCGCTGCGGCGGCGATCCAGCCGGGCGGGGTCGCATGCTGCTCTTGCAGAGTGGCAACCGATTCCCATCCGATCCCGACCGCCGCGCCCACGAGCGAGACGCCGATGCCGACCGCCACCAGGGTTTCCATGCGCCCGTGCCCGAACGGATGGGTTTCGTCCGGAGGGCGGGTCCAGATCCGCGATCCGGCGTAGACCAGAATGACGGTGAACACATCCAGCAGGGCCTCGATGCCGTCGGCGATGACCGCCTGGCTGTCGCCGTAGATACCGGCTGCCAGCTTGAAAATCGCCAGGGCGATGTTGACCGTGATCCCGATCCAGGTGACCTTGCGGATGAGCGGCCCCGGCAGGGTATGGCTGGGTGGCGATGCGACATCGTTGATCAGCAGCCGGTCCGTCATCAGGCCTCTCGGGTGTGCGGGCGTACTTCTGTATGACTATAGCCGACGTTCCGCCCGGCTTCAACGCTTTTCGGCCGCGCGCCGTCCGGAGGGACCCGGTCGTCTTGACAGTGCATGGCATCTATTGTAGCACCGAAGCGGAATATCGGAGAAACAAAAGGGTTTGAAATGAAGCAGCGGCCTGGAATGCGGATTTCGTTGATCGTCGCCATGGCCGAGAACCGGGTCATCGGCCATGGCGGGTCGATTCCCTGGAAAATACCCGGTGAGCAGAAGATGTTCCGGCGCATCACCCTGGGCCACACGCTGATCATGGGGCGCAAGACCCATGAGGACATCGGGCGGCCGCTGCCCGAGCGCCTCAATATCGTCATCAGCCGCCGCCCGGACTATCAGCCGGCCGGATGCCTGCGGGCCGACAGCCTGGAGAACGCTCTGGCGCTCTGCCCGGCTGAGGAAACCGAAGTCTTCATCATCGGCGGCGGGGAGCTGTTCCGGGAGTCCATCCGCCTGGCCGACCGCATCTATCTCACGGTGGTCCCCGTGTCGGTGCCGGGTGATACGTTTTTTCCGGAGATACCCGAGGGCTTTGCGGAGTCTGCGAGCGAACACGCGGCCGGTCCCCCGCCGTATGTCCTTAAAATTTACGACCGGGTCCGCTGTGGAAGGTAAATTGACCCATGCCCGAAGAAAAAAGCTACCACATGACCCCCGCCGAGTTCCGCCGACTCGGGCATGCCGCGATCGATTGGGTCGCCGATTACTACGAGCGGGTGGAATCCCTGCCCGTGCTCTCCCGCGTCCGGCCGGGCGAGATCCGCGCTGCGCTCCCCGCCCGTCCACCCGAGCGGGGCGAGCCCTTTGAAGCGGTCCTGAAGGACCTGAGCGAATTGATCCTGCCGGGCATCACCCACTGGCAGTCCCCGAATTTCTTCGCCTACTTTCCGGCCAACGCCTCGGGCCCGGCGATTTTAGGCGATTTGATCTCCTCCGGGTTCGGCGTGCAGGGCATGCTCTGGTCCACCAGTCCGGCCTGCACGGAGCTGGAGACCCATGTGCTGGATTGGATGGCGGAGATGCTGGACCTGCCGCCGCGCTTCCGTTCGACGGGCAGCGGCGGCGCCGCCATCCAGGACTCCGCGTCCAGCGCGGCCCTGTGTGCCCTCATTGCCGCCCGTGAACGTGCGACCGGGCTGGCCAGCAACGAGCGGGGGTGCGACGGCCGGCTGACCGCCTACACGTCCTCACAGGCCCATTCCTCCATCGAGAAGGGCGCCAAGGTAGCCGGTGTGGGCCGGGCGAACCTGCGGCTGATCGACGTGGATGCCGCCCTGGCGATGCGGCCGGAGCAGCTCGCCCAGCAGATCGATGCAGACCGCCGGGCCGGGCGCTTCCCGTTCTTCGTGGCGGCCACCATCGGCACGACCTCCTCCAACGGCATCGATCCGATCCGCGCCATCGGGCGGATCTGCCGCGAGCAGGGCCTGTGGCTGCACGTGGACGGCGCCATGGCCGGCACCGCCGCTCTGTGCCCCGAGTTCCGCCATCTTCAGGACGGACTCGATCTGGCCGACAGCTACTGCTTCAACCCTCACAAGTGGATGTTCACCAATTTCGACTGCGACTGTTTCTACGTCGCCGACCGCAAGGCCCTGATTGAAGCCCTGAGCATCCTGCCCGAATACCTGCGCAACCAGGCCACCGAGAGCGGGGCGGTGATCGATTACCGCGACTGGCAGATCCCGCTGGGGAGGCGTTTCCGGGCGCTCAAGCTGTGGTTCGTCATCCGGCATTACGGGGCCGAGGGTCTGCGGCACCACGTGCGGCGCCATGTGGATCTGGCCCAGGAGTTCGCCCGCTGGGTGCGGGCCGAGCCGCGCTTCGAACTGGCCGTGGAGCCGCCCCTGAACCTCGTCTGCTTCCGGCACCGCGGCGGCGACGAGCTGAACCAGGCGCTCATGGACCGGCTGAACGGCAGCGGCGACCTTTTTCTGACGCACACGCGGATTCAGGACCGGCTGACGCTGCGGATGTGCATCGGCCAGACCCAGACCGAGCGGCGCCATGTGGAACGCGCCTGGCGTCGGATTTGCGAGGTGGCGGGCGAGCTGGAAAAAGGATAGGCCCCCGCCGCGGATCCCAGCGCGCCGGCTTCCTTTCGGATTGAAAGAGATGAACGCAATGACCGAGACCTTATCCCCCCACGGCTGGAACCCGGACCTGCCGCTGTCTTTGCCGGACAAACTCAAGGAGGACCTGAAGCTGGCGCTGCGCGCCAAGAACGACCCCCTGAAGAACACGGTCCGCCAGATCATGTCGGAATTTTTCAAGCTGACGGTGCCGGTCACCCTGGAGGGCGGCAAAAAATCCACGCGGCCCAAGCGGGCCGAGGAGATCACCAACGACGATGTCATCGGCATCATCCAGGGCTTGATCAAGTCCGAGCGCATCGTGCTGGAGGCCAAGAAGGAGGCGAGCTCCGAATATTTGCGGATCCTCGAAAGCTATCTTCCCCGGCAGGCCTCGCGGGAGGAGATCGTGGCATGGATCAAGGCCCATATCGACCTGGGCCAGTATCCGAACCGCATGCAGGCCATGGGCGCCATCATGAAGCACTTCGGAAAGACCGCTGACGGCAAGCTGGTCAATCAGATCCTCCGGGACGGATTATGACGCCGGAGTCGAAGAGGCTTGGCGCCGCGAAGTTGGGGCGGCTGGACAAGCAGGAGTCAACCGGCTAAGATGACCATGGATTCGGTTTGCATATGGACCAGAAAGGCAGTGGCATGATTTACATCGGCAAATTCGTTTATACCACCAATCAGCAGGCGAAAGACGAAACCCGGCGGCGGCATGGTGAATTCAATTTGCTTGTTTCCGCGAAGGACAAAAACGCCGCGTTGGCCGTTTTCAGGGAACGCATCGACGAAGCCCAAACATCGACCGAGTTCTTCGAGGGATCCTCGCTGATCTATCTGATCCACATGCTGGAGATGGATGAAGTGCCCTCGGACCGCGCCAAGATGTTCAATTTCCAGTCTGTGGCCGGGGACCCGGTCATGCCGATCATCAGCTGTCAGGCGCCCTCCGGTGAGGGCGACGGCTGCCGGATTCTTGAGTGGCAGAAAAACTGCCCGGGGGTCGACGGCCAGGCTGCGACGCCGTTCATGCAGTTCGGCAAGTAGGTTGGCTTCAAACATGTTTATTTAGATTGCGATGTTAATTAACACCTGTTTACAATATTAGCGCCTGCCTGCCCAATCCGTGCATTCACCCAACCCGCCTGAAGTCGGTGCGCGTTCACGCGTAAACATAATTCTATCATTAAAATTAAGTGGTTAACTTAATGGCCGGCCTCATCAAGACCGAAATGCCAGAGCCTCCGGCAGGCTTCGTCCTCTGGTATGCTGCTTGCTATCCCTCATATCAGGACATGTCTCAGTAAATCCCTCTGGGCATCCCCATTTCTGAAATGAAATACATCAACCGCTGGTCGGTCGACCATATAAATCCATTCACGGGAGGGTAGCATGATGAGGTTGAAAAGTGCTGGCGCCATTCTTGTGGCCTTGTGGATGCTCGGTTTTTACGGGCATCCGTTGAGCGCCAGCCCGGGTGCGGCCGAGGGTGACCGGGCTCCCGGGCGGGGCATGGCCCAGCAGGCCACCAAGGGGGCCAAGCGGTGGATCACCGCCGACCATAGCAAGCACGAGGCCTTGAAGCAGCCGTTTTCGTCCGGGCCGGAGGTGACCAAGGCCTGCCTGAGCTGCCATTCGGAGGCTGCCACGCAGATTCACAAGACCATCCACTGGACCTGGGTCGATCCGGCCTCGCCCAAGGACAAGCCCATGGGCAAGGGGGCGCTGACGGTCAACAACTATTGCGTCAGCATCCACGGCAACGAGCCGCGCTGCACCTCCTGCCACATCGGCTACGGCTGGAAGGACAAGACCTTTGATTTCAGCGATGTGAGCAAGGTGGACTGTCTAGTCTGCCACGAACAGACCGGGACCTACAAGAAGCATCCTGCCATGGCGGGCAATCCTGCGAAGGAACCCGTCGTGTTCCCCGGCGACGGCCAGAAATACCTGCCGCCCGAATGGAATCAGGTGGCCCAGAGCGTGGGCCGGCCCACCCGCGACAACTGCGGCGCGTGCCACTTCTACGGCGGCGGCGGCGACATGGTGAAGCACGGCGATCTGGACTCCTCCATGCACAAGCCGAACAAGGCCCTCGACGTCCACATGGGGATAGACGGCAAGAACTTCGACTGCACCCGCTGCCATACCACGGCCGCCCATCAGGTGGCCGGCCGCATCTACTCGACCCCGGCCGCAACCGGCCGCACGACCCTGGCCCAGGACGACCTGACGCCCCGGATCACCTGCGAGTCCTGCCACACCGCCACCCCCCACCAGCCGGGCGTGAAGGCCAACGACCACACCGACAAGGTCGCCTGCCAGACCTGCCACATATCCGAGTTCGCGCGGGCGCTGCCCACCAAGATGCGCTGGGACTGGTCCACGGCCGGCCAGAAGAAGGACGGCAAGCCCTACAAGGAAAAAGGACCGCTGGGCACCCCGGTGTACGACACCCAGAAGGGCAACTTCACCTGGGAGAAAAACGTCCGGCCGCAGTACTTCTGGTACAGCGGCCGCATCGACGCCGTCTCTTTGAAAGATCCGATCGACCCCACCAAACCCGTGGCGCTGAACTGGCCGGTGGGCCGGCCCGACGACCCCAACGCCCGAATCGCGCCGTTCAAGGTCCACACCGGCAAGCAGCCGTATGACACGGTCAACAAGACCATGCTTGTCCCGCATCTCTTCGGGCCGCCGGATTCCGACGCCTACTGGGCGAAGTACGACTGGAAACTCGCCATCGAGAGCGGCATGAAGAAGGCGGGGCTGCCCTTCAGCGGCCAGTTCGACTTCGCCGAGACCAGCTATGTGTTCCCGACGACCCACATGGTGGCGCCCAAGGAGAAATCCGTCAGCTGCAACGAATGCCACACCCGGGACAACAGCCGCATGGCGAACATCCAGGGCGTCTACCTGCCGGGACGCGACGGCAACCAGGTGATCGAAATCCTGGGATGGGCGGCGGTGCTGGGCTCGCTCGCCGGTGTCCTGCTGCATGCGCTCGGCCGTGCGGTCAGCAGCCGCAGGAAGGAGGGCTGATCGATGAATACCAACGACACCTGCAAGATGGTGAACATCTATCTTTACACCCGCTACGAACGATTCTGGCACTGGCTGCAGAGCGCGTTGATCGTCATTCTGCTGGTCACCGGTTTTGAAACCAACGGGGTCTACACGTTGTTCGGATTCAAGACCGCCTTCGACGTCCACAACTTCGTCGGCATCACCTGGCTGATCGCTTTTGCCTTCTTCGTCTTCTGGGTGTTCACGACCGGCGAATGGCGCCAGTACATTCCCACCACCAAGAAGATGCTGCTGGTGGTTCGCTATTACCTGTACGGGATTTTCCGCGGGGAGCCCCACCCGGTCCCCAAGCGCAAAGACGCCAAGCACAACCCCCTGCAGCGCTTGGTCTACCTGAGCCTGGCGGCGTTTCTGCTGCCGGTGCAGATGCTGAGCGGGCTGCTCTACTGGAGCTACAACTCCTGGAGCGCCTGGGGGCTCGGTTGGATGTCGCTGAAGGTGGTGGCGGCGGTGCATCTGGCCGGCGGATTCGCCATTCTGTCGTTCCTCATCGTGCACATTTACATGATCACGACCGGCCACAGCCTCGGCGCCCACACGCGGGCCATGATCTGCGGCTGGGAGGAGGTCGAGGAGCGCGAGGGCGTCGAGGATTGGGAAATCAAGTCGCGCGCCAAAAACCCGGTTTGAGAAAATGCATGGGAAAGCCGCGGCTTTCCCATGCGGGAACGGCTGGTAACGCCGGATCAGCCTTCTCCGCGCACAGCTCCTTGCGGTTTGCTGCCGCCGCAAGGAGCTGTTTTTTTAGGAGGGGGTGGCGGCGGCAGTCGGCGCTGTGCGGAAGACTTGACACCCATCCGTAAAGTAGACTACACGTCATAAGAGCCTAATTCCGGCAGCGGCCGGGAGCGGGGGAACCAGGTTTTTGGGGCGCATCGCCGTCTGGCGAGGGGCAACCTTATCGGCCCTAGCCCTCCAGCTAACCTCGTCGGCGTCGATGAGGAATACCTTCGGAAGGATCGGAGGTCTTTCCTCCATCCCTTGACTCCGGAGGGCCAAGCCATGCTCGCAGATCGTTTCCCATCGGTCCAACATTCCTGTTCCGTGCACACCCGAGTCGGGCCCGAAGCCGGCTCCCGTTTCAAACAGACCTAAAATAGGACGGGACACCGGCGCTCGGCGGCCGGTTCAGTCGCTGTTTCCCCCTTCTCATTCTTTCGGCATCGCGTTCGGCCCCAGGCGCCTGAACGCCGCCGCAACGCTCCGAATCGCAGCAGCCAAGGGAGGAAAAAATGTCGGACTTCTTTCAAAACGGCGAAATCGCGACGTTTCACAAGCTCAGGCATCGAGATCTGCACGAGCTGGAAAAAGAACTGGAAGAGGCATCGAAACACCGGCCGATTTCGCTGGTGCTGCCCTACATCCCCATCGAATTGAGGGGCGCCGGGCTTCCGCGGATCGTCAAGCAGCTCCGGGGCGCCACGTACTTGAAGAACGTGGTCGTGACCGTGGGCCGGGCCGGCATCGAGGATTTCAAGGATGCCCGGCGATTTTTCTCGGAGCTGCCTCAGAAGCCGAAGCTGATCTGGTGCACCGGCCCGCGCATGCAGGCGATTTATGATCGGTTGAAGCAGGAGGGCATCGACGTGGGTGAAGACGGAAAAGGCCGGTCGGCATGGATCGCCTACGGCTACATCCTGGCGCTGGAGAACAGCCATGTCATCGCCCTGCACGACTGCGACATCGTCACCTATGACCGTGAACTCCTGGCAAGGCTCTGCTATCCGACCGCCCATCCCAACATCGGCTTTGAATTCTGCAAGGGCTATTACAGCCGGGTTACGGATCAGATGCACGGGCGGGTGACGCGCCTCTTTGTGTCGCCGCTGCTGCGTTCGTTGAAGGCGACGCTGGGTTCCAATTCCTTCCTGGATTATCTCGACAGCTTCCGCTACATCCTGGCCGGCGAGTTTTCGATGGACATCGAGCTGGCGCGGCGGCTGCGAATTCCCGGCGATTGGGGGATCGAAGTCGGCGTGCTGGCGGAGGTCCACCGGAACTGCGTCCTCAGCCGCGTCTGCCAGGTGGATTTGTCCGACAGCTATGAGCACAAGCATCAGCCGCTCACCCTGGAGGACCCGGATCAAGGGCTGCTCAAAATGGGCACGGACATCGCCAAGTGCCTGTTTCGAAACCTGGCGAGCCGCGGGTACATCCTGACGCACGAATTTTTCATTTCGCTCAAGTCATGCTACCTGCGCATCGCCCAGGATTTCATCGCACGCTACGAACACGATTCGGCCATCAACGGCCTGAAGTACGATCGCCACCGGGAGGTGAGCCAATCCGAGGCCTTCCTGCGCTGCATCGAGAGCGCCTCCCGGCAGTTCCTGCAGACGCCGCTGGAAGTGCCCTACATCGCCAATTGGAACCGAGTGGCATCCGCGGTTCCATCGATTTTCCGACTGCTGCTGGAGGCGGTCGAGGCGGACAGCCGAATTTAGACCGGCCGGGCGCGTATGAACCAGATTCTCGATAGACTGCAGGAATGTGCAGCGATCGCCATCTTCACGGACCTCGACGGCAGTCTGCTGGATCATGACACGTACTCGTTCGAGAATGCCCGGCCGGCGCTGGAACGCATCCGCGCCCGGCGCATCCCGCTGGTGTTCACCAGCAGCAAGACCCGGCCCGAAATCGAGCGGCTGCAGGCGGCCATGGGAATCCGGGAGCCCTTCATCGTCGAAAACGGAGCGGCCGTTTTCTTCCCGGATGGATATCGGAATTGGCCGGTCGACGACGGCGTTCGCGAACCCCCCTATCGAGTGATCCGCCTCGGCGCAACCTATGCCGACATCCGCCGGTGGATCCGATCGCTGCGGCCGGGTTTCAACATCCGGGGGTTCGGGGATCTGAGCCTCGAGGACATTGAACGCCTCAGCGGTCTCGCCTCGGCCGAGGCCGGGCTGGCCAAGCAGCGCGAATTTACCGAGCCGTTTCTGCTCGACGATGATGGTATGATCTCGGACCTGCAAGCCCTGGCTGAAGCCGCCGGTTTCACGATCACCCGCGGCGGCCGCTTTCATCATCTCATGGGGTTGGGGCAGGACAAAGGCGTGGCCGTCCGGCGCGCCGCGTCGGTCATCCGCCGCAACATGAGCCCGCCGCTCTGCACCATCGGCCTGGGGGACAGCGCCAATGATGCGGCCATGCTGCAAAGCGTTGACGTACCGATACTCCTCCCGCACCCGGACGGATCGTATGAAGACCTGGATGTGGCGGGCCTTTGGAAATCCCGCCATCCGGGGAGCCGGGGCTGGAACGAGATGGTTTTGGAGATGTTGGGCCGCCCCGGCCGAAGCCAATCTTGAAGCCCAATCGGCCTATGTTGGCAACAGCCGGCTCTCCGGCATCGGGCTTTGTCGCATGGCATGCGGCACCGTCTTGGATAGTTTGCATAGATAGGTGCTGCCGACCCCGAGCCACTTGGCCGCATCGGTCTTGGTTTTGAACTGACCGACGACATACTCCAGATACCGTGCCCTCATCAGGTCCTGCATGTCCTGCCACGAGACCCGGTTTTCAAACAGCCACGAGCAGCAGTCCTCAATCGGGTCCGAATCGGCGTTCAGCGCAGGTGCCGCCGGGAGTTGTCTGGGTTGCGCATCAACCCTCACCTCAATCTGGTTGCGTCCGTTCGACTCCAAAGCATCGCAGAGCCGGAGCGCTTTCACCATCGTCGGCATGATGCGCGCGTACACCTCGACATTTTGGTTTTGAATGATCACCATCCCTTCGCGTTTCATGGCGCTGGAAACATTGACGCCCATCTGCTGGGTGGCATGAACGTCTCCACCCTGAAACGCGGATTCCATTATCTCCAACAGCAGCATTTTTAAATCGGTCACCGTCTGCATCGTTCCCTCTCCCGTAAGTTTAGTATGACCATTCCGTTCAACACCGGTGGTCCGGTTGAGAATTCCCGCAAGGCCAGCCATTCATCACCATGGCCCTGCCACCGGCTGATCGCCGGATTTTCCGAAGGTATAGAGGCCGTCGGTGCCGCTGCCGTCCCACTGGTCGTTGCCGTTGAGATCGAGCAGCCATTGGCCGGTGCTGGGCCGGAAGACGCCGATTTCGGTGACCCCGTCGCTGTTCCAGTCGCCGGTGACGGGCAGGTCGCCGGATTTTCCGAAGGTATAGAGGCCGTCGGTGCGGCTGCCGTCCCATTTGCGGTTGCCGTTGAGGTCGAGCAGCCACTGGCCGGTGCCCGGCCGGAAGACGCCGATGTCGGTGATGCCGTCGCCGTTCCAGTCGCCGGTGACGGGCAGGTCGCCGGATTGGCCGAATTGATACAGGCCATCGCGGCTGGTGCGATCCCATTTGCGGTTGCCGTTGAGGTCGAGCAGCCATTGGCCGGTGCTGGGCCGGAAGACTCCGACCCTGACCGCGCCGCCTTTTTTCCAAATCCCGGTTGCCGGCCGATCTCCTTTGCTGCCGAATTTAAAGTAGGCGTCAACGCTTTTGCCATCCAACTTGTCATTGCCATTGAGGTCCAGAAACCATTCGCAGGTGGAAGGCCGAAAAACGCCGATTTTTGCAGCGCCGTCGCTGTTCCAGTCGCCGGTGACGGGCAGGTCGCCGGATTGGCCGAAGGTGTAGAAGCCGTCGATGCGGCTGCCGTCCCATGTGCGGCTGCCGTTGAGGTCCAGCAGCCATTGGCCGGTGCTGGTTCGGAAAGCACCGATCAATGACCCAGTCGGATCATTCTCGGCGGTGTCTAATGTTCCGTCGTTGTCGTCATCCGGGTCGGCATTATCGCCGATTTTGTCGCCATCGGTATCCTTCCATTCAGCGGAATCAGTGGGGAAAGCATCCTGGCTGTTGGTGACGCCGTCGCCGTCGATGTCGGGCGATTGCACCACAATGCTAACGCTGTCGGTGGCGGTCAACCCGGCCGCATCCGTCACCTGCAGCTCAAAGACCAGGCTGGCCGTTCCCGTGGCGAGGGTCGGCGCGGTGAAGCCGGCCTGGGGCGAGGCGGCATTCGACAGGGCCACGGTTGTTCCGCTGGTCTGCCGCCAGCGGTACGCGATAATGGCGTTTTCCGGATCCGATCCGCTTCCGCCCAGGCTGACGGCGGCCCCGGAATTGACGGTTTGATCTGTGCCGGCGTTGGCCGTGGGGGCCTGGTTCTGCTGGCTCGTGGTGATGGTGACCGTTTTCCCGCCGGACCATGCCGACTCGGCCCCCTTGCCGTCGCGGGCCTGGGCTTTGATGGTGTATTGTCCGGCCGCCGTCCAGGTGTGCGACTGGCTGGCCGCCCCCCAGGTTCCGATAACCCCTCCCCCCCAATCGTAACGATAGGTCAGGCTGTCGTTGTTGGGGTCGGTGGCCGAAGTGTTGAACGTGGCGGCGGCGTTGACGGCGGCGCTGGAAGGGCCGGTTGGGGTGGCGGGGGTTGACGGAGCACCGTTGGCGGTCGGGAGGGTATAGCTCACCTGGTTGGAGTAGCCGCTCTCGTGGCCCGAGGCATCGTAGGCGGTCGCTGCGAAATAGTAGGTTTGGCCGTCCGTCAGACCCGTCACCGTGTACGTGGTGACGTTGTGCACATCCAGATGAACCGTGTAATTGCCGCTGGATGTTCCGTAATGAAGCCTGTATCCCGCTAAATCGCTTTCGGTGTTGGGGTTCCAGGCGAGGGTCGCCTGGCCGGCCAACGCCTCGGCGGCGATGCCGGCAACAAGGGCGAATAATGCGATGGCGATGATCCACGCCTTAAATCGATGGTTCGATTTGAAAGCTGTCATGATGATCCTCCTGTGGTGATGGCGGCCATTAAAGGCTGTGAAAATGCTCTGCCCCGTCAGCGGCAGTCATTTTCCGGACAGGCCGGCAGCGCGACCGGGCCTAAGCCGACTTTTTCGCGGTGGTGCGGAAAAAGGAGATCGGGCCGGTTTCACCATAGAGGATGACAAGCGCACTCCAGGCAAGGATCAGAATGTGGTAAAGCGGAATACTGAGATGTTTTGTTCGGTTTTGTAAAAGAAGATGGTGCTGGGCAATTGCGGCGGAATGTGTGACGGGCATACGCTCGACCTCCGGAATCGAAATGGTGGAGGAAAGACCCCCGATCGATTCCGAAGGTTTTCCTCATCGACGCCTACGAGGTTAGCTGCAGGGCTAGGACCGATAAGGTTGCCCGTCGCCGCATGGCGGCGATTCGCCCCGAATAATTGGGTCCCCCGTTCCCGATGATGCTGGGATTAGGCAAAAACATCATAAGCCGATTTGGCGATTGATGTCAAGCGGATGGTCGCTTTTTTTCGGACAGACCGTTCATGCGGGTGTGCTTTTCTCATTTTCTTCGGATGGGTTGTCCTGCTTCCGTGCGGATTCGGCTGCGAAGGCGCGGATGCGCCGCGCATATGCCGCTTTCACTTCGGACAGGTAGTTCCAGTCGATCGGGCCCTTCCAGGTCACGACTTCGGAGAAGCGCTTCGGAATGTCGGCCCGGTCGGGGTCGAAGCCGGTCGCCAGGCGCAGCCGCCAGCGGTCACACCGGATGCGCTCGGACACCGGCCCGATGTTTTCCGCCAGGCCACCATAGCCCACGGCCGCCAGGCACTCGGCCAGGCGCGGTTCGGTGTAGACCCCACGTGCAAAAAGACATGACACCATGGAGGTCAACCAGCAGCGGCTGCGTTCATCTTCCACCAGAAACTCGACGGCTTTGGCCGCATCCTTTTCGGGGTGCTTCTGGTCGAAGGAGTAGCCGCCGCTGTCCAGATGCGAGTGCCGGAGCCCGAGCGCCTGGGAAACGAAAAAGACTTCGCCGGTGGCGTACCCGGCCATTTCCTGCCCCAGCACGCAGGCGAAGTCCTTCCCGCCGAACCGTTCGGCGGCCCGCAGAGTGCCGGAGGCGAGCAGGCGATAGAACTTGTTTTCGCCGCGGGCAAGATGCCACAGGGCCTGCTGGTAGGCGCCCGCATCGCCGAAGCGCAGGGGCACGATCGTCTCGGCCGGCGAAACGATTCCCTTCTGGCTGGCTTCCGTGGCCCAGGCAAGGGCCACGCCGGCTGACATGATATCCAGGCCGACCTTGTCCGCCTCCTCCATGATATCCAGTGCGGCAAAGGGGTCGGCCACCGCGAGCATGCATCCGGCGGCGAAAATCGGTTCATGATCGTAGGAGACCTGGCGGAAGAGAAATTGGTTGGGCTCCATGAACTTTTCGCGCACGAACCCGAGATGGATGCATCCGACCGGACAGCCGGCGCAGGCCGCATTGCGCAGCAGGGTCTTCTCGGCGAACGTCTCCCCGCTGATCTCGGCGGCCGCCGGGTCGCTGGTCTGCTGCAGGTTGCGGAAGGGCAGCGCCCGCAGCTCGTTCAGTACCACCACGTTCTCGGCCGTTCCCAGATTATGATACTTGTGCATCATTTCGGTTGCGGTCATCAGACCGTAGACGTCTTGGAAAAGCTTGGGATAGTCCTTGCCTTCCGGCAGCGGGAAGGAGGCGTCCCCCAGGATGGCGATGCCCTTGAGGTTCTTGGCGCCCATGACGGCGCCGGCGCCCAAGCGGCCGAAGTGGCGATAGGTGTCGACGACGACGGCCGCCATGGCCGAAAGAGCCTCGCCCGCCGGCCCGATGCGCAGGATGCTGCGGTGTCCGGCGCCGGGGAACATGCGCCGGAAGAGCTTGCCGGTGGCGTGGATGTCCATCCCGCGCATGAAGTGAACATCCTTGAGTTCGATATGGCGCGACCCGACGCACAGACAGCTCAGCGCGCGCGCCCGGCCGGTGATCACCAGGGCGTCGAAGTCGGCAAAGCGCAGGGCCAGGGCCGAGCGTCCGCCGCCGTGGCTCTCGGCGTACTGGTCATGATAGGGCGACTTGAAGGCGCAGACCGTCTTGCTCATGAGCGGGAACAGGCCGGTCAGCGGGCCGATGGCGAAAATGAGCGGCTGATCGGGCTCCTCCCAGCTTTTATCCGTTCGGCCGAACCGGGAAAACAGCCATACGGCCAAACCGCTTCCGCCGGCGTAGCGATCCCGGCCGTCCAGCGTCAGGATTTCGCCTTTCCCCGAATGCAGATCGACGCGCAGGACTCGAAAATGGTCCCGGATCATGATGGACCTCCACCGTCTGCTCCGGCTGCGGCCGCCTGGCCGCCGATGTCCGTGTGCTCCAGGCAGTCGTGCGGGCAGAAGGGCACGCAGCGGCCGCAGTGGATGCACACGAAGGGCTCTCCGTCCGGGGCGAGGTATACGGCATCCACCGGACAGGCCCGGGCGCATTCCCCGCAGCGGATGCAGAGCTTCGCGCGTACAACCACCCCTCCGCCCTTGCGCTGGGAGAAGGCACCGGTGGGGCAGGCGGCGGCGCAGGGCGCCGGGTCGCAGGCCAGGCAGGTGCGCGCCTCGAAGCCGGTGGACAGCCCGCCGGAGGAGGCGATGCGGATGCCGGCCGTGTTCCAGGACAGGTTTTGGTGCACCAGCCGCGCACAGGCGAGCGAGCAGGAGTGGCAGCCGATGCAGCGCTCCATGCGGGGGGCGGTCAAGATCTTCATAGAGAGCACCTTCGTTTCAAGTCTAAATTGCTTTGAAGGATATTGAGATCTGGCATAGGGCAAAGGGCAGAGAGCATAGAGCAAAAGCCTTTTAACCCTATGCCCTATGCGCTATGCCCTATGCCTCATTTCTTTGTACGCATGGATCAGCCCGTTGGTCGAGCTGTCGTGGCTGGCGATCGGGCGGTCGTCGTCCAACTCGGGCAGGATTCGGCCGGCCAGCTGCTTGCCGAGTTCGACGCCCCACTGGTCGAAGCTGAAGACGTTCCAGATCACGCCCTGCACGAAGATCTTGTGCTCGTACATCGCAATCAGGCTGCCGAGAACCTGGGGCGTCAGCTGCTTGAACAAAATGGAGTTGGTCGGGCGGTTGCCGTCGAACACCTTGTGGGGAGCCAGGCGCCGGATGTCCTCCTCGCTTTTGCCCTCCCGGCGCAGTTCGGCTGTCGCGGCCTCCAAGGTCTTGCCGTTCATCAGCGCCTCGGTCTGGGCGAAGAAATTGGACAGCAGAATGGCGTGGTGCCGGCCGACCGGGTTGTGGCTCACAGCCGGCGCCAGGAAGTCCGCGGGTACGATGCGGGTCCCCTGGTGGATCAGCTGGTAAAAGGCGTGCTGGCCGTTGGTCCCGGGTTCGCCCCAGATGACGGGTCCGGTGGCGTAGTTCACGCGGCAGCCGGCGCGGTCGACGGACTTGCCGTTGCTCTCCATGTTGCCCTGCTGGAAGTAGGCGGGGAAGCGGTGCATGTACTGGTCGTAGGGCAGGATCGCCTCCGTCTCCGCGCCGAAGAAATTCGTATACCAGATGCCGAGCAGGGCGAGGATCACCGGGATGTTGCGTTCGAACGGCGCCTCGCAGAAATGGCGGTCCATCGCATAGGCGCCGGCGAGGAGTTGCTCGAAGCGTTCGAAGCCCACGTAGCAGGCGATGGAAAGGCCGATGGCCGACCACAGCGAATAACGGCCGCCGACCCAGTCCCAGAACACGAACATGTTGTCGGGATGGATGCCGAACTCCCTGACCTTGGCCGTGTTGGTGGAAATCGCCACGAAATGCCGCGCCACGTGTGCGCTGTCGCCGGCGCGTTGGAGGAACCACTCCCGGCCGCTGAAGGCGTTGGTCATGGTTTCCTGGGTGGTGAAGGTTTTGGAGGCAATCAGGAAGAGGGTGGTCTCGGGGTCGAGCGGCCTGAGCGTTTCGGCGATATGAGTGCCGTCCACGTTGGATACAAAGTGCACGGAGAGGCCCGGTTGGGCATACGGTCGCAGACACTCCGTGACCATCACCGGGCCCAGGTCCGAGCCGCCGATGCCGATATTGACGATGTCCGAGATCGTCCTGCCGGTGTAGCCTCTCCAGCCGCCCGAGCGCACCTGCTCCGAAAAACCCTTCATCTTGGCGAGCACCGCATTCACTTCGGGCATGACGTCCTGGCCGTCGACATGGATCGGGGTGTTCGAGCGGTTGCGCAGGGCCGTGTGCAGCACGGCGCGGTTTTCGGTTTCGTTGATCCGGTCGCCGGCGAACATGCTGGCAACGGCAGCCTTCAGACCGCAGACCTCGGCCAGATCGCGCAGCAGTCTGAGGGTTTCCGCGGTGATGCGGTTCTTGGAGTAATCCACCAGGATGTCGCCGAAGCGGATGGAGAACTTCGTGAAGCGCTCCGGGTCTTCCGCAAAAAAGCGCTTCATGTGCACGCGCTCCATCTCGGCATGGTGGGCGCCCAGCTTTTTCCAGGCGGCGGTGGCGGTGGGGTTGATCTTGGGGAGCATGGCGTTACTCCTATTCGATTGAGCGATTGGCGAGATTGCTTGTTGCACTTAAGATACTGGATACTAGATGCTCAATACTGGAGGCTGCCTCCCAACATTCCGGTGGGAGCGGCTGGCAGCCGGGATTAGCGAGGCCGGAGGCCGGCCCCACCCAAATTTGGATTTCTTTTTTCCCGAATCGAGTATCGAGCAGCCAGCATTGCGCTTCTCAGCTTTTCAAATCAATAATCTCCATGCGGTTGTTCCGATTGGGATGCTTGCGGGAAGGACCCTCGGTGAGCAGGGCGTAACGACCGGTCAGCTGCTGCCGGTCGCGCCAGCGCCGGCACCAGTCCTTCCACCGGTCCGGATGCTCGGCTTCATACACCGGAAAGACGCCGTAGGAAAACATCAGGTCCTGGCAGGTCTTCTCCAGGGAGCTGACGGCGGTGATCCACACGTCAGGCTTGAAGCGGGCGATGCTGCGGGCCGTCGCGCCGCTGTGCGTGGGGACGACGACCGTGGCGGGCGTGATCCGGCGCAGCGTGGCTTCGACGCTCGCGGCGATCAGCTCCTCGGCGCGGATGCCGTTGTCGCCGGCCATTACCTCACCGGTCCAGGCCGCGCCGAAGACGGAGCGGTGGGGTTCGGTGGCCGCCGCGATTTTGGCGAGCATGGCGACGGACTCAACCGGGTGGCGCCCCATCGCCGATTCGCCCGAAAGCATCACGGCGTCCGTTCCGTCGAGGATGGCATTGGCGACATCGGTCGCCTCGGCCCGAGTCGGCAGCCGGTGGCCGATCATGGACTCCAGCATCTGGGTGGCGGTAATGACCGGTTTGCACTTGAGGTTGGCCAGGCGCATCAGCCGCTTCTGGGCGACGGCCATCTCCTCGATGGGGATCTCCACGCCGAGATCGCCGCGGGCCACCATGATGCCGTCGGCGGCATCCATGATGGCTTCGATGCGCTGCAGGGCGCCGGAGCGTTCGATCTTGGCGATGATCATGGGGTGGTGTCCGAGCTCGGCCGCGGCCGAGCGCACGGCTGCGATGTCCTCGGGCCGGTCGACGAAGGACTGGCTGACGGCATCGACCCCGTGCCGCAAGGCGAATTCGAGGCAGCGGCGGTCATGTTCGGTGAACGCGCTGAGGGCCAGCTCGATCCCGGGCAGGTTCAGGCCCTTGCGGGATCTCAGCTCGCCGCCCACCTGAATCCGGCAAACGACGTCGGCGCCGGTGATCTCGACCACCTCCGCTACGATATAGCCGTCGTTCAGGAACAGCCGGTCGCCCGGCCGGACCGAGGCGGGCAGCTGCGGAAAGCTGACCGATACGCGTTCCCGCGAGCCGGTGACGGCCTCGGTCGTCAGGGTGAACCGATCGCCGGGAGTGAGCAGGACCGGTTCTTCGGCGAAGGCCCCGATGCGCATTTTGGGGCCCGGAAGATCCGCCATGACGGCGACGCGCCGGCCGACGGCCGCGGCCGCGGCCCGGACGCGTGCGATGGTGCCGGCGTGGCCGGAGAAATCGCCGTGGGAGAAATTCAGGCGCACGACATTCATGCCGGCCCGGATCAGCTCCTGGAGCACCTCCGGGGAATCCGAGGCCGGCCCGATGGTCGCGACGATCTTGGTCTTGTTGAGGGGAAAGGCCACGCAGACCTCCGCGGGAAAATGGTCAAAAACCGGTTACGCCCGGCCGGGCCATTTTCCGCCTGGCCTGCGGGCTGTGGTTCCGGGCTCCATCATCGCGGCTGGAGAGCCGCTTCTCCAGGGAACCACTCATTTTTCTCAGGAGACGATGTCCAGATGGTCCTGGATACCCTTGCCGAAGCGGGCCTTGAACGCCGGGTCCACTTTTTGGATGGGGTTGGCGCCTAAAAATTGGAGCAGGGAAGCCAGCTTCTCCGCACGGGTGCCGCGTTCCGGGATGCCTTGCAGCCGGACGATTTCGTCCTCGATCTCAAAATATCGCAGCTTGTCCTTGAGGGGCAGCTGCCAGAACAGGAGAAATCCGCGTTCGGGAAAATCCACGCCGATCAGGCCGTAACAATAGCGCATGAAGGTCTTTTCGAGCCGGAGACGGACATCGACGAGGGCCTGCTTGGCCGCGGCCAGTCCTTCCGGGCTGCAGGGCTTGCCCACGAGCTCGAAATACATCTTGATTTTTGGCTCGGTGCCCGACGGCCGCACTGTGATGCGCAAACCGGTCGTTTCGGGAACGTTCCGGAGACGAAGAATGATGACGTTCCGGGCGGAGGTGTCGGTCTCGGAGAGGTGCGGCTGGGGCGGGCCCTGCCAGCGGTCGATCTTCTCGGCCACGCTGAAGTCGCCGAACCGGTCGACCGACTGGCTGCGGAAATGATCCATGATCGCCGCGATCTGCTCCATGCCCTTGGCGCCGAGCAGGCGGATCTCGGTCAAATAGTTGTGGCAATAGCCGTAGGTGGAATAAATTTCGTCGAGGGCGTCTACCAACGTGCGGCCCTGCCGCTTCAGCTCGGCGGCATACTCGGCGATCCACACGGCGGCGCTGGCCGCGTCCTTGTCGCGGGCGTAGGTGCCCGTCAGGTAGCCATGGCTTTCCTCGCACCCGAAGATGAAATCCGGCCCCCGGCCGGCGGCTTCCAGTTTGTTCATCTCCTCGGCCACGTATTTGAAGCCGACCAGCAAATCGCCGATGCAGGTTATGTGGTTGGCCCGCGCCATCGTATCGATCAGGGCCGTGGTGACGTCCGTCTTGACGATGACCCGCTGCGGGTTCAGGCGGCCCGCGGCCCGCAGGCGGTTGATGGCGTAGTTCGCCAAAATGATGGCGATCTCGTTGCCGGTCAAAAAAAGCCACTGCCCGCGGTGGTTCACCATGATGCCGATGCGATCCGCGTCCGGGTCGGTGCTGAGCAGGATGTCGGCCCCGGCCGCCTGCGCCAGCGGCAGGGAGGTGTTGAAGGATTCCACCACCTCCGGGTTGGGGATGTTGAAGGTCACTTTTTCGAAGGCCCCGCTCAGGTTGGAGGTCGCCGGGCAGAGCGTCACCTCGAAGCCCAGGCCTTTCAACACCGGATAGACCGTGGTGACGCCGGTGCCGTGCAGCGGCGAATAAAATATCTTCAAGCCGCGATCCGCAGAAAGCGATACCGCACCGGCGCTGGCGTGATACGCGCGGTCGATCTCCTCGCCGAGGATCTGCACCAGACCCCGGCGCCGGGCTTCTTCAAACGGCAGACGCTGGATCGTTCGGACATTGCCGGTGACCTCGTCCACCAGGGCCTGGTCGTGCGGCGGGATGAGCTGGCCGCCGAACTCGTCGTAGACCTTCTTGCCGTTGTCGGGAGGCAGGTTGTGGCTGGCGCTGAACATGTCGCCGGCGATGGCCTGGAGGTGGCGGATGGCAAACGAGAGCTCGGGCGTGCTGCGCACGGATTCGAAAAGGTAGGTCTTGATGCCGTTGGCGGCGTAGACCTCGGCCGCGGCCTGCGCCAGCTTCCACCCGTCGAGATCCTGGACGGGGTTGGGGATCTCCTCGGAATAGATCCCCCGCTGGCTATAGGTGCGGACGTCGAAGGTCATGACGACGCCCCGGCGCCGGGCCTCGTCGCCGTAAAGTTTCAGCAAATACTGGGAATGCCCCTGGGCCGAGGCCTGGATGGTCCAGGGGTTGATGCGGTTCGGGCCGATGCCGACCGGGCCCCGCCGGCCGCCGGTGCCGAATGGGATCACCTGATAGAAAGAGTCCAGCAGCAGGTCCCATTTGCCGGCTTCGATCAGGTACCGGATCTGGGCCGTGTACTCGGTGAAAGCGGGGTCCGTCAACCAGGTGCTCAGGTGGTTTAGGGCGGCGGATTTAACCTTCTCGGAAACGTCCAGGCGCGAGAAGCCGTCTTTGGCTAGCGAAAGCACATCCATGGATTTATGGTCCTCCAATGAGAAGATCGGCCGTCATGTCTTCGGGAATATCGAGAGACAGCAGGCGAAGCACGGTTGGTGCGATATCGGATAATTTGCCGGCGGTCCGCAATCTCTTTCCGGCAGCATCCCTTGCGACATAGATGCACTCGACCGGGAACGTGGTGTGGCTGGTTTTCACCATGCCGGTCTCATAGTCGATCATCTGTTCGGCATTGCCGTGGTCGGCGGTGATGAACACATGCGCGTTCAGTTCGAGCAAGCGCAGAACCAGCCGTCCGACGCACTCGTCCACCACCTCGATGGCTTTCTTGGCGGCCTCGAAATCTCCCGTGTGCCCGACCATGTCGCCGTTGGCAAAATTCACCAGGATGAATGGATAGGGGTTGTCGTCCAGGCGCTTCAACAATTCGTCCGTAATCCGGTACGCCTCCATCTCGGGGTGGCTCGCGAACGTCGCCGGATCGAAGCGACCTTCGATCTCCACATCGTCCTCGTTTGGATACGGAGTGGTCGACTTGCCATTGAAGAAGCTGGTGACATGGCGGTATTTCTGGGTTTCGGATATCCGCAATTGCCGGAAGCCGGCCGCCGATATGACTTCTCCCAACAGATGGTCCATGCTGCCGCCGCCGCCCATCGGCTCCATCAGATAGTCTTCGAATTCATCGTAGTATCGGGTGAAGCCCCGGTAGACCACGTTCGGCTTGCGTTTTAAGGTTCCCGGATAACTGGGGTCGACGAAGGCCTTGGACAGCTGAATGGCCCGATCCTGGCGATAGTTCGTGTGCAGCATGCAATCTCCGTCCGCCACCATCCGGTAGCCGCCGATGCAGTAAGGGGGAATGTACTCGTCAAACATTTCAACCTGATCGGGGGTCTTGTCGCTTTTATAAGACTCCTTGACGGCGGCCTGGGCCGACGGCGCGCGGCGGCCTTCGGCGGAGACGATGCAGTGGTAAGCCCTGTCCGTCAACACCCACTCGCGGGATCGATCCATGGCGTAGTAACGGCCCATGACGGTCCCGATCGCGCATTTCCCGGTGGCTTTGATGACCTGATCGAGTTTCGCCAGGTACTCGAGCGAGCTGCGTGGCGGCGTGTCGCGGCCGTCCAGGAACGGGTGGATGACCATTTCCCCGTCGGGGTAATCGGCGCGGGCGCGCGCCATGATTTTAAACAGGTGGGCCTGGTGCGCGTGAACGCCCTCGTCTTGGAGCAGCCCCAGCAGATGGAGCCGGCTTTTCCGCCGGCGCCAGGTGTCCACCAGGGACTTCCACTTGGGGCTTTCGAAGAAGGAGCCGTCGCGCAGGGCGTCGTCGATGCGCTTCAACTCCTGCAGAACGATGCGGCCGGCGCCCATGTTCAGATGCCCGACTTCACTCGATCCCTGGTATCCCTCGGGCAAGCCGACCGCTTCGCCGGAAGCCTTAAGCAGCGTCCAGGGATAGGCGCTCAGATAATGGTCCAGATTCGGTGTGTGGGCGGCAAGGACCGCGTTCCCCTGGGAGTTTTCGTTGCGCCCCCAGCCGTCCCGAACGATGACACATACGGGGCGAATCGTGTTCTTCATGTCGTTTCTCCAGCTATGGGCCGGCCGGACTTCAGCCCTGCGTCTCTTGGCAGCTTGGTTGACTTATGGGTTCATTGTGCTATTTTTTTCAAATTAATCAAGCATTATCGAATCCCGATAGCGGTTGTCAATCCTGCAATCTGAGGGGTTTCTGGACGCGCCGGCGCCGGCCCGCCCCTTTATCGGTCCAACGGAGTTCATTTCATGGCAGTCGACCAGCTACCCGAAAACGAGGCGGCTCCGGCATCCCCGGCGGGGAGGGGGCCGATTCTGGCGGCCGTCTTGAACCCCTTCGGCCATTTCGGCATCCGGCTCAACAACACCCTGGGCGCCATGGCCATCTTTTTGTGCCGGGCATTCGTTCAGATTTTTCACTACAAGCAGATTCCCGAGATCATCAACCAAATCTACTTCATCGGGGCCAAATCGGCGAGCATTGTGGCGCTGGTGGGCTTTTTTACCGGCATGGTGCTGGGGTTGCAGCTCTATTATGTCATGAACAAGTTCGGCGCCGTCGGGTTCCTGGGAACGGCGGTGTCGTTGTCTCTGATCCGCGAACTGGGGCCCGTATTGACGGCGATCATGATCACCGCGCGGGCCGGATCCGCGATGACCGCCGAAATCGGCATCCAGCGCATCTCCGAGCAGATCGACGCCCTGACCACCATGCGCATCGACCCGCTCGGCTATCTCATCAGTCCGCGCATCGCCGCCGCCCTCATCAGCTTCCCCATCCTGACGGCCTTTTTCGACCTGATCGGCATGCTGGGCGGCTACCTGAGCGGGGTCGTCCTGATGGGGGCCAACTCCGGCGCCTACACCTATCGGATCGACGCCAGCGTGGAGTGGCTGGACGTCAGAGGCGGATTCATCAAGTCGATCGTCTTCGCCGTGCTGGTCATCACCATCTGCTGCTTCCAGGGCTATTTCACCCACCTGCGCCGGGACAGCTACGGTTCCAAGAGCGTCAGCCTGTCGACCACTTCGGCCGTGGTGCTTTCCTGCGTCATGATCCTGGTGTCGGACTATGTCGTCACCTCGTTTCTGCTTTAAGGGAAGAAGGGCAAACCGATTAAGTTCATGGAACAGCAGCCTCTGATCGAATTCCGCAACGTCATCAAGCGCTTCGGCGAACGCACGATCCTGGAGGGCGTCAGCTTCAAGATTTTTGAGGGCGAGGTGACCACGATCATCGGCCTGAGCGGCACCGGCAAGAGCGTCACGCTGAAGCACATCATCGGGCTGCTTAGGCCGGACGCCGGCGAGATTTTATACCAAGGCAGGCCCATCCACCGGATGGACCGTGCGGAATGGAACGCCTACATCGGCCGGATCAGCTATATGTTCCAGAACAACGCGCTCTTCGATTCGATGACCGTTTTCGAGAACGTGGCTCTACCGCTGAAACACACCACCCGCCTCGGCCGCCGGCAGATCGAGGCCAAGGCCATGGCGCGGATCGAGCAGACCGAGCTGACCGAAGTGGCGCACAAATACCCTTCGGAGATTTCGGGCGGCATGCAGAAGCGCGCCGCCCTGGCCCGGGCGCTGGTCACCGACCCGCAGATCGTGCTGTTCGACGAACCCACGACCGGTCAGGACCCCATCCGCAAGAACGCGATCCTGGGAATGATCGCCGAATACAAGAAGAAGGTCGGGTTCACCGCGGTGCTGATCAGCCACGAAATCCCGGACGTGTTTTTCATCTCCAACCGCATTCTGGCCCTGTGGGACAAGAAGATCGTGTTCGAGGGAACGCCGGAGGCGATGGAAAACTTCGATCATCCGTTTCATCATGAAATCCTGCAAAGCCTGGAAAGCCTGCAGGAGGACATCACCGGCCTGTATTCCAGCCGGCACTTCAAGATCCGCTACCAGACCGAGCTGGCCCGGCGCGGGGCGGACGAATCCTATGCCGTGCTGATCTTCAGCTTCGACAACATGGAAGACGTCAGCGCGACCGTCAGCCATGATGCGGCCCAGCAGACGCTGCGGTCCCTGGGCAACTACATCCGCAAGCACTTCGGCGCCGTCGGCGGATTTTCAACCCGGCAGACCATCAATGAGTTCACCACCATCCTGCCGTTTTCCGACTTGGAGGAAGCCCGGCGCATCCTCGATAAGTTCACGACGGATTTCCAGGAGCACGGCATGCGCGAGCTGGAGGAGACGTTCCGCAAAGAGATCCCTTCGGATCAATGCTTTGATTTCCGGATCTCGGTCGGCATGGCGCAGGGCAAACCCCAAGTGGAAATCGAGTCGGTCATGGAATTCGCGCGTTTCGATAAGCAACCCATCGCCACGTTTCAATGCGGCACTCGGAGGTGATTCGGCATGCAGAGGTATTCAAAGGAATCGGTGGTCGGCATCTTCGTGCTGGCCGGCCTGGCCTGCATCGGCTATATGACCATCAAACTCGGGGACCTCGGTCTGTTCGAGGATGACACCTACCCGCTGATCGCACGGTTTTCCCGGGTTACGGGGCTGAGGTCCGGCAGCGTCGTCAACATGCTCGGGCTGGAGGTCGGACGGGTGGGGAATATGACCATGGACCAGGACAAGCAGGTGGCGGTGGTGGAGCTCAGGCTCCGCAAGGGAATCAAAGTTTATGATGACGCCATCGCCTCGATCAAGACCGAAGGGCTGATCGGCGACAGTTATGTCAGCGTCGATGCCGGCGGCAGCGGCGCCGAGCTGAAGCCCGGAGATACCATCACGGAGACCACGCCTCCGGTCGACCTCATCGATTTGGTAAGCAAATATGCGTTCGGCGACGTCAAAAAGTAGCGGCGCAGCAAGGCGTAACAAGGAGGGATTCATGGAGTTAAAACGCGTCAATTTGATCGCAACGATTCTGCTTTTAGCATGGTTTTTCCTGCCGATGCAGGCCCTGGCGGCGACCGCCAAGGAAACGGTGGAGGCCCAGGTGAACAAGGTCCTCAAAGCGCTGGCCGACCCCGGGTTCAAGGACCAGGCCAAGGATGCCAAGATCGTCAAGATCCGATCCATTGTTAATGAGATTTTTGATTACACCGAGCTGTCCAAGCGCACCCTGGGCCGCGAGTGGAACAAGTTCAACGCGCCGCAGCAGAGCGAATTCGTAAAACTCTTCAGCGAGCTGCTTGAAAAGACCTACGCGGACCGGCTGCTGTCCTATTCGGATGAAAAGGTGGTCTTCGAAAAGGAATCCATGCTGCGGGAAGGGCAGGCCGAAGTCACCAGCAGCGTTCTGACGGCGGACGGCAAGAAGATTCCCCTCGACTACCGCCTGGTTCAGAAGGAGGGAAACTGGCGGGTCTACGACGTGATCATCGAAGGCATCAGCCTGGTGAAGAACTATCGTGATCAGTTCCGGGACATCCTGGCCAAGGATTCGCCGGAAGAAGTGCTCAAGATGCTGCGGGAGAAAGTAGCCAAGGGATAAGCCCGCCCCGCGTTCGATGGCGGCGCGGAAAAGCCACCCTTCGAGCGGGTGGCTTTTTATTGCGAAGCGGCGGCCGCGGGGGCTGCGTCCGGCAGGGCCGCCGTCAGAAAACCGGTTTGGTCTTGGCGACCCATTCCTCGCCGCGGCCCGGGTCCAAGCGTTCGATTTCGAACCCGGCCGGGGAGTCATCGGCGCTGATCAGAAAGAAATAACGGCGGTGGCGCTCGACCGCCACGCTGATGCCGCGCTCCGCCACTCCGACGGTGTGCAGGCCCGGCGCCGCCGGAAAGGTCACGTGCTCTCCGGCCCTCAGGCGGGCAATCACCACGTCGTTAAATGTGACCTTTACCGACAGGCCCCATCCGAAAAGGTTGTCGTTCCGGATGACCACCACCTGCCCCAGCGTGTCCGGGTTCGCCGCCGAGGGAAAGCTGGCCGTGCGTCCGTGAGAGCAGGCCATCGTCACCAGGGCCGCGAGGAGAATGAAGTTTCGTTTCATCGGCAACTTCCTTATAACAGCTTGAAATTTTAACGGCATTATCCAGTATCCAGATGCCGCTCGGAAAGCAAGAAAAATAATGGTTCAAGATCAGCCCACGGTCTGGGCGCCGGTTCGTTCGTAATGCCTCCGGTCGAATTCGGAGATCACCTGAGCGCCGAGCAGCAGAATGATCACCCCCACTTCGATGCTGAGCAGAGCGACCACGGTGGTCGCAATCGAGCCGTAGATGATGTTGACCAGCGACAGGCGTGAATAGTACCAGACGAGAAGGCGGCGGATGATCTCCCAAAGGATGGCGGCGGTGAACGCCCCGCTCAGGGCATGCCGGAAGGAAATATGGCCCACCGGCAGAACGATATACAAGGAGGTCAGCATCAGCACCATTCCGGTCTGGCCCAGAACATAAAGCAGAACCTTGGAGGACCCCGCCAGGCTGAGTTCATAGCCCAGCATCAGCACCGATCGCCGGTCCAGTGCATCCAGCGCACCCGAGATGATCGTCACCAAGAAAAAGCCCAGGCCGATCAAGAGGATGTACATATAGGGAATGATGGCGGATATGAACAGCGGGCGCCGCAGCGACTGCTTGCGGTGGGAAAAAATGACGGCCATGGTGCTTTCCAGGACGGAGAAAGCCATGGAGCTGAAAAACAGCATGATGACGAAGCCCACGACGCCCACCAGATGCCGGCGGGCGAGGAACATCCGCACCTGGTTGGCCAGGCTTTCGGCATATCCGGGGATCAGCAGTTCCAGGTTTCTGGCAATCGTCTGGATCAGCTGGTCTTCATTGACGAAGTGCGACAGGCCCACCAGGATGATCGCAAACAGCGGTACGATGGACAGCAGGGTGTAATAGGCTACGGCGCCGGCCAGCAGCAGCCCCTGGTTTCCGTGGAAATCCCGCAGAACCTTCAGGGCGAATCCAGCCATGCGGCGCGGCAGCGTGGGGCCGGTCTGATTCGGTGGTGAAGCGTCAGTGCCCATGGAATATTTCGAGGTCCGGTTGGGTCGCAAGAATCGTCGACATCGGCGGCCGTCAATCCAGCTTGAGCCGGCCCAGCGCCGCGAAAGGGCTATCGGTCGGCGTTGCCGGACACCGGCAGCGCTCGTGATTGAGGTCGGCGCCGCAGCGTGCGCATAGCCCCCGGCAGGTGTCACGGCACAAGGGCCGCAGCGGGAAGGATAAAATCACCTGCTCCTGAATCTCCTCGGTCAGGTCGATTTCCTCCCCTTGGAAATAGATGAGGCCGGCTTCGCCGACATCCTGCTCGCGGTCCTCCGCTTCGAGGCCCTCGGCATCGCCCGGGCGGTCTCCGGTGTAGGTGAGTGCAAATTCGACCGCTATCGGGTAGATGAACGGCGCCAGACACCGGCCGCAGGCCAAGCGCATGTCCGTCTCAACCACTCCCTCGACCTCCACCAGTTCGCGGATGCGGGTGGCGCGTATGCGGGCCCGGATCGGACTCGTGAACTCGCACTCGCCGCTGCGGGCGAGCTCCCGCAGACCGGTGAACCGGTCGGCCGGTTCTTCAAAAGCGACGGTCAGGCTGCCGCTTTTCAGCTGATCCGCGTGAATTCGCATGGTTTCGGGTTGACCTTTCTTGAGTTCGTCTTGACACCCCGATTCATTTCGGCCTCATTATACCCAAAAGATTCTGAAATACAAATCGACGGTTAGGCCGGAAGCCCGCCCAGCCGCGGCCGGTTTGCCAGGGCGATGATCTTTTGCTATAGCATGCACAGCGGATTTCCAGGCAGCGATGATGCCGCGCCTTTTCCGCAAGCCCCCGATGAAACCCATCCCTGCCACCCAGCGTTGCTCGAAATGCGGAACCTGCTGCCGGCGCGGCGGGCCGTCGCTGCATGTGGAGGACCGCCACTTGGTGGAGCAGGGGTTCATCCATACCCGGCATCTATATACCCTCCGCAGGGGGGAGCTCGCTCGGGACCCGATCCGCGGCGGGCTGGTGCGCGTCGATAGCGACATCATCAAGATCAAGGGCCGCAACGGACGCTGGGCCTGCCGTTTTTGGGATCCCGGATCCAACCGGTGCCGGATTTACGCGCACCGGCCCATCGAGTGCCGGCAGCTGGAGTGCTGGGACACGTCGCGGATCGAGCAGATGTATGCCCGCGGCCGCCTTTCCCGATGCGATCTTCTGTCCGGCATCCAGGGGCTGTGGGAGCTGGTGGTGGACCATGACCGGCGTTGCAGTTATGAGCTGATTCAAGATTTGTTGAAAGACACGACCGGTCCGGAGGCTGAAAAGGCCAGGCGGCACCTGGCGGAAGTCTGCGCCTATGACGCTGAAATCCGGCGGCTGATGGTTTCGCGCGGCCGGTTGGAGGCCGCCATGCTGGACTTCCTGCTGGGCCGACCGGTTGAGCAGGTTCTGCGGGCCGGCCGTTCCGACGACGGCGGGATTCCCCTTCGGTGGGCGTCCAATCAGAGCCAGCCGGCGCCTGGCGCGAAATCTGATCCAGATTGACTTCAAGAGGTTTCCATCTTGGCCGGTGTTCACCGGCAACCCATTTCCGGGCGAGGGATGATGAAGGCGATTGGCGTGAAATCGGGCAATAGGACGCCGCGGCTGGTCTGGCAGGAAGTCGGAGACGTCTCGATCGGGTCGGACGAGGTGCTGGTCGCGGTGCGGGCTTCCGCCGTGAACCGAGCGGATCTGATGCAAGCGCGCGGGCAGTATCCCCCGCCGCCGGGGGCTTCGGACATCCTGGGGCTGGAGATCAGCGGGGTGGTCAGCGCGGTGTCGGAAGACGTGCAAGGCTGGTCAGCGGGCGATCGCGTGATGGCCCTTTTGCCGGGCGGGGGGTATGCCGAGCGCGCGGCGGTCCCCGGCGGGCTTCTCATGCGATTGCCGGACGACTGGTCGTTCGCTCAAGGGGCGGCCGTCCCCGAAGCCTGGCTGACGGCTTTTCTGAACCTCTTCATCGAGGGGCGGCTGGCGGCCGGGGAATCGGTGCTGATCCATGCCGGGGCGAGCGGCGTCGGGACGGCGGCGATCCAAATGGCCCGAGCCGCGGGAGCGGTGGTTTTTGCGACGGCCGGCTCGCCGGAAAAACTGGAGGCCTGCCGCCGGTTTGGAGCGGCCCTGGCGATCGACTACCGGCATCAGGATTTTGCCGTCGAGATCAAGGCCTACTCCGCCGGCCGAGGGGTGGACTTGATCCTCGATCCCGTGGGGGCGGCCTACCTGCACCGCAACATCGAGGCGCTGGCTCCCGGAGGCCGGCTGGTGAACATCGGCGTGATGGGCGGACGCCGGGCGGAGATCGATCTCGGCATGGTGCTGGGCCGGAGCCTGCGCCTGATCGGATCACGGCTGAGGCATCGGCCGCTTCCAGAAAAAATCGGCATCATCCGGCAGTTTGAAGAACGGTTCTGGCCTCTGCTGACAGACGGCCGCCTGACCCCCGTCATCGATCGGGTCTTCCCCATCACCGAGGCCGGCGCCGCCCACGAATACGTGCGCGAAAACCGCAACATCGGGAAGGTGATTCTCGAGATCCCGCAGCCCGGATGACGGGTGCACCGGCATCCGGGGGGCAGCCCTCCGTTAAAGACCGAGCACGTTTTCTTCCTCGGCGATGCACTCCTCGATCACCCGGATGGCAAAGTCGATCTCGTCCTTAGCAATGGTCAAGGGCGGTGCGAATTCCAGGGCCAGCCCCATGGTCTTGGTGATGACCCCTTTTTGCCTGGCCCGCTTCAGCAGGTTCATCAGGTTGGCGGTCGGATACGGCGCCCGGGTTTTCTTGTCGCTGGTGAAATCGATCGCCAGCCAGAGGCCGGTGCCGCGGACTTCGCCGACGGACGGACGGCTCTCCAGATTCTTCAGCCCATCCAGGAAATAGCCCCCCATGGCCGCGCTGTTCTCGACCAGGCGGTCGCGTTGGATGATTTCGAGGTTTTTCACCCCCACGGCGCACGGAACCGGGTGGTTCCCATAGGTGTGCAGGTGGTTGAGGACCTCGATGGGCTCCATCACCGCGTCGGTGCAGCCCACGGCGCCCAACGGCACATAGCCGCTGGTGAGGCCCTTGGCCATGGTGACGAGATCCGGCCGGACGCCGACGTGTTCGGTGGCGAACATTTTTCCGGTGCGGCCGAACCCGCAGATGACTTCGTCGATGATGAGCAGGATGCCGTAGCGGTCGCAGATGTCGCGGATGATCGGCCAATAGTCGGCAGGCGGCTTCAGCGCACCGAAGGCCTGCTGAATCGGTTCGCCGATAAAGGCCGAAATCTGCTCCGGCCCCTCGAACTCGACGATCCGCGCCAGTTCCCGGGCGCAGGCCATGTCGCAGTTCTGCGGGGTGAGGTGGTGGGGGCACCGGTAGCAGTAGGGCGACTCGATGAAGGCGGCGCCGGGAGCGAGCGGCTCCATCACCTGGCGCATGGGCATGACCGTACCCAGCGCGCGCAGCCCGATTCCGTTGACGCCGTGATAGGCCCCCCGCCGGGACATGATCTTGAAGCGGCCCTTGTCGCCCCGGTAATAGTGGTAGTGCTTGGCGATTTTCATGGCCGTTTCCACGGCTTCGGAGCCGCCGCACTCGAACGTGAAGCGATGGATGCCGGGCGGGGCGACCCCTGCCAGGGCCTCCGCGAGCTCCATGGCCGGCAGGTTGGCGAAGGCCATCGGGGTGAAGTAGGCCAGGCGGCACATCTGGTCATAGGCCGCCTGGGCCAGTTCCTTGGAGCCGTGGCCCACGTGAACCGGCCGGGTCACGCCCGCGTCCAAGTCCAGGTAGCGCTTCCCATCCTGGTCGAATACCCAGACGCCATCGCCTTTTACGATGACGGTGATGCCTTCGCGGATTTCGTTCCTGCTGGTCCGGTGCAGAATCAAATGCGAGGTCTGATCCAGTTTTTCAACCGATTTTCCCATTTAACGTTTCCTCATCGCGGTATGGACGATCCGTAAACAGCCGGCCGGCGCAACCAGATGCCGCAACGAAACATCCCCAAATGGTCGATGCGGGCGGAGCCTCCCTCAAGGCTTCGGCGATGGCAATTTCAACCCGGGCGGCAGCTGGGGCGGGAAGGCAGCGCCGCCGTCCCGGGTTTTGGATCCCGCTGCCGCCGGCCGGCGCCCCTTGGCGCGTTCATCGCCCAGCAGTTCCATCATGCCCGCGACTTGGCTATAGCCCGACGGGACTTCGAACAGGGCCGCCGCCGGCTTCTGCTCCTGAATATTCCGAAGCTCGGTGACCGATCCTGAGTCCGTGCGGGTTCGCAGCGGAAGATCGAATTTCGGGGACTGCCAGACGACCGACCGGGAGGTGTTCCTGACGCCCATCACTTCGATTTCCGCCTCGATCTCCTTCTTGATGCACGGGTAGCCGTTGACCGTCTCCTCCCCCAGCGGCTTTTCCTTGCGGTTCCTGACGGCGGCCATCGAGGCCATGGCTCCGCTCAGCTCATTTTCATCCATCTCCCTTTCCCAGTAGGTCTTCTTCTCGGTGTTGAGCATGAAGTTCTTCTTCAGGTCGCTCCGGTATATCATGATCAGGTTGACCCCGGACTGGGGCATGACGTCGTCCATTCTCATCTTGCCGCCGGAGAAATAGACCTTGCTCTGACGGAGGGGTTTGCCGGCGGCATCCAATGTCACCTGTTCCGCCGTGAAGTCGGCCACCTTTTGGGCGTAGGCGGCGCCAGCGACGCTCATCGCCGACGCTACGAGAACACTCACCGTCCATTTTCGCAGATCGAAGACGTTCATAGGCCTCCTCCTGGGTTGAAGGGTTTCAGCGTCCAGCGCTAGGGGCCGGGTCCCATCCGCCCCGACCAGGCAGCCTATTCCCGATTGGCACCGGTTTCAAGATGATTTTTCCAAATGTTGAAACCTTTCACGAGATGAGGTAAGAAAAGGGCCGCCGGGAATGTTCAACACGGGTTCCCGACCAAAGGACACCTCGCCATGCTGCGGAATCGACTCTTGATCATTTTTTGGGCTTATTGCTTCAGCATTTTTTTTGCCGGGTGCGATCCAAATCGAGAAGAAAAAGTCGCCGAACGATATCGAGACATGGTGAAATCGTCGACCGGCAAGATGGTCAGCGTCGAGGAAGTGAAGGACATGCTGAAAAAGCTGGAAAGCGAAAAGAGCGTCAAGTCCGATGAAATCGATCAGACCATGAATTTGCTGAAAGCCAAGTATGACTATAAACCGTTCCCGCCGGAAGAGTTGCAGGGGAAAAAAATCTTTACCTTCGTGATCCAGGATTATCTGTTGAAGGACGACCGGAACGTTTTCTTCATCGGCCAGCTGGATGACATCACCAATGAGGAGGGAAAATTAACCATTCATCTCTTCTCGCAGCTGCAGTTGTCGGACTGGCAGGGGAGAAAGAAGGCCCATTTTCATCTCAATTGCCCCCCCGAAAGCATCGAGTCCATCATCAACAACCCACCGGACGAACCACGCGCATTCGCCGGCTTCCAAAAGCAATATTTCGTGATCTGCAAAGTCAACGATTTGGTTCGAGCGACCGCCTATTCCCAATTCAATCTCGATAACGAAAGAATCGGCCCGGAGATTATCATCGACGTCTCGAACGAGTACCAGATCGAGGGGGATCTGGTCGAGATCATTCCCTATCCCAAATAGGGTTCATCCGCGAAACAAGGAAAGAATCGAAAAATGCAGGTCCAGGTTCTTCAGCATGTACCCTTTGAAGGGCTCGGGAGCATCGAAGCCTGGCTGTCCGAACGGGGGGCCGCCGTTCACACCACCCGCTTCTATCAGTCTCCAGTACTTCCAGACCCTCGGTCGATCGACCTCGTGATCGCGATGGGCGGCCCGATGAGCGTGAACGATGAGCGCGAACATCCCTGGCTGAAAGAGGAGAAGGCGTTCGTCAGGGAAGCCGTCGCCTGCGGCTGTGGCGTGCTGGGCGTGTGCCTGGGCGCCCAGATGATCGCCAGCGCACTGGGCGCCCGTGTGTTCGCCAGTGCGCACAAGGAAATCGGCTGGTTCCCGGTGCAGGCGGTGTCCACGGGTGCGGATGCCTTCCGCTTTCCGCCGCAGGCGACCGTTTTTCACTGGCACGGCGAAACCTTCGATCTGCCGCCCGGGGCGGTTCACCTCGCCAAAAGCGCCGGCTGTGAAAACCAGGCGTTTCAAATCGGGAAGCGCGTGATCGGCCTGCAGTTCCACTTGGAGACCACGCCCGAGACCGCGGACCAGCTCATCCAACACTGCCGCGACGAGCTGGTCGCCGGCGAGTACATTCAAACCGAGCAGGCCCTTCGGTCGGTTCCCGCGGATGCCTATCGCGGCATCAACCGCCTCATGAACGGGGTGCTGTCCTACATGACTCGATAAGCCGCGGCTAATCTTTGATTCCCAGTCTTTTGGCCAGTTTGTGCAGGTTGCTGCGGTTGATTTTAAAACGCGTAGATCGGACAGGTGGCATGCATTTCCGCGGTCCGAGGAAGGAGCAGTTCATCGACGGCGCCCCCATCGCGACGGCAAACGTGTTCAGCGGACTGACGAGCGAGCAGTTCGCCCGGCTGGGACGCAGCGGGCAGCCGGTCAGGCTCCCGGCGAAATCCACCTTGTTCCGTCAGGGAGACCCGGCCGAAAAATGCTATCTCGTACAGAGGGGACGCTTGAAGCTCGCCGAATTGAACGAGGCCGGCAAAGAGGCCATCATCCGCTACATCGGCGTTGGGGAAATGGCCGCGGCGCTCGCCGTGCTGAAAGGCAGAGTCTATCCGGTAACGGCCGAGACCGTCGAAGAGACCGAGGTCACCGGCTGGGACAAGCCGACGTTTCTGCGGCTGCTGCACGCGCATCCCGAAATCGCCGTCAACATGCTCGGCGTCGTACTCGAGCGCCTCGACGAGCTCCAGCAGCGCTACCTGGAAGTGTGCAGCGAGGGCGTCGAACAGCGCATCGCCCGCTGCCTGCTGCGATTGATGCAGCGCGCCGGTTCTCGCCGTGCGGACGGGGTCCTGATCGACCTCCCCCTCAGCCGTCAAAGCATCGCCGACTATTCCGGCACGACGCTCTACACCGTCAGCCGCACCCTCAGCTCCTGGGGGAAAAAGGGCTGGATCCGATCCGGGCGGAAGAGAGTCCTCATTACCGACCCCCACGCTCTGGTGACGTTGGCGGAGGGCCGCTGAACGCGGCCGACCCATAAACCGGCATCTTCTCAATCGATTCCCGGCCGCAAGGCATTTCCAAAAAAAATCTATCGGTTGCGCCAGCGCAAAGACAGGCTGCGGCGATAGGATTATAGTGAGTCCCGTTATGAACCCTTGGATAGCATGAACACCGATGGCCATCGACCCGCAAGAAATTTCAGCACGACTCACCGTCAAAGAAGTGCTGGACCGCTGCCCGCAGGCCCTGCCCGTTTTCATGCAGCTGCGGCTGCTGTGCGTCGGCTGCCCCATGGAGGCTTTTCACACCCTGGCGGATGTGGCCCGGGAGTACGATCTGGACATCGAACAGCTGCTGGATCGCATCCGGTCGGCGATCGCGGAGCAGGCGCACTAGGGCGGCCGTTTCCGGCACGATAGGCGCCTGGTGACGAGCTGCCATGTAATAACATAACCTAATCACCCACCGAACGAAAGGAGGCCCATCATGTTTTGTTTTCAATGCCAGGAGACCGCCAAGAACACCGGATGCACCGTCAAGGGCGTCTGCGGCAAACCGGAGGAAACCGCCAATCTTCAAGATCTGTTGATTTTTGTGCTGAAGGGGATTTCGGTTTACGGCGAAAAGTTGAAGGAACTGGGCGCGGCGGACCGGTCCCATGACGGATTCATCGAACAGGCGCTGTTCACCACGATCACCAACGCCAATTGGGACGACGCGCGCTTCACCGGCATGATCCAGGAAGGACTCCGCCGCCGGGCTCAGATCAAGACCAAATTTCTTTCGGCCTACAAAGAAAAAACGGGGCGTCCCTACGACGGGCCGCTGCCCGAGGCCGCCACGTGGGAGGGCGATCCGTCCGCGTTCGCCGCAAAGGCCAAGACCGTGGGCGTGCTGGCGGACGCCAACGAGGATGTACGCTCGCTGCGCCAGCTGTTGACCATCGGCTTGAAAGGCATCGCCGCCTACGCCGAGCACGCCGCCGTCCTGGGGTTCCGGAAGGCGGAGATCAACGATTTCATGATGGAGGCCCTGGCCTCGACCACGAAGGCGCTTTCGACGGACGAGATGGTCGCGCTGGTCATGAAGGCCGGGGAGACCGCCGTCGCGACCATGGCCCTGCTCGACCAGGCCAACACCTCCACCTACGGCCACCCGGAGATCTCCCAGGTCAACATCGGCGTGCGCAAGAACCCCGGGATCCTGATCAGCGGCCACGACCTCAAGGACATGGCGGAGCTGCTCCAACAGACCGAGGGGACCGGTGTCGATGTGTACACCCACGGCGAGATGCTGCCGGCCAACTACTACCCGGCTTTCAAGAAATATTCCCATTTCGCCGGCAACTACGGCGGCTCCTGGTGGCACCAGAACAAGGAGTTCGAATCCTTCAACGGACCGATCCTGCTGACGACCAACTGTCTCGTGCCCCTGAAGAAGGAGAACACTTACCTGGACCGGCTCTTCACCACCGGGATCGTGGGCTACCCGGGCGCCGCCCACATCGCCGACCGGCCGGCCGGCGGCTCCAAGGATTTCTCGGCCCTCATCGCCAAAGCCAAGGGCTGTCCGCCGCCGATCGAGATCGAGACCGGCACGATCGTGGGCGGGTTCGCGCACCATCAGGTGCTGGCCCTGGCCGACAAGGTGGTGGCGGCCGTGAAGTCCGGCGCCATCCAGCGCTTCGTGGTCATGGCCGGCTGCGACGGCCGCCAGAAAACGAGGGCCTATTTCACGGAGGTGGCCGAGAACCTGCCCAAGGACACGGTGATCCTCACGGCCGGCTGCGCGAAATACCGCTACAACAAGCTGGCCCTGGGCGACATCGGGGGCATCCCGCGGGTGCTCGACGCCGGCCAGTGCAACGACTCCTACTCCCTGGCGGTCATCGCCCTCAAGCTGAAGGAGGTCTTCGGCCTGAAGGACATCAACGAGCTGCCGGTGTCCTTTGACATCGCCTGGTACGAACAGAAGGCGGTGGCGGTGCTGCTGGCGCTCTTGTTTCTGGGCGTCAAGGGCATGCGGCTCGGGCCGACCCTGCCGGGATTCCTCTCGCCCAACGTGGCCAGGGTGCTAGTCGAAAAGTTCGACATCAAACCCATCGGGACCGTCAAGGATGATATCGCCGCCATGATGGCCGGCAAGTGAAGTGAACCAAGCGCCACCGGCCCAATTCGGTGGCGCTATCCATCATCTCGAAATTGAATTGACATCGTTGGTAAAATCTCCCCTGGCCCCTCTTTGTCAAAGAGGGGTGATCCCTCCCTTTGGCAAAGGGAGGATAGGAGGGATTTTTTAGGGAATGTCCTGACGATTAAGAAACCCTTAATGGAAAGGAGCTGTGCCGATGCAAAAGTGGCGTTGTGTCCCCTGCGACTACGTGTACGATCCGGAGAAAGGCGATCCCGAAAACGGCATCGCCCCCGGAACGGCGTTCGAGGACCTGCCCGAGGACTGGGTATGCCCGGATTGCAGCGCGGGCAAGGACATGTTCGAAAGGGTCGAATGAGGGACCAAGCGGTCGAAAAGGCCTTCGAGCGGATCCGGGAAATTTCCAGGCGGATGCGGGAGCGTTATGCCCCTGGAGAGCGCCTACTTGAAATAAGCAGCCGCCGGCGACGGTAGAGCAACCGGCTTCAACACCATCCGCAAGAAGGAGACGGTCATGAACGATAACCCAGCCAGCCTGAAAGGCGTTCCGTTTCGGTTTTGACTTAAGTCAAGTCATTGTCGCAACCAGAGGGAGTATGATAATATCGTCTCGGCGTTGCGTCATCCATTTCCCCAGGCTCTCCCAACACGATTTCAACACGTGGCTCATGCGACGGAGGTGCCCTTGCCTACCGACGGTTTTCTCTCCAAACTGAGGTTCCTTCGCCCCCTGGGCGGCCAAGAAGGCTGCCGGGAGGAGGCGGTGTCCGGCGACTGGGGCCAGGTCCGCTGCGGCCAGCGCGAATGGGAGGACTTCTACCGCCGCCGCTGGCAGTACGACAAGAAGGTCCGCTCCACCCACGGGGTCAACTGCACCGGCTCCTGCTCCTGGGACGTCTACGTCAAGAACGGCGTGATCGTCTGGGAGACCCAGCGCACGGACTACCCCGGCTGCGGGGCCGGCTTCCCCAACCACGAACCCCGCGGCTGCCCGCGCGGCGCGACCTACTCCTGGTACACCTACAGCCCGGTGCGCTTGAAGCACCCGCTGATGCGCTCGGCCCTGCTGGCGCTCTGGCGCGAGGCCCTGGCCGCGCAGCCGGACCCGGTGGCCGCCTGGCGCAGCATCGTCGCGGACGAGGCCAAGCGCAAGAGCTACCAGGCGGCCCGCGGCAAAGGCGGTTTCGTGCGCGTCTCCTGGGACGAAGCCGCGACCCTGGTCGCCGCCTCCCTCATCCATACCATCCAGTCCCACGGCCCCGACCGCATCTTCGGGTTCACGCCGATTCCGGCCATGTCCATGGTCTGCTACGCCTCGGGCGCGCGCTTCCTGTCGCTGATCGGCGGGGTGCTGGCGAGCTTCTACGACTGGTACTGCGACCTGCCGCCGGCCTCGCCCCAGATGTGGGGCGAGCAGACCGACGTGCCCGAAAGCGCCGACTGGTTCGAGTCCTCCTACATGATCGTCTGGGGCACCAATCTGCCCATGACGCGCACGCCGGACGCGCACTTCTTCACCGAGGCGCGCTACCGCGGCGCGCGCGTGGCGGCCGTGGCCCCGGACTACGCCGAATACGTCAAGTTCGCGGACACCTGGCTTCCGGCCAAGGCCGGCACGGACGCGGCCCTGGCCATGGCCATGAGCCACGTCATCCTCCGGGAATTCTACATCGACCGGCCGAGCGACTATTTCACCGCCTACGCCAAGGCCTACACCGATCTGCCGTTCGCGGTCGTGCTGGAGGCGCACGAGGGCGATTTCAAGGCCGGCCGGTTCCTGCTGGCTTCGGACCTGGGCCAGGCGGCGCCGAACGCCGAATGGAAGACCGTATTGTTTGATGCCGCCTCCGGACGATTCGTGGTGCCGAACGGCAGCATCGGCTTCCGCTGGAGCGGGGAGGGGCGCTGGAACCTGAACCTGAAGGACTCGGCCACGGATACAGCCATCGACCCCGTCCTGAGCTTCGCATCCTCCGCTGAGCGCTGGGTGCGGGTGCACTCGCCGCTTTTCGAGGCCGGCGGCGCCGGCACCCGCGCCGGCGTGGTCCCGGTGCGGGTGGTCCAAACGCCCTCCGGCGCCGTCACCGTTACGACGGTCTTCGACCTTCTGGCAGCGCACCTCGGCGTGCGGCGGAAGGAAGCGGATGCGCACCCGGAGGACTACCCTTCGGGCTACGACGATCCGCAGGCCTTCACGCCGGCCTGGCAGGAGGCCATCACCGGGGTGCCGGCTCTGGACATGATCCGCGTGGCGCGGGAGTTCGCGGAGAATGCCGAAAAGACCCGGGGCAAGTCCATGATCTTCCTCGGCGCCGGCACCAACCACTGGTTCCACAGCGACATGATCTACCGCGCCGTCCTCAACCTCACCACGCTCTGCGGCTGCCAGGGGGTGAACGGCGGCGGCTGGGCGCACTACGTGGGCCAGGAAAAAGTCCGGCCCCAGTCGGCCTGGTCCCAGGTGGCCTTCGCGCTCGACTGGCGCCGGCCGCCGCGCCAGCAGAACGGGACCTCGCTCTGGTATTTCGCGACCGACCAGTGGCGCTATGACAACCTGGACCTGCAGGCGCTGGCGTCGCCGCTGGAAAGGTCGCGGGTGCCGCGGCACCCGGCGGACTGCAACGCCGTCGCCGCCCGGCTGGGGTGGCTGCCGTCCTTTCCGCAGTTCGACCGCAACCCGATCGACCTCGTGCGCGAGGCGGTCGCGGCCGGCGCAGGCTCGGATGCGGAGATCATCGCCCATGTGACGTCTCGGCTGAAGAAGGGCGAGGTGCGATTCGCCGTCGAGGACCCCGACCACCCGGCGAACTTCCCGCGCGTGCTCTTCCTCTGGCGCGCGAACCTGCTCGGCGCAAGCTCCAAGGGCCACGAATATTTCCTGAAGCACCTGCTGGGGGTGGACAGCGCGGTCCTGAACACCGAGAGCCCCCTGCGGCCGCAGGAGGTCGCCTGGCGCGATCCTGCCCCGGTGGGCAAGCTCGACCTGCTCGTGACCCTGGAGCTGCGCATGTCCACGAGCGCCATGTACGCCGACGTGGCCCTGCCGGCCGCCGGCTGGTACGAGATGCACGATCTCAACACGACCGACATGCACCCGTTCATCCACCCGTTCAACCCGGCCGTGGACCCGCCCTGGGAGGCGCGCACGAACTGGGACCAGTTCAAGACCATCGCCGCGAAGTTTTCCGAACTGGCCGCCGTCCACCTCCCGGAGGCGCGCGACCTAGTGGCGACCCCGCTGCTGCACGACAGCCCGGGCGAGATCGCCCAGGCCGAGGTGAAGGACTGGCGCCGGGGCGAGTGCGAGCCGGTGCCGGGCCGGACCATGCCCAACCTGGCGGTTGTTTCTCGGGACTACGCCAACGCCTACCGTATGATGACGGCGCTCGGCCCCCTGGCTGCCAAGCCGGGGGTGGGCTCCAAGGGTCTCATGTGGACCGCCGAGGAGGAATACGCCGAGCTCAAGGAGAAGCTCGGCACGGTGACCGCGCCCGGGGTGAGCCGGGGCATGCCGCTGCTCGAGACCGGCCGGCAGGTGGCCGAGACGATCCTCATGCTGGCGCCCGAAACCAACGGCGCGACCGCCATGAAGTCCTGGGGGCCGCTCGAGCAGCGCACCGGGTTGTCGCTCACCCATTTGAGCGTGGCCCGCAAGAGCGAGAAGTACAGCTTCGAAGACCTGTGCGCCCAGCCTCGCAAGATCATCACCAGCCCGGTGTGGAGCGGCATCGAGTCCGAGCAGCGGCGCTACTCGCCCTTCGTGATCAACATCGAGGATAAAGTGCCGTTCCGGACGCTGACCGGGCGAGCCCACTTCTACCTCGACCATCCCTGGATGCGCCACTTCGGCGAGGGGCTGCCGGTGTTCCGGCCGCCGGTGGACATGACCGCCCTCGGCTCGACCGATGTCCAACGCGACGCGCGCAGGGAACTGGTGCTGAACTATCTCACCCCCCACTCCAAGTGGTCGATCCACAGCACCTACTCCGACACCCTCACCATGCTGACGCTCTTCCGGGGCGGAGAGGCCATCTGGATCAACAACGAGGACGCCGCCTCGATCGAGGCCGCGGACGGCGACTGGCTGGAGTGCTTCAACGTCAACGGGGTGGTGATGGCCAAGGCCGTGGTCAGCCACCGCATCCCGCCGGGCAAGGCCTTCATGTACCACGCCCAGGAGCGGCTCATCAACACCCCGGGCGCGCCGTTGTCCGGCCGGCGCGGCGGCACCCACAACAGCGTAACCCGCATCATGGTCAAGCCCACGCACATGATCGGCGGCTACGCCCAGCTCAGCTACGGCTTCAACTACTACGGCCCCGTCGGCTCCCAGCGCGACGAGGTGATCGTGGTGCGCAAGGCCGGGGAGGTGGAGTGGTATGAAGATTAAGGCCCAGTTCGCGATGGTGCTGAACCTGGACAAGTGCATCGGCTGCCACACCTGCAGCATCCCGTGCAAGAACGTCTGGACCAACCGCAAGGGCGCCGAGTACATGTGGTTCAACAACGTGGAGACCAAGCCGGGAATCGGCTATCCCAAGAAATGGGAGAACCAGGACCTCCACAAGGGCGGCTGGGTGCTGAAGGGGCGGCAGCCGGCGCTCCGGGCCGGCAACAAGGCCCGCCGGCTGGCCGGCATCTTTCACAACCCCGACCTGCCGACCATCGACGACTACTACGAGCCCTGGACCTACGACTACGAGAAGCTGGTCCACGGGCCGCAGAAGGCGCATCAGCCCTCGCTGCGGCCGCGCTCGCAGCTGAACGACGCCAGCATGGAGATCAACTGGGGGCCGAACTGGGAGGACGATCTCGCCGGCGTCAGCGCGACGGGCTCCGGCGACGTGAATTTCAAGGGGCTCGACCACTCCATCTATCTGCAGTTCCAGAAGGTGTTTTTTCTCTACCTGCCGCGGCTCTGCGAGCACTGCCTCAACCCGGCCTGCGTCGCCTCCTGCCCCTCCGGCGCGCTCTACAAGCGCGACGAAGACGGCATCGTGCTCGTGGACCAGGAGCGCTGCCGGGGCTGGCGCTTCTGCGTGTCCGGATGCCCCTACAAGAAGACCTATTTCAACTGGAAGACCGGGCGGGCGGAGAAGTGCCTGTTCTGCTACCCGCGCACGGAGGCCGGCCTGCCGACGCTCTGCGCCCACAGCTGCGTGGGCCGCATCCGCTACATCGGCGTCCTGCTCTACGATGCCGACCGCATCGCGGAGGCCGCCGCCGCGACCGACCCCATGTCCATTTACCCTGAGCATCTCGACCTCATGCTCAATCCCCGCGACCCCAACGTCATCGTCGAGGCCGAACGCCAGGGCATCCCCGACAACTATCTCGCGGCGGCGCGGCGCTCGCCCGTCTATCGGCTGATCAAGGAATGGCGGCTGGCGCTGCCGCTGCACCCGGAGTTCCGGACCCTGCCCATGGTCTGGTACGTGCCGCCCCTGAGCCCTGCGAACGGCGCGATCGATGCGGCGGGGCCGCTCGACGGCATCGACGCCCTGCGCATTCCGGTGAGGTATCTCGCGAACCTGCTCACGGCCGGCGACGAGCAGCCGGTGCGGCTGGCGCTCAAACGTTTGGCGGCGCTGCGGGCCTACATGCGCTCGGTGCGGGTGGGGCCATCGGCGGACCCATCCGTGCTCGACGCCGTCGGTCTGGGCAAGCAGGCGGCGGAGGACATCTACCGTTTATTGGCGATCGCCCACCTCAGTGAGCGGTTCGTGCTGCCCACGGCCGGTCGCAGAGACGAAACATCACCCTTCATCGACCAAGGAAGCTGCGGGTACCCGCGATGACGGACGACCGGAAAGCTCTGCTGAAGCTGTTGAGCCTGTGCCTGGCGTACCCCGAGGCCGAGGCGCGCGGGACCCTGCCGGAAATGGAGGCCGCGGCGGAGCGCTTGAGCGACCCTCGCATGCGGGATCGCTTGATTGACTTCCTGAAGCTGCTGAGCGCGCAACCGCTGCTGAAACTCCAGGAGCATTATACCGCCGTCTTCGACCTGAACCCCTCCGCCAGCCTGAACCTCACCTACCATCTCATGGGCGAACGCGAGGACCGCGGCCGAGCGCTGGCGGAGTTGATTGAGGTCTACCGGCGGGCCGGATTCGCGCCGGCGGTGAACGACCTGCCCGACTTTCTGCCCCTGGTGCTTGAATTTCTCGCGGTAACCGCCGGGGGCGAGAACCATGAGTTGATTCGGCGCTGTCTTGCGGCCGTGCCGGCCGTTGCGCAGCGCGTGAAGGACAGCGGCTCAATGTATGCTGCTCCCCTGGAACTGGTCCTGGCGGCCGTTCCCGGGGCGTTGCCGGCCGGCGTTTGAGGAGAATAATATGCAAACGATCGATCTGCTGGCGTTTGTGGCCTTTCCCTATTTTTGTCTGGCCGTTTTCGTCGTCGGCCATGCCTATCGCTACATCACCGACCGCTACGCCTGGAATTCCCACGGGAGCGAGCTCATCGAAAAAAAGACCTTGTTTTTCGGATCCTATCTGTTCCATTTCGGGATCCTGGGAACACTGGCGGGCCACGCCACCGGTCTGCTGATCCCCCAGACCGTGTTCGACATGGTCGGGATCGACACGGCCGCCCACACGGCGCTCGCGCATCACGGCGGCAGATTGGTGGGCTTCTGCGCTTTTTTCGGCGTATTGATCCTGCTGGCCCGCCGGCTCTTCATCCGGCGCATCCGGCTGATGACGACCGCCACCGATTTTGCGGTTCTCTTCGGGCTGGCCTTCGTATCCGGCATCGGGACCTACGATGTCTTCTTCGGCGGCTTCCATGTCCTCGACACGATCGCGCCCTGGATCCGGGGAATCCTCACGTTCCAGCCCGACCCGGGCCTGATGGCCGAGGTGCCGTTCCAGTACAAGCTGCACATCCTGGCTGCCTTCGCCCTGCTGGCCTTCTCGCCGTTCACGCGCCTGGTCCACATTTGGAGCGTGCCGCTGTTTTACATTTTTCGACGGCCCCTGCTGTTCCGCCGAAAGGTGACGGCCTAACAAAGGGGGCAGGGTTCGGGGTTCAGGGTCGGACAAGGTCGCTGGTTCACGGTTCCGGGTTCACGGTTCACGGTTAAAAAGCGGTAAAACAACTTTAACCGAGGAGCCGTGAACCGTTGAACTCCAAAACCTTTTTTCTGAACCCCGAACCCTGAATCCCATATGCTGAGGAAATAGCAAATGGCTGAAGACCAGAATGTGTGTTACGCGGCCTCGAGCCCGCGCGCGGCCCTCGCTTGGACGACGCTGGCCTTTTTCGCCGGGTTCTCGGGTGTCTCCGCTTTCGGCCCGATCGTGCCCAAACTGAAGCAGGCCATGGACGTGGGGCCCTTTCTCATGGGCATTCTGGCGGCCTCGCCGGCGCTGACCGGCTCGCTCCTGCGCATTCCGTTCGGCGCCCTGGTCGACCGCATGGGGGGCAAGAAGCCCATCCTGATCCTGCTCCTGCTCGCCGCCGCGGGGGTGGCCGGGATCACGGCCATGTTCAGCATCGTCGGCACGCCGCAGGCGTCCCATTATCCCCTTTTTCTCGTCTTCGGCATTCTGTGCGGCTGCGGCATCGCGGTGTTCTCGGTGGGGGTGCCGGCCGTCTCCTACTGGTACCCCCAGCGCAAGCAGGGCACGGCGCTCGCCGTCTACGGCGGCCTGGGAAATCTGGCGCCGGGGATGTTTGCCCTGCTGCTGCCGTTTCTCGTGGTGAGCCTCGGGTTCACCGGCTCCTATGTGCTTTGGCTGGCCGCTCTGCTGGTGATGACCGGCCTGGTTTTCGCGCGCATGAAGGACGCGCCGTATTTCCAGTACAAGGAAATGGGCATGGACATCGATCCCGATGCCCTGCTCCTGGCCTGCGGGGAAGAGCTGGTCCCGACGGGCAAGGCCATGGATTCCATCCGCAAGGCCGGCGCGGACTGGCGGACCTGGGTGCTGACCTTTCTCTATTTCATCACCTTCGGCGGTTTTATCGCCCTCACGGTGTGGTTGCCGACTTTTTGGACCGACTTTTTCAAGATCGGCCTCGTCCAGGCCGGGCTTTTGACCGCCGCCTTCTCGCTTTCGACCAGCATCCTGCGGGTGCTCGGCGGGATCGCCTCCGATAAGCTCGGAGGCCTGCTGGTCGCCCAGCTGTCCTTTGGGCTGGTTGCAGCGGGAGCGTTGGTGATCTTCGCCGGCGGGGATTCAATGGCCGCGGCCTTTATCGGCCAGATGCTCCTGGCGGTGGGGATGGGGGTCGCGAACGCCGCCGTTTTCAAGCTCGTTCCGCGGTTCACGCCCAAGGCGGTCGGCGGCGCCGCCGGGATCATCGGAGGGCTGGGCGCCTTCGGCGGGTTCGCCCTGCCGCCGATCATGGGGCTGTTCGTGCGGATGAACGGCGCTGCCGGCTATTCCCAGGGCTTTGTCGTGTTTTTTGGCTTGTCGCTCGCCGGGCTCGCTTTTCTCATGGTCCTGAAACAGTTCACCGAGGCGCGCCTGCCGTGACCCCGGAAGCTCGGCCCATGGATGTTCCCGGACTGCATCTGACCATCGGGAGGAAGGAGTCCAAGATGCCCGTCCCCGTGATATCCGGCGAAATCGAACCCTGCGCCAACCAAGCGGCGCGGGCGGCGAAAACGCTTCAGCAGATCGGCTTCCGCGTCCTGCACATCGGCCCCACGATCAGCGTGCAGGGGGCACAGCGCCTCTGGGAGTCGACGTTTTCCATGCGCTTTCATTCAGGACGGAAACGAACCTCGGCCGAGACCGGGGCTGAATCCGTTTACCCTCGGCCCGATCATGATCCCGTGGCCATTCCAGCTCGGTTTCAGGGACTGATCCAGTCGATTGCCATTGTGGAGCCGCCCGAATGGTTCGACGGTTCTGCATAACCGCTCCCACCGTGTCTCCAGAAAGGAGGATGTTATGGCCAAGAGAAAGAAAAGCCCGCGCCCGCATGCCGGCAACGTTGTTTTCGAGGCCGCGCTGCAGCCGGCCAAAGCGGGTTATTCGTTGTTTGCGTCCGAGGCCCCCCTGACGGCAGACTCCATCGACCTCTACAAGCCCGCCAGCGGCCAGGGCAAGCTGGCGGCCACCTGGCTTCAGAAGATGGGATTCAAGGTTCGTCACGTCGGCACCTTTTCGATCAGCGCAGAAGGGCCGCGCCCGCTGTGGGAGAAGGTGTTCAGCACCAAGGTGGCAGAGCGCCGCCAGCTTCTGAGCCAGGCCCACCCGGAGCTGGGCGAATGGGCGTACTGGTCGCATCTGCCCGACACGCCTTTCCGGATGCCCAAGGAACTGCAAGGTCTGGTCGACCGGGCGTACCCGCAGCTGCCCCCGACGTTCTTCGCTTCACCCCTGCCGCCGCGGGTGACCTATCATCATTTGAACGTACCGAACGAAGTGGCGATGATCTGCCGCTCCCCATCCGTGCACCAGCACAACGTGACCGGCAAAGGTGTCCTGGTCGCCATGCCCGATACGGGGTTTTACAAGCACCCGTTTTACGCGTGGCACGGTTACAACTACCAGGCCACCTTGTCGCCGGATGCCATTCGGGTCGAACGGGACGAATACGGCCACGGTACCGCCGAGGCGGCCAACATCTTTGCCAATGCGCCGGACATTGATTTCATCGGCGTGAAAATGGGCCTCAACCCCACGCTGGCGTTCAAGACCGCATCCGATCTTTTCCCGGCGGTCATGACCAACAGCTGGGGGTACAGCATTCCCGGCAGCGTTCTGCCGAATTCGCTCAAGCCGCTGGAGGCGGCGGTCATCGAAGCGGTGCGCGACCGTGGCATCGTCGTGTGCTTTTCGGCGGGAAACGGCCATTACGGATTTCCCGCGCAGATGCCCGAGGTGATCGCCGTCGGCGGCGTCTACGTCCATGCGGCGCTGGTCGGCGATGACTTTGACATGGAAGCGTCCGACTACGCCAGCAGCTTCGACAGCCAGATTTATCCGGGGCGGCATGTGCCGGACGTATGCGGCCTGGTGGGGATGCAGCCCCGCGCGATCTACATCATGCTGCCGGTCGAGCCCGGATGCGCGATCGATACGGGGCTGGCGGGCGGGAGCCATCCCAACGGCGACGAAACGGCAGCCGCCGACGGTTGGTCGGTCATCAGCGGCACGAGCGCCGCCTCGCCGCAGGTGGCGGGGGTGTGCGCCCTGCTCAAGCAGGTCCAACCGGGGTTATCCCCGGCCCTGGTCAAAGCCATTCTGCGCGCGTCGGCCCGGGATGTGAAATCCGGGCAGAGCGCTCACGGGCAGCCCGCGGGCGAAGGCCACGACGGCGCTACCGGAACCGGTCTCGTGGATGCCTACGCGGCCTACCAGTTGGCGCGCTCGATCGCGCCGCGTGATTTGCAGACCGTTCCGCCGCCGCTTTGAAGAGCGTCGGCTCATTGCACCCAATCGAATTCTTTGGATTTCATCCGGCTGGGGCCGTGCATCAGTGCACCGCCCCAGTTCCATTCATCCAGCCAGCCGCGGTGTCCCTGCCATCCTGTCCAGGTTTCGGTAAAGGGCACGCCTTCTATCACTCGAATTCCCTGAATTTGTCCAAGGTTGGGCGCTCCTGTCAGCCCTTGCCGGAAAATCGACCCAAAGAAGAAGCTCCCGTCGAATCCGTCCAAATCCGCCGCCAGATCCAGGCCAGAGCCTCGGTGTTGCGGCGCTCCTTAACACGGCGGCCTTGCTCTGGCACGAGATGCGGGTTTCCCACTGCGGCCACCCGAAAGCGGAAGGTATAATCCGGCTCCATGCCCATACGAAGATCGGTCATGACGATCCCGTCCCCGATCTGCTGCACTGCGTAAAATCCATGCGTGAACCATCGCAGACGTTGAACCGGCCAGTGGCCATCCAATCCTTCCAGCAGCCTGCGGTTGGCGGGATAGTGCGTCATTCGGATGTCCCGCTTTCCGTCCAGAAGCGAATAGTAGCCCTCCGCATACCCCTCGCCGTCCATCGCCAGCACCCGCCAGAGGAGCGTGTTGAACGCCGTCGGGGTGGTAAGAAGCGCGCTGTGGCCGATGCCCTGGCGCTCCAGGGATGCACGCGCAACGCTCTCGACATGGATTTTGGCTCCGATGCTCCAGAAAAGATACAGGGTGCTGACCGCAAGGCAGGCGGCATTCACCCTGTGCCCGCGGGTTGTCTGGCGAGTCATGATGGCAGCGGCCAGCACGCCGGCCAGCAAGGGCAGCGAGTAGGCCGGGTCAATGATGAACAGCGTCGACCACATTACCGGCGGCGTAGGTAAGGGCCAGAAGATCTGCGTGCCGTAAACCGTCAGACAATCCAGGAGCACGTGCGTGGTAAGGGCAAGGAAGACGAGCCAAAGCCAACGCGTCCGGTGAAGGACGGTTTGGGGGTGGACCTTCAAAATCCAGTGGACCATCAGGGGGGTGAAAGCGGCCAGGACGAACAGCGAATGGCTGGGGCCGCGGTGGTAGGTGAAGTTTCTAACGGCATCTCCCAGCGGCACCAGTATGTCTAGGTCGGGGAGCAGGCCGCAGATTCCGCCCCACAGCAAAGCGCGACGGCCGACCTGCCTCCCCAGCACGGCCTCGCCGACAGCGGCCCCCAATCCTATTTGCGTCACGGTGTCCATTTTCTGGTATTTTCAGCCGACCAAGGGGTTCGACCAGAATATAATCGTATCCCGGTCGCTTTAAAGGGTTGGACGGCGGCGCCTCGCAATCTAACTGTTGCCTTTCGCGTGGAGGTTGTCGCTGAAGGGCTTGAAAGCCCATGGGCTGTCGCGCC